>CAZBWQ010000027.1:0-42730 GCA_964495565.1 uncultured Sandaracinaceae bacterium | reverse complement strand
TCCCCTCGATCCGTGTGCGCGCCACGACCACCTTGTCAATGGTGATGCAGAGCTGATACTCCTGGGCGCTCCCGTTGCCGTTGGACCCCAGCGGAGCTCCCATGACTGAACTCAGACACCGCGTGTTGCTCGTGACCGTCGCGCTCATCGCGCTCGCGGGCTGTTATTCGAACAATGGGGGTCTCATCGGTCTCGACGGCGGCACCGACCCCGACGGCGGCGCGGGCGGCGAAGGGGGGAGCGCCGGTGTAGGGGGCGCGGGTGGCTCGGCAGGCGCAGGTGGCGCCAGCGGCGCAGGTGGAGCGGGTGGAGGTGCCGGCGCGGGTGGAACCGCGGGCGGCGGAGGCGCGGGTGGCGCGCCATTGACCGGCTCGTGGCAACCGCCCGTCGTCATCGACTCCCACGACGGAACGGCGCTCAATCCGAAAGCGGCCATCGGAACGAACGGCGAAGCCTTTGCCGTGTGGGTGCAGTCGTTCCTCGGCGAGCACCACGTCTGGGCGAACCGGTATCTCTTTCAGAGCGGATGGGAGGGCGACGTCCAGATCGGCTCGACCGACGGCAATGCGATGGATCCGACGCAGACGTCGAAGCCCGACGTGATCGTCGACGAAGCCGGTGTCGCCACGGCGGCGTGGGGTGACTTCGTCGATCCGGTGCTTCGCGGCTTGGTTTCGCGGCGGTATGTCGCCCCTGACGGCTGGGGCGATGCCGAGGTCATCTATGACGAGGAGTCCACGGTGGGCGATGCGCGGCTCGCCGTCGACGCCATGGGCCACGTGATGGCGGTATTCGAAACCGGCACGGGCGCCTGGGCGAGCTATTTCGACGCGACCGTGGGGTGGGACCAAGCCATCATCATCGACAACGAGCCGGGCACTCCTCGAGGGCTGCAGATCGCGCTCCATCCGGACGGGGACGGATGGGCGGTGTGGTCCCAGGCACCCACCGGGATCGGTTTCAACGTCTTCGGCAATCGTTTCAACCCGGAGACAGGCTGGGCCGAGGCCGCCAGGATCGAAGAGGACACCATGGGCAACGCGTTCGAGCCCCAGCTCGCGATCCCCGCGGCCGGAAGCACTCTCTTCGTCTGGGAGCGGACCGCAGGTCTCGCATACCGCGTTTGGTCCAGTGCGTGGGATCCCGAATCCGGCGAGGTCACGGCTCCGGTCCGACTCGATCGCGCCGCCACGGCGTCCGACCCCGACGTGGCAGTCGATCCCCAAGGTCAGGGGACTGCCGTCTGGCTCCAGTCCGCGCAGGTGAACGGAGCACCCCTTCAAGTGGCGTCAAGCCGGTACGTGCCGGGCCGGGGTTGGGGGTCTCCGGTGATTCTCGCCGAAGGTGCGATCAGCGGCGAGCCCCGGGTGGCGATGGATGCAGAGGGAAACGCCTTCGTCGTCTATGCGCAGGTGCTCCCGCAGGAGGACCAAGCGGACGCCTTGGCGCACACCTACAGCGCCGGCCAATGGAGCGCCGCCGTGGTGCTCGGCCTCGACGAGCGCACTGGCTCCGCGTTTCAGCCGAGCCTCGCGGTGAACGAGCTGAGTCAGGCCGTCGTGGTGTGGCGCGAGGGCTCGGACGTCTGGGCGACGACCTTCGAGTGAGGCGCGCACGGCCGTTGGCTCAGCGTCCGACGCCAAACGACTCGATGACCGCGCGCAGCACGTCCCTTCTTCGCAACACGCCAACGAGGCGATTGTCTTGAATGACCGGGTAGCGCTTGTAGCCGGACTCGACGAAGCGCATCGCCACGTCGAGCAAGTTGTCGCCCGCATGCACGACCTCCACTGCCGGGCTCATGTGCTCGCCCACCGTGCCACCGCGCTCGCCTTGGTAGCCGGCGACCAAAGCAGCCTTCAAGAAGTTGCCTTCCGTCAGGATTCCCACGAGGTTGCCCCGGTCATCGACGACGGGAGCGCCCGAGATTCGCCGTTCGATCAGCACTCGCACCGCATCGAGCAAGTCGGTATCCGGAGTGAACACCACGGGATTGGTGATCATGAAATCTCGCACGCTGACGTCGCGGATCGAGCTCATCGACCGGCCCTCCGCGGACATTCGGGGGCCTCGGCCGCTCCCCGGCCGCACAGCCCACAGCCGCCCTCAGGGCCGTTCAGGCCTCCGCAGCTACCCCGGATCCCCTCCCGCCCGAAGAGTCGCCCGAGGCCGAGACCGAGCACGGCGAGGAGGAAGACCGCGAAGCTGATCACGTAGAGCCACATCGGAATCAACCTCCGAAATCGTCGAACATCACGTTCTCGTCGGGTACACCCAGGTCTCCCAGCATCTTCTGGACGGCGGAAATCATCAAGGGCGGACCGCACATGTAGTACTCGCAGTCCTCGGGAGCCTGGTGGTGTGCGAGGTACTCGTCGTGAAGCACCTGATGGATGAATCCGACCGGACCATCCCAATCGTCGCCTTCCCGCGGCTCGGAGAGCGCGACGTGGAACGTGAAGTTCGGATGCTCTTCGGCCAGACGCTGGAGCTCCTCCTCGTAGAAAATGTCACGCTTGCTGCGTACGCCGAACCAGAACGACATCCTCCGGTCGGTCTTGATGCGCTTCAGTTGATCGAAGATGTGCGATCGCATCGGCGCCATCCCCGTGCCCCCTGCGATGAACACCATTTCCTTGTCCGTATCCTTGGCGAAGAACTCGCCGTAGGGTCCCGCGACGGTGCACACGTCGCCAGGCTTCAAAGCGAAGAGATAGGACGAGACCACGCCCGGGGGAACGTCGTCGGACGAACCGGGAGGAGGGAGCGCGATGCCGATGTTGAGAAGCACGATGTCGTTTTCTTCCGGGTAATTGGCCATCGAGTAGGCGCGGCTGGTCGGGCTGTCGGTTCCTGCCTCGAAGCGCCACAGGTCGTGCCGGTCCCAGGCCTCGCGAAACTCGGGAGCGATGTCGAAGTCCGAGAACTTGGCGTGGTACCGCGGACACTCGACCTGGATGTACCCGCCCGCCCGAAACTCGATCTTTTCCCCAGGTGGTAGCTCGAGCACGATTTCCTTGATGAAGGTGCTGAGACTTCGAGTCGAACGCACGTGGCATTCGATCTTTCGGACGCCGAAGACTTGATCCGGCACCCGCACACGCGTGTTCTCGCGGAGGGTGATCTGGCAAGCCAAGCGAACGTTCTGTGTGGCTTCGTGCGGTCCGATGAGGGACTCCTCCGTCGGCAGAAGCGGCCCCCCGCCTTCGAGCACGGTGACGCGGCATTGCCCACAGGTTCCCTTGCCCCCACAGCCCGACGGCAAGAACAGTCCGACCCGCGCAAGCGCGCCCAGCAGCTTCAGGCCCGCGGGCACTTCGAATTCACGGTCGTCGTTGACGACGAGTCGGACGGGGCCCGTCTCGACCAATCGAGCACGCGCCAGCAGGATCACCGCAGACAGGGAAACCACGATGAACGTGAAAACTGCGACGGCGAGGAAGATTTCGAGCATCGCGCGCGACCCTCAGAGCTGAATCCCGGCAAACGCCATGAAGCCTAGCGACATGAGACCGGCGATGATGAACGTGATCCCGAGGCCCTGGAGCCCCGCGGGCACGTCGCTGTACTTGAGCTTCTCACGGATGCCGGCGAGCCCGACCAGAGCGAGGGCCCAGCCGAAACCACTGCCGATGCCGTACACCACGCTTTCCGAGAGCGTGTAGTCGCGCTGCACGGAAAACAGCGTTCCCCCGAGGATGGCGCAGTTGACGGTGATCAAAGGCAAATAGATGCCCAGCGCGTGAAAGAGACGGGGGAAATGTCGATCGAGCACCATTTCCAGCACTTGGACCATGGCTGCGATGATCCCGATGTAGGTGACCAGCCCCAGGAAGCTGAGGTCGACGTGGCGCAAGCCAGCCCAGGCGAGCGCACCTTCATCGAGCACGTACTGATGGAGAAAAGTATTGACGGGAACGGTGATCACCTGAACGACGATGACCGCCGCGCCCAGACCAAACGCGGTTTGAATTCGCTTCGAGACGGCGAGGAACGTGCACATTCCCAAGAAGAAGGAAAGCGCCAGGTTTTCGACGAAAACCGCTTCGATGAAGAGCTCCGTATACCCGCGCATCAGAACGCCTCCTTTCGGTGAACCTCGTGAATGCGAAACTCGGGCTGCTCGACCTGCTCGGCCTTCCAACTCCGAAGCCCCCAGATGAGGAGACCGATGACGAAGAAGGCGCTCGGCGGAAGCAGCATCATTCCGTTCGGGTTGTACCAACCGCCCTCCCCGACCGTGGGCAAGATGGTGTAACCGAGCAACTTGCCGGACCCGAGCAGCTCGCGGGTGCTGGCCACCAGGATCAGAATCAGGCTGTATCCCAACCCGTTGCCGACACCGTCGAGGAAGCTCAAGCCGACCGGGTTCTTCGATGCGAAGCTTTCCGTGCGACCGAGCACGATGCAGTTCGTGATGATCAGGCCCACGAAGACGGAGAGCTCCCGGCTCGTCTCGAATGCGAATGCTTTGAGAGACTCGTCGACCACGATGACCAGAGAAGCGATGATGGTCATCTGGACGATGATCCGAATGCTGCTCGGAAGTATCTTCCGGATCGAGCTCACGGCCGCGTTCGACAGGGACGCCACCACGGTGAGCGCAACACACATGTAGAGGGAAGGCACCAGCGACGTCGTCACCGCCAACGCGGAGCAGATACCGAGCACTTGCAGCGTGACGGGGTTGTCGTCGACGATCGGATCGATCAGTGCGCGCTTGGCGGCGGATCTCATGACTCGGTTTCTCCTCCTTGCAGCTGGCGCAAGTACGGTCCGTACCCGTGGTCACCGAACCAATACCTCATCAAGTTGGTGACTCCGTTTCCGGTGAGCGTGGCACCGGACACCCCGTCGACGAGGTATCTGGCGCGCGGATCGTCCGCGGACACCCTGCCTTTCACGACCCGAATCGCCACGTCTCCGGACTCGTCGTACACCTCTTTGCCCTGCCACAGCGCGCGCCAGTCGGGTTTCTCGATGAAGTCCCCGAGCCCCGGCGTCTCCCCGTGCGAATAGAAGGTGATGTCCGAGATCGTGCGGCCGTCGGGTTCCAGCGCGACGAAGCCATACAACGTGGACCACAGCCCGTAACCCCAGACCGGTAGGATGATCTTTCGGATCTCGTCTTCCTTGCTGACGAGGTAGACCAGGGCCCGATCGGCCCGACGTCCCAACCTTGCGAGGTCCAGCTCCGGCGGAATTGCGATGCTTCGGTCGGGGTCGCGGGACGCCGCGACCGGATCGAATTGGCTCGCATCGGCGTCTTCGACGTACGAGCCGGTTTCCAAGTCGATGATTTTCGGTTCGATGCTCGCGAAGCGCTCGTCGACGGAGGCGTTCGAGTCGCCGATGTCGGCGACCTCCAAGATGTTGCGACGCATGTCCATGCGCGCGTTTTCCATCTGACGTGGCTTCAGCAAGACCGCAGCGGAAGCGACGAACGAGGAACACACCAGGCTCACGCACAAAGCCACGATCAGGGTTCGGGCCACCGACTCGCGCCTCTGAATCGAAACGTCGGATTCGCGAGGCTCAGGCATTGCGCCGCAACCTCCTGCCGATGTTGACCTGCATGACGAAGTAATCGATGGTCGGCGCGAAGATGTTGGCAAAGAGAATCGCGAGCATGATCCCTTCCGGAAACGCGATGTTCACGACTCGGATCACCACGGTCAGCGAGCCGACCAAAAACCCGAAGATCCAGCGGCCCGAATTCGTGACGCAGGCGGTCACGGGGTCGGTGGCCATGAAGACCATTCCGAACGCAAAGCCCCCGAGAACCAAGTGCCAATGCCAGGGCATGGCGAACATGGGATTGGTTTGCGAGCCGATGAGGTTGAAGGCCACGGCCGTGGCGACCATGCCGATCATCACTCCGGCGATGATTCGCCAGGAGGCGACGCCGGTGTAGACGATGAACGCACCGCCGATCAGACAAGCCAACGCCGACGTTTCACCGAGCGATCCTTGAATGTTGCCCAAGAACGCGTCCATCCAGCGCACGCCCTGCTCGACGATTCCATCGACGCCGCTTTCGGCACCGATCGCGAGGGGGGTGGCTCCCGTGACGACGTCGACAGGGGGCACCCAGACGGACTCTCCGGACATCTCGACGGGGTAGGCAAAGTATAGAAAGGCCCTGCCTGCGAGCGCGGGATTCATCCAGTTCTTCCCAGTGCCCCCGAAAACCTCCTTTGCGATGACGACACCGAAAGAAATTCCAATCGCCACCTGCCAGAGGGGAGTGGTCGCGGGCAACGTCAGCGCATACAGAATCGAGGTGACGAAGAATCCCTCGTTGATCTCGTGGTTTCGGATGCCGGCGAAGAGGATTTCCCAAAAGCCGCCGGCCAAAATCGTGACCACGTAAATCGGGAGAAAATACAGAAGCCCTTGAAACGTCGCAGCCGCGACCGATCCAGGATCGTGGCCGATGCCGAGAGCCGCCATCAACGCTCCCCGCCAGCCCTCGGGGCCCGAGAGGCCGAGCTCTTCGATCGCGAGATTCGCCTGATGGCCCGTGTTCCACATCGCGACGAACGCACAAGGCGTGACACCGATCACCACCAGCCCCATGACGCGCTTCAAGTCGAGAGCATCGCGCACGTGCGGCTGATGCCGGGACACGTCTGGAGGCGAATAGAGGAGCGTGTCGATCATCTCGTAGATCGCCTGATAATCCGCGAGGCGGCCGCCACGTGCGAAGTAGGGCTCGAGTCGGTCCAAGAGCTTTCGCAGTGGACGCATCAGCCACCGTTTTCGATCAGATCGAGGGTTCGTCGCAAGGCCAATCCGTATTCGTACTTGCTGGAGCAAACGAATGAGCAGAGCGCGAGGTCTTCTTCGTCGAGCTCGAGGCAGCCGAGCGCTTTCGAGGTCTCCATGTCTTGCACGACGAGCGCTTTGAGCAGCGGGGCAGGCAGAATGTCGAGCGGCATGACCTTCTCGAAATTGCCGATCGGGACCATGGCGCGGGGGCTTCCATGCTGCGACGTCGTGAGCGGGAATCGGTGACTGCGCGGCCGAAGCGCCGAGGTGAACGCGCGAATGGCCGAAAAGCTGTCGAAGCCCGGAGCCAACCAACGCAAGAAGTGGCGGCTGCGGTCCTCCCGGAGCACGCTGATCTGCAGGTCGTATGGACCGAGATACTGCGCGAGCCCGGCAGCGCGGCGCCCACCGAGCACCGAGCCCGAAATGACGCGGCATTCGACGGGGTCGAGCTCGCCCTCGAGGAGGTCTTTCGTGCTGGCCCCCATTCGCGTCCGGAGTAGGCGAGGCCGACGAACCACCGGTCCTCCGAGCGCGACCACTCGTTCGGTGAGGATCCGGCCGCTCGTGAAGAGCGATCCGATGGCGATCACGTCCTGATAGCTCACGTGCCAAACCGACTTGTGGGGGCCGACCGGATCGAGGAAGTGGATGTGGGTGCCTGGAAGACCGGCCGGGTGCGGGCCTTCGAACACGACGGGCGTGACGGCTTCGATCTGGGGCAGCTCGAGGTCGGGTCCCGGCCCCCTGCACACGTAGACCCGACCGTCGGTCAGGCGGCTCAAGATCGCCACGCCGTCGAACAGCTCCTGCGCACGTTCGGCGATGATGGCCCTTGGATCGGCAGCCAACGGGTTGGTATCGATGGCGGTGACGAAGATCGAGTGCGGTGTGGCGTCCGCGAGCGGCACCTTTCCAAAGGGGCGCGTTCGAAGCGCAGTCCAACAACCCGATTGCAACAACGCGGATCGGGCCTCATCGCGATCCAAAGAGGCCAACGCGGATCGTTCGAACGAGGGAAAGACCTCTTCCTCGTCGCCCTCCAAACGCACCACCACCGATTCGAGAGAACGCCGCTCGCCACGGTGAATCGCCACGACCTCTCCACAGCCGGGCGAAACGAACCGGACCACCGGGTTGCGTTTGTCCGTCCACAGCGTCTGGCCCAAGCGGACTCGATTCCCGACCTCGACGTGGAGCTGTGGCTTCAGCCCTCGGTAATCCCGTGCCACGAGCGCGACCCAACCCACCTGGTTGGCGGGCTCGATGCGCTGCTCCGGCGCTCCAGCGATGGGAATGTCGAGCCCTTTTCGAATTTTTACCCGCATGCGCGGTCCGGGAGTCTACCCCAATTTCGCCCTCATCGAACGGCTTCAGGTGTGGTAAGTGTCACTCATGCGGGCGATCGGATGGATCGGGGCCATCGTGCTTTTCGGGAGCTGCACCCCGGACACCTACTTCATCCCGGGCACCGGAGAGCTGCCGGATTGCAACGAGCCTCCCATCGTAAACCTCGATGGAACCGCGTGGTACGACAATGGGACGGTCACGATCCTCTCGGAAGGATGCGATGGCGCGTCGCCGGGCGAGACGTTCGAGTCGTGTGCGCTCGACTGGCTGTTCGAGCAGGAAGGCAACGACGTCTCGATCGTCGTGGATGAGGAATACCGAATCGAAGGCCGGCTCTGCGGTGACCAACTCCACTTGCGAGGCGGATGGTGGCTACCCGTCGTGGACGAGGACGTCGGCTATTGCACCTACGAGGACGATTCGGCAGAAGAGGTCGGCATTCTCGCGGAGGGCAACGTCCTCACGGTGGAGGTGGACGTGCCGCTCGGACCCGGTCTCGAAGAGACCGAAGACCGCATGTCGGGCACCCTCGAGCTTCTCGGTCGGTGTGCGGGCCGATACGAGGTCACCTTTCGACGGAGCCCGCTCAACTTTCCGTGACGTCCGTCGCGCGCTGCTCGTAGAGGTATCCGAGCACGTCCTCGCGTGAGACGATCCCGACGATCCGTCCGTCCTGAATGACGGGTAGACGGCCGATGTTGTAGGTCTGCATTTGGTCGAGCGCTTCGGAAAGAGGCGCGTCCGGGCGCACCGTTCGCACCGGGCGGGCCATGCAGCTCGCGATCGGAAGATCTTCCCGGCCCTCCCGTCGGGCTCTTTCCACGTCACGACGCGACACGACACCCACCAGCTTGCCGTCTCGGACCACCGGCGCTCCGGTATGGCCCCACTCGCGTAGGGACTCTGCGAGCTCGGACAATGGCATCTCGGGGCACACCGTCCGCACCGGGCTCGACATGAGGTCACGCACGAGCTGCGGTTCGCGCGAGCATTGCTCGATGGCGTCTCTCAACCGAGCGAGCACTTGGTCGAGTGGAACGTCACGCACGGTCGCGGAGCCAGCACCCGCGTGCCCTCCCCCGCCAAGCGCCCGAAGAATCGCTCCGATTGGGATGCTGTTCGCCTGCGCGCGGCCGATGACGTGGGTCTTGCCGTTCGAGAGATGGTAGATGCAAAAGACGGCGTCGTGCGGCAGGATACGAAACGCTTCCATCGATACGTCCGCAAGACCTGAAGGCACGTCATCGGTTTCCAACACGGCGATTCCAATCGATGCGCCGGGGCGAGGCTCCTCTTGCACGACTTCGAGCAACCGCACCAAGAGCTTGCGCTCATCCGGGCGCAAGGACGGCCTCAAGAATCGTTGCAGCAAACCGGGCTGCGCTCCCTGCCCGAGCAACCATGCGAGCGCCGACGCGTCCCGCGAGCTCGACCGCGCGTAGGCGAGCGATCCGGTGTCCTCGTGGATTCCCAACGAGTAGAGGGTGGCCTCTTCCCGGTCGAGGGTCAGCCCTCGCGCCCGCAGCTCTTCGACGAGCAAGGTGGTGACCGAGCCGACTGGCTGCACGTGCTCCTCGTCGGCCTGGACGTCGTCCGGCGAGCTCGGATGGTGATCCCACACCACCACACGGACGCTTCGCGGGCTGCGAATCGCACGCTCGATCACCGACTCGACGTGGCCGAGGCGGCGGCGGCTTCGGACGTCGGTGATGGCCAGTAGATCGACGTCCTCCAGATTCAAATCGGCGCATCGCTTCGTCCGAAAACGATCGCCATGGATGCTCAAATACTGATGCACGTTGGGCGCAACCCCGCCTGGGAGCCCGATCACGGCTCCGGGGAGCAGTCGCTGAAGAGCGATGCACGAAGCCAACGCATCGAAATCGGTCGTGTCGTGCGACGTGATCAGCTTCACGCCGGTTCCAGCGTCTCCTGAAGCACGCGGAGCAGATCGACGTAGCTGACGATTCCCATCAAATCACCGGTGTCGAGATCGCAGACCGGAATCGCGCCGACCCGATGCAACAGCATCAAGTCCAGGACGTCTCTGACGTTCGTTTCGGGATCGACCTTTACTGGATCCGTATTCATGAAGGATCCGATCGTCGCCGAGCGCGCATCGTCCATCGCCTCGATCACGTCGTCTTCGTTGGGTTCGGTGAAGCTGCGAAGATCCCGGTCGCTCACGATGCCGACGAGCTCGGTGCCTCGCACCACGGGTAGATGCCGAACGTCGAGCTCGAAAAGGAGCCCGATCGCTTCCGCGACGGACATGAGCTCGGTCGCGGTCATGGGGTTTTCGGTCATGATGTCTTTTGCAAGCACAGGCTTCTCCTCTCCAACTTGCCGGGGTGAAAGCTAAAACATCGGGAAGGGCAAGGTCGGTTCCACGGCCTTGAAATCCTGAATGATCTTTAGCGTAGTGACCACGGCGATCAACGAGCAAAGGTTTGCGGCCACCAGGCTCCACCCGATGAGCCGTAGTCTGCGCGCGGTCGGCTGGAGGGCGGCGATCACGAGAACCACGAGCGCCATGGGGACCGCGGCCGCGAAGACCCAAAGACCGGCACGGGAACCGAACGGCGCACCCACACCCACCGTGACCACCACGAGACAGGTCAGCACCAGAATTCCCCTCTTGAACGCCACCATCGATTCGGCCTCCAGGGACTTCGCCTTGGTGCGAGCCACCGTGAGACGCACGATGGAGGTCCCGAGGGAGGAAATGATCAGCCAAATCAAGGCGACCGACATCGCCGTGAGCGGCATCAGACCGGCCGACAGGCCCAACGGCACGGCAATCGAAGACAGCGCCGCGGCCGCCAACGATTCCCCGAATACGCTGCGCTCCAAACCCTGAAAGGCGGTCAGCACGAGCCCTCCCCCCAACAGCAACGGCAAGATCGCGGCGATGCGGACACCACGCGGGGCGATCATGAGCCCTCCGAGCCCAGCGGCGAGAGCGATCAAGACGTAGAGGATCAGCGCGCGTCTGGCCCGAGGCCCGTCTTGTCTCTTGACTCGGGCTCCCCGCTGGCCGAGCAAAACGAGCAAAGGCTCGTTGGCGAGAAACGCCGTGATGGCCGCCAGCGTCATCAACCAGGTGGACGGGGTTGGGGACCCGCCGAGCACCACCGTCGCGATGGGGAAGAGCAGCTCCGCGTACGCGCCGTGCTCCCGTGGAACCATACTGCGGTCCGTTTCGGCCATTTGGTGCTCGGAATAGCACCCGGGCCGCCACAATCCATCGCATTTTCTGCGGCTGCGGGCCACGGCGGCGCAAGAGGTGCGCGCGGGCTGTAAAGGCAGGGAATGATGCTATGGCATCGGCGTGACCCCGGCTCCGAACGACCCTACGAGGCCGCCATGTGGACCACGGTAGTAGCCGGGGCCGCGGCTGGCCTCGCCTCGATTCCTCATTGCACCGCGATGTGCGGACCCCTCGCGGCATATGCTTGCAGTAGCGAGGTAGGCGCCTCGGGCCGTTTTCGCTATCAGCTCGGCCGAATGCTCAGCTACTCGGTGTTGGGTGGAGCCGCGGGCGCAGTCGGCGGAGCGACGGCGGTGACGCTCCCCGGAAGCTGGGGCAGCGCCCTGCTGAGCTGGTCGCTCGCGATGGGCCTCGGCCTCGCGGCGCTGCGGCTTTGGCGTCGGCCGAGCCAACCTCTGGTCAGGCTTCGCCGCAAAAACGCGGAGGCGCGCGAATCGTTTGCGTCGCGCGCGTTGGGAGCCCTTGGCCGACACCCGCTTTGGGTCGGGCTCGGCACGGCCCTCCTCCCGTGCGGCGCGCTCGCAGCGGCGGTCCTCATCGCAGCATCGAGCGGCTCCGCTCCGCTCGGGGCGCTCAGCATGCTCGCCTTTTCGACGGTCAGCGGCCTCGGTTTGATCGGCGCCGCTTGGGTTTTCCAGCGGGTTGCGCGCCGACCGGGTCCGGTGACGTCGCGACTGCTCGCCGTCGTCTTGGCACTCGGTGCAATTCTGTTCATCATTCGCCCGGTTCATGCTCTGCGCCATGGCGACGAAGGCTCGTGCCACGCACCCGCTCACGAGCCAGGGAGCCCGGCTGCACATCCGCACCATCCCGCTCCGTGACCGCTCCTCAACCCACCGTCTGCGACCCCCCCGCCCCGCGCGCCCTGTCGGCGCTTCGGTGTGTTCACTGCGCCCAACCGCTGCTCGACACCGCGTTCGCGCCTTACTGCTGCCGCGGGTGTAGAACGGTTCACGCCATCCTGAAGAAGGCTGGGCTCACTCGATACTACGACCTTCGCCGTGGCCCGGGTCTTCCTCCGGCCGACCTCGATTCCCGTCGCGTCGACCACAAGTGGCTGGAGCTGATCGAAGCCGCACGTCTCGAGGACACGGGTGTCCGTCGTATCGAGCTGGACGTCCAAGGGATTCATTGCGCGGCGTGCGTCTGGCTCATCGAAGAGCTCTTCCGTAGACAGGGCGGGGGCTCCCGATCGGGAAGCATGTCGCTCAATCCGGCCCTCGGGCGACTCGAGCTTCGTATCGGCCCCGAGTTTCCCCTGCACGACTGGGTCGAATCCGTCGAAAGCTTGGGATACCTCCTCGGTCCCGCACGAGCCGGCGGCGAGAGGCCGTCGGACGACCTGCTCGTCCGTGTCGGCATCTGTGCGGCCCTTGCGGCCAACGTGATGTTGTTCGCGGCCGCAATCTACGTGGGCCTACGAGACGGACCGATCTACGAGCTGCTCAATCAACTGAGCTATGCGGCAGGCGTTCTTTCGGTGCTGGTGGGAGGCTCCGTGTTCATCGGTTCTGCATGGCGCGCCGTGCGGCGCGGCATCTTACATCTCGACGTGCCCATCGCGCTCGGCATCGTGCTCGCGTTTTCGGGGTCGACTTGGTCCTTCTTCTTCGCCGGCGGACAGGCCGCCTACATCGACACCTTGACCGTATTCGTCGCGCTCATGTTGGCCGGTCGTTGGCTGCAACAGCGCATGCTCGAGCGCAATCGCGCACAGCTCCTCGCGGATGACGGGACCGAAAGCCTACTCACTCGCGAAATCCGCGACGGCGTCGTGCGAATCGTTCATTGCATCGGCATTCGAGAAGGCGACCAGCTTCTGATCGCCCCGGGCGATTTGGTTCCCGTCGAGCTGCGACTGAGGGACGAGCAGGCTCGGTGCTCGTTGGACTGGATCGACGGAGAAAGCCGCCCGCGGCGCTTCGAGCGAGGGACCGTGATCCCCGCAGGCTCCTTCAACGTCGGAGACCGCGCGTTCACCGGCACGGCGTCGACCGATTTTTCCGCGTCCTCGCTGGTCGGGCTCCTCGCAAGCGATCCGGCATCGGCGGGAGACGGTCCCTTGTCGACGCGATGGTGGTCTCGTCTGTCTCGATTCTACGTCATCGGAGTCCTCGTGCTGGCGGCCGCCGCCATCGGTTACTGGTGGCGCGCCGCGAGCCCGCTCTTCGCGATCGAGGTCGCGACCGCCGTTCTCGTGGTCACCTGTCCCTGTGCCTTCGGAATCGCGACACCGCTTGCATACGAGCTCGTTCTGACGCAATTGCGGCGCACGGGTGTCTTCGTGCGTGTGGGAGACTTCCTCGACCGCGTGAGATCGATGACACGAATCGTCTTCGACAAGACCGGAACGCTCACCACGGGCGTTCTCGAGGTGGCGAACCCTTCCGTGCTCGAAGGGCTGCCGGACGAGGTCAAAGGAGTGCTCTACAACATGGCTGCACGGAGCTCCCATCCGAAGAGCGTCGCTGTGCGGCGTGCCCTCGAAGGACATCCAGCCGCACGGTACGTGCGTCTCGAAGTCGAAGAGCATACCGGTCGGGGTCTCATCGCGGAGGTCGGTCCGCACCAATACCGGTTGGGCGCCCCCGGATGGGCAGCCACTGCACCCGTCGATGAGGGCGATCTCGCGTTCTCGATGGACGGACGAATCCTCGCGAACCTCCGGACCGACGAGCAGCTGCGGCCGGGCGCGGGGGAAGAGATTCGGAAGCTCGAGGCGCATGGCTATCAGCTCAGCATCCTCAGTGGGGACGCACCGGGCAGAGTCCGTGCGCTCGGAGCGAGCTTGGGCATGCCGGAAGACGCCTGCGTCGGAGGCCACAGCCCGGCCGACAAAGCAGACTACGTACGGACCCACGACCCAGCGCGGACTTTGCTGGTGGGCGACGGCTTGAACGACCAAGCGGCCATGAGCATCGCCGCCTGCTCGGGGACCCCGGCAGTCAATCGGCCCTTCATGGCATCGCGCTGTGATTTCTATTTCGTGTCCCCAGGTCTCCATCCGGTGGCGCAAGTTCTGCGCGCTTCGGATGAGCTCGCGCAGGTCGTGCGCCGCATCCTGATGTTCGCAATTGCTTATAATTTGGTCGCGGTTTCCATCGCGATGGCCGGTTGGATGCAGCCTTGGGTCGCAGCTGTGCTAATGCCGCTCAGCTCGCTGATTACGCTGGCGTACACCGTGATGGCACTGTCGCAGAGAGGGCTCTCGTGGAGATCTTGATCTTACTGATTTTCGTTTGCGTGATTTTGGTGAGCGTTGCAGTGGCGTTCTTCGCCTGGACGGTCAAACAAGGAACTTTCGATCATGCGGATCGACTTGCCTTGCTGCCGCTTGACGACGAAAAGCCGCTGACCCCAACGACGGAGAGGGAAGAGGACGAGGATGGAAACTCAGCGGATCGTTTATAACGACAAAGTCGTCCGCCAGTTCATCTGGGCGTCGGTGCTGTTCGGCGTCATCGGAATGCTGGTGGGTGTCATCGTGGCTTTGCAGCTCGCTTTCTGGCCTGCCAACTTCCCGCCGCTGTTGACCTTCGGGCGCCTGAGACCGTTGCACACAAACGCCGTCATCTTCGCGTTCGTGGGCAACATGCTCTTCGCGGGCGTCTACTACTCGACCCAGCGGCTGGCGAAGGCGCGGCTCGCCTCGGACATTCTGTCCTCGATTCATTTCTGGGGGTGGCAGCTCATCATCCTCTCGGCCGTCGTCACACTGCCCCTCGGAATCACCACCGCCAAAGAGTACGCAGAGCTCGAGTGGCCCATCGACATCGCCATTGCCGTCATTTGGGTGGTGTTTGCGGTCAACTTCTTTTGGACCTTGGCCAACCGGCGCGAAAAACATCTGTACGTCGCGATTTGGTTCTACATCGCCACCATCATCACGGTCGCGGTGTTGCACATCGTCAACAGCTTCGAAGTGCCGGTGAGCGCCTTCAAGAGCTACTCGCTTTTCGCCGGCGTGCAGGATGCGTTGGTGCAGTGGTGGTACGGGCACAACGCGGTCGCCTTCTTCCTGACCACGCCGATCTTGGGCATCATGTACTACTTCCTGCCCAAAGCCGCGGAACGGCCCGTTTTCTCGTACCGGCTCTCGATCGTTCACTTCTGGGGCTTGGTGTTCATCTACATCTGGGCCGGCCCCCACCATTTGATCTACACGGCGTTGCCCGAGTGGGCCCAGACGCTCGGGATGATCTTCAGCTTGATGCTCTGGGCGCCGAGCTGGGGCGGCATGCTCAACGGCCTGCTCACGCTCCGGGGTGCATGGGACAAGCTACGGGCCGATCCCGTCCTCAAGTTCTTCGCCGCCGGCGTGACGTTCTACGGCATGAGCACATTCGAGGGGCCTCTCTTGAGCATCAAGAGCGTCAGCGGTCTCGCGCACTACACCGATTGGATCATCGCGCACGTCCACGGAGGCGGGCTCGGCTGGAACGGGTTCATGGCCGCCGGCATGTTCTATTGGGCGGTGCCGCGGCTCTACGGGACCAAGCTGCACTCGCGCGGAGCGGCGAATTTCCACTTCTGGATCGGGACCATCGGAATCCTTCTGTACATCGTCTCGATGTGGGTGGCGGGCATCACACAGGGCTTGATGTGGCGCGCGGTCAGCGAGACCGGCGGTCTGCTCTACCCGAACTTCGTCGAGACCCTCCTTGCCATTCGTCCGATGTACTGGACCCGTCTCGTGGGCGGTCTGCTCTACCTCGCAGGCTTCGTCTTGTTGGCGTGGAACTTGGCGATGACCGCCAAGAGCGGAGCCGCGGTGGACGGCGAGATCGAGGTGCCCGTCGTGACCGAGCCGCGCACCCGCGAGGTGCCGTGGCCGAAGCTGTTGTTCGGCCAGCCGATCATCGCGTCGATCATCGTGATTGGCCTTCTGTTCGGGACCGTTCTCTTCAGCGGCTTCGTCAGCACGGTCTTGGCGATCATCGCACTGATGTGGGGCGTGGCTGCCATCGCCATCGCGATTCGCGATCGCGAATCCGAAAAGGTTTCCTGGCACCGCGCATTGGAAGGCCGGGCGGGCGTCTTTACCGTGCTCGTGACCATCGGCATCCTGGTGGGCGGCGTCGCAGAGATCGTCCCCATGGTCGTCTCGGTGCCGGAGACGATCCGCACCACCAAGAACGTGCCCTACACGCCGCTCGAGCTCGAGGGGCGCGACGTGTTCATCCAGGAGGGTTGCTACACCTGCCACTCGCAGATGATTCGTCCCTTCACCTGGGAGAGCGCTCGCTACGGCGAGGTTTCGTCGATCGATGACTCGATCTTCGATCATCCCTTCCAGTGGGGCTCCCGCAGAATCGGACCCGACCTCGCCCGACTCGGCGGCAAATACGCCGATGTCTGGCACTACAAGCACATGATCAACCCACGTGAGATCTCCCCCGGGTCGAACATGCCAGCGTATCCGCATCTCGCGACCTCGACGATCGATTTCTCGAAGACCCCGGTGAAGCTCCGCGCAATGCGAAACGTGGGAGTGCCCTACCGGCCGGAGCAAATCCAGACGGCGGAAGAGCAAGCTCGCACGTCGGCTGCCGCCATCGCGGCAGGGCTCGCCGAAGCCGGGGGCGTGACGACCTGTGAGGAACGAACGGACGACTGTGAGCTCATGGTCAACAGCGAGCTGGTGGCGTTGATCGCCTATCTCCAGCGGCTCGGACGCGTGCCGGAGCCCGAGTCACTGGCTTCCGCCGAAGCCGAAGGAGCAGGACGATGAGTCGATTTGCTGCCGAGTTCTTCGCACAAAGCCCAGTGCTGCTCTATCCGCTGATCGCACTGGTCTTGTTTTTCGTGGTTTTTCTGGTCGTGGTGGTTCGGGTCGCTCGAATGAAGGCCCCTGAAGCCGATCGATACGCGAGGATTCCCTTGGAAGAGGAGGCGGAGGTACCCCATGAGTGAGGTGAAACGAACGGACGAGATCCAAGGCGAGATCCTCCACGTCTACGACGACATCGAGGAGGCCGACAACGCCCTCCCCGCTTGGTGGCTGCTTACGTTTTACGGAGCCATTGCCTTTGGGTTGGTCTACTGGTTCTATTTTCACGTCTACGGCATCGGCAAGCTTCAAAGGGAACGCTATGCGGATGCCGTGGCCGCGGCTGAAGCGGAGCGGAGCGTAGTCTCCGACGAATCGCTCGAGGCGTTGACCAACGACCAGAGCGCCCTCGCGTCCGGCCAGGAGATCTTCACGGCGCAATGCGTGGCATGCCACGACACCAAGGGACAAGGGCGTGAAGGGCTCGGACCGAACCTCACCGACAAGTACTGGATTCACGGAGGAGCCCCCACCGACATCTACGGGACGGTCAGCAACGGCGTCACCGAGAAGGGCATGCCGCCGTGGGCTCCCATTCTGGGCGAGCAAGGCGTCAAGGAAGTCGTGGCCTACGTGCTGACTCTCCGCAATACCGACGTACCCGGCAAAGGTCCCGAAGGAGAGCTTTGGCAGCCGGGTGGCACGACCGCCGAGGCCGCAGAGCCGACCGACGCCGCTGCACAGGAACAGGACACCGGACAATGACCACGAAGCTGCCAGTCGTCGACGAGCCTGCGAGCTCCCTTCGTTCGGATGGCAGCCGAAACTACGTGCACCCGGCGGATGTGAAGGGCCGCTTCACCAGGCTTCGTTACGTCATCTTCGCCGTCCTCATCGCGATCTACGTAGTGCTTCCCTTCGTGAAGATCGGCGGGCACCCCGCGGTGTTCATCGACATCGTCAACCGTCGTTTCTATCTGTTCGGCGGTGTCTTCAATGCGCAGGACTTTTGGCTGGTGTTCTTCATCTTGAGCGGCATCGGCCTCACTCTGATCATCGTCACGACGCTTTGGGGTCGGCTCTGGTGCGGATATGCGTGCCCGCACACCGTCTTTCTCGAAGGCGTCTTTCGTAGAATCGAGCGCTGGATCGAAGGCCCTCGTCCTCAGCGGCTCCGACGGAACGCGGGCAGCCTGACGTTCGACAAGCTCTGGCGGAAGAGCTTGAAGCACTTCGTGTACATCGTGCTGGCCCTTCTGCTGTCGCACGTGTTCATCAGCTACTTCGTGTCGCTCCCGTCTCTGGTGGACATGGTGCAGGAGAGCCCCGCCAAGCATCCGACGGCCTTCACCTGGGTCGTGGTCATGTCGGCCATCCTCTGGTTCAATTTCGCTTGGTTTCGAGAGCAGCTTTGCCTGATCATCTGCCCCTACGGTCGATTGCAATCCGCGATGACCGACCGGGACACCATGGTCATCGGGTACGACTGGAACCGAGGCGAGCCCCGCGGAAAAGCAAGCGACCCGACCAACGGGGACTGCATCGACTGCAAGCGCTGCGTCGTGGTCTGCCCCACGGGCATCGACATCCGAAACGGGCTTCAAATGGAGTGCGTGGGTTGCGCCGCCTGTGTTGACGCATGTGACGAGATCATGGAGAAGGTCGGCCGCCCGAAAGGTCTGGTTCGATACGACTCGCTCAACGGACTGGAGGGCAAGGGCAAGCACTTCATGCGGCCGCGTCTGTTCTTCTACGCGGGCATCGTGTTGCTCTGGACCGTCGGAGCGGTTTTCGCATTCGCGCAGAGCGCGGCATTCGAAGCGAACGTGCTCCGCCATGAGGGTGCTCCCTTTGCCGTCGTCGACGGTCAAGTCAGGAATTCGGTCCGGGTGCATTTGGTGAACAAGACCGGAGACGCCCAGACCTTCATCATCGAGCCGGAATCGGAAACCGGCATCGAGTACGTGATTCCGCGAACCGAGCTCGAGCTGGAGTCACTCGGAAGCACGTACGTCCCGGTGCTCGCGATGCTCCCCGCCGAGCAGATGAAGCCCGGCCTCAAGATGCGCCTTCGAATCTCGATCGAGGGACGCGAAGATCGCAAGAGCCAACGGGTCGTGGAAGCACCGTTCGTGGGGCCCGGCGGCTCGTAGCGCCCCGCGGCGGAGGCCTCGCTCTACCCCACGCGGGCTACGGAACCGACATCACGATGGCGCCGCTCTTGTGAACGAGCTCGTGAGAGACGCTTCCGAGGAGCGTGCGTGCCACCGTACCCTTGCCCGTGGTGCCGCAGATGATGAGCGGCGCGTCGATCTCGCGCGCGATCGACATGATCGCCTCGGCCGGCTCTCCGTTCAAGGCGTGGCACTGGATCGAAAGATCGTCGGCCCGAACGGTGCCACAGGTCTTCATTTCGAGGAGCTGACGCAAATCGTCGAGCTCGCGGGCGCCGCCTTCGTTACCGGACCCACTCGAGTCCAAGACCGTCACGACGTGAACCTCGGCATCGAGCTGACGCCCCATGAAGACCGCCAGCTCGAAGGCGCGTCGCGCCGGATCGGAAAAATCGTAAGCAACGACCAAACGTGGAATCATCGACACGGCTCACTCTCCCTCTTCGGATTCTCCATGTTCGCGGCCCCGCACCACCAGGACGGGGCAAGGCGCATGCCTGACGACGCGCTCTGCGACGCTTCCGAGAAACGCCCGCGAGAGCCCGCTGCGTCCGTGCGAGCCGAGGATGATCAAATCGACGCCTTCGTCTTCGGCGAGCTCGACCAGGGCGCGACCCGGCGAAGGATGCTGGATCACGCTGAGCTCGACCTCGGGGACGCCCTTGAGAAACTCGGCGGTCTTGCCGGACAAGGTCTCGCGAATCGCGTCTTCGATCTCGACGCGAATGCTGCGCTCCAAGAGGTCGGGACGCGACCAGACCACCGGGGGAATGTTCGGCGTCGGGTCGAACACGTGCGCGACGAGCACCCGCGCATGGAAGCTCTTCGCGTAGAGAGCCGTCGCACGAAGGGCTTCGTCCGAGATCTCGGAGAAGTCCGTTCCGACGAGAATGGTTCGAGGCTGATCCATGACGTTCCCCCTATCAAGCTTCGTGCCAGATGCGAAAACCGGCCCGGGCCCCAAAGCATAGTTAAAAACGCGCAGCATCTGCGAAAGATTCCGATTCGGCGCATATCTTGCGTGTCCCGCGCAAGGAAATCCTGCTAAATCACCTGGCGTGCTCCTTGCAGGAGCCTCGATAGCTCTGACGACACCAGCCTGACGGGAGGCCCCCATGAGCGACAAACCGTTGATGCCCTCCGAAGTTCGACGAAAGGTGCTGAGCCAGCACCGGGAGATCGAGCAAATGCTATCCGAGCTCGAAGCCGGCGTGGCCCAGCTCGGCGATGGCGGCGTGGATGCCGAGCAGGTGAAACGGGCAGCCTACGCGCTTCGAGGGATCTTGGAGCTCCACATGAACTTCGAAGAGCTGCACATGCTCCCAGCGATCAGCGAAGCCGATGGCTTCGGTCCGGAGCGTGCAAAGCATCTCAACACGGAGCACACGGAACAGCGGAAGCAGCTCGATTTCTTGGTCGATGCGATTCGGGAAGCCAGTTGCATCGAAGACCTCACCACAGGTGTCGCCAAGTTGGCACAAATGCTACGAGACGACATCGAAGAAGAGGAACGGGAGTACGTGACCGACAAGTTGCTGCGCGACAACATCATTCCCACCGACACCTTTGGTGGGTGATCGTCTCCACACCGGGAACAGCCATGCAAATCAACCAAATCCTAGTCCCCACGGATTTCTCCGAGAACGCAGAGCATGCGCTCGCCTATGCGATCGAGCTTGGCAAGCAAGCGGGCGCCAAGATCCATCTGCTGCACACCCCCGTGATTCCGACTTACTTGCTGATGGACCTGTCCTACAGCCCGGGCCCGGAGGCGGTCACGCGCATCTTGAACGACGCACAGGATTCCTTGGACGAGCAGTCGAAGACCCTCGACGACGCGGGTGTCGAGCATTTCTCCGTGATTCGCGAAGGCACCGTCCACGAGGTGATTCGGGATTACGCGAAGGAGCACGACGTGGATTTGGTCGTGCTGGGCACACACGGCCGGACGGGCGTATCGAAGCTGATGTATGGGAGCGTGACCGAGCGCGTCATCAAGACCGTCCACACCCCCATCATCGTCGTGCCTCCGGCCGGCGGGACGATTCCGAGCAGCATGGTCATCGCATACGATTTTTCGCCCCCTTCGAAGCACGCGGCCCATCTGGCGCGGGCGATCCACGGCGTATGCCACGGCTCGTTGCACTTGGTGCACAGCTATCTCGACGTTTGGGGCGAGTACACCGATCGCGGCGCAGTGGTGGGCGAAGCCGCCGAGAAGCGACGCGAAGCACTGCGCTTGGGGCTCGAAGAGATGCTTCAATCGGACGCGGAAGAGCTCTTTTCGATCGATGCGCAGGCCGTTCAGACCCATCTGGTGACTGGCGATCCAGCCGATGGCATCTTGCGGGTCGCCGAGGACGTGGGGGCCAACCTGATCTGCGCAGGCACGACGGGAAAGAGCGGAATCGAGCGCTTGCTCATCGGCAGCGTAGCGCGGCGGCTGTTGCACGACACCAAAGTTCCCCTGCTGCTCACCCACGGGCCGGGCTGAGGCAGGCTCTTGAACGACAGCTCGAACAGCGCATGATGGGGGAAGGCATGGTCGGGCGCGTCATCGTGTTGGGGCTTGCATTTGCGTGGTGGACGGGGTGCACCTGCGATCGGAAAGCGTCCACCGACGGTGGCGTTCCCGAGGGCTTCGACCAGGTGATGCAGGATCATGCGGCCTTGTCGATCGTCGCCCGTGACGCACTGATTCGGGGGGATTTGGCCGTCGCGAGACAAACGATGCGCAACCTCGCCTTCTTCATGGAGCACGTCCCCGCTCCCGAACAGGGCGAACAATACGCGAGGATCACGCGCGAGCTGGCACGCGAGGTTCGCGAAGCGAGCGACTTGGAAGAGGCGTGCATGGCGTTCGCACGGCTTTCCCACGCCTGCGGGCAGTGTCACCACGCCCTCGATCGGGGGCCTCCGATCCAGCTGGAGCCCGCGCCGCACGGCGAGGATCTGAAAATGCACATGCGCCGACACTACTGGGCCGTGGAACGGATGTGGGAAGCCCTGCTCAGTGATTCGACGGCAGCCTTCCAGACCGCGGCCGAGATGCTCGCCGAGTCTCCGCTGCACGGGTCGCTGGAGCCCGACGAGGAAAATCCTCCCGGCGTCACGCGCTTGGCGTACGAGGTCCACGACCTGGCCTTCGCGGCTGCCGTGGAGGGAAGGGTCGAGGAGGAGGAATACGTTCCGAAGCCGGGCGAGCCGGCGGAGGACCTCCCGACGGGCCGCAGCCAAGCCGAGATCTTCGGGCGCCTGCTCTCGGCATGCAGCCAGTGCCATACCTTGATCGACGTGACGCCGACGTTGAGCGACGGAAATCGCCCGCTGGAGGCTCCATGACGCAGTGGGCTGCGCTGTTGATGGCCGTGGGCCTGCTCGTCGGGTCCGGATGTGCAAGCAACCGCGTGCGCGTCGGGCAAGGCACTGAAATGCAACAAGAAGCGGAGTACGAGCCCGAGCAGAAGGTCCAGCCTCCCGAAGGCAACGTCAGCCGCGTTTCCGGGCCGGTCAAGGCGACACCGACGCCCCCTCCCCTGATCGAAATCGATCTGGAGCGGCGCCGACCTCCTCCTCCGACCGACGTCGAGCCGGAACCCGAGCCAGAGCCCGAACCCGAAGGCTGACCAAAACCCCATGTCCAAGCTCTGCACTGCCCAAGAAGCAGCCAACCACATCAACTCGAACCAACGCGTATTCGTCCATGGAGGCGCAGCGACGCCGACCGCACTGATCGACGCCATGGTCGAAGAGGCGAGCCGTCTGCGAGACGTGGAGCTCATTCATTTGCACACGTACGGCGACGCGAAATATGCGGACCCCGAGTATGCGCGTTCGTTTCGGGTGGCAAACCTGTTCGTCGGCAACAACATGCGCGGCAAGCTCGACGGGGACCGCGTGGACTACCTCCCGTGTTTCTTGTCGGAAATTCCGCAACTGTTTCGATCGGGACGAAGAGCGCTCGACGTAGCTCTGGTGCAGGTCTCGCCACCCGACAAGCGGGGCTACTGCAGCCTCGGCGTATCGGTCGACGTGGCGCGCGCCGCCGTCGACTCCGCCAGGGTTGTCATCGCCCAGGTCAACCGGCACATGCCCCGCGTACATGGCGATGGATTCGTGCACATCGATCAGCTCGACTGGTTGGTCGAGCACGACAAGCCGCTCCCCGAGGCGCCACCGGCCCCTCCGAGCCAGGAAGAGCGGGCCATCGGGCATCATGCCGCGGCGCTCATCGAAGACGGTGCGACCCTCCAAATGGGGATCGGGGCCGTTCCCGATGCCGTGCTGGCAGCGCTCAAGGGGCACCGGTATCTGGGCGTGCACACGGAGATGTGGTCGGATGGGTTGCTGCCCCTGCTCGAATGCGGCGCAGTCGACAACAGCCAGAAAAAAGTCCACCCAGGACGGACGGTCTCTGGCTTCGTCATCGGAACGAAGCGAGTGTACGAGTACATCGACGACAACCCGAGCGTCACCCAGCATGATATCGGGTACGTGAACCGCGTATCGGTCATCAATCGCAACCCGAAGGTCACCGCCATCAATTCGGCCATTGAAATCGACCTCACCGGGCAGGTGTGCGCCGACTCGGTGGGACACCGCGTGATCTCGGGCGTGGGCGGTCAAATGGATTTCATCCGCGGCGCGATGACGTCGGAGGGCGGCAAGCCGATCATTGCGCTGACCAGCCGCACCAAGAAAGGCGTTCCTCGAATCGTGCCGACCTTGCGACCGGGAGCCGGCGTCGTGACCACCCGTGCCCACGTACGCTTCGTGGTGACTGAAAACGGCGCCGTGGACCTCTACGGAAAGACGCTGAACGAGAGGGCTCAACTGCTCACCTCCATCGCGCACCCCGACGACCAGGAGTCCCTGGAGCGGGCGTGGCACCAAGCACGCGCTTGAGCGGCTGTTTCACGTTTGGAACCCGGCCCGGTCCCGAGAGCGCGAGGTCGGATTGTCGGCAAGTTGTCATGGCACCCAGACCGTGTTCACGACAAGCTTTGGCATACCTCCTGCATTGGACTCCGGTCGGCTCCAACAGGGGGCCAGAGGGGATTTTGTCTTGATTCTGCCAAGTTGGTTCCCGATGCGATCGGACGGATCATCCGAGGTGCGACTGCTCTCGCGCGCGCCGGAGGGCGAAGATCCCTCGGCAGCCGCCGTTTCGATCGCCCCGGACGCGGAATGGTTGTCCACCAATTCTCGGGGCTCCTTCGCCATGGGGACGATCGATCGTTGCCCTCGGCGCAAATACCACAGCCTGTTGACCGTCCGTGAGCCGGGCGTGGGAGACCCGTTGAACATGGTCGCCGAGGTGGAGGAGTGGCTCTCGATTGGGGGGACCGAGGTCGCATTTCATAGCTACGACTGGGGAAAGGTCGTCGAGCCGACCGGCATCGACTACTTGACTCGGTTCGAAGCGGCGCCCCGGTGGACCTACCAAGTCACCGGGATCACGGTCACGCGCGAGCTTTGGCTGGAGGAGGACGCGGATGCGGTTTGGATCCGCTACTCGGTCGAGGGCATCGGGGAGCCCGTCGCCTTGCGGCTTCGCCCGCTCATTCGGTGCCGCCCGCTGCACGAGCTCACGTTCGCCAATCCGTTTTTGAACGGCGAGGTCCGAGTCGAAGACGGCGATTCGCTTCGCGTCGTGATGCATCCCTACAAGAACGTACCGGCTTTGGTCACGAGCCTGCATGGCGCCTCGGGCGCGTTTCGTGCCGACGGCAATTGGTACGAAGGCGTGCATTACGAGTGGGAACGGGAACGTGGGTACGACGACGCCGAAGATCTCTTCACACCCGGCGAGTTCAGGCTCGAGCTCACCGAAGACAGCGCGTTTTCCATCCGCTTGGGCACGACGCCACCCGTCAGTCACGAGTCGCAGGTGCTCAGCTTCTTGCCGGCCGCGAGCCGATCGTTCGTGCAAGAGCTGGACGATGCCGCGGAGGCTTTCCTCGTCGAGCTCGACGGGGACCGGAGCGGCATCATCGCCGGGTATCCGTGGTTCGGCGAGTGGTCGCGCGACACCTTGATCGCCCTACCCGGATTGTGCCTCGAGCGGAACCGGATCGACGTCGCGCTGCGCATTTTGGAGTCGCTCGCGAATCGGCTCGAGAACGGGCTCGTGCCCAACATTCCGCAAAGCGGCGACGTGCCCTCCAACACCGATTCGATCGATGCTTCGCTGCTGTTCGTTCGCGCGGTCTCGCTCACTTCGAAGCGTACGCGAAGCCGACGGATCACGGCGCTTCAGGAAACCTGCCTCGATTTGATCGAGCGAATTTCCGAGGAAGCGGACCCCAGGGTCCACTTGGACTCCGAGGGCTTTCTCTTCGTGGATGCAGGGCCTTGGGCGCTCACCTGGATGGATGCGATCGTCGATGGCTGGCCGGTCACCCCTCGAAACGGCTACGCGGTCGACCTCAACGCGTTGTGGCTGTCGGGGCTGACGACGGCGTTGCGTTGGGCCAAGAAGCTGCGGCCCGAGCTCGAGGAAAAATGGCGTGAAACGGCGAAGAAACTGTCCGATCACTTCGAAGAAAGATTCTGGTTGCAGGATTACGGCTACTTGACCGATACGCACGATGGCCATCAACCGGACGGAAAGCTGCGGCCGAACCAGCTGTGGGCTCTCGTGCTGCCTGGCATCCCCATCGACAAAGCACACAAGAAGCAGGCGCTGCGCGCGATTCGCGAGAAGCTGCTCACGCCCGTTGGCCTGCGAACGCTCTCGCCGGACGATCCAGATTATCGACCTTTTTATCGGGGCGGCCAGGCAGATCGTGACCGTGCCTACCATCAGGGCACGGTCTGGCCTTGGCCCCTCGGGCTCTACGCGGATGCGGTGGCGGCCGTCGAAGGGCCCGCAGCCGCACGGAGCGAGATGATGCCCGTGCTGGCGGCGTTGAGCGCCCATCTGCGAACCGAGGGATGCATCGGTCAGATCGGAGAGGTATTCGACGGGCAGGCACCTCACCGGCCGGACGGGACGCCCGCGCAGGCATGGAGTGTCTCCGAGGTGTTGCGAGTAGCGAAAATGGCGGGACCATGAAAATCCTGATGCTTGGATGGGAGTATCCGCCGCACATCAGCGGCGGTCTCGGGACGGCATGCGAAGGCCTCACGACGGCTCTTGCGAAACGTGGAATCCAAATCGACTTCCTGGTTCCGCGGCTCTTCGGCAAAGAAGACGCGCCTCACATGCACCTGCTGGGGGCGGATTCAGCCGAAGCGAGCGCGGAGGCGGAAGCACCGCGCCGCTCGGATTCCTGGAGACGGCTCGCCGCCGCGCAGCCGGCTCTCGCGACCGATCCGATCTTCATGGCGGCCGTCGAGAGCGCGCGTTCGTATGCCGAAAGCACCGAGCCGGGCATTCGGACGATTGCCGTTCCTGCGGCGCTCAAGCCCTACCTCGATCAAGCGACGTACCGCGAGCTGATTCAAAGTGGCGCTCTTCGAGAATCTGACATCGACGAGATCGTGCAAACGCAGATCGGCCAACCCGTGCCAAAGCCACCCAGCGAGCCGACTCGGCTCGAGCACGTCCACATTCCCGGCGATCAACCGGGCGACGCCGGCGCTGACTCGGGCGGCCACTACGGAAGCGATTTGTTTGCAGAGGTTGCCCGCTACGCCATGGCTGCCGTCCGGCGCGTGGAGGGCCGGCCGTACGATCTGGTGCACGCCCACGACTGGATGACCTTTCCAGCGGGCATCGAGATCGCACGGCGAATCGGCGCTCCGTTGGTGGTGCACGTACACAGCTTGGAGTACGACCGTGCAGGCCACGGAGCCGACCACAAGATCGTTTCCATCGAGCGTCAAGGCCTGGAGCAGGCGACTCGCGTCATCGCGGTCAGTTACTACACACGAAGCCTCATCAACCGCGTTCATGGCACGCCGCTCGACAAGATCGGCGTCGTGCACAACGGCGTGTACGCGCGCGAGACGATCGAGGCGTACACCGAACAGCGGAGCAGCAAGGGCCCCGTCGTACTTTTCCTGGGAAGGGTGACGTTTCAGAAGGGCCCCGAGTACTTCGTCCAAGCAGCCGCCCGGGTGCTCGAGCACGTGCCCGATGCCGTTTTCGTGATGGCCGGCTCGGGCGACATGCTGCCTCGAATGAAGGCGTTGGTGGAGCAGCTCGGAATCACGGAGTCGTTCCGGTTTCCGGGGTTCGTGCGTGGGGCGGAGCTCGAGAGGACCTTCTCCACGGCAGACGTCTACGTGATGCCTTCGGTCTCCGAGCCTTTCGGAATCGCACCGCTCGAAGCCATGAGCTACGACCGGCCGGTCATCGTCTCGAAACAATCGGGCGTCTCCGAGGTTCTCCGCAATGCGCTCAAGGTCGACTTTTGGGACGTCGACAAGATGGCCAGTCAGATCGTGGCGATCCTGGAGCTACCGGAGTTACGGCGAGTCATCGTGGAACGTGCGCGCGAAGAGATTCGCAACATTCACTGGGACGCCGCCGCCGAAAAGCTCGTGCCCATTTACCATTCGGTCATACGCAGGTAAGGTGGACCATGCCTTCGGTTTGTTTTTACTTCGAGGTGCACCAACCTTATCGGCTCAAGCCGTACGGAGCGCTCCAAGTCGGACGCGATCACGAATACTTCGACGACGCGTTGAACGCCGAAGTGCTGCGAAAGGTGGCGAACAAGTGCTACCTCCCGGCAAACGAGTCGATGGAGCGGCTGATCGAACGAACCGACGGTCGATTCCGCGTCTCGTATGCCATCACGGGCGTCGCCATCGAGCAGATGAAGCGCTTTGCGCCCGCCGCCCTCGATAGCTTCGTCCGCCTCGCGAAGAGCGGTAGCGTAGAGGTCATCGCGGAAACCTACTACCACAGCCTCGCGGCGCTCTACGACAAGGACGAATACCGAGCGCAAATCGAGCTGGAGATCGAGCTGGTCCAGAAGGAGCTTGGCCAGACGCCTCGCGTCTTTCGAAACACCGAGCTCATCTACGATGACGACATTGGACAGTATATTGCAGACCTCGGCTTCGACGCGATTCTGGTCGAGGGAGCCGACGACGTGCTCGCATGGCGAAGCCCGAACTTCGTCTACCGGGTCCCGGGCCGCGAAACACGCCTTCTGGCCAAGAATTACAAGCTGTCCGACGACATCGCGTTTCGCTTTTCGAACCGAGCTTGGAAAGAATTCCCCCTCACGGCAAACAAGTTCGTGCAATGGGTTCACGGACACAGCGGCGCTGGCGACGTGATCAACTTGTTCATGGATTACGAGACGTTCGGTGAGCATCAGTGGCGGGAAACCGGAATCTTCGACTTTCTCGAGCACCTTCCGGATCTGCTCTTTACCCATCCACAGTGGGACATTCTGACGCCCAGCGAAGTCATCGAGCGCTATCCAGCCCTCGGAGAATTGAGCTTTGATCGGACCGTGTCCTGGGCAGACGCCGGACGCGACGTCAGTGCTTGGCGCGGCAACGAAATGCAACAACGAGCGCTTTCGGAGGTCTACTCCTTGGGTCCCGAGATCAAGCGGCGCAACAATTCACATTTGCTTCAGTTGTGGCGTCGCTTGCAAACTTCGGATCATTTCTATTACATGGCGACGAAATCGGCCTCCGATGCGGAGGTCCACGACTACTTCAGCCCATATGAAGGCCCGTACGACGCCTTCATTCACTACATGAACGTCATGAAAGACTTGAAGCTTTCGGTGCTTGCACCCCACGAGAAACAGATCGGTTTATGAGTAAGGCTGCGTTCTTCGAAATCTCCTGGGAAGTGTGCAACATGGTCGGTGGCATTCACACCGTCCTGGCCAGCCGTGTCGACGAGGTACAAAAGCGTCACGGCGAGGACGGCTACATCACCATCGGTCCCGACATTCCGAGAGCCGAGGGGGTTGCTGCCGAATTTCGATCGGACGTCTGGAACCCCGAGCTCGCCGAGTCGCTGAAAGACCACGAAGTCAGCGTGCTGATGGGGCGTTGGCTGGTGCCAGGCGAGCCGCGCTGCCTGCTGATCAACTACTCGCGCCTCTACGAGCGTAAGGATGAAATCCTGGGGCGGTACTGGGAGAAATACGGGCTCGATTCGCTCTTCGGTGGTTGGGACTACTACGACCCGGTGCTCTTCGCTCACGGCGCGGGGATGATCATCGAGCACATACGCGATCGCTATCTGCTGCCCGCACGTCAAAAGGCCATCGTGCAGGCTCACGAGTGGATGTCGGCCGCCGCCATCTTGCATTTGCAGAGCGCAGCCCCCGAAATCGGCACCGTATTCACCACGCACGCGACCATGCTCGGGCGGTCACTCGCCGGACGGCGGGCCGACCCGAATTTCTATCGCTCTCTTCCCAGCGTCGAGCCCGAGGTCGCAGCCAAGCAGTTGAACGTCTCTTCGAAGCATTCGATGGAAACCGTGGCGGCACGCGAATCGGACGTCTTCACGACGGTGAGCGAGCTCACCGCCATCGAATGCGAGCATCTGCTTGGTCGCAGGCCGGACGTGGTCTTGCCGAACGGTTTCGGCGCGAAACCGGTCGCGCCGGAACGACGACAAGAAGCGCGCGAAGAGCTCTTCCGATTGGCCGAGCTCACGACCGGGGATCGCTACGACCGCGAGAATACCCTGATCTTCGCTCTGGCGGGTCGCTACGAATACGTCAACAAGGGCGTCGACGTGTATCTCGACGCGGTCTCGTCGTTGGCCAACACCCTCGCATCTCGCAATGGCAAGCGAGTCATCGCCTACGCTATGCTGCCCGCCGGTCATGCGGAGCCCAAGCGTGCGCTGTGGGATCGCATGCATGGCGGCTCTGCCGGTCCACCTCTTCGGTGCACGCACGACTTGGTCGACGAGGCCAACGATCCGATCACCAATCAGCTCAATGCGCTCGGTTTCCACAACCAGCCGGGAGCGAGCGCGCACATCGTGCACGTCCCGATCTATCTCGACGGAACCGACCCGCTGATCCGGCAGAGGTACTGGGACTTGCTTCCTGGGGCCGACCTGGGTGTGTTCCCGTCGTTTTACGAGCCATGGGGCTATACGCCGCTCGAAGCAGTGGCGTTTGGGGTTCCTGCCGTCACCACCGACCGCGCTGGTTTCGGAATCTGGGCCGCTGGGCACGGAGACCGGAAACGCACCGGCGTCCGCGTGCTCAAACGCGAAGGGGTGGCCTTCGAAGAAGTCAGCGCATCGCTGTCGGCCGCGCTCCTCGAATTCATCGATCTCGCACCGGAGGATCGGGAGTCGCTCGGACAGGCCTGCCTCGAAACCGCAGCGCTGACCGACTGGTCCAATTTCATGGACCACTACGAAGAAGCGCACAAGCGAGCGCTCGCGGCGGGTGCTGCACGCCGCAAAGAGCTGCCGATGGAGCGCTTGAGCACCCCGTCGATGCCCGCGGTGGCGGCCGACTCCGGCGTGTTCGGGTTGTTCGTCAAGCCACTACCCAAGGAGGGAGAGGAGCCACCGCCGTACCGCCGCACCTTCAACGTGGCCAACGCGCTCCCGAAAGAGCTGCAACCACTCAAGGAAATCGCCTCGAATCTGTGGTGGCGCTGGCATCCGGAGGTCGCCTCCCTCTTCAAACGCGTCGACCCCGCGCTGTGGTTCAAGCTCAAGGAGAACCCCCACGCGCTCTTGGAGAATGCCCGACCCGAACGGCTGTTGGACCTCGCCATGGACGAGGAATACGTGACGCAGCTCGCGCGGGCGCACGCCGAGATGCTCGAGTCCACCCAGATGCGAGACCCGCAGATCGCCTATTTCTGCATGGAGTTCGGTGTCGCGAGCTTTCTGAAGATCTATTCGGGCGGACTCGGCATCTTGGCGGGCGATCACCTCAAGGCCGCGAGCGATCTGAATTTGCCGATGTGCGCAGTCGGGCTGGCGTACAAAGAGGGCTACTTCCATCAGATGATCGACCGCGACGGACGCCAGGAAGATCTTCCCGACGTCAACGACTTCGAGAGTCCCCCATTCGAGCCCGTAATGGCTGGAAAGTACGCACCGCTGCGCGTGACCGTGCCCCTCCCCAGCGGCCAGGTGCACGTGGGCGCGTGGCAACTCCGGGTTGGCCGCATCCCCCTGTATCTATTAGATACCAATCTTCCGGAGAACCGTCCCGAGGACCGAGCGATCACCAACCGGCTCTACGGAGGAGACCTCGCGCACCGGTTGCGGCAGGAGATGATCCTGGGGCTTGGGGGCTACCAGCTTCTCGTGGAAATGGACATCGATCCCGACGTCTACCACATGAACGAGGGCCACAGTGCCTTTCTGCTGATCGCGCGTGCGGCGCACCTCATCCAGAGGCACGGGCTTCGCTCGCAAGAGGCGTTTCAGTACATCCGGAACACGACGGTCTTCACGACCCACACGCCCGTTCCGGCAGGCCACGATCACTTCCCCGAGGACATGGTCCGGCCTTATCTCACGCGTTTCGAGAACGTATTGCGCATGGATTGGCCCCGAATGATGGCGCTCGGTCAATCTCCCGAAGCGGGCCCAGGAAAATTCGGCACGACCGCCTTGGCAGTCCGAAGCTCCGAGCGGATCAACGGGGTGAGCGCGAAGCACGGCGAGGTTGCCCGGGAGATGTTCGTCGGCCTTTATCCCGATATCGACGACGTCGACGACGTCCCTTGCACGAGCATTACCAACGGCGTCCACGTTTCGACCTGGGTAGCTCCGCGATGGCAGCGACTGTTCGAACGGGAAATGGGTCGCGATTGGCAGAATTCGATCGATGACCGTTTCAAGTGGGAGTGGCTTCGCGATCACGATTCCACCGAGATCTGGGCAATCCACCAGCAACTGCGCCGCGATTACGTCGAATGGCTGAAGGAGCATCTGACCGAATCTTGGACGCGCCGCCGAGAGGACTTGTCGCTGCTGCGGGACATCACCGACCAGCTCGACGAAGACCGGCTCTTCATGAGCTTCGCCCGGCGGTTCGCGCCGTACAAGCGGGCCGACTTGTTGCTCGGCGAGCCGGAGCGGTTGGCGCGAATCCTCAAGAGCGAGCCGGGCATCACCATGATCTATGCCGGCAAAGCCCATCCGGCGGACGGCCACGGCCAGGCGCTTCTCCAACGGGTCTATCAAGCGACGAAACACCCCGACTTGATCGGACGCCTGATCTTCGTCGAGAACTACTCCATCGACGAAGCCCGCCGAATGGTCGCTGGATCCGACGTTTGGCTCAACACGCCGACTCGACCGCTCGAAGCGAGCGGAACCTCCGGGATGAAAGCCGCGATGAATGGCTGCCTCAACCTCAGCGTGGATGACGGTTGGTGGATCGAGGGGTACGAGAAGGACAACGGCTGGGTCATCGATCTGCCGTCCACGTCCGTCCACGATCCGAGCGCCTACGACCGCGCACTGACGATGGCCCTCCTCGAAAGCGAGATTCTGCCGACCTACGCGGACCGCAACGAGGACGGCGTGCCGCTCGCATGGGTCGAGCGGATGAAGGCCAGCATGGCGAGCATCATTCCGAGCTTTTCGTCACGGAGGATGGTCACCAACTATGCGGACAACTTCTACGAGCCCGCAATTCGAGACGCGACGGCGCTCCGGGATGCCAACTACCGTCCCCTGTTCGCGCTGGCGGGGCTCGCCGACGACATTCGCGCGCATTGGAGCACGATCGCGATGGAGAGCGTGCGCTTTGGTGGCTTGAGCGGCGACGAGATCACCGTCGGCACCACCGTGACCGCCGAGCTCACGCTTCACCATCCGGGTCTCGACGCGCGCGAGCTCGACGTCGAGGCCGTGATCACGTTCGGGGGCCGCATGCAAGACCGACCCTCGAGGATCGTCGTTCCCTTCGAATCGGACGGCGCCGAAAACCGGAGCACCTGGCAGGGAGCGTTCACGGTGGAGGCCAGCGGCGGCCACGAGCTTCGCTTCCGCGTCCGTCCGCGCGACCGATCCCCCCTCCGCCCAGCGGCCCTCGGACTCCACCTCCAAAAGTGGCTCTGAGCCCCCGAATCCCGAGCCTCGAATCGCGCCAAGACCCACGGCCCCTGACCGAGGCCCGCGTGGTTACATCACGCGGGCGAAGTCGAGGCCGCCGACGATGCCGGTCACTCCGTGGGCGTTCTGGATGAGGATGCGCCGAACGTTCATGCCGAGTGCCTGCTCCGCGGCGCGACCGATGCCCATCCCCCCGGGCAGAATCAAGATGCGGACGTTCATGGCGTGCTCCACCGCCGTATGCGGAGGCAGCCGGCGCGATTGGAGCGCGCACGCCTGATCGAAGATGCCGACCGGATAGGACCCCTCGACCACCACCAGACCGTGCTTGTTGGAAAGCTCCAGTCGATCCACCGCCAAAGCGATTGGGTCCTCGGCTTTGACCTTCACGATCGAACCGGAGGCGATGTCGGACAACGGTGTCTTCAGCCGCTTTTCGCGGACGGCGCGCATCAAATCCCGAGTCGACACCACGCCTTTTGGCTTGTGATTTTGGGTCACGAAAATGCGATGCACGTGGTGCTTGCGCATCAACCGGGCCGCCTCCGACAGCGGAGCATCCGGTGGCACCTGCAGCGCCGGTGACTGCATCAGCTCCTCCACGGCGCGGTTCGGCACGCGGAATGTCTCGCCGTGTGTGTAGATGGCAGCATGGAGGAGATCGGTGCGCGAGATCACTCCTTTGAGCTCTCCCTCCTCGTTCAGCACGCCGAGCGCGGAGACGCCCTGCTCCGCAAAGAGCTCGTTCGCCACGACCAGGCTCTCCCCGATCTCAATCGTCTCGACCGGGCTGCTCATGTATTCGCTGACGGGCATCTCGAAGTTGGCCATCTCACTCCCTCTCGTTCAAAGAACCCCGAAGACCGCCACGACTCATACGGCGATGACCTCGCCGAGATGCTTGATGAGCTCGGGCTCCTTGGCCGCCGCCAGATCTTTGTCGAGCGAGCCCACGACGAGCTGCGAGGTCGGGCTGTCCAACGCCGAGCGCAGCAAGCCGAGAAACCGAGGCGGAGCCACCAGGACGAGCCGCTCGTAACGATTTTGCAGGCGAGCCTGCTGCAGCTTCTGGCCGAGCTCCCTCGCGAAATCGGAGACGGCTCGGTCGTGAGGGGTTTGGCTTCGGCTCATCGCCGCACGCCGTGGATCGGAGCTGTGTTTGCGAAACGAGCGCCCGGGCCGGTCGGCGTCGAAGTCCCGATCTCGCTCCCGCCCTTCCGGGTGTGCGATTTCGTCGACCAGCTCGATCCCTTTGCCAGGGCCGTCATTTTCGAAGAAACGCGCACCGGCGTCGTGCGCTACCAAAATCCATGTTTTTGCCATCGCTGAGACTTCCTAACCGTAGTTCATGAGGCAGGCAATGCGGGGAGGGGCTTGAGCTCGATGATCTGCTTGATCCCGTTGGAGCTGACCACCTCGATGCTCGACAGAGTTCCCGCCTCGTCCTCCACGGAGATTTCTTCCGGACTGCGGAACCGATGCGACCAATTCGGCGTATCGATGGTCAAGGCCTCGTCGTTGTGGTCCCAACTGATCCCAATCAGCGCGCTGCCCTGCGACTCGAGCTGCACACCGATGTCGGCTCCCATGATCGTCACCCCGACCTTCATCGAAGGGAGCCTCTTGGCGACGTCGTCGAAGTACCGTTGCCACTGCTGGCGCTCTATCTTTCTCGTTGTCATCCTCGCCTCCAATGCGCGGGATGAATCCTTGCAAACCCCGTGCCCGAATCCAAGCGGCCGGACCGACGTGATTCGATTCGAGGGGCGCAAAGCCTGCGCAGGCAGGGCCAACCACGCTAGAAATGCGCCGCACGCCTTCGCCGGATGGGTTCGCCGAGCGTGGTTGGTATAGTTCGGAGGCAGCGAAACGATGGCGAAGCTCAAAGACGATCTGCAGGCGGCGGGCCTCGAGCTGATCGAAACCCACATATCCTGGGTTTTCTTGACCCGGGACCGGGTATTCAAGATCAAGCGCCCCGTCGATTTCGGGTTCTTGGATTTCACGACAATCGAAAAAAGACGCTTGGCATGCGAGGCCGAAGTGAGGCTCAACCGACGGCTTGCGCCTGACGTATACCTCGGCGTCGTCCCCGTGACCGTCGATGAACGAGGCACGCACGCCATTCGCGGTGACGGCGAGGTCGTCGACTGGGCCGTTCACATGCGCCGCCTGCCCCTCGACGAACGCGCCGACGAGCTTCTCAAACGCGGTGCACTGGGTCCCGATCGGATCGATCAGCTCGCCGACTGCGTCGCACTCTTTCACGAGCACGCGCGTTGCGACGACGAAACCGCGCAGCACGGTCGCGTGGAGACCATTCGGCGTAACGTGGAAGAGAACTTCACCCAGACACGGGACAGGATTGGAAAGTATCTCGACCCAGAGCAAGCCGAAGAAATCGAACGCTGGCAGCTCGAAGTCCTGGACGACCAGGCTCGCTTCGAAGCTCGGATCGAGGCAGGCCGGGTACGAGACGGCCACGGAGATTTGAGGCTCGAGCACGTGTACTTCCGGCCGGACGGATCGATCGCAATCATCGACTGCATCGAGTTCAACGACCGGTTCCGATACGGAGACGTCTGCGCGGACATCGCATTCTTGTCGATGGACCTGGCCTGGCAGGATCGCGTCGATCTGGCCGAGAGGTTGCTGGCCCGGTATGCACGCGAGTCCAACGATTACGACCTGTACTCGGTGGTCGACTTCTACGAGAGCTACCGAGCATTCGTTCGTGGCAAGGTGGCATCTCTGCTGGCGGAGGATCCCGACGTGGGGACCCAGAGCAGAGCCCGGGCGTCGCGTGAAGCCAGGCGGTATTTCATGCTTTCGCTCGCGTTCGAGCGACCGCCGCTCGTCCCTCCCCGGGTAGTGGCCGTGGGCGGCATGATCGCCAGCGGCAAGAGCCGGACCGCCGCGAACATCGCAGAGATCATGGCCGCGCCGGTCATCAGCTCGGACCGCACACGGAAGCACTTGCTCGGAAGGGAGCCGACCGAATCCCTGCGAGGTGACGCCTGGACGGGAGCCTATTCTCCGAGCGTCACCGAGTCGGTTTACGAGGAAATTTGGCGGTTGGCCGAGACGATCGTCGGGTCGAGCCGACCGGTGGTGATCGATGCGTCATTTCGAACCGCCTCGATGCGGAGGTCCGCTCGGGAGCTGGCCGCGCGGCAAGGCGTTCCTTTTCTGATGGTCGAGTGTGTGGCGCCGCGCGATCTGACCTTGAAGCGCTTGGCTTCCCGCGAGCGCCGGGAAGCGCACGAAAGCGACGCACGTCCCGAGCTGCTGGAGGAGTTCGAACGGAGCTTCGAGCCGATCGAGGAGCTTCCCCCCTCCGAGCACGTGCGCATCGACACCTCACGACCGAAGGAAGAGAACCGCGAGCTGCTGAACGATGCCTTTGGAGGCGAAGGGCTCGTCAGGGCCTGACCGCAAGCACGGGAACTGGGGAATAGCGCAGGCAGTATTGCGAAGTGCTCCCCACCATCATGCCGCGAAGCCGTCCTTGGCCGCGACATCCGACGAACAACAGGTCCGCTCCGAGGTCGGCGGTTGCGTTGCACAACATCTTTCCGACGGGGCCATCCATCACGTGGATCGCCGTGCTCGACTTGAGGCCCTCACTCACGATCAATTGCGAAAGGCGATGCCGTGCCTTCGAAACCAAGCCCTCGAGCACGCTCGGCCACTCTGTCGGCATCACGCTCTCCCGCAACGGATGGGGGACGACGTGCAAGAGCATCACTTCGCCGTCCACCGCATGTGCCACGTCACGCGCCCATCGCACCGCTTCGACTCCGTGTACCGAGAAATCGACGCCCACGGCAATCCGCGCCCCCGTGTAGTCCTCCTTCAGCCTCCCACACGCCACGACGACCGAGCAGGGAGCCTGTTGCACCACCCGTTCCGCCGTCGTGCCGAGCAGTCGTTCGGGCAACCCGAGCGCCCCTGCAGGATCACCCACCGCGATCAGGTCGGCGTTCACGGCCACTGCGGTTCGCAGGATCGTTTCCCATGGGTGTCCCTCTTCGCAGCAGGTGTGGCAGGTGACGCCGAGCGATTCGCACCGCTTGCGCTCTTGCTCGAGCTCGCGAAGGGAGCTTTCGAAGCGCGCCTTGAGGCGCTCACGAAGCGCATGGGCAGCACCGCGAGACCCGATGGGCAGATCGCTCCAGGAGTGCTCCAGGCCGAGCTCGCTCACGTGCACCAACCACAAGGCCGCGCCGGTCGCTTGAGCGGTCGGGATCGCAAGCCTCGTGGCGCGATGCCCGGACTCCCCGAGATCGGTTCCGACGACGATGGTTTTGATAGCCATACCCTATGACACAGCAAGCACCATGCCAGATTCTGCGCGAGAGTCCCACGCTTTGATCGCGCCGCGATCAAGCGCCAGGATCGGACATCGTTTGGATGGCGTACTCGACGAAATCCGACTCGGTCAGCATACCGACCAACTTGCCGTGCTCGATGACGGGCAGACATCCATAGCCGCGCGATCGAAGCGTGCGGGCGGCCTCGAGCGCCGGCGTGTCGGGATAGACCGTGTGCACTTCTTTCGTCATGACCCATCGAGCCTCGATCCAACGGTTCATTTGAACCTGCTCGTCCGAGGGCGCGCCCGAAAGGCTCCCCTCTTGGCTGCGGAGGACGTCTCGGTGCGAGATCAATCCCAACAGGTGGCCCGTTTCCGGCTCGACGACGGGCACGTGCCGGATCCCATGGCTTTCCATGAGGTGGATCACGTCACGCAACGGGTTGGCGGGACCCACGGTCTTGACGGATTCGCTCATCAAATCTCGGACCCGAAGCTGCGACATGCTCCGGGTTTAGCGCATGTCGCGGCGCCTGGCACTCGGGCCCGTGAGCGCATAATATTCGTTCGAGGACTTCCCTAACGCAAGGTTTGCGTAAGTCACCAAATGGGGTCCCCGAGATCGTTGGCTTATTCGCATATCGGCGGCCTCCTTTTTTGGGCTCGCATCTTGCTACGGACACTGCGCTATGCCTGAGACGTTTTTCGAGCGCCTGAGCGCGCTGGACGCCACATTCCTCGACGTCGAGAACCCTACCGCCCCCATGCACGTGGGAGCAGCGCTTTTGTTCGACGCCAAACCGCTCACCCTGGCGCATGGCGGCCTCGATATCGAACGCCTCACCCGGTACACCAAGGCCGCGGTCGACGCGATTCCGCGCTATCGCCAGCGCATCGAGTGGACGCCCGCATTCGGTCACCCGGTTTGGATCGACGACGGCCGGTTCAACATGAATTTCCATCTGCGGCACACCCGGCTTCCTCTGCCTGGCGACGAGCGCTCATTGAAGAGACTGGTGGGGAGGCTTTTTTCCCAGCACCTCGATCGCAGCCGGCCATTGTGGGAGTTCTGGGTCGTCGAGGGGGTCGAGAACGACACGTTTGCGCTGATCGTCAAGGTTCATCATTGCATGGTGGATGGTGTGGCCGGTGTGCAGCTGCTCGAGGCGCTGCTGCAAGTCATGCCGAACGTGAAGGAGCGCGAGCCACTCGACTGGAAGCCCCGTCCCGCGCCCTCGAGCTTCGAGCTGTTTCAGGAGGAGCTCAAGCATCGCGTGGACGGCGTGCGCAAGCTCACGCAGTTCATGCCGAAGGTGAAAGAGAACTTTCGCGGCGTCACCAACGTTCTTCGCTCGGGGATGAAGCCCGCGCCGCGAACCCCCTTCACCGAGCAGGACATCAGCCCGTACCGTCGCTTCGACTGGACGTCCTTTTCTCTGGACGAGATCAAGAAGGTGAAGAATACGCTCGGCGGCACCATCAACGACGTCGTCGTCGCGACGACGACCGCAGCGGTCAGGCGCTTCTTGTTGCGCCGGAATGCCGACGTCGATGCGATGGAGGGCTTTCGAACGCTGTTGCCGGTCAATACACGGAAAATGGGAGGATTGTCGGTCGGTAATCACGTCGCCATGCTCCTCGCCGACCTTCCGGTTTCCGAGCACGACCCAATCGAACGGCTGAAGAGGGTGGTGCAGATCACGACCGAGCTGAAGAAAGAGTCGAACCAAACCGGCGGCGCCGAGCTGATCGAGGAGGTCGCCGATCTCACGACCAAGCGTCTCGTTTCGGAGCTCTATCGCGCAGCGATGCGGCTGAGAACCTACAACTTGATCATCACCAACGTTCCCGGGCCACCGATTCCCTTGTACATGCTCGGTGCACAGATGAAGGCGATCTACCCGATGGTGCCGCTGATGCAGAATCAAAACTTGGGCATCGCGTTGTTCAGCTACAACGGTGGCCTCCATTGGGGCTTCAACGCGGACTGGGAATCGTTTCCCGACGTCCACGAGTTCGTCGAAGATCTCGAGACGTCGTTCGAGGAGTACAAAGCGCTTGCCAACGCGCCGATGCCGGAGGTGACGACCCCGGAAACCGCTTCCACTGGCACCTGATCGCTTCCGCGTCAGCTGCTGCAAGAGCCATGCGAAGGGAGAACGATGATGAATAGCCCCACAACCGCATCGGAGCTGCCCCTCGGGCCGACGGGCCGCCGCGGCGAAAGCTCCAAGGGTCACATCCTCGTAGTCGACGACGAAGCCAACGCGCGCAACGCGCTGGCCGAGCTTCTCGAGGATACGGGCTACTCGGTGAGCACGGCGGGCGACGGGCGTACAGCGCTGCTCCAAATGGAACAGGTCGACCCGGACGTGGTGCTGACGGATTTGAAGATGCCCGGGATGGACGGTTTGTCACTGATCGAGCGCGGGCGCCCGCTGTGTCCGCACTCCACGTTCATCGTGATGACCGCCTTTGCAACGATCGACACGGCGGTACGTGCGATCAAGCTGGGCGCCGAGAGCTACCTCACCAAACCGCTCGAGCTCGATGCCGTCATCGCCATCGTGGACCGAGCGCTCGAACGAACGCGGCTGTCACGCGAGGCCGCCGAGCTACGCCAGCGCGTGGATGAGCGCTTCCAGCTCGGGAGCATCATCGGGGAGCATCCTTCGATGCAACGCCTGATGAAGAACATCGCGCAAGTGGCCAACAGCCGCGCGACGGTTCTCATCCACGGGGAAACCGGAACGGGAAAGGAGCTCATCGCTGCGGCGATCCATCAAAACTCGAATCGCAAAGACAAGCCATTCGTGCGGCTCAACTGCGCATCCCTCAGTGAGACCCTGCTCGAGTCGGAGCTGTTTGGCCATGAACGCGGCTCGTTTACCGGCGCGATGGCGAGGCGCGAAGGCAGATTCAAGCAGGCCGACGGAGGCACGCTCTTTCTCGACGAGGTGAGTGAGATTCCGCCAAGCGTCCAAATCAAGCTGCTGCGCTTCCTGCAGGAACGTGAATTCGAAAGGGTGGGCGGCAACGAGACGTTGAAGGTCGACGTGCGGGTCGTGGCGGCGACGAACCGCAACCTCAAGCAACGCGTCGACGAAGGCCGCTTTCGTGAAGACCTCTACTATCGCCTGAAAGTGGTTCAGCTCGACGTGCCTCCGCTTCGCGTGCGGCGAAGCGACATTCCATTGCTTGCACACGAATTTCTTCGGAAGTACGCGCGTGAAAACGACCGCCCCGTCAAGGGGCTGACCGACGAGGCGCTCCAGCACCTCATGATCTATCCTTGGCCTGGCAACGTGCGCGAGCTCGAAAACGCGATCGAGCGTGCGGTGGTCATGTGTGAAAGCGATCTAATCGCGCGCGACGATTTGCCCACTTCAGCCCACGGGGATCTACAAAACGGCTCGGTCATGGCGCTCATCCCAGGAATCACCATGGCCGAGCTCGAGAGAATCGCGATTCTGCGCACCCTCGATGCCGTCGACGGATCGACCGCACGCGCCGCGGAGATCCTCGGGATCAGTCAGCGAAAGATCCAATATCGCGTCAAGGAATGGGGTTACCAGACCCACACCATGGAACCGGCTTAGGCGCGCGTCGGGATCCAAAAAGCGGCGCAGGTGCCACCTTCCGCAAGCGTGGTGAGGCTCGCGGCACCGCCGTGCAGATCCACGATGCGCTTGACGATCGCCAACCCAAGACCCGTGCCAGCGTCTTTGGTGGTGACGAACGACTCGAAAGCACGCTCGGCGACCTCGGGAGCGATGCCTGGGCCGTTGTCGATGACGGCGACCTCCCAACGGTCTTCGCCCAGCACCCGGCTGACGATGCGAATCACCGGACCGCGGCGTCCCGAAACGGCCTCGACCGCGTTGGTCACCAGGTTGTTGATGACTTGTTTGAGCCGGTCCCGCTCTGCGAAGAGCAAACACGCGCTCTCCACCTCGGCGACGAGCTCGATGCCTTGGGACTCGATCTCCGGCCGCCGCAGCTCGACGACCTCCGTCACGATGCCGAGCGCGTCGCAGTCGACGGGATCGAGAGTTCGGGCGCGCGCCAAGTTCAAGAAGTCGTCCAATAGAAACGAAAGCCGGCGCAGCTCGTCCTGCACCAGATTGGTGCGGCGCTCGATCTTTCGCCGGGTCCCTTCGTCGTCGATACCCGCTGCATTGCGGCGGAGCACCTCCAGTTGCAGCTTCGCTGCGTTCAACGGGTTGCGAACTTCGTGCGCCAAACCGGCGGTGAGCCGACCCATCACGGCCAGTGACTCCGATTCGGACGTCTTCTTGAGCAGGTAATCCTCACGGTACGTTTCCAACATGATGGCGAGCTCGATGTCGCAGATGCGGTCGATCGCGGCGTGATCCTCCAAGGCGCCGAAGCCATCCTGGCAGGCCTCTGCGAGCGCCTGATGAAGCCCAGTCCGAATCACGTTCATCGCGGTCAGCATGTAGCGCTGCTCGAGACCCACCTTGACGTGTACCCGGCCGATCTTGGCTCGCCTTTCGAAGTACGCCTCGTCGTAGGATCCCGTGAACAGCCCATCGAGCCACCGCAGCAACGAAGCTCGCAGTCGATCGATCTGCTCGGCGCTCTGGAGCACGGCACGTGTCCCGGGCTCCACGAGCACGGCTTGATAGAACTGCGCCACGATGCGCTCGTGAAAGGGCCGCAACGAAGGCCCCATGGCCTGCAGCCGACGAGCCGACTCCTCGTCCAGACCGACGTAATCACGCAATCGCTGCATCATCGGCGCCAGGGCCATCCCTACGGGGAGCTAGAAAATCGCGTCATGCATGTCAAGCAAACGCTTTCGCGTATCATGCCGCAGTCAGCGCGGGGAGACGAACCACGCTGACTGGGCACGGCGCCGCCTCGATCAGCCGTTCGACCGCCTCGGCACTCCCCAAGGACGAGCTGTCGAACGTCTGCAGGCCGACCAAGATGAGGTCTACGTCGGAGCGCTCGGCGCTTTGGAGGACCAGCTCGGGCCACGTTCCGTCCTCGTAGAGCTCGGCCCGGCACCGCACGCCCTGATCGGCGCACCATTGACGCTGGCGTTCGAGGAGCTGCGCTTCCTGGCGCAGCCTGG
>CAZBWQ010000026.1:0-42991 GCA_964495565.1 uncultured Sandaracinaceae bacterium | reverse complement strand
GTCGCGACCGATTCTCCGGCCGTGTTCGTTGGAGTCGTCCCATTCCGTGAAACCCCGTGTCGTGTTCCGCCGAGGCCCGGGCTTGGATGTGGGGTTTAGGGGAGCTCTTCGACCCAGCTTGGGTCTTCGAACCACTTTTGCCGGAGGGCCGACAGGATGCCGGTGGCCTCGATGGCATCGATGTAGTTGTCGATCAGATTGTAGAAGCGGGCATCTTTCGCCGAGACGGCGATGCCCATCGGTTCCACCGAAAGCGGCTCGGCCAGCGTGACCAGTCCGGCGTCCGGATTGCGAAGCACGGCCAAGGCACAGGCCGGCATGTCCGCGATCATCGCACTGGCTTTGCCTTCGACGACCATCTGCACGGCGGTATCGTAGTCCTCTACGGTGATCAGCTTCGCTTTGGGGATGTTCTTCTTCACGAACGCCTGGCTCGTCGAGTTTTTCAGGGTGACGAAGCTCACGTCGGGGGTGTTGATGTCTTCGACCGTCTCGGCTTCGGCGAGCGACTTCGAAGCGGTCACCAACGACTTGCCGGACAGGAGATACGGGCCGACGAACAGGAAGTCCTTCGTGCGCTCCGCGGTGATGTCCACACCCGACATCACCATGTCGACCTTGCCCTTCTTGAGGGCGCCGAGAAGCTCGCCGAACGGCTGTTGAACGATCTCCAGCTCGAAGCCGAGCGCGTAAGCGAGGCCTCTGGCTAGGTCGACCTCCAATCCAATCATTTGCCCGGACTTGCTCTTGACGTTGAGCGGCGCCTGATCGGCCGACATTCCGACCCGCAGCGTTCCGCTCTTGATCACCCGGTTGAGCACCGGTGATTGCGCGTCGGCGGTCGTGGAAGATCCGGCACACAGGGCGGTCAGCGCGAGGAAGACCGCGAGGCGAATGCGATGAAGCATGAGGCTACCCTTTCTTGGCTATGCAAAGGCGGGAGCCTACACCACACGAAATGCGCCGCAATGCGGATCCGGCAATACGGGAATCCCGTCAGCGAATCAGGTAGTTGCGAAGCGCTTCGCGAGCCACGTAGCTGGCCTTGATTCGCCACTTCGGCTCGTTCACGACGAGCGCCGCGACGGCGATCTGCGGATCGTCGACGGGAGCGTAGCCGACCCACCAGTTGTAGGTGCGGTGAGGATTGTAGCGGCTGAGGGTACCCGTCTTGCCCGCCACTTCGATCCCGGGAAGAAACGGCCGGCCACGCGGATCCCAGAACGCCTTCTTCGCGGTTCCGTGCGTCACCGTGCGTGTCATCATTTCACCGGCCGCCCGAGCCGTGTGTCGTGGCAACACCTGCCGAAAGGTCCGAGGCGTGTGCTCGTAGAGCGCCTTGCCAGCGCCCGTCTCGATGCGCTCGACGATGGCCGCGTAGGGCATCTTTCCGTCGTTGGCGATGGTGGATGCCAACAGCGCCCCATGCAGAGGCGAGAGCTGACTGTGCCAGAAGCCCGCCGCCATTCGCGCTCGCTCCAGCCTGCTGTCGGGAACGTCGAACGGGCTCGGAACGGTCGGGAGGTCGAACGGCAAGCGCTGGCCGAAGCCGAATGCGGACACGTAGCGCTCCATGCGGTCGCCGTTGATGTGCCGATCGGCGAGCTTGGCGAAGATCGCGTTGATGGAATAGCCCAGCGCATCCGCCAACGAAGCGCACCATTTGTCACGCTGCGGGCTGTCGACGAGATCGGCCTGCGCGAGATGTCGCATGCCGCCGCCGTAACAGATTTCCGTCGAGCTCTTGACCCCCGCGTCCAGCAACGCAGAGGTAGTGACGATTTTGAACACCGATGCAGCCGGTGGATCCGGATCGGTGACGACCTCCGGGCTGTCGCCCTTGCCTGCCTCGTATCCCACGTACGCGAGGACACGGCCGGTCTTGGGCTCGATCGCCACGAGAGCCCCCGTTGGGACTTCGTAGCGAGCGAATAGAGTTCGGACGTGGTCTTGAAGCTTCGCGTCGACGGTCAGCACCGCGCGCGTTCCGTCGCGACGGGGTACGACCCAGTCCTGCCCCGGCTGCGCGCGCCGGAGGTCGAGGTCCGAAAATGGAGGCGTGACGACTCGCGCGACGTGAGTCGATGCACGTTGCGCCGAGGGCGGGCTCGCGGTGAGCCCCAAAGGCGTCCCGAGGATCAGAGCGAGGCTGGCCAGCCCCCACAGCCAAGAGTGAGACTTGAGGTCGCGCACGGGGCATACGCTAGAGAACTCAGCCACCAGGGTCAACAAAGCCAGCAGTCCGCCCTGGCTGCAATCTGGGGCGACTCATTTAACCGGGCACGCCGGCCCGCTGTATAGTGAAGAGGTGCAGTTCAAGGACCATCGGACCAGCGGCAGCCAGACGGTTCTGACGGAAGCCTCCGAGGCCCGCTCGCCACGCACCTCCGGGGGCCAGGGAATCCTCATCATCATCTACGGAGAGGATCTCGGAAGGCGCGTCCGTGTCGGCACTGAACCCCTGATCATCGGGCGCTCTACGCAGTGCGACATCCAGATCGACCAAGAAAGCGTCTCTCGAAACCATTGCCGCGTTCGGTTCGATGGGTCTCAGTTCCTCGTGCGCGATCTGGAGTCGACGAACGGGACCTACGTGAACGACGATCCCGTCGAGGACGAAGCACGCTTGCGTCACGGGGATCAGCTCAAGGTAGGTCGCACCATCTTGAAGTTCATCGTCGGGGACGACGTGGAGGCGGACTATCACGAGGAGATCTATCGGCTGATGACTACCGATGGATTGACTCAGCTCCACAACAAGCGCCACTTCGACGAAATGCTCGATCGCGAGGTCGCTCGTGCCAAACGGTACAAGCGCTCCTTTTCCCTACTCGTATTCGACATCGATCACTTCAAACGGATCAACGATCGCTTCGGCCATTTGGCCGGCGATGCGATTCTGCGACAGTTGGGCTCGGTTCTACTGGGACGGCTGAGGGTCAACGACGTGCTTGCTCGCATCGGCGGAGAAGAGTTCGCACTGATCACGCCCGAGGTGGGCGTCGATGGCGCCAAGGAGCTCGCCGACAAGATCAGGCGCCTGATCGCCGACACCCGGTTCGAGTTCGAAGGCGCCCGCGTCGACGTGACCGTGAGCGTGGGCATCGCAGAATGGCAGCCACACTACGAAGACGGGCTCGAGGTGCTGCAAGCCGCCGACGCGAAGATGTACGAGGCCAAGCGAAGCGGCCGGAACAGGGTGTGCTTCTAAGAGTCAGAAACCGTGCTGCTGAGCGCGGCGGCACGTGACCGCCATCGACGCACGAGCAAGGCGAGCAGCTCCCACAGAGCCGTCGCGACGACACGGGGCGATGCACCCGTCTGCCGGCCTGCACGCCGTGGATAGTGGCTCACGGCGCACTCCGCGATGCGAAGGTCGAAGCGCCTGGCCTCCAGCAAGAGCTCGGCACTGATCAGCGCACCTTCGCTTCGAAAGTCCGTGGACCGTACCAAACTGTGAGGCACGAGCTTGAATGCGCAGTTCGCATCACGCACGCGCAGCCCCAGAAAGCCGTTGACGATCGCGGTCCAGCCCCTTCCGAGCAGCGCCCGCCACAAGCCATCCTGCCGGCTCGCGCGGTACCCCGCGACGACGTCGTGCTCACTCAACATGCGAATCGCCTCGGGGAGCTCCTCGAGATCGAACTGCCCGTCCCCATCCGTCAGGAACACGTAATCGAGCGCGGCGCGGTCGAGCCCGGATCGGACTGCCGCCCCGTAGCCGCGATTGCGGGCATGCCTCACCACGGTCAGCTCGGGAACGTCGGCTCGGAGCGCGTCCAAGACGCGGGCCGTGTCATCCGTGCTCCCGTCGTCCACGACGAGGATCTCGACCTCCTGGCAGCTTTCACGTCCCACCGCCGCCGCCTGATGGACGACTCGGGCGATATTCCGCTCTTCGTTGAAACATGGCACCACGACCGACAGACGCATCGGCCCGAGCCTAATTCCAGGACTCCCCGCGTTCAATCGCCGCGCGGACGCCGTTTCCGGCCCCGCGGAGCGCCCGGGCCAGACCCTTGCCAGGCAAAAGGTGCGTGGCTATGTTCGCTTCCAGTAAGGAAAAAGCTTGGTTTCACACCGAGTTGGAGTAGAAGAGCCACATGAGCGACGAAGAGGAAAGCATCTCATCGATTCCGCCCCCTGACACCGGGGAAATCGAATTTGGCGCCGAGCTACCGGTTCTGCCGATTCGAAACGCGGTGTTGTTTCCGGCGGCCGTGGCTCCGTTCGACGTGGGGCGCGAGAAGTCGGTGGCGCTCGTCGAGGACATCGAAAATCTGGATCAACCGATCATCGCCATCATCGCGCAGCGTGACCCCTCCACCGACGATCCGACCCAAAGCGACCTCTACCCGGTGGGTGTTGCGGCGCGGGTTCTCAAGGCGCTCAAGCACAGCTCGGGCAACTACAGCTTGATTTTGCAGGGGCTGGTCCGAATCCGCCTCGAAGAGGTGCTCGGCACCGAGCCGTACATGCGAGCGCGCATCTCGCGTCTGCACGAGGCCCCTGCGGAGGACGTCGAGAGTGAGGCCTTGGCGATGAGCCTCCGAGACATCGCCAAGCAGGTCATCCAGCTCATGCCGGAGCTCCCGCGCGAGGCTGGATCGCTCATCGACTCGATCCAAGAGCGCGGTCAGCTCGCGGACCTCGTCGCAGCCAATCTCGACGCTCCCGTCGACGAGAAGGCCCAACTGCTCGAAACGCTCGACCCAAAGGAACGGATCCGCAAAGTTCTGCGACTTCTGACGCGGCAGCTGGAAATCCTCAAGATGAGGGAGCGCATCAACTCGCAAATCAAGGAGGAGATGGGCAAGAACCAGCGGGAGTACGTCCTTCGCCAACAGCTCAAGGCCATCAAAGAAGAGCTCGGCGAAGAAGAAGGCGACCAAGGCGATCTCGACATCCTCGAAGAACGCATCGCAAAAGCAGGCCTGCCCACCGAGGCAGACAAAGTCGCCCACAAGCAGCTCAAGAGACTGCGGCAGATGCAGGTCGGCTCGGCCGAGTACACCGTCGTACGGACCTACATCGATTGGATCCTCGACATCCCATGGACGAAGCAGACCGCGGACAACCTCGACATCGCAGCCGTCCGAAAGGTGCTCGACGAGGACCACTCGGGCCTCGAGAAGGTCAAGAAGCGCATCGTCGAATATCTCGCGGTGCGCAAGCTCAAGACCGACAAGAAGGGTCCCATTCTGTGCCTCATCGGTCCCCCTGGCGTCGGTAAGACGTCGTTGGGAAGGTCCGTGGCGAGAGCCCTCGGCCGAAAGTTCCACCGAATCAGCCTCGGCGGCGTGCACGACGAAGCCGCGATTCGTGGTCACCGCCGTACGTACGTCGGCGCTCTTCCCGGCCAGGTGATCCAGGGCATGAAGAAGGCGGGGACGATCAACCCCGTGTTCATGCTCGATGAGATCGACAAGATCGGACACGATTTTCGGGGTGACCCCGCCGCTGCCCTGCTCGAGGTTCTCGATCCGGAGCAAAACGACACCTTCAGCGATCACTATTTGGAGATCCCGTACGACCTCTCCAAGGTGATGTTCATCGCGACCGCCAACGTGGGCGACACCATTCCCGCGCCGCTGAAGGACCGCATGGAGATCATCGAGATCCCGGGCTACACGCGCCGCGAGAAGCTCGACATCGCCCGAGTGCATCTAGTGCCCAAGCAGCTCGACGAGCACGGGATCAAGCCGGAGCAAGTCACGCTCGAGGACGGCGCCATCGAAGCGATCATCGATCACTACACTCGCGAGGCCGGAGTCCGAAACCTCGAACGCCAAATCGCGAGCGTCGTGCGAGGCGTGGCCGTCAAAGTTGCCGAAGGCGAGTCCGGTCCCTGGACCATCGCGGACGAAGAAGCGCTGCGGCCCTACCTCGGACCACCGCGGTTCACCTCGGAGGTGGCCGAACGAACGACCGAGACGGGTGTGGCCACCGGCCTCGCTTGGACTGCCGTCGGCGGCGAAATCCTCTTCATCGAGTGCACGAAGATGCATGGCACCGGCAAGCTCCAGCTGACGGGCCAGCTCGGAGACGTGATGAAGGAGTCGGCGCAGACCGCGATGAGTTACGTCCGAACCCGGTCCAAGGCATTCGGCGTCCCGGAGGACTTCCTCGAAAAGAGCGACATCCACATCCACATCCCCGCCGGAGCCATGCCCAAGGATGGACCGAGCGCCGGCGTGACGCTGATGACGGCGTTGGTATCGCTGCTCACCGGGATCCACGTTCGGCATGACACCGCCATGACGGGCGAGATTACGTTGAGGGGCCGAGTGCTTCCCGTGGGCGGGATCAAAGAAAAGGTGCTGGCGGCACACCGCGCCGGCATCAAGCGCATCATCCTGCCCGAGCGGAACACGGCGGATCTCGACGAGATTCCAGAAGAGGTGCGCGAAACGCTCGAGTTCGTTCCGGTCTCCAAGATGGACGCCGTGCTGGCCAACGCGTTGGTCGATCCCGACCGTCTCCACCTGGACCTCGCCGAGCCACGTCCTGAAAAGGGCGAGCCGGAAGAGGTGGCGCCGCCCGCCACGCCCTAGAGTCGGCTCAGCGACGCTGTGCCCGGCAACGCGTCGTGGTAATCTCCGCCCATGCCTGAGCTGAAAACCGCCGTCCTCGGCGCTGGTTCCTGGGGAACGGCCTTGGCCAAGCTTCTCGCCGATCAGGGCAACCGCACCCGCCTCTGGGCTCGCCGTCGAGCGATGGCCGAAGCCATCGAGGCAGAGCGTGAAAACCAGGCGTACCTCCCGGGCTTTCGGCTTCCGGATACCCTCGAGGCGACCTCGGATTTGGAGTACGCGCTCGACGGCGTGGAGCTCATCGTGTGCGTGGTGCCCACGCACGGCATGCGGCAGGTCCTGATCGAGGCGGCACCTTACCTCGGGTCGACCGCCCCCATCTTGAGCGCCACCAAGGGCATCGAGATCGACAGCCTCATGCTCGTCTCGGAGATCTTCGAGGACGTGCTTCCGGAGCAGGACCACGGCCGGCTCGCTTACTTGGGCGGCCCGAGCTTTGCCAAAGAGGTTGCCGCGGAGCTGCCCACCGCCGTGTCTGTCGCGGCGCGCGACGCCGACGTCGCGTCGATGGCCCAGCGCGCACTCACGACCAAGCGCTTCCGGGCCTACCGCACGGACGATGTCGTGGGTGTCGAGCTGGGTGGCGCGTTGAAGAACGTGGTCGCGATCGCCGCCGGAATCGCGGACGGGCTCGGATTCGGACACAACACGCGGGCGGGGCTGATCACGCGCGGGCTCGCCGAGATCTCTCGCCTGGCGCTCGCCAAAGGGGCGGACCCGCTGACGCTCGCGGGGCTGAGCGGGATGGGGGACTTGGTGCTCACCTGCACGGGCGATCTCTCACGCAATCGCAACGTGGGCTTGCAGATCGGCCGCGGAAAGAAGCTCGATGACGTCGTGGGAAGCATGCAGATGGTCGCGGAGGGCGTCCGCACCACCAAGAGCGCACATGCCCTCGCGGAGCAGCTCGGCGTGGACATGCCGATTACGCGAGAGGTGTACGCGATGCTGTACGAAGACAAGCCGCCGCTCGAAGCCGTCGGCGATCTGATGACGCGTCCTCTGCGAGACGAACGCGAATGATGGAAGGCGGCCGCTTTCGTCTAGCGTATTGGATTCTCGTGCCGGCGATTCTCGTCGCGACCGGGATCCTCGGCTACTACACCTTCCGATCGTCCCGGGCGCACATCCAACTCGGCGAGCAGACGATTGCACAATCGTTGCTCTCGGTGGCACAGCAGCGCGTCGAGCAAATCGAACGTTACATCCTGTTGGCGGACAATGCCGTGCTTCGGCTGGTCGACCCGAATGACTCGAGCACGATCGACACGGTTTGGCTTCCCGAGGCGAGCTCCCAAACACCGAGCATTCAAGCCGTGTTGCTCGTCGATGAAAACGGCAACGTCATGCAGTGGGCGAGCCGCGAAGACCGCAAGTCACGAAGAGCGTTCTTGCGGGTCTTTCGGCAAGACTTGGTTCAGGCGCTCGACCTCGATTCCGCCGAGCCCAACCAGCTCAGGCACGTGCATCGGCACGTCGACGGCAAGAGTTACTTGCTCTCCTACAAGGCCTATTCGACGGTTCCGGAGGGCGTCACCTACATCGTCGCCTACCATGATCCTCAGTACTTCGTCGACGAGGTGTTTCCCACGATGTTTGCCTCCGACGAAACGACACCTCTCTACAACATCGTCGACGAGAACAACCAGATCGTATACGGACCCGATCTCTCCGAAGCGGGCGTCTACACGGTCGGACATCGTTTTCCGCGAACGTTGTACGAATGGCGCTTTCAAGTTGCTCCACGCCAAGCTGCACTGTTGCAGGCACAAGGCCGCTCACGGCGACGAGGGGAAGCTGCCCTGCCCCTCTTGTCGTTCGCGATCATTCTTCTGAGCTCCATTTTCTTCTTGTACGCCGCAGAGAAGGAGCGACGACTGAACGAGCTGAAGAGCGAGCTGATGGCCAACGTGTCGCACGAGCTCAAGACTCCGCTGTCCGTCGTTCGGATGTTCGCGGACATGCTCCGATCGAACCGCGTCCCGAGTGAGGAACGCAGACACGAATACCTCGACATCATCTGTCGCGAGTCCGAGCGCCTGACCTCCTTGATCGACAACGTGCTCGATTTTTCGGCGCTCGAGCGGGGCCGTGGGCCCTATCGTCTGCGGCGGGGCGACCTGAACGAAGCCGTCGGGCGCGCCCTCGACGCATTCCGTTACCGTGGAGAGCAAGACGGAGTCGAGATTCAGTTGCGGAAATCAGGCGAATTGCCCCCGGTCCTGATCGACCAGGAGGCCATCGCGCTGGCCGTGATCAACTTGCTCGACAATGCCGTCAAGTATGGGGGCCAGACGCCGGTGGAGCTGGAGCTCAACGCCAGGCGCTCGTCGGTGGACATCGCCGTGCGCGATCACGGGCCGGGCATCCCGAGCGATGCGCTTCGACGTGTCTTCGAGAGGTTCTACCGCGGACCCCAGGCGGAACCCACTCGAGGATCGGGCATCGGATTGTCGCTCGTCCAGCACATCGCCCAAGCCCACGGCGGACGCGCTTGGGCGCGAAACGCACCTGGGGGTGGAGCAGTCGTCGGATTCTCGATCCCGGCCGCAGGCGGGGCCGATTACGCGTGATCCCCCACGCTTTGCCGCTCCTCGGGACAACGGGTATGTTCGAGCCGATGACGGAAACCGAACGCAGCATTCTTCTCGTCGAGGATGATCCGGCGCTCGCCTTGGGGCTGTCGGATAGCCTGCGATTCGAAGGCTACCGGGTGGTTCACACCTCGAAAGGCGAAGAGGCGATCGAGCTCGCACAGTCGGAGAACATCGACTGCGTGATTCTCGATCTCATGCTGCCGGACATGAACGGGTACCAGGTCTGTGAGACGATCCGAGCCAACGACCCGATTCTGCCAATCTTGATGCTGACGGCGCGCAGCCAAGAAGCCGACAAGATCCGTGGCCTCGAAGCCGGAGCGGACGACTACGTCACCAAGCCTTTCTCGATCGGGGAGCTGGTCGCGCGCATCCGAGCTCTCTTTCGTCGGGCGGGGCGCACGGTCCGGCCCTCGGCGGCCGAAATCCAGATTGGCGACCTGAACATCGAGACTGTCGCACAGACGCTGACACGGGGCTCCGAGACGACCCATCTTTCCTTCTACGAGGTGGAATTGCTGAAGTTTCTCTGGGAGCGACGCGGGGAGCCGGTGTCCCGCGACGAAATTTTGGAAAAGATCTGGGGGCTCGAGGCCGGCCCGAACAATCGCACCGTGGACAACTTCATCGTGAAGCTGCGTCGCAAGATCGAACCCAAGCCCGATCGACCGGTGCACATCCTCACCGTGTACGGCGTCGGCTACAAGCTCGTTTGTTGAACCGATGGGCACCGGCCTTGCGACCCTTCTCTGGTACGGCCTGTGCGGCGGCGCGTTCATGCTTGCCGTCGTGGTGGGAGTCGGGCTTTTCGTGTGGGGCACACGAAAGGAAAAACGCCGGCGTCGAAAGATACCGCCGTCTTGACCCCGTGATACGCCGTCTGTACAACGAACGCGCTTCGCGGCGAGCCGGGAACGAGGAGAGCTTTTGGCGCAAAAGGAACAACGAGGAAGACTGGGACGGGGGCTGGCGATCGGCATCTACTCGATCGCGCTCGCTTACCTGGTCATCGTCGGGTTTGCCTCTGTGATTCCTCAAGTCTTTTGGCCGCCCGCCGACGAAAGCTTCGACCTCGACTGCGACGAAGGATTGCAGCTGTTGCAGAGCGAGCTCGAGCACCTCAGAATCTTGTATCTCTCGACCCACTCGACCGATCCGAAGCCGCTTCGTCGCGCCCTCGCCACGTGGGATGGGCAATTGAACGAGCTTGCGGGGCGGTGCGACGAAGACCGGGTGCACCTCTTGAACCGCTACAGGCATCGCGTCGAGCTGCTGTTGGAGCGTTTCATGCGGGAGGATGCGCCATTGGCGAAGAGGGTCGAGCAAGCGCTCGAATCCACGGGTAAGACCGGGGAGACGGAGACGGCTCCATGACGGAAGAACACGACGAACGAGAGCCTCAGACGACGTTCGAGGAGCTGGGCATCGGCGACGAGGTATTGAAAGCCCTCGGCGAAATGGGATGGGAATCGCCGACCCCGGTGCAGAGAGACTCCTACCCGCTCATCGTCGAGGGGCACGATGTCATCGTCCAATCTCGAACGGGTACGGGCAAGACCGGCGCCTTCGGCATTCCGCTGGTAGACCGACTGCTCTCCCAGGATGACGACGAGCAGGCTTTGGTGCTCGCACCCACGCGGGAGCTGGCTCTGCAGAGTGCCCGAGAGATTTCGAAGCTCGGTGCGCATCGGGGCATCGGCACGGTCGCCGTCTACGGCGGCGCTTCGATGGAGCGGCAGGTCGACGCGCTGAAGAAGGGAGCGCGAGTGATCAGCGGAACCCCCGGCCGCGTGCTCGATCATCTCAATCGCGGAACGATCAAGGCTTCTCGCATTCGCATCTTGGTGTTGGACGAGGCGGACGAAATGTTGTCCATGGGCTTTGCCAAGGAGCTCCACGCAATCCTCGAAAAGCTCTCGAGCGAACGCCAAACGCTCCTCTTTTCCGCAACCGTCGATCGCGCGATCAAACGCGTAGCCGAGAAACACATGCGGGATCCGCAGTTCCTCGGGCTCTCGGGCGATCACGTGGGTGCGCTGGGGATCGAGCACTTCGCCTACATGGTCAGCGGCGTCGGACGAGTCGCAAACCTCGTCAGCATCCTCGAAGCGGAAGATCCGGAGAGTGCTCTCATCTTCTGCAACACCAAGGCCGAGGCCGAGGAGGTCGCGTCTGCTCTGCAGCGTGCCGGCTTCAACGCGGAGTGGCTCACCGGCGACCGCCCGCAGCGCGAGCGCGAAGAAGTGCTCGGTCGAGTGCGCAACGAAGAGCTCCGTTTCTTGGTCGCCACCGACGTCGCCGCACGCGGAATCGACGTATCCCACCTGACCCACGTCATCAATTTTTCGCTGCCGGAAAACGTCGAGCAGTACGTGCACCGCACGGGACGAACGGGGCGCGCCGGACGCACCGGAACCGCGATCTCCCTCGTCGGCCCGACCGAGCTCGGCATCTTGTATTACCTCCGGCTGCAGTACCGAATCTTCCCGGTCGAAAGAACGCTTCCGAGCGAAGGGGAGGAGCGCACTCGTCGCGAAGCGGATCGCATCGCCATGATCGATGCCGCCTACTCCAAGCCCCCGACCGAAAGCGAGCTCGCCCTGGTGCGCCGGTTCCTGACCCATCCGAACGCCGAGCGCATGCTCGCCGGGTTGCTGCGCGCATTCTTCGGCAGCGAGTCGGAGGGTGCCGACATCGACAAGGTCGCAGCGACGCGGCGGCGACGCGGCGGGAAGCACCACGACGACGATGAAGACGGCGAAGACGGTGAAGACGAAAACGCAAGCGACGAGAACGACGGGAGCAGGGGCCGACGAGGGGCCGCGACGACGACGTTGTACGTCAACGTAGGGCGCGAGGACGAGCTCAAGGCCTCCGAGCTGGGACGTCTTCTGAGGGACCGAACCGGCCTGAAGCGCAAGGAAATCGGCCGCATACGAGTTCGCGACAAGCACTCGTTGGTCGACGTTCCGGCCGATCGGGTCGAGGAGGTCATCGAGTCGATGTCGGGAGCGACGCTGCGGGACCGGGAGCTGGAGGTCGAGCTGGCCAAAGGCGGCTGACCCGACCCCGACGTTCAAATTTGGGACCCCGTCCCCGCGTCGTCTATCTTGATGTCGGGAGATGCCGCAGGGGACTGCATCGGCGCGGCCGGAAGCTTCGGGGTTGCACCCCGGGGCCGTGGTGGGCGGAAGGTTCGAGGTCGTCGAGCGACTCGACGAGGATCGACAGGCCGTCGTCTGGGCCGCCAAAGACCAACAGACGAAGCGCTCGATTCTGGTTCGGGTCATTCGACCCGACCTGGTCCCGGCCGAGGCAGGGCCCCATCTGCGCGACGCATGCCGGAGTGCGGCGACGCTCTCGCACCGAAACATCGCCCGTGTATTCGGCGTCGGACGAACGCCGAGCGGCGAGCACTTCATCGCAGGCGAATGGATCGACGGGACGCGGCTTTCGGACTTCATCAAGTCTCGGGATGAGGCAGGAGAGCGACTTTCGCTCCGCGGCATCTACAACGTGATCGCGCACCTCTGCAGCGCGCTGGCGCACGCTCACGAAAGGGGTCCGCACGGCACCCTGCGACCCAGCGCGGTTTGGGTTACGCGCGGTGGACGGGTCAAGTTGCAGGACTTCGGCGTCGGTCAGGTCCTGCTCCGCGCCGCCGGTTCCGAAGCCTTCAAGGACGCCGACCACGCCTGTTTGGCCCCCGAGGTGAAGCGGGGGGAATCTCCCACCCCCCGGAGCGACGTGTTCGGCATCGGGGCAATCCTCTACGAGTTGCTCACGACTCGTGCGCCCGGCTCCGACTTCGTGGCGCCTTCTCACGTTCGGGACGACATCCCACCCGAGCTCGATGGCATCCTCTTTCAGTGCCTCGCGCCGAATCCGAAGGATCGGTTCGAGTCACCCGAGGCCGTACGAAACGCGCTGATGCCTTTCGTCACGCAGGCCAACTCCTTGCCTCCGCCGGAAGCCGAAGCCACCGTCGAAATCGACCTGGCCTCGGTCTTGCCACCGCCGGACCTCCAGATCCCCGCTGCCAGGCCTGCGCCCGCCGCCCTTCCGAAAGCCCCGTCACCGGCCCGACGGAACCTCCGCAGCCTCATCGACGAGCTTTCCGGTGATCCCAAACAGCGATGGATGGTCGCGCGGGACAAGATGGACCACGGGCCGTTCAATGCCCGAGAGCTGATCGAGCGGTTCAACCTGGGCGGCTTTTCCGGGGACGACCTCACCCTCAACACGGACACCGGCGAGCGAAAGAAGCTCCGAGAGTGGCCCGAGTTTCGAGAGCTCATCCTGCAGCGGGAGCACCAAGACAGCATCGTCGCCGAGCAGACGGCTCGCGCCAATGCCCGCCGTGCCGAGAAGCGATCGGCGGCCGTAAAGTGGTTGGTGGCGGCCTCGGTGGTCGGGGTCGTCGTGATTTCCGTCGCGGGCTTCGTTCTATCGCGCTCGAGCGACGTTCGAGAGATGGCCTCCACGGAGCTCGACGACCTGTTCAAGCTCGGCAAGATCAGCACGGGCGAGGCCGGCCTGCTCCCCGACCCACCACCACGTCGCAAACGACGTGGATCGAGCGCGTCGAAGAGCGCCTCGGCTGGCGCGGGCTCGCACGGCTTCGCGACCTACGAGGATGCGATGAACCGGGCCGTCGAAATCGGGGACGCCTCCCGGAGCGGTGGTGAAGGCCGACTCACCGGTGCCGAAGTGGCGAGCGTGATGAACGGCAATCTGAATCGGTTTTATCGAAAGTGCGTGGTTCCCGAGCTCAAGACCGGCTCCAAGCCGGGGAACGTGAAGATCGATCTCGCCATCTCGGGCAGTGGCTCCGTGATGGGTGCAACCGTGCACGGCGGTAGCAGCGGTTTCCGAGGGTGCATGGGTCAAGAAATCAAGACGGTGCGTTTCCCGAGCTTCGGTGCCCCGCGAATGGGCGCGCGATACAGCTTCACCGTGAACTGAGCGACGCTCGCGCGACCGTGCGCACGAGGCGGTGGCTTCCTAGGCGGGAATCTCGCGGTTCAATGCGGCGGCCACCCTCGGCAGCTTGACGAAGTGGTTCTTGTCTGCGGCCTTTTCGAGCGCATCCGCAGCCGTCACCTTCCCATCCGCCACCATCTTTTCCAGCACGGCGTCGATGCTCTGCATGCCCTGGCTTCCTCCGCTTTGGATCAGGCTTTGAAGCATCGACGTCTTCGCTTCACGAATTGCCGAAGCGACTCCAGGTGTGCCGATCAGGATCTCCTGCGCCGCGATCCGGCCGCTGCCATCAGCCCGGCGCAGAAGCTGCTGCGCGACGATTCCCGCGAGAGAATCTGCCAACATGCCGCGAATTTGGGGTTGCTGAGCAGCCGGGAAGGCGTTGACGAATCGGTCGATCGTCGCGGGCGCCGAATTGGTGTGCACGGTCGCGAAAATCAGAATCCCGAAGCTCGCCAACTGCAAGGCCATCTTCATCGTCTCGCGCCCACGCAGCTCGCCGACGAGAATCACGTCCGCGTTCTCCCGCCCCGCGCTTCGAATTGCGTCGGCAAACGTGGGCGTGTGCTCGCCCACCTCACGATGGGTGATCTGGCACTTCTTGGGCGTGTGCACGAACTCCACCGGATCCTCGATCGTCAAGATGTGCCCTTCGCGAGACCGGTTGATGTGGTCGAGCATGGCAGCGAGCGTCGTGCTCTTGCCGCTGCCCGTGGGACCGGTCACCAAAACGAGCCCGGATCGGCGCTCCGCGAGGTCCACCACCGCCCGCGGAAGACCGAGCTGCTCGACGGTGAGGATCTCGGTCGGAATCGTACGGAAGACGGCCCCGGGGCCCGTGGTCTTGTACAAGTAGTTCGCGCGAAACCTCGCCTTGTTTTCGTAGCCGTACGCGAAATCGAGATCGCGGTGGGCGTGGAAATGATCACGCTTGTCTTCGCTGAGGATCTCTTCCATCAGCCCGAGGATGGTGGCCTGGTCCAACGGACGGTCTCCGACCGGAACGAGCTGGCCCTTTGCGCGCACCATCGGTGGGTAGCCGATGGAAAGGTGCAGGTCCGAGCCGCCGTGTGCCAGTAAGGCGTCGAAATAGCGATCGAGTGCTGCCATCGGTTACCTGCTCTTCCTGGCGAAGGGATTGCGGGCAGCGCTGCTTCGTGCAGCGCTCTGCGTGACGCCCGAAGACGCCTGCGGGCTCTGTCCGATGAGTCGCGGGTCGTCCGCGAACGTTCGAGCTTGGTCGGCCGAGATCACCCCAGCGGACAGGAGCTCGTTCAGCGAATCTTCGATTCGGATCATCCCGAACGCCCTGCCCCGCTGAAGCAAGCTCGGCAATTGATAGAGCTTGTCATCGCGGATGAGGGTCCACAAAGCCATCCCTCCGGTGAGGAGCTCGACCGCAGCGACTTTGCCCTCCCCGTCCCGACGGGGCACCAAGCGCTGACTGACGACGAATTTGAGCACGCCTGCCAGCGTGGCCCGCACCTGCGACTGATCATCGGGGGGGAACATGTCGATCAGACGATCGATCGTCCTTGCTCCGGAGGGCGTGCTCATCGTCGCGAACACCAGATGACCCGTCTCCGCGGCTTCCAAGGCTTTTTCGACCGTTTCTCGGTCGCGTAGCTCACCGATGGCAATCACGTCCGGGTCCTCGCGAAGGGACGCCTTGAGCGCGTTTTGGAAGCTCTTCGTATGCAATCCGACCTCCCGCTGGGTGACGATGGCCTTCTTGATCGGATGAAGGACCTCCACCGGATCTTCGATCGTGATGATGTGGACGCTTCGCTCGCTGTTGAAGAGGTCGACCAGCGCAGCGAGCGTCGTCGTTTTGCCAGCGCCGTTGGGCCCGGAGACGACGACGAGCCCCTGGTGGTAGCTCAGGATCTCGCGAAGCTCGTGCGGCAACCCGAGCGAGGCGAGAGTCGGCGGCTCGGCCATGATCATGCGGAAGCAAGCCTTGATGCCGCTTCGCTGCTCGTTCACGTTGACGCGGACCCGCCCCGCGCCTCGGATTTGACACGCAAAATCGGCGTACCCGAGCTCTTCGAGCTGACGGCGATTTCGCTCATCGAGGAGCTTCATGATCAGGGCTCGCGCTGCCCGATCCGAAACGCGTTCGCCCACCGGCACGAGTCGGCCGGCTCGGCGAAAACGCGGCGGCTCCTCGCCCATGATGTGAACGTCGCTCGCGGACTCGGATCTTGCTTGCTCCAAGAGCGATCGCAGGGCTTCCGGTACCTCGACCGGTTGGTCGGCTCGTACGAAGTCGACCATCGCCTCGCGCTGCGCGGCAGGCTCGACCGGTTGCGCCCCCGAGCTCGGACGATGACGGCCGGATGGCTCGCGCGGCACGGACACGTCGATGCTCCGCTCGGGGGGCCGCGTGTCTCTTCCCTCGCGACGAAGACGAAGTAGGAGCATCTCGCCAGAGCGGGCCATCGTCGCGACGTACTGGACTCCGTCGATTTCGGTGGTCATCGGCTCAGAAGCGCCGTCCGCGGCGGGAACCAAGCTCTGAAATGGCGTCCCCTGCACGAGCTTGAGGATGTGCCGTGCGCTCAAACGTTCGCGCGTGACCGCCCTCAGCTCGCCGTCCTTTTTGGCGCTGGCGGCGGCGCCACTTTGGAACACCAGCTCGGTGACGTCGCTTCGTCCGAGGTAGTGGAGAAACTTCTGAAGCTCTTGCACCCTTTCAATGTTACAGCATATTTGCAGTGTAAGCCAAATCACAGAGCCCTCGGCTATGCGCGCGGGGACCTGATGGAACGAGGCTGGAAACCAAGCAAATCCGTTGGGTTGACATGCCTCGTCGCGCATTGCTAGCGTTTGGGTATCGTCATTCGGTTTCCACCCTTGTCCGTAGCTAACGGAAAAGTGTAATATAAGTAGCATCATGTCCGAGGAAAAAGAGTCTTCCGTCCTCTTCAACCTGCGCGAGCTGATGAGCCTCGAAGAGGATCGAGTTCGCGAGGAAGAAGAAGAAAGGCTCCGCCGCGAGGCGGAGGAGCGAGAGCGCATCGCCGCCGATGCTCGGCGTCGCGAAGAAGAGGAAGCGGCACGTCGGCGCGCGGAGGAAGAAGCGCGTCTCGCCGACGAGAGACGAGCTCGCGAAGAGGAAGAACGGCTCATCCGAGAACGCGAGGAAGCGGAGCTACGTCTGCGCCTCGAGCAAGAGGCTCGCGAAAAGGCCGAAGCGCACCAGCGCATGCTCGAGCACGAACGCGAGATCGCAGCGATCGCGGCTCAACAGCGGAAGGGCATCCATCCGGGGATCATGGTCGCGGCGGTCGTGCTGCTCTTGGGCGCAGGAACGGGCTGGTATCTCGGTGTGTACAAGCCGGCCGTGGAGAGCCGGGAAGCCGCCGCACTGGCCGCGAAGATGGAAGCGGAGCGCGCTGCGCGCGAAGCGGAAGAAGCACGCAAGGCGGCGGAGCTCGAGGCGCAGCGGCGCGCCGAAGCCGAGGCGGAGAAAGCACGCCTCGCAGAGCAAGCCCGAAAAGAAGCGCAAGCGGCCGCGGCAGCTCGGCGGGCGGCCGCGGAGTCGAGCTCGGCCCCCTCGCGAAGAAGGCGCAGCAGCTCGAAGCCGCGCAAGGCCGATACCGACGATCCGTTGGCTGGGCTGGACAGTCTCTAGCTCGGACCGTAGCGTTGCTGCGGTGATCCATGCATGACCACGATCCCGCGTCGCATCTCGCCCTTGCACTGGACGTCTCGAGCCTCGACGCAGCGAAACGGCTGATCGATGCGACGTGCGCGCACGTCGGCGTCTTCAAGGTAGGACTGGAGCTGTTCACGGCAGCCGGCCCGTCGGCGGTCGAAGCCGTCACCTCGAGGGGCGCACGCTGTTTTCTCGATTTGAAGCTGCACGACATACCCGCGACGATGGCTCGCGCCGTCGAGCAGGCCTCTGCGATGGGCGTCGCCTATCTGACCGTGCATGCGGCTGCCGGGAGCGAGGCTCTGAGGGAAGCGAATGCGCGCGCGGGGAATACCCAGATCCTCGCGGTGACCGTGCTCACGAGCTTCGATGACGCGGGGCTCGAGGACATCGGGATGACCAGCGGCGCCCGCGCTTCGGTCGAGCGGCTCGCTCACCTGGCCTGGAACGCCGGGGTCCACGGCTTCGTGTCGTCCGCACAGGAATGCTCCGCCTTGCGTCGTCTCTTTGGCAAGGAGTCGTTCCTCGTCACCCCTGGAATCCGACCCGCCGGAGCCGACCTGGGAGACCAGCGGCGAGTCATGACACCCGCCGATGCGATTGCAGCCGGGGCCGACTTATTGGTCGTGGGCCGGCCCATCCGCGATGCGAGCAATCCGTCGGACGCAGCAGCCGAGATCGCGAACCAAGTCGGTATGGCCCTATCCTCATGACCCGCCTGATCGCCGGCCGGCGTCCCGTGCTCGAAGCACTCCGCGCACACACGAAGCTCCGACGGATTTATCTGGATCCGCAACGTGCCGATCCCGAAGTCCAGCAAGCAGCCGAAGCACGGCGAATCGCGCTCGTTCATCGGAGTCGCGCCGAGCTGGACCGCATGACCGAAGGTGTTCGCCATCAGGGAGTCGTGGCGGTTGCAGAGGATTATCCTCTTTGCGACCTGGATGCGATCATGGCGCGGACCGAGGGTGCGCCATTACTGATCGCGCTCGATGAGATCACCGATCCACAAAATTTGGGCGCCATCATCCGTAGCGCCGTCACTCTCGGCTTCGACGGCGTGCTGGTCCCCAAGCATCGCGCGGCGGGAATCACCGCAGCCGTCGTGCGGGCGTCCGCTGGAGCGACCGAGCACGCGTCCATCGTGCGGGTCACCAACTTGCAGCGGACGCTGTTGCAGCTTTCCGAGGCCAACGTCGAGATCGTCGGCCTCGATGCACATGCGGATGCCGACGTTCGAGACCTCGGGGCCCACGCTTCGGGGAGGGTGTTGGTGGTGGGGTCCGAAGGAAAAGGCCTGCGCAGAATGGTTCGACAACGTTGCGATATCGTGGTTCAGATTCGACAGGAGGGTCCCATGGACTCGCTGAACGCTTCGGTTGCTGCAGCCATCGCCATGTACGAGCTCTCGGCGAAGCGGCGAGAGGCTCGTCATGACGGATGACAATCTCGCTCGGGAGAGAGAGAACGAGGAGGTCCGTCGCGTCGTGATTCTCACCGATGGCGAGAGCGCACCCGGTCTCAATGCGCTGCTGGAGGCGTTCGTGCTGGCGGCTTCCGGGATGGGGATGCGGGTCTATGGATCGAGCGACGGCTTTGCCGGGCTCATCGAAAAGCCCCCCCGCGTCGCCGTGCTGACACCCGCCGACGTCCGGGAAGCACGTGCCTTGGGCGGCAGCCTCCTCGGGTGTGCCAGTGCCATCAACCCCTTCGACTACGAGTCGTTCCACGGGGACGACATCAGCCGAAGCGTCGATGTATCAGGTCGAGTCGTCGAGAGCCTCGACGAGCTCGGAATCGATGCGCTCGTGCTCGTCGGCTCGCACGGCACGCTCGAAATCGCCGCGCGGTTCGCGAAGATCGGGGTGCCCGTGATCGGGCTTCCAAGCGCCATCGACAACGATCTCGCCGTCGCGGACCTCGCGCTCGGCCTGGATACGGCGGTGCACGTCGCGGCATCGGCGCTTGACGGGATCCGGGACGCATCCGCCCCACACCCTCGCTTGGTGATCCTCGAGGCCGCCGGCCACCACGCGGGTTGGACGGCCCTGATGGCCGGAATCGTGGGAGGCGCCGACGTGGTGCTGATACCGGAGATCGCCTACGACGTCGATCGCGTGCTGGAGCGGATTCGACGCAAAGACGGACGCGGGCAGAAGCTCCGCCTGGTGATCGTGGCCGAGGGTAGCAAACCCCTCGGCGGCACGGTGTCGAAGATCAGCGATGCCCAAGAGGGGCTCCATGACCACGACGGGCCCGCATCCCAGCTTGCCCGCCTGCTCGAAGGACGAGTCGACCAACGGATCGAGGTCGCTTCACTGACGGAAGCGCAGCGAAGCGCCGCGCCCTCCGCAGGGGACCGGCTTCTGGCGGCCCGTCTCGGCGTGCACGCCGCCGAGCTCTGCCACGAGGGCCACACCGGACGTCTCGTCACGCTGCACGGACCCGAGGTGGGGTCGATGCCCATCGAGGCGGCCATCAGCAAGCGGAAGCGTGTCTCTCCAGACGGCGAGCTCGCCGGGGTGGCACGAGCCCTCGGAATCGAGCTAGGACAGGAGTGAAATGGCCCGGACCGCTGCTGCGCTCATCATCGGAAACGAAATTCTTTCGGGTAAGATCGCCGACACCAATACGACGTTCTTGGCTCGGGGTCTTTTCGAGCTCGGGATCGAGCTGCGACGCGTCGTCATCGTTCCAGACGAGGTGCCTACGATCAGCGACGAGCTGACCCACCTGCGCGCAAATCACGACCTGGTCTTCACCAGTGGCGGCGTGGGTCCCACGCACGACGACGTCACGATCGAAGGTGTGGCCGCATCGTTCGGTCGCCCGGTCGTTCGCTCCGAGGCGGTCGAGCAGATGATCATCAAGTACTATGGCGATCGCGTCACGGAAGCTCATTTGCGCATGGCCAACATGCCTGAAGGCGCCGAAATGATTCGAAGCTCGGAAGCGCCGTGGCCCACCGTCGTGATCGAAAACGTCTTCGTCCTGCCCGGCGTTCCGGAGATTTTCGAGCTCAAGTTCACCGATCTGCGCAAACGTCTCGACGACGGCCAAGAGTTCCATTCGCAGGCGGTCTACACCCTCAGCGGCGAGGGCGAGATTGCACAGCTACTCGAACGCATCGCCGAACGCTTTCCCGGTGTCATGGTCGGGAGCTACGTCAAATGGCGCGCCGACGACTACCGCACGAAAGTGACCTTCGACGGCATGGACGAAAGTGCCGTGACTCGAGCTGCCGACATGCTCGTCGGCGCCCTGCATCCTTCCCTGTTCGTCAGGCGCGAGTGATCACTGCCACTTCAGCCGCTGCTTGCTCGGATCGGTCACCACCTTCGCATCTTCGGGATCGGGGGCTTCCTCTTCGGGAGGCTGCGGGTCGAATTCCTTGGTCGCGTCTGCCGGATAGAGCCTCAGTGCGGTCCTCGTGTCGACCTGAACCAATTCCGGGCCCGAGGCGGTCTGCGTGGCAATGCGCATCTTCGAAGTCGCTTCAGCCTCGGAAAATGGGGCGAAGTGGTCGAGCCGCACGACCGAGGAGCCGATGACCGAGGTCTGATAGGCCTCGAGGCGGCCCCCAGAGATGGCCTGCGGCTCCGCGGACTGGCGTGCGGTCACCTGCAAGACCACCTCTTGGCCGTTGATCTGCTCGATGTGATACGTCACGACTTGGTCGAGCCAGGCGCCTGAGATTTGCAGCTTTCGTTCCACTTCCCAGCGCGCGCGAACCCCTACCGGCTCGTCGGGGAACGGAACCGTGAGCAGCGACGTGCGTATGTTGCCGAGCATCGCGCGAAGATCGGGTGGCACGTCCTCCAGACCACGGAACTCGCTGCGGCGAACGCGGCCTTGAATGTCCATTTCGCTCCAGCCTTGCACGCGCAAGAGTGGCGCCAACGTCCGTTCCATTTGCTCCCGTTGCGCGGCGCTCATCTGTTCGGCCACCCGAGAGAGGCGGACCTGTGTGATCTGCACCGGGTGACGAATGAGCCCATTCGGCGTTGGCTCTTCAGGACCCATCTTCACCTCGAGCTGTACCGGTGGAATTCCGCCTTGGGCGCCTCTCCCCCCGGCGTGCATGGCTTGTGCGCGCACCATCTCGAGGTACAAGAGCTCCGTCTGACCGCGCGGGATGCGGTAGCGCAGTGGAACGCGTGGCGTCATCCCCGCGTCCAAGACGCGAATCGTCGGCAAGACGCGCTCGGGCGGACCCGGATCCGCAACTCGTACCGCTTGAGGCTGATATTGCGATCGGCACGAGGCCAAAAGGCCGGCCAACAGGACGAAACTGACGATACGGACCATCGATTTACCTTTCGGTCTGGGAGACCAGCCGTAGCACGGAGCGGCGTGAGGATGAGAGAGGCTCGGTTTTCTCGGGCGAAACGAGCGCGACCTCGGCGGCGGAGTCGGAGCTCAGTTGGGCCTCGAGCGCGAGCGGCAACGAAACGTCGGCCAAAGCATGGCCGGTGGCCCGCATCTCGTAGCTTCGCACGTGCATCTCGAGCCTCGGGTTGAGATCGGCGATCTGGGGATCGGCTTTTTGTTCGACCATGATCTTCACGCGAAACCGGCCGCCGACCCAGTCGGTGAGCTCGTATCGCGTCACTTGAATGACCCGTGCGCTCCAAATGCGGAGCGGACGGCGCACCTCCCAGGTCGCCCCAATGCCCACGGGCTCCCTCGGAAGGGGAATGGTGGCGATGGCCGAGCGTAGATTGCCAATCATGATCGTGACCCTCGGGTGAATGCGCTCCTGCCCTTCCTCCCAGGGCACGTCGTCGTCGATCACGATCCCTTGTCGGTTCACGTCGAAGCGTCCCCGCATGCCGCGCAGCGCCCGCACTCCTTGTTCCACTTCGGCCATCTGCCGATCCGAAACGCGGTCGGGAAGCACCGCCTCGGCATTGGAGATGCGAAGCACGTACCGAGCTCCCTCGGAGAGCGCGACCGTGGGACCGACGTGCAGCGAGAGCTTGACGCCAGGCATCACACCAAAGGCGTTGTCGGCATATTCGGATTCGCTGCCCTCCCGCTCGACGTCATACACCTCGAGAAAGCTCCGCATGACCGTGCCCGCCGCGATGTCGTACCGAAGCGGCACACGCGGGGCATCGCCCGGGTCCAACAACACCACGGAAAGCTCCGGCGGCGGCGGCCCCGCGGTTTTCTTTTTCTTGCAGGCCGTCGTGGGGAGAGCGAGAGCAACGCAAACGACGGCGAGGATCCAATGCTTCATCTTTGCAGGCGCTTCTAGAGAGGTTTTGGCTCCGGGGCAAGGCCGACTACTCGGGAGCACCGTTTTTCCGTTCGAGCATCTTTTTCTGGATCCCCTCTTGGGCCTTCGTCCCGAGCTCCGTGGCAGCCCGGGTTGCCCCGGTCACGTGAAGGTAGACAATCCGTGAAGTGGCGCCGGTCCTCGTGTAATCGATGGTGAGATCGTTCAAGTTGAGCCGGGTCCCGGTCGCATCGCCGCGACCGTAGATGAAGGTCGATCCGACGGCGAGAGAGACGCCCCCCGCGTTGACGCCGAGGGAAAGTGTGGCTCCAAATCGGTTCGTCCGAGGATTGTAGAACCGAGTCGGATTGGCCGGAATCTTCGCGGCGGACGATAGGTCCGTGAAGAATCCAGTCGCCATGGAGATCTTGCGGCTGATGAAGAAATCGGCGCCGATGGCCACGTTCCCCGTGGCGCGACGCTTGGTATTCCGGTCGAAGAACAGCCCGACGTTCGACGCAGGCCCGTCGAGCTTGATGCGATCGCGCGAGCGGACTGGCGCATGAAACGAGACGTCCATCGCAAGCATGACCTTTTCGACAGGCCAGTACTGCAAACCCACCTCGATTTCGGCAGGCAATGGCAAATCGGCATCGGCCTTGGTGTCTAGGAAGGTCGCGGCGGTCACGGTGGGGCTCGTCGGATCCTGTGCGACGTTCACGAATCCTTGCGAAAAGACGTTCACCCGCTGCTTGAGGGGGATGCCCGGAGGTTGCACCATGACGCCGAGCTGGAGCTGGGGCTTCAACCGAGAGAGCCAACCGAGCCGGAGAACGAAGTGAAAGGTCTTGAAAGCCAGGTCTTCCGTGAGAGCCGAGGAGCTCACCCCCTCGAAGATCGCCTGCTCGGGAGCAACGGCCTGTCCGCCATCCAGGTTGAGCCCCGTCTCCAAGTGATTCAGCCTGCGGGTGCTGAGGTACAAAGAGGCGCCAATCGACTGCTTGCGGCTCAATCGTCGCGAGTACGAGATGCCGTACCAAGTCGCTCGATCGTTCTCCTCGACTCGGTAGCTCTCCGAGAGCTCGATCGGATCCCCTTCCAGCGTCAGCAGAAAGCCGGTCCGGCTGAAGATGGGCTCGACCACGCTGACGGCCAACGAGTTCTTTCGTTCATCGTCTTTGTCCCGCTCTCCGAACTTCAGCACCACACCGATGAAGATCGGCACCGTTCGCGCGTTCGTGTCCGTGGCGCCTGCTCCCTCCTCCTCGCCTCCATTCAAAGCTCGCTCGAGCTCGAAGCGCTCCCATGCGTTGATGGTGAGACCGCCTGCAATGCCGACCGTCCCGCCCAGGGCCAAGCCCGCCGGGTTGAAATACGCCGACGACACGTCGTCGGCCACGCCCGTGAAGGCGCCCCCGAGGCCGATCGCATGCGCGCCGATCGGGATGGCCCGGTAGTGCGTGTCGTCGGCCCTTGCGCTCGTCGAGAGCAACACGAAAACGCAGCCTCCAATCGCCCCCAAGCGCCGAAACACGCTTGGATTACTAGACAAAATGCCGCTCATCGCAAGCGATTAATACCAACCTCCGATGCCGACCGAGAACGATCCATAGGCCCTAGCGGCATCCAGTGCGAAGGTGAGCTGCCAGCGGTAGTCCTCGGGCCACAAGCCGAACACGTCCCACTTGAAGAGGCTCACGTCGAGGCCGAAGGTTCCATGCACTCGCGGCGTGGATGCCTCGAATCGGCTCGGCTCGAGATACGTGCCCGCTCGGAGCTTCATGCGCTTCGGCCAAACCTCGGTCTCGAAGCCGAGCCGGGGCGAGATCGTCACCTTCTGGCCCGATCGCTGAACCGTCTGGAAAAGGAACGACTCGAGACCCACCGCGTCGTCCACTCTGCCGGTGAGCCAAAGATCGGCCGTCAACAAGTAATAACGGCGCGGCCAGTCCGAACGATAGCGCCCGCGGAGGGTCTGCCAGGCGTACTTGCGCAAATCCTTGCGAGACTGTTTGAGCATCGCGCGCTCTTGATCGTACTTGTCCTCGATCGTGCGTACCCGCTCTTCGAGATTCCGGCCTCCCTCTGCCCTAGCCTCCGCGATCTCGCGGGCCTCGGCTTTGTCTGCGGCCCGCCGTAGGCGATCCAAGTACTCGAGCTCGTCGGCCGCGAGAGCCCGCGCATCGATCCAGGGCGGATTGCTCGGTCGGGGTCCGAATTGATACGAGAAGCCGATGCTTCCCATCGTGGGCAAGGTCGTGGATGCGGGAAGAAAGAAGCCGCCCAGCACCAAGTCACCGTCGGCGGTCGGCTCGACCCCGCCACGCCTTCGGATGCCCGTAGACATCTTGGGAAACAGCGACGCACCCAAGCTCCACCGTTCGTGATGGGGCCGAATCATGACGCCGATCTCGGCGCCGAGCCCCAGCGTCTTGTAGATGTCCCCATCGCTTGCGAAGTCATCCGAGAAGAACGTCCGCTGTCGCAGGATGCGCAGGCCTCCTCCGACGACGAGCTGACCGTCGAGGAATCCGAAGCCCGCTTGGATGTGAAAGGTGGTGAACCGCAAGCGCAGCGTCTCGTCCTGCATGGTCGCCGAATCGCGCACACCCGTGAGCTTCACGAATTGGGACTCGATGGTGAGGCCGATGCCAAAGTGCCACATCTGCCAGTACACGCCGGGAATGATGAACAAAGTCGTGTCATCACCCAGATCACCCGCATCGCCCAGCACGCGGCCACTGTTGTAGAAGTCACCCGAATCGAACGGGTATGTCATCCCGAACGCGAGCCAATAGTCGTACCAGTCCGGCCATTGAGGTCCTCGATACGCGACCGCGGCCGGGTTCTGCAAACCTCCCTCGACCCCCTGCGCGAGCGCGGTCGCAGCACCGGAGAGCCCGACCACACGCGAGCTGCTGATCACCACCCCGCGCGTCAAATCGACCGTGTACTCGGACGTCGTGATTGCGCTGCCGTCGGGTCCGAGCTGGGCCGATGCGGCCTGCGTGCCGCCGATCGTGAGAAGCACGAGCAAGGTGGCGACGGCACACGTGTTGGTTCTTCGCACCGAGACATCATGGGCGCTCCCCGATCTTCGCGGAGCAAGAGGCTCGACGATCATCGAATCGTTTCGATGCCGGTCTGGGTGGCGCCCTGAAGACCCTGCTGATCTGCTTCGTCGAGCTCTTCGATCTCCTTTTCTCGTTCGAGCTCTTCGACTGCGCGGTCTGCTTCCTCGGCTCGGCCCAGCGCGTCGTCGGCCGCTCGACGGGCTTCGAGGGCACGTTGCTTGGCCGCCTTGATCTCGGGATCGGTCTCTTCGGCGATCTCTTCCCGTCGCTCCTCGCGCGCACGTGTCCGCTCGGCCTCGAGTTGCTCCGCACTCTTCTTTTGCTTCACGCGCGTCTTGACGACATCAGCCGTCTGCCCGATGTCGCCTCCGATCGAGATGATCAAGATACGCTCCTTGACGGGGACGCGGATGAAGTTGGTATCGTTGTCGAACGCTTCTCGGCGAAAGTCGATCCCGTTGCCAGTGCCTTTGCCGAAAAGCATCGACACGCCTGCCGACAAGCCTTTTCCGTTTTTGGCGCCGCCAACCGACGCGCTGAATCCGATTCTATTGATTTCGGACGGGCTGATCGCGTTCGAGGCTGCCGTGGCAGTGCTGGGCGCGCTGCTGTTGTCGGTCAAGAAGCCGAACCGCGTGAACAGAAACTTCGTGATCTGGATTTCCGAGCCGAGCGACACGTTCCAAGTGAAGTCCCGCGCGGTCGAGTCGGCCAACAAGGCACCCGATGTGTTGGCCCGCCCTTCGAGCTGCGGGACGCCCGGCGCGATGGATCCTCCTGCGACGGGCCCGACCAGTTGAAGGTCTGCGGCGACGACCACTTTGCTCGAAATCACGTACGAGACGCCCAACCGAATCTCCCACGGAATGGGAGACCGGGCGTCGAACGTTCTTTGTCCGAATACCGAGTCGGAAAGGCCGGGATTGTCGGGATCGGTGATCGGGTAGACGTCGGAGAGCTCGAAACGGAGCGACGCCGTGCCACCCACACGAAAGCCCGGAGGCTGCACCATCAGGCCGAGGCGCCATCGCTCCGCCACCAACCCGAGAAGCCCGATGCGAAAGCTCATGTACCAGGCGTCCATGTTGAACACCGTGTTCCGCGCGATCTGCCGCGCGTTGAGAATACAAAACGGAATCGTAGGGCTGGTCGGGCAAGGGCTGCCCTGCGTGGGGTCTTGGGTGCCGCCCACGGCAAGAGAGGCGGTCTCGACGTGCTGCAGCAATCGTCGGCTCGCGAGCACGGTGAGCCCGACCGAGAACCTGCGGATCGGACGAATGCCGACGCCGACCCCGAAGTAGGTCATGGTGTCCTGTTGGTAGAATTGCAGGCTGTTCGTCCGGCCGAGCTCGTCCTGGAAGGTGATGTCGCCACCGAGATCGCTGTTGTAGGTCTGAAACGCCGAGATGGCGATTTGCGCGGGCTTGGCGTTGTCGAGCTCCGCTTTGCGCTTGCCCAAAGCGAAGCTGGCTACTGCGAAGCCCGGTAGCGAAGGGCTGGAGTTGAGCGTGAAGTCTTCGACCTGGTCCTCTCCGCCCGGGCCGTCGGGGCCATCGGTCACCAACGCGCCCTCGATGTCGAGGGTCCGCCTTTGCACGAGCGAGAGGCTGCCTTGAAGGAGCTTGGCATCGAGCAACGGAAGACCCGCGGGATTGAACCAAATGGCCGCCCCGTCGGCAGCGAACCCGGTGTAGGCCGCGGCCATGCCCCGGGAACGGTCGCCGAGCTGCAGCGTCTGGTAGTGGCTCGAGTCGGCTCGCGCGGTGGTCGCGGGAGTCACCGCGGCCAACGACATCGCGAGGAGCACACCCGGCCGCATGCTACCCCCCTCTCTTGACATCGCACCGGAATGTAGCTTGACCACGCCCGAATGTGCAGGTCTAAATAGGGGATGAAGTCATCACCATGGAGCGCGGTGGTTGCAAGCGTGACGCTGCTCACCGCTTGCGCGACGAGCGACGTGCCGGAGGCAGACCGTACCACGACCGCGTGGCTGACGGAGCCCACGGAGGTCTACTGGGGCGATACGCATCTGCATACCAGCTACTCGCCCGATGCCTATTTCTTCGGCAACGCGACGGCGGATCCAGACACGGCCTATCGATACGCCAAAGGGCTTCCGACCTTTCATCCATATCACGGGGCCAAGATCCAAATCGGCACTCCGCTCGACTTTCTAGTGGTGGCTGACCACGCGGAAATGATGGGTGTTCCCTACCGGCTGTTTGCAGGCGACGAGAGTCTCACCGAGACAGCCAGCGGGAAGCGATTCATCGAGATGATAAAGGCGGGAAAGAACCAGGAAGTCTTCTTCGAGTTCATCACCGCCATCAACAACAACCAGCCATTCGAAGACTTGAATGGCGAAGATGTGCGGCGCTCGGTGTGGAGCGACACCGTCGAGATCACCGAACGGCACAATGCGCCAGGGGCCTTCACGTCCTTCATCGGCTGGGAGTGGACGTCGACTCCTGGCGGCAAGAACCTGCATCGTGTCGTCTTCATGCCCGAAGGCCGTGACGTAGCCGAACGATTCGTCCCCTACAGCTCCTTCGATAGCGACAAGCCCGAAGACCTTTGGGCCTGGCTCGAAGAAACCTCGTCGCAGACGGGCGCCAGCTTCATCGCGATCCCACACAACTCGAACATCAGCGGCGGCTTGATGTTCGATGACGTGGACAGCGAGGGGCGGCCTATCACCGCCGCGTATGCCCGAACACGCATGAAATGGGAGCCGGTCATCGAAGTCACGCAGATCAAGGGAGACTCGGAAACCGATCCCATTCTGTCGCCCAACGACGAATTCGCGGCCTTCGAGCCTTTCGAGCACGTCCTCGACCCCGAAGCGATCCGGCAGGGAGCCGAAGCGCCCCCGCCCGAGCCAGGGGACTTTGCGCGGTCCGGCCTGCAGCGTGGCCTCGAAATCGAGGCCAGGACCGGCGTCAATCCCTACAAGTTCGGGATGGTCGGATCCACCGATTCTCACACCGGCATGTCGTCGGCCGAGGAAGACAACTTCCACGGCAAGACGGCCTTCGACTCGACGCCTGCCAACACCTTCGCCACCTACCTAGACACCGAGGGATTCGGGGCCGACATGTCGGCCTCGGGCATGGCTGCGGTGTGGGCCTCGCAAAACGATCGAAAGGCAATCTTCGAAGCATTTCGGCGCAAAGAGGTGTACGCGACGACCGGTCCCCGCATTCGCCTTCGCTTCTTCGGCGGTTGGAGCTTCGACGAAGGCGACGCCAAGAAAAAAGACCTGGCCAAGGAAGGCTACGAGCAGGGTGTGCCGATGGGCGGCGATTTGACTCGGGCTCCCGAGGGGAAAGCCCCGCGGTTCTTGGTGTATGCCGTCAGAGATCCGAAGGGGGCGTACCTCGACCGAATCCAAATCATCAAGGGATGGCTCGACGCCGACGGCAAGGGCCAGGAGAAAGTGTACGACGTGGCTTGGTCGGGTGACCGTGAGATGTTTGCCGATGGAACCTTGGCGCCGGTCGGCAACACGGTAAATCTCGAAACGGGCAGGTACACGAATGACATTGGCGCAGCGCAGCTTTCGGCGGTGTGGGAGGACCCCGATTTCGATCCGAACGCGCGTGCGTTCTACTACGTTCGGGCTCTCCAGATCCCGACACCTCGCCACACGCTGTACAACGCGATCGCGCTCGGCATGGACCCGGACGAGACCGGGCATCCGCCGACCATTCAAGAGCGAGCGTACTCGTCGCCCATCTGGTATACGCCGTAACGCTGCATGAAGAAGCTGCTCAGGGAGCCATTGGTCCACTTTCTCGGGGCCGGGCTGGCTTTGTTCGTCCTCTTCGGTGTCGTGAATTCGCGCTCGTCGAGCAGCGAAGGCGACGTGATCACGGTGGACCGGGAGGCGCTGCTGTCGTTCATTCAGTATCGAATCAAGGCGTTCGACTCGGAGGCCGCGGAGCGGCGCCTCGGTGCGTTGTCCGATGAAGAGCTCGAGCGTCTGGTCGACGACTACGTGCGCGAGGAGGTTCTGCACCGCGAAGCTCTCGCCCTCGGGCTCGATCGAGACGACTACGTGATCCGGCGTCGCTTGGTGCAAAAAATCGAGTTCATCACGGAGGGGTTTGCCGAGGCCACCGCCGATGTCGATGAGGTCGAGCTTCGCAGATACTTCGAGGCCCACCGGAGCGACTACTATGTCGAGCCCTACGTGACGTTTACCCACGTCTTCTTCGACGCCGAGCGCCGCTCGCGGCAAGACGCGCGCACACTCGCCGAAAAGAAGCTCGACCAGCTCAACCGCGAAGGCGTTCCTTTCAGCGAAGCACCAAAGCACGGGGACCGATTCGTCTTCCACCTCAACTACGTCGAGCGGACGCCCGACTACGTGGCTAGCCATTTCGGCCCGGAGATGGCGCGAGCCGTGTTCGCGATGGAGCCGAACGATTTCGTCTGGCGAGGGCCCTTCGAATCCGAGTACGGAGCACACCTGGTGTTGCTGATCACCAACGAGCCGGGGCGGGAGCCAGCGCTTGCGGAAATCGAGGATCAGGTTCGCGACGACGCGCGGCAAGCGGCGATTCGAGCAGCTACCGAGCGTGCAATCGACGAGATCATCGACGCCTACGAGGTGCGCGTCGTGTATTCCCGCGAGAAGGACGACGCCGTGGTCGCCGGCGCAGCTGCGGACTCGCCATGAGGGCCCTCGTTTGGTGGCTGGGGTGCGTGGTCGTTGCCGGGAGCATGGTTCCGGGCTCGGCGAGCGCCCACGAGAGTAGGCCCCTGTACGTCGAGGTCGAAGAAAAGGCGCCCCTGGTCTTCTCGGTTCGTTGGAAGGTCCCGCCCACCATCGACGCCCGAAACGTGCCGACCGTGTCGATGACCGGCGGGTGCACGCTCGCAACCGGCGAAGCGATGGCTGCTGCGGGAGGCGCCTTTCTTCGGACGTTTCATTGCAGGACGGAGCCGGCAGGAACGGTCCTTCGAGTCGACTACCCCTTGTTCAATCCATCGGTGTCGTCCCTCGTTCGAGTCACCCGGCTGAGTGGCGAGCGGCAAACCCTACTCGGCTCCCCGGACCAAGCCGAGATGATCTTTCCCGCGACCGAAAGCTTCGGGCAAGTGGCCCGAGATTACCTCGCGCTCGGCGTTCGGCACATTCTCGAAGGCTACGATCATCTTTTGTTTCTCGTCTGCCTGCTGTTCATCGCGGGGACCTGGCGGCGCATTCTCGTCACCGTCACCGGCTTCACCCTCGCCCATTCGATCACGCTTGCACTGAGCGCCCTCGGTGTCGTGCGCGTCTCGGTGCCGCCCGTCGAGGCCGCCATCGCGCTCAGCATCGTCTTTCTCGCCGTCGAAATCGTGCGAGGCGACGAGCAAAGCCTTGCGTACCGATACCCGGTGGCCGTGGCGTCGTCGTTTGGCCTCTTGCATGGATTGGGGTTTGCGGCCGTGCTTCGGGACACGGGCCTTCCTCAGACCGAGGTGCCGGCGGCGTTGCTGTTCTTCAACGTCGGCGTGGAGGTCGGGCAGATTTTGTTCGTGATCGCGGTCATCATCCTCTATCAACTCGCGCGCGCAGTCGCACGGACGATCGGACATCGTGAATGGTCCGTCGAGGCGTGGGGTTTCCTCCGGACCCCCGCGGCCTATGGCGTGGGAATCCTCGCCTCGTTTTGGATGATCCAACGCGTGGCAACCTTTTGGACGAGCTGAACAGGGTGCCTATGCTAGCCTCCGCGCCATGAAGACCAAGGCCCTGATACTGCCGATTCTGCTCGTGCTGACCTCGTGTGCATCCTCGAAGTCCGCGACCTCCGATGGCTCCACCATTGGAAAGGGCATCGACGTCGAGACGATGCGACCTCAGGAAGCTGCGCGCGTGGTGCGGGAGTTCCAAGAGGCGTACGGGGTGCCACCCGTACCGCCGCCCGAGACGGCCATCACCTCGATGGCGGAGGTGCGCGACATCATCTGGGAGGATCGCCTTTCCGAGTTCGAAGCTGCACGACGGTACGCCGCCGGCAAGCAAGGACCCGACGCGCTGACGTTGCGGGCGTTTCTCGATCTTTCGTACGCGGGCGCACTGCAAACCGCCGCATCGATCCTCGAAGAGGAGCGAGCTCAAGACATGACTGAGCTTCGGCAGCTCACCCGCGCGCGGCCGCTTCAAGACCCCGAGACGAGCCAGGCCGAGCGACAGCACGTCGCCGAGCTCAAAGCCAAGGTCGCGGACTTGCGGAAGGTGATTCGCGCGCTGAACGTCTTGTCGGAAAACCCCCTGCAGTCGGGATTCGATCTCGCCAAGCAAGCAGTGCGCCAGGATCCGCGCTCGCAGCCGGGATACCTGGCCCAAGCCGTCTACCACCAACTCCGAGGCAACTGGCTCGAGTTCGATCGCATGATGCGCTACGCGGACGATGAAACACAAAATGCACCGCTCCGTACCTTCGTTCGCGCCAGGGAGGCACTCGACCGCTACGTCGATCCGGCGCGCTGCGAAACGTTGCTCCGGGAGACGCTCGCCATGCGCCCAGGCTTCGTCCGCGCGCAAGCCAACTTGGTGCTGGTGAGCGAGTCGGCCGAGGACAAGTACGAAGAGCTCCAGGCGCTCGAGAAGATGAGCCCGAACCACCTCGTCGTCCGCCTCGCCGGCCCGATGATCAAAGACGAATACGAAACCGCCCAGGAGCTCAGGGGGACACGCTAGCCCCCAAAAACAAAAGCGATTCCAAGCCTTTACGACCCACACCGCGAAAATCGGCAGCCGCCCGGCGACTCTTCGCGCCCGTCGAGGTCAGCTCGGCTTTTCGCGGTCTGGGTTGTAAGTGTTCGAAAAGAGGGGGCTTTTCGAGGGGGTGCGTGTCCCCTAGGGAGGGATGGGGCGGAGCTCGATGGTGATCGTAGTGACGCCGGGCGGGAGGTCGAGCTCCATGTCGTGCGGAAAGTGGTCGTCCGCGTACACCGTCATGAGGTGAAAGCCCGGAGCCAACGTTTTGGGCTCTTCGGCAAGAACCCTCGACCTGCCGAAATAGTGACCGTCGATGTAGACCGACGCCTGAGGCGGTCTCGTGATGACACGCAACCGAGTCGGCTCGGCCACCACCTGATCATCCTTGACGCAGCCCGTCGCGCAGACCAACGCCACGAAGAAGAGCGCCGCGGCCTTCATTCCCATTCGATCGTCGATGGAGGCTTGGACGAGATGTCGTAACAGACGCGATTGCACCCGCGCACCTCGTTGATGATTCGCGTCGAGATCCGCGCCAACACCTCGTGCGGAATCCGCGACCAATCCGCCGTCATGCCATCTCGCGAATCGACGGCGCGAATCGCGATCACGTAGTCGTACGTTCGCTCGTCGCCCATGACCCCCACGGTTCGTACCGGCAGGATCACACAAAAGGCTTGCCAGATCTTGTCGTAAAGATCGGCCGCGCGAAGCTCTTCGTCGAAGATCGCTTCGGCCTCCCGCAAGATGTCGAGCTTCTCGCGTTCGACCGCGCCTGGGCAGCGAACCGCGAGGCCCGGTCCCGGAAAGGGATGACGCCAGAGCACGTCGTGCGGCATCCCCATCGCCTCCCCCACCTCGCGCACCTCGTCTTTGAAGAGAAGCCGCAGGGGCTCGATGAGCTCCAGGTGCAGGGTTTCGGGCAGGCCTCCGACGTTGTGATGACTCTTGATGACGGCGCTCGGCCCCTTGAAAGAGAGGCTCTCGATGACGTCCGGATAGAGCGTGCCCTGCACGAGAAAGCCGACGTCGTCTAGCTTTTCCGCCTCGCGCTGAAACACGTCGATGAAGACGCGGCCGATGATCTTCCTCTTTTGCTCGGGGTCGGTGACTCCGTGGAGGGCATCGAGGAACTCGTCGGCCGCGTCCACGTGGATCAGCTTGAGCCCGAAGTGGTCGCGGAAGGTATGGACCACGCTTTGGGCTTCGTGTTTGCGGAGCAATCCGTTGTCGACGAAGATGCAGGTGAGCCGCTCGCCGATCGCTTTCGAAACCAGCATCGCGGCCACCGACGAGTCGACCCCACCGGAGAGCCCGCAGACGGCCGCCCGATCGCCCACCTGACGGCGAATCGCATCGACGCTCTGCTCGACGAACGAGCCCGGGGTCCAGTTGGGCCGGCAGCCGGCAACCTCGAACAAGAAGGCGCGCAACATTTCGACGCCGCGCGGCGTGTGCGCGACCTCTGGATGAAACTGCACCCCGAAGATGTTGCGCTCGAGATCGGCGACCGCGGCAAAGGGGCTATTCGGTGTTCGCGCGATGGTGCCAAACCCGGGAGGCAGCATCTCGACGCGATCGCCGTGGCTCATCCACACGTCGACGTGGGTGCCGACCTCGAACCCGTGAAGCAGCCCTTCGGGCTTGAGCACCTCGAGCCGCGCCGGGCCGTACTCGCGCTCGTTGGCGCGTTGCACCTTGCCCCCGAGGAGGTGGCAGGTGAGCTGCATCCCGTAGCAGATCCCGAGCAGCGGAATGCCCAAATCGAAAACCCCCGGATCGACGCTGGGCGCTCCGTCGGCAAATACGCTGGCCGGCCCCCCGCTCAAGATGATCGCACGAGGCTTGGTGCTCCGAATTTCGGCCAGCGAATAACTGGGCGGCTGAATTTCGCAAAAGACGTGTTGCTCGCGAATTCGCCTGGCAATGAGCTGGGTATACTGCGACCCAAAGTCGAGAATCAGAACCCCATCGACGATCATGGGGCGGGGTCTAACATGGGCTTCCGACGGGGTCGAGGCAGCGCCCGATCAGCGACTGATGCGGTAGTTGGGCGCTTCTTTGGTGACCATGACGTCGTGCACGTGGCTCTCCTGAAGGCCCGCGGAGCTGATCCGCACGAACTTGGCGTTCTTCTGCAGATCGGGAACCGACGGACAGCCGGTGTAGCCCATCCCGGCGCGGAGCCCGCCCACCAGTTGGTAGACCACGGTGGAGAGCGGGCCGCGGTAGGGCACGCGACCTTCGATCCCTTCGGGTACGAGCTTGCCAACGTCCGATACGTCTGCCTGGGCGTAGCGATCCGAGGACCCCTGACGCATGGCGCCGAGCGAACCCATGCCTCGGTACGACTTGTACGTACGACCCTGGTAGAGCACGAGCTCACCCGGGGCCTCGTCCGTCCCGGCAAACAGCGAGCCGATCATCACGCTGTCGGCGCCCGCCGCGATCGCCTTCACCGCGTCACCGGAGTACTTCACACCGCCGTCGGCAATGATGGGGACGCCGTGATCGCGAGCCACCTTGGCGCAATCCATGACGGCCGTGACCTGGGGCACGCCGATCCCCGCGACCACCCGGGTCGTGCAGATCGAGCCTGGACCCATGCCGACCTTGACCGCGTCGGCTCCTGCTTCGATCAAGGCTTTCGTGCCTTCGGCGGTGGCCACGTTGCCCGCAACCACCTGCACGTCGGGGTATGACGCCTTCGTGTCCCTCACGGCATCGATCACGCCCTTGGTGTGGCCGTGCGCGGTGTCGATCACCAGCACGTCCACGCCCGCCCGAACCAGGGCTTCGGTCCGCTTGTCGCGGTCGGGGCCGAGTCCGAGCGCTGCGCCGACACACAGGCGGCCGAGCGAATCTTTGATGGCATCCGGGTAGCGATCCGCCTGCATCAAGTCTTTGATGGTGATGAGCCCGACGAGCTGGCCATCCTCGCCGACGACCAGGAGCTTTTCGATGCGGTGCTTGTGGAGCAGCTCACGCGCTTTGGTCTGCTCGACGCCGGGTGGCACCGTGACGAGCTCCTTGGTCATGAGCTGCGCCACCTTCTGGTTGAGGTTTTGCTCGAAGCGAATGTCTCGGCTGGTCAGGATGCCGACGGGCTCGTTGCCCTCGACCACCGGAAGCCCCGAAATGTCGTGTTGACGCATGAGCTCGAGCGCGTCGTGCAGCGATTCGCTGGGACCCACCGTGACGGGATCGACGATCATGCCCGTCTCTGCCCGCTTCACCTTGGTGACCTCGAGAGCTTGAAGGTCGGGGCTCATGTTCTTGTGCAAGATGCCGATGCCGCCCTCGCGGGCCATCGTCACCGCCGTGCGCCACTCCGTGACCGTGTCCATCGCGCTCGACACGAACGGAATGCGCAGCTCGATCTCACGCGTGAAGCGGGTCGAAACGTCCGCGTTGGCGGGCAGAAAATCGGCGTACCCCGGCAAGAGCAACACGTCGTCGAAGGTGAGTGCTTCCCGTAGGATGCTGTCGGCCACCGGAACCTCCCAAGGAACCTGAAAATTGGCGCCGAGTATAGCGCCCCACTGAGGTCACGCTAGTAGGCGCGTGGGAAGCTGTCGATGTCCACGTGGTCGAGCGCAAACCGGATCAGCGCGCTCCGGCTGATTTTGCGATGGCCGCGCTTCTTCAGCTTGGCCACCATCTTGTCGAGCCTGGCGAGGTCTTCTTTGTATAGCGAAATGCAAATCACGTCGTAGTGGTCGGGCTTCTTCTTGCTCGGAGCACGTCGGCGCTTGGCTCCCTTTCCACCATAGAACGTGTCCCGTAGGACGGCGCTGACCTCATCCTCCTCGAACACCCCGTTGACCCCTCCTGCATCTCGTTTCTTCATTGCTCCCCCCGCCTACGATGCCGCCGAAAGCGAAGCCCCGATTCGACGGGACCCGACGTCCGTGGTTGCGGTCACCCGCTGCACGAGCCGCATGTAGTCCTCTGCCCCATGACTCTGCGGCGCGTACTCGAAAATCGTCTGCTTCGCGCTGGGCGCCTCTCGAAGCTTCGTGTTGATCCGAATCGGATCGTAGCAGCGAGACTCGAAATGCTGGCGCAGCGTCAGGATGGCCTCGCGGCAAATCCGCGTTCGGACGTCGAAGAAGGTCGGCAGGACGCCGAGCAATTGCACGTCGTGCTTGAGGAGCTCGCGCACGTGGCGGATCGTGCGCAACACCTGCTTCACACCCACCAGCGAGAGGTAGTCACACGCGACGGGGACGACGACGCTGTCTGCATAGACCATCGCGTTCTGATTCATCAACGAAAGCGCCGGCGCGCAGTCGATGATCACCGTGTCGTAGTCGCGGCATGCATCCCCGAGTCGTTCACGCATGATGCGATCGCGATTGGGTCGCTCCGCGAGGAAGAGCTCGGCGGCCGCCAAGGTCTCGTTCGACGTGAGCACGTCGAGCCCTTCTCGAACCGGAACCGCCACCTCCGATGCGCGCGTTCCGTTGACCAACACGTGATACAGCGTTCGCTGCCCAGCGATCCCGAGGGACGCACCCACGTTCCCCTGCCCGTCCGCGTCGATGAGCAGCACCCTTCGACCGGTTTCTGCAATCCCCGCCGCGAGGTTGATCGCGGTGGTGGTCTTGCCCGTGCCGCCCTTGTGGTTGAACACTGCGATTCGCTTTGGCGCGTTTCGAAGAACGCCGACCTCGCTGTGGCGCTGCTCCGCACGGCTCAGGCAGGCGGTCGAGCAGTAGTACGCGCGGCGACCGTCCTGCACGCTCATTTGGTACGGGAACTCGATCTCGAAGGTGGCGCCGCACGTGTCGCACGCATGCACCCCGTCTGCCCCGAGCAACAGGCGCTGCTGGCAAGCCGTGGAGCACACGTATACGTACTGTCCGTTCTCCTCGCGAACCTGATAGCGAAAGCGTACCTCGAAGGTTCTTTCGCACACGTGACAAGTCGACTGCATTGACCACTCCCCGGAGTTATCGAAGTGCTTCCTGAAGCACTTCAATCAGAACCGAGCCGAGCGGTCAAAAAAGAGGCTCGCCTGCATGGGCACGGCTCCGACCGCGCCTGCTACACGTCGAGCTCGACGGCCTCGGCCTGCGGGGCCTGCTCCATGATGAAGTCGAATCGCGCCTGCGGGTCTTTGCCCATCAGCTCGCTGAAAACCCGATCGGCCTCGAGCTCGCCTTCTACCGTGACGCGAAGAGCGCGGCGGCGGGTCTTGTCGAGCGTCGTCTCCCGAAGCTCCTCGGCCGTCATCTCACCGAGCCCTTTGAAGCGGCTGATCTCGACCTTCGCATTCTTGGGCGCTGCCCCGATGATGCGATCGCGCTCTACGTCGTCGAGCGCCCAGTGCACCTCTTTGCCGATGTCGATTCGGTAGAGCGGTGGCTGCGCCAAGAACACGTGGCCGCCTTTGATCAGCGCCGGCAGCATGCGGTAGAAGAACGTGAGCAACAACGTCGCGATGTGGTGCCCGTCGCTGTCGGCATCCATCAACAGAAACACCCGCCCATACCGGAGCTTCGAGATGTCGAAGTCCTTGCCGATGCCGCAACCAAGCGCGCTCACGATGTCCTGAAGCTCGCGGTTGCCCAGGATTTGCGACTGCGACGCCCGCTCGGCGTTCAGCACCTTGCCTCGAAGCGGCAAGATCGCCTGCGTCTTGCGGTCACGTCCTTGTTTGGCATTGCCGCCGGCACTGTCGCCCTCGACCAAGAACAGCTCGCTCTCGTCCGGATTGGTGCTCGAGCAGTCTGCGAGCTTGCCCGGCAAGTTCAACCGATGGCTGACCGCGGTCTTGCGAGAGACCTGTTGGCTCGCCGCGCGGCTTGCCGCTCTCGCCCTCGCGGCGATGATCACGCGGGCCACGATCGACTCGGCCGCCGTCTGGTTGTTGAGCAGCCACTGCTCGAAGGCGGTGCGCACCGAGCTCTCGATCTGCGCGGTCACCTCGGGATTGTTGAGCCGGTCTTTGGTCTGTCCCTGGAACTGCGGCTCGGCGACGTAGACGCTGACGAGGGCCACCAAGCCTTCGCGGATGTCGTCGGACGTCACCTTCACGCCTTTCGGCGTGAGCTTCTGCGTCTCCATGTGATTGCGGATCGCCTTCGCGAGCCCCTGCTTGAAGCCGTTCTCGTGGGTGCCGCCGGAGGCGGTGGGGATCCCATTTGCATACGAACGAATCACCTCGTCGGTCGCCTCGGTCCATCGAAGGGCTACCTCGAAACGTGGATCGTCTTCGTGCTCGATGGTGAAGGCATCTTTGTGAACCGAGGGCTTGCCGCGCTCGCGGACGAGCTTCTCGAGGAAGTCGACGATGCCCCCAGGGTGCTCGAGCTCGACACGATCGCCCGTCTTGGCGTCGACGAAGAGGATCTTGAGGCCGCGGTGCAGGTACGTCTTGGCTTCGAGCCGCTCACCCACACGGGTCGCGTCGAACTCGAGGCGCTTCCCGAAGATGTCGGGATCGGGCCGGAAGTGAATCTGCGTTCCCCGCTTGCTGGTCTTGCCGCCTCGCTTGAGCTTGGTGACGGCTTTGCCGCGCCGGTAGCTCTGCTCGTAGCTCTTTCCGCCTCGCCACACGGTCGCGGTCAGCTCGGAGGAAAGCGCATTGACCACCGATGACCCGACGCCGTGCAGACCTCCGGCGACTTGGTAGCTCTTTCCTTCGAACTTTCCGCCGGCGTGCAGCGTCGTCAGGATCAGCTCGAGCGCCGACTTCTTGAACTTCGGATGCGTATCGACGGGGATGCCGCGGCCGTTGTCGGTGACGGTCGCGCCCTTGTGATCTTTGTCGAGCACCACCTCGATTCGGGACGCATGGCCGTTGATCGCCTCGTCCACCGAGTTGTCGAGGATCTCCCAGAGAAGGTGATGGTATCCATGCGCATCGGTCCCACCGATGTACATCGCCGGCCGTTTGCGGACTGGCTCCAACCCTTCGAGAACGTCGATGTCTTTGGCCGTGTACGCCACTACTCCTCCGGGAACACGGGAATCTCGGGCTCTTGGTAGACCTCGCCCTCGACGGTCCCGCGCGTGAAGAGCTGAAAGCCCTTCCCGCCTCGCGAGACGACGTCGTACTTGTTCAAGGTGATGCGGTATTCGCTGCCGCCCTCGCGCTGGGCGATGAGCACGTCGTCCTCGTAATAGAGGACGCGCGCGGCCACGACCTCGTCGCCTTTTTGCAGCTTGATCAGCATGACGCCCCGGCCGGCGCCCGCGAGGAGCGACACCTCTTCCGCTTCGCAGATCAGCACGCGACGCTGCCTCGTGACGCACGCGATGCAATCTTCCTCATCCACGGCATCGACGTAGATGACCTCGTCGCCCGGCTTGGGACGAGTGAACTTGCGACCGGCGCGCGTCGAAGGCTCGCGATGGCCTCGGAGCGAAAAGCGCATCGCCAAGCCTCCCTTGGTCACCGCGATCGCATAGGGCGGCTCGGGCTCTTCCGCTTCTTCGTCAGGCGGTGGGACGTCGAGGAAGCGCGGATCGAAGCCGAGCGCTCCGACGATGCGCTCGCCGTCGCCGAGCTTGAACAAGGTCTGGAGCGGAGTGCCATGACCGGTGGTGGCCGGGATGTCCACGATTCGCGTCACGTAGCAAACGCCCTGACTGCTGAAGAAGGCGACACTGCTCTTGGTCGAGCCGGCGAGCACGGCCAGCACCCGGTCGCCCTTGCGCACCCGCGTCGAGGCGACGTCCTTGACGCTCTGCTGCCGCTTGACCCAGCCCTGCTCGGTCACCACCACCATGGCGTCCTCTTCGACGATGAACGCCTCTTCGTCGAACTCCGGCTCGTCGAGGCCGAGCGTGATGCGGGTGCGGCGGGGGTCCGCGTAGCTCGAGGCCAGCTCCTGCAGCTCGGCGCGAATGAGCTTCCAGCGGGCGGCGGGGCTCTTCAAAAGCTTCTGGACCCGTTGCGCTTCCTTTTGTTTCTCCGCGAGCTCCTTGCGGATTTCGAGAATCTGGAGCTTCGCCAAGCGGTAGAGCTTGAGCTCGAGGATCGCGTCCGCCTGCACCTCGTCGAGCTTGAACCGCTTCATGAGCTTTTGGGCGGCGTCCTGCTTGCCCTCCGAGGCCCGGATGATGCGAATGGCCTCGTCGAGCGCATCGAAAATCGTGACGAAGCCCTCGAGGATGTGGATGCGCTTGAGGAGCTGCTCGAGCTCGAACTCGAGGCGCTTGGTCACGACCTCCATGCGGAAATCGAGGAAGTGACGGAGGATGGGCTTGAGGCCGATGCGCCTCGGCGCCGCGACCTCGGGATTGTCCGTCGGCACCAGGCACGTGAGGTTGACCTGCACGTTGGTCTGAAGCGGTGTGTGCTTGTAGAGGTACGCCATGATGAGCTGCGGGTCGGCGTCCTTTTTCATCTCGCACACGATGCGGCAGTCGTCGGTGCTCTCGTCGCGCACGTCGAGCAGCACCGGGAGCTTCTTCGCGATGATCACGTCGGCGATCTTTTCGACCACCGCGCGCCGTTCGATCGAGTAAGGAATCGAGTGGATGATGATGCGCGGGTTGCCGCCGCGCGGGGTTTCGACCTTCCACTCCCCGCGGAGCTTCCACGAGCCGTGCCCGGTGTCGTAGGCATCCGCCAGCTCCTGCTTGGTGCTGATCAGCTCCCCTCCGGTCGGAAAGTCCGGCCCCTTGATGTGCTTCATCAGCTGCTTGGTCGTGAGGTCGCCGTCGATGAGCGCGATGCTGGCCTGAATCACCTCCGACAAATTGTGAGGTGGAATCGAGGTTGCCATCCCAACTGCAATGCCCTGCGAGCCATTGATGAGAAGGTTTGGAAACCGCGCTGGCAGCACGATCGGCTCGAACAGCCGGCCGTCGTAGTTGGGGCGGAAGGCGACCGTCTTCTTGGCGAGCTCGACCAAGAGCTCGTCGGCGAGCCGCTGGAGCCGAGCCTCGGTGTAGCGCATGGCCGCGGCGGAGTCGCCATCGGGCGAGCCGAAGTTCCCGCGGCCGTCGACCAGCGGCTGCCGCATCGTGAAGGGCTGCGCCATCCGCACCAGCGCGTCGTAAATCGCCGTGTCGCCATGCGGGTGAAATTTACCCATGACGTCGCCGACGATCGCGGCCGACTTGCGGTGCTTGGTGTCGCTCCGGAGCCGTAGCTCGTTGTACATCGTGTAGAGGATGCGCCGCTGGACGGGCTTGAGGCCGTCGCGGACGTCGGGCAGCGCACGCGCCGTGATCACGCTCAGCGCGTAGTTGAGATACCGGCGCTGAGCCTCCACCACCAGCGAGGCATCCTCGATGCTGTCCATCGGCAGCTCGATCTGCGGTGCCCCCTTCTTCTTGCGACGGCGCGCCATCCCCGAAACCTGCTCGCATGTAGCAGCCCCGCAAATGGGGAAGCAACAAAACCGGCGTCGAAACCTCGAAACCTACCGAGGTTCGTCGGGCAGCGGCCAGAGATGATTGACCAGCTTGGCGCCCGTGCCGAGGGAGAGGGCGTGTGCGAGCGCACCTCCGAGCCATCGCTTGGCACCATCCACGGCGCTGAGCAGATCCGCGCCGAGCGCCAGCCGCGCGGCGATCGACGCCGAGAGCGCACAACCGGTCCCATGAAAGGATCCCTCGACGACCTGCTCCGCCCGAAGCTCGTGGAGCCGAGAGCCTAGGGCGAGCACGTCGGTGCCCCGCACGCCGCCCTCGAGGTGCCCCCCTTTCAAAAGCACGGCCCCGGCGCCCAGCTCGAGGAGCCGCTCGGCCGCTTGCCGGGCCTCCCGCAGATCCCGGATCGGCATGCCCGTCAGAAGCCCCGCCTCCTCGACGTTGGGCGTCAGCAGCGCGGCGTGCGGGATGACCGCTTCCCGGTAGGCTTCGACGATGTCCCCCTGGGCGAGGGCCGTTCCCTGGGTCGGGCGCCAGACCGGGTCGACCACCCACGGCAGCTCGGTCTCCGCCATGATCGCACCAACGACCCGCGCGGTCTCGGCCGAGCCGAGCGCCCCCGTCTTGGCCGCCTTCGGCTTCAAGTCGCCGAGCAGCGTGTCGAGCTGGGCCTTCACCAAGCTCGGGGCCAGGGCCTCGACCGCCGAGACCCCACGGGTGCTCTGCACCGTGACGCAGGTGGGCACGGCGGTGCCGTACGCGCCGTGTTGATGAATCGTCTTCAGGTCGGTCTGTAGGCCGGCGCCCCCCG
>CAZBWQ010000025.1:20925-45117 GCA_964495565.1 uncultured Sandaracinaceae bacterium | reverse complement strand
TCCTCGGTGCCGGAGGAGACCGGCGAGGCCCCCATGTTCGCGTTGATCTTGGTCAAGCCGGCACGACCGATGCACATCGGATCGAGGCGATGGCGGAGGTGGACCTTGTTGGCCGGGATGATCATCCGGCCCGCGGCGACCTCGTCGCGCACCTGCTCGGGCGTGAGATGGGCCTCGCGTTCTGCGACTCGCCGCATCTCGGGAGTCACGATTCCCAGTCGGGCGTGCTCGAGCTGGGTGAGCGGCACGAAGCCCGTGGGAGGCTGCCAACGGCCGTTCTCGTACCGCCAGTCTTCGGGCATGAAGTCCCAAGCGGTCTTGTCACTCGGCTGGGGCATGCCCGGGGTGTCGGGCGAGGAAAACGTGCGTGGCCCTCCGATGTCCGGAGGGTTGGCAAAGGAGCCCGGAGTCGTGCCGGCTCCTTGGCTGGAGGGATTGTGGGCCCCGCGTAGCGGTAATGGAAAGTCCTTCATCTTGCTCCTCCCGAAGGGAAGGAGCCGGAGCTCGCTTCCCTCCGCCGGTCCAAACCGGATCAGGTTCGACGGGTTCTTCTCAGCCAACCTGGCGCCCCGAGCGAGGTCGTACCATAGCGCCGTTGCGCCGGAAGCAAAAGCGGGACGACTGGAAAAACCCGACTGAGGTTTCAGGATTGCTGCTTTCGCGTAAGCTCCACGCACCCCATCACGCAATGGCAGCAACCATGCAGAGGTCGAAAACCATCGATGCAGCTCTCACGTACGGGACGTTCCCCGTCGTATTCGGCGGGGCGATGTCGGTGGGCCTGTACGGGATCGGCCAGGGATGGGACCCCGTCGGAACGGCGACGGGCTTGACCGCGTTGGTCGTGCTCGCGCTGTTCGTGCTCGAGCGAGCGCATCCATATCAACGGGCGTGGCTGCACAACCACGGAGACGTGAAAACCGACCTCCTCCACAACGTCGTCAACTTCTGGATTCCCGAGGTCTACACCGTCGTCTTCGTGGGTGGGCTCACCCTCGTCGCAGGTCGGCTGTCGAGCGCCATCGGGATGCCTCTCTGGCCTTCGCAATGGCCGCTCGCGGGCCAACTCTTGCTGGCCCTCGTGATCGGCGAGCTCGGAACGTACTGGATCCATCGCCTCATGCACGAGAACGCCTTCCTCTGGCGCTTTCATGCCGCCCACCACAGCGCGCCGCGACTTTATTGGCTCAATGCGGGCCGCTTTCACCCGATCGATTTGTTCACCCAGCAGTTTCTCGCGTTGACGCCTTTGATCGTGATGGGGGCGGGCATGGAGATCATCGCGCTTCACACTTTGTTCACCGCTGCGCACGGCATGTTCCAGCACTGCAACATCGACATCCGACTCGGCCCTCTGAACTGGTTCTTCAGCATGGCCGAGCTCCATCGGTGGCATCACTCCAAGCACCTCGAAGAAGCAAATACCAACTACGGCGCCAACATCATCTGGTGGGACATCGTGTTCGGATCCAGATTCCTGCCTCACGATCGGAAGCCGCCGACCGAAATCGGGATCGACGCCTTGCCGAGCTTCCCGACGGGCTACTGGGACCACCTGCGTTCGCCGTTCCGCTGGAAAGACATCGAGATCGCCGGCCGCGCCCCCGCATGCTATGGCAGCCGCGATGAAGCGTTACGATCCAGCCACGATTGAGCCGAAGTGGCAGGCTCATTGGGACGAGAACGAGACGTTTCGAACCCCCGAGCGCACCGAGGGGCCGAAGGCGTACATTCTCGACATGTTCCCATATCCCTCGGGCTCGGGGCTCCACGTGGGGCATCCGGAGGGATACACCGCGACGGACATCGTGGCCCGGTATCGTCGGGCGCGCGGTTATGACGTGCTCCATCCGATGGGATGGGATGCGTTCGGTCTGCCGGCAGAGCAGCACGCCATTTTGACGGGCACGCATCCCCGTGAGACGACGGCGCAGAACATCGCCACCTTCAAGCGCCAGCTCAAGATGCTCGGCTTCAGCTACGACTGGTCCCGCGAGATCGACACGACTTCGCCCGACTACGTGAAGTGGACGCAATGGATCTTCTTGAAGCTCTTTCAGCGGGGCCTCGCCTACCAAAGCGAGATCCCCGTCAACTGGTGTCCGGCGCTCGGCACCGTGTTGGCGAACGAGGAGGTCGTCAACGGAGTGAGTGAGCGCGGGGGACATCCGGTCGAGCGCATTCCTCTTCGCCAGTGGGTCTTGAAGATCACGGCCTACGCAGACCGATTGCTCGCCGACCTGGACGAGGTCGACTGGCCGAACAGCACCCGGATCATGCAGCAGGAGTGGATCGGCCGCTCCGAGGGCGCCGAGGTGCAGTTCGACGTCGCCGGCCACGACGCCGCGATCGAAGTGTTCACCACGCGGCCCGATACCCTCTTCGGCGCGACGTTCATGGTGCTCGCTCCCGAGCATCCGCTGGTGGAGGTCATCACGACGCGCGAGCGGCGAACGGAAGTGGAGGGGTACGTTCGCCAAGCGAAGAACAAGAGCGAACGGGACCGCCAGGCGAGCAAAGAGAAGACCGGTGTGTTCACCGGAGGCCTGGCGATCAATCCGGTCAATGGTGCCGAGGTGCCGATCTACATCGCCGACTACGTGCTGTGGGGATACGGGACCGGCGCCATCATGGCGGTCCCCGCGCACGACGAACGAGATTTCGAGTTCGCGAAGACGCTGGGGATCCCGATCATCGAGGTGGTCAGCAAGACGGGGAAGCCAAACGACTCCGCGCTTGTCGAGGCGATGGTGGAGCCTGGGATCGCCGTCAATTCGGGGAAGTACGACGGGTTGACGACCGCGGAGTTCAAAAAGCGCATCACGGCCGATCTCGAAGCGGCGGGCAAGGGGCGCAGACGAGTCGAGTACAAGCTTCGGGACTGGATCTTTTCGCGTCAGCGTTACTGGGGGGAGCCGATTCCGATCTACTTCCCGGTGGAGTGCGACGGAGACCCCCGGTCCGGAGACCCCTACGTCATTCGTCACGACCAGCCGCTCGCCGTCGACGAAAGCGAGCTGCCACTGCAGCTTCCCGAGCTCGACGACTACAAGCCAGGGGAAGATCCCGCCGGTGTGCTGGCACGTGCGATCGATTGGCGCTTCTTTCGACGAGACGGCAGGTGGTTTGCGCGCGAGACCAACACGATGCCTCAGTGGGCGGGGTCCTGCTGGTACTACTTGCGGTTCATCGACCCGCGCAATCCAGACGTGCTTTGCGCCCCTGAGCTCGCACGCCGATGGCTCCCGGTCGATCTCTACGTAGGCGGCGCCGAGCACGCGGTCTTGCACCTCTTGTACGCGCGGTTCTGGCACAAAGTTCTCTACGACGAGGGCGTCGTGCACGTGAAAGAGCCGTTCGAGAAGCTCGTTCACCAGGGGATGATTCTCGGAGAGGGCGGCCAGAAGATGAGCAAGTCCCGCGGGAACGTCGTCAACCCGGACGACATCGTCACCGAGTTCGGCGCCGATGCGATGCGGGTGTACGAGATGTTCATGGGTCCTCTCGAAGCGACCAAGCCCTGGAGCACGAGCTCGATCGCAGGGGTTCGGCGCTTTCTGGACCGCGTCTACACGGTCGCGTTGCGAGCGGATTCGGAAGTCGCGCCGGAATCGTCGTTGACCCGGCTGCTGCACCGGACCATCCGCAAGGTCACCGACGACGTCGAGGGCATGCGGTTCAACACCGCGATCAGCGCGATGATGGTGCTCACCAACGAGCTGATGCAGCTCGAGCGAGTCCCGAAGGCGGCGTTGGAGGTGCTCGCTTTGCTCTTGCATCCGTTCGCGCCGCACTTGGGTGAGGAGGTTTGGCAGATGCTCGGCCACGCGCCGAGCATTCAGCAGCAGAGCTGGCCCGCCTATGACCCTGCGCTTTGCGAGGAAGAGGAGGTGGAGGTTCCGGTTCAGGTCAACGGCAAGGTCCGCGGGCGGATCACGCTCGCCAAAGATGCGAGTGAGGACGACGCGGTCGAGGCAGCCCGCGAGGTCGAGTCGGTCGCAGCCCAGCTCGCCGACAAGCCGATCCGCAAGACGATCTGGGTCCCCGGCAAGATCCTGAACCTCATCGTCTAAGGGACACTCTCCACCCAGCCAACCCCCCGAAACCAAAGAGCTTCTCCCAGAAAGATCGCTGCGGCTCCCCCGGCACGTCAGCCGGCTGCACGCGAGCGGTTCGGGCGAATCGGAGCTGGCCCCTGGGGCTTCGGCGGATCTCTGCGTATCGCGTCCCATTCATCCCGCTCCAAGCACTCGTCGATCCACGCGCGGTAAGCGCTCGCGCGTTGGCTTGGGCTCGAGCCGAGGCGGGTGTACCACTCGCTGGGCGTCCAGACTCGGTGGAGATCCGGCAAGCCCCCGGTGCGCCCGACGTGTTCGTGGAACGTCGACCATTCGTACTGACTGGGTTCGTCGACCAGCCCCGCACGCACGGGATTCAGATCGATGTACGCCGTTGCGAGCGCCAAGTGTGCCTCGGAATTCATGGGTTTGGAGTAGTACCGTTGTTCGAACAACTTGCCCGTCGCGTGATAGCGTTTGTTGCGAACCTGTGCGTAGCGCTGGGCGACCCGCTTGATCAACGACCCGAGCGCGGCGGGGTCGAGTGGTGTCAGCAACGCGTGAACGTGGTTCGGCATCGAACAGAGCGCATGGAGAAGCACCTTCGACGTCGGCACGTGCCGATGCAGCAAGCGGACGAAATGGAGATAGTCGCGTCGGTAGGAGAACAGCTTGCGGCGGTTGTTGCCGCGAAGCACTACGTGATGGGGCACTCCCACCAGGATCTGGCGCGCAGCTCTGGGCACGAGTGGTTATCGACCGCCGAGCTCGCGCGGGTGCTCATGAATTTCACGCTGCGATCTTCGCTCGAGAATGCCCCGTTTTTCGCGGGGTTGCGGTAGCGGAGAGTGTCCCCTAGCGGGCGGCGCCGCGTTTGAGCTCGGTGAGCACGAGCTTGGCGACCGCCTTGAGTGTTTCGAAGACGCCTTCGCCGGTGGTGGCGACTGCGCTGAAGTCCGGCACGTGGCTCGTATTGAGCAGCTGCCGCAGCTCTTCGACGGGAGAGACGTTCGGCATGTCGCGTTTGTTGTACTGGATGACGTAGGGAAGGGTGTCGAGGTTGTAGCCCTGCTCCGCCAGGTTGGTTCGCAGGTTGTCCATCGACTCGATGTTGGCTTCCGAACGCAGCATCTGCGAGTCGGCGACGAAGACGACGCCGTCGACACCTTTCAAGATCAGCTTTCGGCTCGCGTCGTAGAAGACCTGCCCCGGCACCGTGTAGAGATGGAAGCGCGTCTTGAAGCCACGGATCTCACCGATCTCGAGCGGCAGGAAATCGAAGAACAAGGTTCGCTCGGTCTCGGTGGCGAGCGAGATCATCTTGCCTTTCGCTTCGGGATTCGTGCGGTTGTAGATGTACTGCAGATTGGTCGTTTTGCCGCAGAGCCCGGGACCGTAATACACGATCTTGCAGTTGATCTCGCGCGACAAGTAGTTGATGAAAGACATCCCCCCAGACCCTCTTCACTCAATCATTGAACAAGTTGTCGATGTCGTCATCGGTAATTTCGGCAAACGGAGACCGTTGGAATGGATCCTGCGCTTTGGCCATGACCATCTCGAAGATCCGATTCAGTTGGTCGTTTGCCCGCTTCACACGCAACCTCACCAGTCCCAAGCTTGTCCGATTATCGAAGATCACGACAAGAATCACGCGCCCGCCGACGACCTGAATGTGAACGTTCTGCCGGACCCCTTCGTGATATTGGGTCGCGAACTCCTGCTCCCGAAGGAGCTGCGCGATGCCGCCCGTGGCGGCGATGTTGCCAGCCGCCAGGGAGGCCAAGGACGTCGTGTCCAGGTCACTGGTGTCCCCCGACGCGCTGATCAGCTGCCCGTTCTTGTCGACTACGAACACCACGCGAGCATTGGCGTCTTGCACCAGGCGGTCCGTGACGGCTTGGACCTGGGCAAACTCCTCCTCGTACATCACCATCTGGGGGCTTGCCATCTTTTCGAGCCGTGCTCCTTCGCCGCGTGCAGTGCTAAGAGGTCCTAGCAGAGGGGTCCCTGCCGGTAAAGATTTCCGACCCCCCGCTCACAGCATAACAGGCCGTCACTAAAGGCAAAAACGTCATGCTTCGTTTCGTCTTCGTTTTGATCCGAAATCTGCTGTGCGTCGCGATCCTTCCATTGTGGGCGATCGCGCGTGTTTTCGGCCGTCCCAAGGGCCGGTGGATCGTCGTGCGCCTCAAGCCTCGCGTCGTCGAGGCGCGCCAGCCGCTGCCCTGGCTGCGACGCATTCTCGACGCTGGCTCCCTCCGACGGACGAGCAGCTTGGCTGCGGTTCGCCGGCTGGCTGATCATGCGATCAGCGATGCCCGAATCGAGGGCGTCGCCTTCGTGTTGCCGCCGATCCACGCGGGCTGGGCGGTGTGCTGCGGGCTGCGCGATCAGATCACGCGCCTTGCCGAGCACGGCAAGGCGACGGTGGTCTTGCTCCCTCGCGGCGGGGGGCATCGGGAGCTTTTCGTCGCATCCGCGGCCGACCGCGTCTATCTGGCGCCTCGCTCGACGATCACGTTGATCGGTCTCTCCGCGCAGGCGCACTACCTCAAGCCGATGCTCGACAAGCTCGGGATGCAGGTTCAGCCGTTCGCGAGGAAGGAATACAAGACGGCCGCCGAGCGCGTCACCCGCGAGACGATGAGCGAGCCGCAGCGGGAGCAGCTCCAAGCGCTCGTCGAAGGGCACACCAGCGCCCTGCTCGAGGCGCTCTCGAAGCGCACGGGGCGCGAGCCCGACGAGGCGAAAAAGCTGTTCGAGACCGGGGTGTTTCGCGACCAAGCTGCAGTGGATGCGAACCTCGCGGACGGCTTGGCATACGAAGACGAGCTTCCGGAAAGGCTGGGCGTCGACCCGAAAAAGGGCCTGGTCGAAGCCGATCGGTATCTCGGCTTCAAGACGGCCAAGCTGTTCCGGCCGTTGCGCCGCAGTCCCTACCTCGCTGTGATCCCGATCAAGGGGGCCATCTCGGAGTCCGGCCCACCCACGGGCCGGCGGGCCTCGATCGTCGCCGCCCTTCGTCACGTCAGGCGGGATCGGCGGGCACTCGGCGCCCTGCTGTGGATCGACTCACCAGGAGGCTCGGCAGAGGCCTCCGACCTCATCCATCGAGAGGTCGTGCGTCTGCGCGACAAGAAGCCCGTGGTGGCGTACTTCGGAGAGGTCGCGGCGAGCGGCGGGTATTACGTCGCGGCCCACGCCCATGCGATCGTGGCGCAGCCGCTGGGCCTGACCGGCTCGATCGGGGTCGTGTCGGCGCATCTGGTGGCCTCGGAGCCGCTCGAGCGGGTGGGCATTCGAACCGAGGTCCTCAAAACGGGCCCTCACGCGGATTTTCAGTCTCCCCATCGGAGCTTGACCGAAGAGGAGCGGGCGATCATCGACCGCGAGCTCGACGCATTCTACGAGTCGTTCGTTTCGTTGGTGGCCGAAGGGAGGGGGCGCGCCGTCGAGGAGATCGAGCCGCTCGCCCGCGGCCGCGTCTGGCTCGCCGAGGATGCCCACCGGCATGGGCTGGTCGACGAGCTCGGCGGGATGGACAAGGCGATCGAGCATCTCAAGGGCCAGATCGATGCGCCCACGGGGATTTTGGAGCGCCTGCGACCGGCCGTGGTCGCCGCCTACAAGCTCGAGCCCCCTCCGCCGGCCGCGTGGGTGCGACATCAGGCCGGCCCGACGCTGGGCCCGACGCTGGAGGGCCTCTGGGAGCTGCTCCTCCTCGCGTCCGAGGCGCCAGGCGTCCTCTACCACGCGATCACGGTTCCCAAAATCCGCTGAGCGGCCGAAATTACGCTTTCGCCCGCGGGTCGACTATCGTGAACGCAGGGGGAGGGAGCTCGATGTACGCAAAGCCAATCGCGCTCGCGTTGCTGCTCGGGGTCGCCTTGGGTTGCGGAGGATCTCAGAAGCCCAAGGCCGGCTCCATGCCGCAAGGGGCGAGCTATCACGGAGTTTGGCAGTCACCCCAATACGGGAACATGCATCTTTGCCAAAGCGGGGACCGGGTCGTCGGCGACTATGTCAAGCACGAGCGGGCCGGCCGCATCCAAGGGGAGGTCGAAGGGGACCTGCTGATCTTCCAGTGGGAGGACCGCCGCGAGCTCGTGGCAGGCAAGCCGCAGATTCGCCGTGGCAAAGGCTATTTCCGCCTCGAGATCGGCGAGGACGGGGACGAATACATCCAAGGCGAATGGGGAATGGGCGAGGACCTCAGCGGCGGCGGGCCGTGGAATGCGGTCAAGTTGCGCCGTGGAGACCCCGACCGGTGCACAGGCGCCGAGGAGCCCGCCGTCGTCGAGGAGAAGGTCCACCCCTGGGATCAGGACGAGGACTGAGCTGCGGGAGCGGGCTCGGTCAGGCTGCCGATTCCGAACGGGGACAGAACACGACCGAGCATCGCTTGCGCCGTTCGGCGCTCAGGCGGGCGCACAATTCAGCCAAGTTATCGTCGTAATCCACCACCAAGCCTGCCGTTGCCTCGCCGGCTTCGTTGTAGGCGCACTCGTCGAGCGCGACCCATCGGCCTTGCCACGTCGATTCGCTACAGATGTCTTCCCAAGCCATCGGCACCGCATCGGGCTCGGCTCGGAAGTGGATGAAAGATGTTCGTCGCTGTTGAGTCATAGGCAGCTCCGCAACCCCGTTGCCGAGGCCACTCGTGCGAAGTGGGCCGAGTTTCCTTCGCCTCGACGAGGCATGCAAGCTGATTCCATGGTTGTGTTCGACGAATGTGCAGGTCAAGGATTAACGAAAAAACCCGAGCAAAATCAGAGTCTTGCCGGCCAAGCCCAAGGCGGCTGTCCGGTATCGACGAACATCTGAGCCGGATTTTTGCAGGACCGCCGATCTCGAAGGGGCAGGGGCTCGAACACCGGCCGCAGCCGGCCTCCCTCAGACGGCCAAGGCGTCCAGCAGCCGATCGACGTCTTCGCGGCGATGCAACTCGGTGACCGCGACCAAGAGGTCCTTGCGCCACTCCTCGCGAAAGCGCCCCAAGTCCACGCCGGGGATGATCCGCTGCTCGCCGAGCCGCTCGACCCATTCGGCCGCATCGGCGCCGCGGCTGCGAATCACCAGCTCGTTGAAGACCGGCGCGGCATAAGGCACTTCAAAGCCGTCGAGCCGTTCGATGCCCGCTCGCAGGTATTGCGCCGCGTTCATGCAGCGCCGGCCGGCCTGCTCGAATCCCCGCCTCCCGAGGAGGGCCGTCCGGATGGCCATCGCGAGCGCGATGAGCCCGTGGTTCGTGCAGATGTTCGAGGTCGCCTTTTCGCGGCGAATGTGCTGCTCGCGCGTCGACAAGGTGAGCACGTACCCGGGCGCCCCCTCGGCATCGACCGTGCGCCCGACCAGCCGCCCCGGCATTTGCCGGACGAACTGCTGCGAAGCCCCGAATAGCCCCACGCCGGGGCCGCCGTATTGTGGCGGGACCGCCAACGCCTGTCCCTCGCCGACGCAAATGTCCGCACCGCAGGCGCCGGGCGAGCGCAGGACGGAAAGCGCGTAAGGCTCCGCCGTGGCGGTGATCAAGAGCGCGTCCGAGTGATCGGCAAGCATCCGGGCCGCGTTCAGGTCCTCGATGCACCCGAGGAAATTCGGGTAGGCCACGACGAGCGCTGCGGTCTGATCGTTCATGAGTCTCTGCGTGGCGCTCCAGTCGGTGCGGCCGTCTGCCCCGAGCGGCGCGAGCACGATCGAGTGGTCGTCATCCAGACCCCGCACGTAGGTACGAATCGTATCGAGGTACTCTGGATGGAGTCCCTCGCTCACCACGATTCGAGTGCGGCGCTTGATCCGGCGCGCCATCAGGACCGCCTCCGCGGCCGCGCTCGCGCCGTCGTACATCGAAGCGTTGGCGACGTCGGTCCCGAGGAGCTCGCACACGATCGTCTGGAACTCGAAGATCGCCTGGAGCGTTCCCTGCGACAGCTCGGCTTGGTAGGGCGTGTACGCGGTGTAGAACTCGCTGCGCTGCAAGAGTTGATCGACTGCAGGAGGCACGTGGTGCCGGTACATGCCTGCGCCCAGGAACGAGAGCATGCCCACACCCGGGTTGGCGTCGGCCAGCGCGGAGAGATGCGCCATCAGCCGGGGCTCGTCGAGCGAGGGCTCCAAATCGAGAGGACGATGCAGGAGGTGGGTTTCCGGAATGGCCGCGAAGAGGTCATCCATCCGCTCGACACCGATCCGATCGAGCATCGCTCTGATTTCTTCGTCGGTGTGGGGGAGATATCGCACGGTCGTCCTGACTCCTCAGCCGTCGAGAGTGCCGAGGTACTCCTCGTAGCGGGCCGCGTCCATGAGGCCTTCGAGCTCGCTCTTGTCGGAAGGGCGTATCTTGATCAGCCACCCGTCCTCGTACGGGCCTTCGTTGACCAGCTCCGGGCTCGATTCGAGCGCCGCATTGACCTCGACAATCTCGCCGCTCACCGGTGCGAACAGCTCGCTGACCGTCTTCACGGACTCGATGTCACCAAAGCGTTCGTGCGCTTGCACATCCTCGCCGGGTGCCGGCATGTCGACCAGGGTCACGTCGCCGAGTTGCTCGACCGCGTAGGACGTGATTCCCACGCGGATCACATCCCCTTCCAGGCGGGCCCATTCGTGCTCTCGCGTGTACTGTAGATCCCTCGGGTACGTCGTCATCTTCACCTCTCGTAGAACGGGGTCGTCACTACCACGGCGTCGACGACCTTGCCACGGATCTCGATCCCCAGTTTCGTCCCCGGTTTTGCCAATGATTTGGGCACGTAGCCGAGGCCGATGTGGCGCCCGACGGTGGGACCTGGAGAGCCGCTCGTCACCTCGCCGACGCGCTCGCCGTCGACGACGATGGGGTAGCCGTGCCGCGCGATTCCCCGACCCACCATCTCGAATCCGATGAGCTTGCGCTCGATCCCGCCTGCCTTGATCGCCTTCAACGCATCCCGTCCGATGAAGTCGCCGCGATCGAGCTTCACCACCCAGCCGAGCCCGGCCTCGAACGGGTTGGTCTGCTCGTCGATGTCGTTTCCGTAAAGCATGAGGCGGGCCTCGAGGCGGAGCGTGTCCCGGGCCCCCAAGCCCACGGGGGCGAGCCCATGGGGCTTTCCCGCCTCGAGCAGAGCGCGCCACAGAGGGACGGCATCTTCGGCCGCGCAAAAGAGCTCGAAGCCGTCCTCTCCGGTGTAGCCGGTTCGGGCCGCCCAGAGATCGACCCCCGCGAGGCTCGCACGGGCGACGTGAAAGGAGGGCAGCGCCGACACCTCGGCCGGCGCTCCGAGATCCCGCAGGATGTCGGCGGCGCGCGGACCTTGCAGGGCGAGCAGAGCCCAACCGTCCGACACGTCGTTCCAAGGCGTTCCCAGCGCGAGGTTGGCCGCAAAGTGAGCCACGATCTTCTCGCGGTTGGAGGCGTTGCAGACCACCAGCATCTTTTCGTCTTCGAGCCGGTACACGATCAGGTCGTCGAGAATCCGCCCCGCTTCATCGCAGCACACGGTGTAGAGCGCCTGCCCGACCGCCAAGCGGGAGACGTCGTTGGTCACCAAGCGGTCCACTTCGGCCACGGCACGGGGCCCCTCGATCAGGATCTCCCCCATGTGCGAGACGTCGAAGAGGCCCGCTCGGGTGCGAACCGCTTCGTGCTCCGCCTTGATCCCCTCGTACTGGACGGGCATCAGCCAGCCCGCAAAGGGCACGAGCCGAGCACCGAGGGCCCGGTGCTCGTCCGCAAGCGGGGTTTCCTGCAAACCTTCGGCCACCTTGCGCGGAGCTTAGGGTCGCTTTGGCTCGACGCAACCGGCGCCGTCGTCGGTCGATACCGGCCCATGACCTTGCGAGATGTCGTCTGCTTGAAACACCAGGGGCAACGCGTACGCGCCTTCGAGCTGCGTGACGTCTCGATGGAGGTGGGCTCGCACCCCGACTGCGACGTCACGGTGCACGACCAAGCGGTGCCGCCGCGCGCCTGGTTGCTTCAGCCTCGGGGAGGCACCGTCTACGCCCATGATCTCGCAAAGGCGTCCAACTTGCGGAACCCGCGGGTGTTGGCCATCGGCGCCTCCGTGCCCCTCGGTGGAGGGTATTCGATCACGCGCCTCAAAGCCGAGCCCCATACGGCGACCGCGGTCCGCACCAAGCTTCTCAATCCGTACGTTCCCCGCCTCACGAGCTTTTCCCTCATCCGCGGTCAAGGCGGGGAGGCACGGGCCTATCACGTCGACGAGGCGCCGGTGTCGATCGGCGCGGCGGCCGACAACACGATCATGCTCTCCGACCGCGCGGTGAGCCGGTACCACTGTCGGCTCGAGCCTTCCTCAGGGGGCGTTTGCATTCGTGATCTCGACAGCACCAACGGCACCTGGGTCGACGGAGTGCGTGTCCGGCGCCACGTCTTGCGCACGGGCATGGTGCTGCGCGTGGGTCAAACCGAGCTCCGTGTGGCGGGACGTCAAGCCGTTGGTGCGGGCGGCGGCGCCACGGTGGTCACCTCCACGGCGATGCTCGCAGTCATGGCCGACGTCGATCGCTTCGCCAGGTTGCCGTGGCCCGTCGTGATCCGAGGAGAGACGGGCGTCGGCAAGGAGCACATCGCGCGGGCCCTCCACGAACGCGGCGTTCGCAACCAAGGTCCGTTCGTGGCGCTCAATGCGGGAGGGTTGCCCCGAGAGCTGGTGGAAAGTGAGCTCTTCGGCCATGCACGTGGCGCCTTCACCGGAGCGATTCACGCGCACCGAGGGGCGTTCGAGCAAGCCGACGGAGGCACGCTTTTTCTCGACGAGGTCGCCGAGCTACCCCCTGATCTGCAGACGCGCCTCTTGCGCATTCTCGAGACGTGGCGCGTCCGGCGCGTGGGCAGCGAGACGGAGCGACCGGTCGACGTCCGGGTCATTTGCGCGACTCATCGTGATCTCCGAGACATGGTGCGTGATGGCTGCTTTCGTGCCGATCTGTATTATCGGCTTCACCGGCTCGTCGTGGAGGTCCCCGCGCTTCGGTCCCGTCCCGACGACGTCGAGCCGCTCGCTTCGCACTTTTTGCAATCGATGGAATCGGAGGTCGGTCCGCGTGAGCTCGCCGCCGACGCCCTCGCACGACTGCGCTCGTACCCTTGGCCGGGCAACGTTCGCGAGCTTCGAAACGTGCTGGAGCACGCGGCGGCGGACAGCGATGGCTTCCTCATCGGGCTCGCGGCGATCGATCGGGCGCTACGACGCATCAGCGAGCCATTCGTCCAAAAGCCCTCCATCGACGCGTTGCGCGACGCGCTCGAACATTACGGCGGAAACGTGTCCGCGGCGGCCAGGGCTCTCGGCATTCCGCGATCCACGCTTCGCGACCGTCTGAAGGGCTCGTGAAGGCCATGCGCTCAAGCCTGGCGTTCGCGTGACTCGCGCAGACGACGGATTCGTAGCTCCAGAAGGTCCTGCGCCACCCCGTAGATTCGCTTGAGGCCAGTCGACTTCGATCGGCCTGCGCGACGTGGCCTGCATGCGATCGTGACCACCGTCGTGCGAACACCTTGGCCGAGCATTCGGATCGGAAACTCGAAGTTGAGGAAGAACGTGTCTGGCTTGAGCACGTCCGGATCAAACAGCTCTCTGCGAAACAGGTAGGGGCCGTCGCTTCGCATCCGCACGCCGTGGACGGCGAGAATGAGTGTCCGGACGCCTGCCGACAGGATCTTGCGGTGCCAACCGTCGTCACGGTGGTCGTAAACGCTGAAGACGACGTCGGCACCGTCCCGAACCGCTGCGGCGCGCAGGGTCCCAATCGCCTCGGGCGCGATCTGGCCGTCCGCTGGCAGGAAGGTCACCCAGGAGCCGCGAGCGATGCGCACGCCGCTCTTGAGCGCAGCGCCGATCCCTCGGTTGGTCTGGTGGCGGACGAGTTGGTGCGGGCGGGCCGACAAGGCGTTTTTCGCCTCCGTGGAGGTACCGTCGGAAGAGCCGTCGTCGACGAACACCACCTCGGCCGATGGCTCGTGCCGTGCCAGCCAGGCGATCAGCTCACTCATCACCGGGCCGATGTTCGCCTCTTCGTTGTACGCAAAGACGATGACGCTGAGATCCGGCTCGCTCATCGGGGACGTTCTCGATGCACAGTGGCAGGGACGCCCCACGCCACCGAGTAGGGCGGCACGTCCCGCGTGACGACCGCGCCGGCACCGATTTGGGCTCCCTTTCCGATCCGGACGCCGGGCAGGACGACCGCGCCGACGCCGAGATCGCAATCGTCCTCGATGACGACTGGAGCGAGCTCGATCGGCGCGTTCAGAATCGGCACGTCCCGACCGGCCTCTCGATGAAAGGACGTGATGACGCGCACCCCAGGGCCGATCCCGACGCGAGACCCGATCTCGATTCCGCCCGCGCTATGCAGAAACGACTGCGGGCCGATCCAAGTCTCGTCGCCGATGCGCATCTTGTTCTTGTAGTAGCCTTTGAGAATCGCATAGTGCCCGACGTACACGTTGGCACCGAGCTCGATTTGCTCCGGATGAAACACCAGGACCCCGGTTTCGAAGATGCAGTCGGGGCCGCACCGCGCGAGCTGATGCGCGGAAAAGGAGCCGTCGCCGTGGCTGCGGTGGCGCATCGATCAAAGCGTATCAGGAGTGGCCGGCAGAGGCGTAAACTTCGGCTGGACCGGCCCCTTCGCGTCCGACCACTCCCGGAAATACACCGCGAGCTCCGAGGCGCCGACCGCCTTCGCGATCACCGATGCGTAGTGCAGATTTTGGGACGGATCCCCGAGCGCCACGTGCGGCTCGTACACGGGTTGGGGCCGAACGAGAGGCTCGATTCGAGCGGGGAGCGCTGACAAATCGAGATACACGCGTTCTTCGCTTCCGGGCACGCCTTCGAGCAGTGTCTCGATGGCGGTCCGAGGGAAGCCCTGCGCGTAGAGATCGTGTCCGCGGTCCAGCGTCACCAGGGCAATCAGGCCGTCGGTGCCGGGCGAGCCGGACCTCAGCTCCGCGAGCGAGGCGCCGGCGTACCGCGCCAAGCTCGGCTCTTTGGCGGACGGTCCACAAGAGGAGCGCACGTCGAGCAGCCAGTCGCTCGCGCAGGTGGGCAAGCCGAGGCGATGCGCCAGGGCGACGCTCTCGACCTGGACCGGCCGGGCCGAATTCGCGGCGAGGAAGCGTCGGATCCGCGCGACGCGACCACCAGGAGCGCGTAGCTCGATCGCGTCGAGATCCGGATGTCGCCGGTAGAGAAGGTGCCAGTACCATTCCGACGCCGCGAGGCCATGAGCCAGCAACACCACGTCGGGGCGCACGCGCTCTCGCTCCTGGAGGTACCACATGGGCCCAATCCAGTGGTCCTGGGAAACGATCACGATCGCATCGCGTGGAGCGGCGCGAAGCGCCTCGAGACCGATGTCACGGGTGAATGTATCGAGATGCCGGGTGCGCGCCGGTGGCGACGGCGGCATCAGGATGACCAGCAAGGCAAACAGCGCCAGCGCGGACGTCGCATACCAGGGTTGCCGTCCAGCCAAGTCTGCGACGAACAGAGCGGCGCCGGCTGCCGCGATCCAAATCGGGATCGCGAGGTAGCCGTTTTGATCCAGCAGGTCCGGAGCAAACATGGCGCTACGCGCCACGAAGGCGGAGAAAAAAACGGCGGCGAGCCCGAGGAATGAAAGACCGAGCGCGGAGGTTCGGAGGAAAAGCGCGTAGCCGGTCAAGCCGGCGAGGAATACGGCGAACAAGCCGTTGCGGAGGGCCCACACCAGAGTCTCGCCGAGGTGACCCCACCACTCCGACCACGACGCGACGGTCTTGTAGGTGAAGTCGGCAGCGGTGAAGTAGTGACGGACCGATGCGGCGTCGACGGGTGCGCCCCACACGACGACATCTTGCCGGGAGGCGACTGCAAAGACGTAGAGGTAGGGCAGCAGGCCGAGCAGCCCGCCTGCCACGATCGATCCGACGGCGAGGCGAGGAAAGTCCCGTCGCACGGCGCCGGTCACGAGCCTCGGTGCCATCGCGACCGCGGCGCCCACAGCGCACACGGGATTCGCGCTGGCCGCGAGCCCCAAGCTCAGCCCGGTGGCCACGTAGGGCAAGGCGCGCGACTCTCGATCGACCGCGGCCTCGGCGAATCGAGCGGTGCCCCAGAGCGCGAACGAGACCGCGAGCGGATAAACCTCGATCCGGGTCGCGGTCTCCCACAGAACGGGATGGGCGCCGAGGATCGCGATGGTGGGCGCGACGAAACGCGGATCCACGGAGCTCGCGCGAGATCGCATAGCGGCCTCCGCGAGACTGCTGGCCGGCACGACGGTGAGCGCGCCGGCGAGGGCAGACAGCCCGTTGAGCGCGACCAACGGATCGACACCCGGCACACGTGTCAGCAACCCGCCGATCAGGGTGTGAAGGGGTTGGCCGAAGGGGTGGCCCAAACCCAGCTGCTCCGCCACGAGCGCGAGCTCGGGGCTGTCGTACAACGACAGGCTCCGGCTCATCGTGACCCAGTACACCGCAAACAACGCGAGTGTCGCCGCCGCGGTGCCGCCGCGAGAGGCGACCCGCAGGCCCAGGAGGCGATCAGCCATCCTCGCTCCGCGAAAGCGGAACCATCAGGTTGATCGCGCCGCCGATCGCAGCGGTGAGCAGCTGGGTTGCCCAAAAGCTGAGCGAGGCTGCATACGCGCTCGCTTCCGGTACGCCCACGAGCCCGTAGAGCGCTGCAAATGCTGCCTCGCGCACGCCTGCGCCGCCGACGGTCAGAGGAAAAAAGGCAGACGCTGCGATGAGCGGCATGAGCACCGCCGACTGATGAAAGGTCACCGACGGCTCGAGGGAGCTCATGATGGCGTGACCGGCCACGACGTTGACGAAGTGAATGATCATCGACAGCGCAATCGCCAGCAAAAAAGGCCAAGCCGAGAACAAGCGCGGGAGCGCGCGCAACGGCGTCCCGATCTTTTCGGGCAGAAATGGAGCGAGACGAGGGGCTGCCGCGATGCCGATCAAGACGACCGCGGCGGCCGCCACACCGAGGCCGGCCCAAAGACCGACTCCTTCGACGCCGGCAATGGGCCGAATCAAATAGGCTCCCGCGGCGAGCACCAGCAACGCGGTGACCCCGATGACACGCTCGATGAAGACGACTGCGACTCCACTCGTCGCCCCCATCCAGTCGAGATTGCCGAACGCCTTGCGGCCTGCGACGCCGCGAATGACGTCTCCGCCAACCCCACCCGGCGCGTAGGTGTTGTAGAAGTGGCCGACCAAGTACAGGTGCGCGATCCGAGGCCATCGCGGAATGTCGATTGCCCCGTAGGCCTGCAACAGGAGTCGCCACCGCCACATCCCACAAAGCAGGCCCAACGACACGACGACGATCGCAAGCAAGGCCGCGCCAGCCGAGAGGCGCTCGAAAGCGCGAAGCACGTCTCCCGGCCGCACACGGCTCGCGAGATAGGCGACGGCAGCCACGGTGAAGCCGATGCGGGCCCACCGGAAGTATCGCCGACGCCTCTCGCCGCTCGTCATGCGCCGCGTTCCCACCGGCATCTCAGCTTCCAATGCCCAGTCCGCTCCGTAATTCGTCGAGCAGCTCCAATGCTGCGTTTTCGGTTCTCTGCCGCAAGCGGGGAAGGAACTCTTCGAGCCGCTTGGTCTCTTCTTCGGTCGGTGCCAAGGCAGGCCGGCGTCCAAGGCTGTCGACGAGGCGATCCAACACGAAGGCCGGCTCGGCGTACTCCTTGGGGGCGCCCCAGAGCGACAGCCGGCTATGGAGGCGCGCAAAGGCGTGGCCCCGATCTTTCCAATCCAACCGAAGGCGTGGTCCCGCTTCCAGAGCGTCCAGGTAGCGATCGACGTGCTCCGGTCTCTTCGCGAGCAACCCGTCCAAGAACAGCTCGGACCCGACGTGAGCCACCGCGCGCGCCGTGCCTCGGCGGATCTTCAACTTGGTCATGTCCTCGAGCGCACGCTCGCAAAGCGCGATGAAAGAACGCGCGCGGTGAAAGCGATGATCGGTCCGGTGGTGCAAGTCGATGCCTCGCTGGACGTCTGGATCGTCCACGCCGAGCAGTGGAACGCCCGTCATGCCTTCGAAGTCGGGCAGCATGCTGCCTAGCAGGTGGGAAGCTCCATCGTCGGTCCATGCGGCGACGACGGCGTGTCCAAAGAAGTTCAAAGCCTCAGTTCCTTTGCAATGCGTTCCTGAGTCGGAGGCTCTCGCAGCTCTGCATGGTCACTCCACCAGCTTACACTGCGCTCACCGCGAAACCACGTTCGTTGCCGCCGGGCATAGGTCCGGGTGGATTTTCGTATCTGACGGACGGTCTCCTCGAGCGGGACGCCGTCGCGGACGTGGGCCAAGACTTCGCGGTAACCGACGCTCCCAAAGGCACGAACGCGGTCACCCCAACGCGCGCGCAGGGCCCGGACCTCCTCGACCCAGCCGGCTTCGAGCATCGCGCGGGTGCGCCGCTCGATCGCCTCCCCATGAGCCTCCCGTGGCACGTCGAGCGCGACGAACACGGTCCGATAGCGTTCGGCGCCGCGAGCGTGGGCGGCTCGAAGCGATCCCAGAGGTGTCCCGGTCTGCTCGTACACCTCGAGAGCACGGATGATCCGAAAGCTGTCGTGGGGATGGATTGCTTCTGCCGAGATCGGATCGACCGCACGGAGTCGATCGTGGAGCGCGACCGATCCCTCGGAGGAAAGCGTCTCCTCGAGGCGCCCCCGAACCTCGGGGTCGACGGGCGGGACGTCGACCAGCCCTCGGAGCAGCGCGCGAATCCACAGACCGGTTCCGCCGACGACGATCGGCAGGCGGCCGCGACCGCGAATCTGCCGGATCGCCTCGTCCGCTCGGGCCGCATACTGGGCGGCGTCGATTTCCTCATCCGGGTCGAGCACGTCGATCAGGTGATGCCGCACGTCGCCCAGCTCGCGCTCCGTCGGCTTCGACGACCCGATGTCGAACCCGCGATAAACCTGCACACTGTCGGCCCCCACCAGCTCACCGTCGAAGCGTCGCGCCAGCTCGATCGCCGCCGCGGTCTTTCCGGAGGCCGTGACACCGGCAATGACGAGGAGCGGATCGAGGGATTCAGGCACGGTCGTCCTCTTGATCGTCCAATGGAAGGGCGATGCGACCCAACACGCAGGCGCGATCGGACTCGTGAGGACGGCGCAAACGCGCGATCAACCGATCAGCGGCGGCGTCGTCGAACGATCCGGCGACGGAGCGGGCCGCCTCGCGCGCGAGGGCCGTCAAGATGACGTCGTCGTTCTGTTCCCGTTCGGCGGCGAGGGCTCCGAGCGCATGCCGCAAGAGCGGCGCAGCAGGTGCGTCGGCTACGGGCCCTGGAAGCGCCCGCACCACGTACGAGCTCTCACCGAGCTTCGTCCATCCGAGGCCGAGACTTTGCAAGAGAGCCGCGTGGCGTTCGAGACGGGCTGCGTCCGCGGGCTCGAGCTCCAGGCGGTCCGGAAAGAGCAGGGCGTTTCCCTCGATGGGGCCACGGTCGGCCGCCTCGCGAAGCGCGTCGTATCGGGCGAGCGCATCGGCACGGAAGCGATCGATCACCATCAATTCCAGCCCGTTTTCGCAGACGATCGCGCGATCGTTCACGCGCGCCACGAAGCGAAGGCCGTTCGAATGACGGGATCGATAGGTCGCTCGCCCCTCGGAGACCCCGGGGATCGAGGGCGAGACCCGATCCCCGGGCTCCTGCGCAACCGGCCCCACCGATCCGAGTCGCGCGTCCCAGTGCTCTTCGCCGGGCAGCATCGACGCGAGTCGCCCGGAGATCATGCGGGCGACGCGTTCCATGAGCACGTTGGCCTTCTGGAAGCGAACCTCGGTTTTCTGCGGGTGCGCATTGACGTCGACGTTCTCGGGCGGAATGCGAAGCGACACGACCCCGCGCGGATAGTGACCGGGAGCCAATCGCTCGCCGAACCCGAAGGCGACCGCGCGCGCCAGACCCCGATCCGTCACCGGGCGCCCGTTGACGAGCAGGACGAGATACCGTGCGCCTAGGCGAGCCCGTGCCGCGGGAGCGAGGGCTGCCTCGATGGCCACGCCGTCTCGCTCGACGAGGATCTCGTAAAGGTGCTCACCGCCGAATGCCTGCCGCGCGCGTTCGACGACGCTCTTGGACGGGAGGTACTGTCGAATGGTGCGGCCCTCGGAGCTCACGGTCAGGCGAACGCCCGGATGCGCCAGCGCGAGGCGTTGGCAAACCTCCAAAATCTTCGAGGTTTCGGTCTGGCGGGCCCGAAGAAACTTGCGTCGTGCCGGAACGTTGTAGAACAGGTCGTCGGCCTCGACCGTGGTGCCAGGCGGACACCCGGCCGGCTCGACGTCGCGCAGGACACCACCTTCCAGAACGAGACGGGTCCCCCCGCGGCTCTCCCGGGGCCGGGTCACGATCGTCAGCCGCGTCACTGAGCCAATGGAGGGCAAGGCCTCCCCTCGGAACCCGAGGGTGGAAACCCGGGTCAGATCCGCAAAGCTCGTGATCTTGCTCGTGGCGTGGCGTTGCACCGCAAGCCGGACGTCTTGCTCGGTCATCCCGATGCCGTCGTCGGAAACCCGAACGCGCGACCGGCCGCCGTCTTCCACTGACACGGTAATCTCGGCCGCTTTGGCGTCGATCGCGTTTTCGACGAGCTCCTTGACCAAATTCGCGGGCCGCTCGATCACCTCGCCCGCGGCGATTTGATCGATCAGGGTTTCGTCGAGCACGCGGATGATTGGCGCCACCGCCTGCGCCTATCAAAGCCGCCACGGCTTGGCAAAGAGGCCGATGCACCGGGCCCTTCGTTGACCCTGCAAGAATCGCAATGCTACCGTGATTTTGGGGAGCTAGCTCGCAAATTGACGCCATGAAGGTATGTCCCGCGTGCAGAACCGACTACGGGGGGGGAGAGGTCTTCTGTCCCGTCGACGCGACGCGTCTGCTGACGACGTCCGAAATGCGCGTGGGGGCGGTGAACCCGGAGGATCCCCTCGTCGGTGCCGTGCTCGCCGGGCGTTACGTCGTGGAGAAGCGGATCGGCGAAGGCGGCATGGGTTTGGTGTACCGAGGGACGCATCGCGACATCGGCAAGCAGATCGCGATCAAGGTCCTTCGGGACGACCTCTCGCGGCGGCCCGAGGTCGTCTCGCGCTTTCGGCGTGAGGCCCGTAGCGCGTCACGAATCGGTCACGAGAACATCGTCGACATCTTCGACTTCGGCGAAACGCCTGGCGGGGCGAGTTACTTCGTCATGGAGTTCCTGGAAGGTGAGGATCTCGGCCATCGGCTGGGGCGAGAGTGCACGATGGAAGCGGAAGCAGCATGCGCCATCGTGATGCAGTGTTGCCGCGCGTTGGCCGCGGCCCATGCCAAGGGAATCGTTCACCGGGACATCAAGCCGGAGAACATCTTCCTGACGAAGCGAGATGGGGTCGACGACTTCGTCAAGATCGTCGACTTCGGCATCGCCAAGATGAGCGACATCGAGACCGATGGCGCACCCGGTCGAAAGCTCACCAAGACCGGGATGATCTTCGGGACGCCCGAGTACATGTCGCCGGAGCAGGCGGCGGGCAAAGACCTCGATCATCGCGTCGACATCTACGCCTTGGGCATCATCCTCTACGAATGCCTGGCGGGCCGCGTCCCTTTCGAAGGCGATACCTTCATGGGTGTCTTGACTCAGCACATGTTCGCCGAGGTCCCGGCAATCCACATGGTCAACGCGCAGGCCCGCGTGTCTCCCGAGCTCGAGCTCGTGATCCGCAAGGCGCTCGCCAAAGATCCGGAGGAGCGATATCGTGACACCGAGGAGCTGGCCGAGGCGCTCCGGTACGCGCTCGAGGGACAGCTGAGCCCGGCCACGGCCAGGACGGCGCCCGTCACGGAGGACGGCCGGCATTGGCTGCCGGTCGACGAGGTCCCGCGTCGCAAGATGCCGCGTTGGGTCTGGGCGGCTGGGGGCGTTTTCTGCGTGACGGCAGCCGCGTGGCTCGGCATGGGCGACGCCTTCGGTCGGCCCACCGAAGCGGAGACCACACCAGCTGCCACGTCGACCGCGCCGGAAGCGCTCCAGTCGGACCCGATGCCGACGCGGACCGAGGCCCTGGGACGATACCCCGGAGAGCCGGCGGTGCGCGTGATGCGTACCGAGAACGTAGCTCCGGAACCTCCGGAGGATTCAACCGAAGCCGAGCCGGCCGCCATCGAGTCGATCGAGATTGACGTGGCGAGCGAACCGTCGGGGGCGCGGATCTTCCTCGCGGATGGTTCGGAGGCGTGCAGCCGCACTCCGTGCACCATCGAGACGACGTCTGGAGCCAAGCTCGCTCTTCATGCGAGGCTCGGCCGACGGCGAGGCCGCGCGGTGCTCACGCCGACGGGCGACGAGGCCGTCGTGATCGAGCTCAAAGCCCCGCCCAGGCCGCGCGCGAAGAGCCGGCAGGCCGCCCCGCCCACACGCGCGAGCCAGGCGCCGGTACGCGCGTCGGACCTCAAGGTGCCCGAGTGGGCGCAGTGAGCGACACCGAGCGAAAGACGCTATTCGATCTCGAGTGGGCGCGGATCGAGCACGCGGTCGCCGAGCGCTGCCAAGGGCCGCTCCACGAGGGCTTGGCCTTGCCGCTCGCACCATCGTTCGAGGAAGCCTCGCGGGCCCTCGCGGAATCGGAAGAAGCCTGGAAGCTGCTGGACCGCGGGGACCCTCTGCCGCTGGAGGGGATCTGCGCCATCGGCCGTTCCTTGGAACACCTTCAGCGCGAAGGCGTGCTCGACGGGCCGGCGCTCCGAGACATTCGACGGACCCTGGGCGCCGCCGCCACGCTTCGTCGCTTCTTGGGCCAGCGCAAGGCGAGCGTTCCATTCCTGCACCGGGCTTGCACGCTCGATCCGACGCTCGACGACCTCGAGCAAGAGCTTGCGGCTTCGATCGGAGACGACGGCACCATCGCCGACTCGGCGAGCGCGGAGCTGGCGCGGCTTCGTCAGGAGGCGAGCAACCTTCGAACGCGCATCATTCGCAAGCTCGAGGACATCATCGTCAAGCGGAGCGCGCTTCTTCAAGACTCGTTCTACACGATCCGAGAGGGGCGTTACGTCCTGCCGGTTCGCGCCGATGCACACGAGCCTTTTCACGGCATCGTGCATGGCTCGAGCGCGAGTGGAGCCACGATCTTCGTCGAGCCCCGCGAGCTGGTCGAACGCGGCAATCGCTTGAAGATGGTGCAGGCGGAGCTCGAGCGCGAAGAGCGTCGGATTCTCGCGGAGCTTTCGGACCTCGTGCGGCAGTACGTGGCTCAGCTCAGGGCGGCCGCCGAGGCGCTCGATCATGCCGACTTGCGGAACGCAAGCGCCCGGTTCGGGGCCGACCTGAACGCACGCTTCGTCGCGCTCTGCGAAGAGCCGCGCATCTCGCTTCGGGCCGCGCGTCACCCGTTGCTGGTGATGCGGGGAATCGAGGTGGTGCCCAACGATCTCGAGCTTTGCGGGGGCGAGGCGCTGGTGATCTCGGGACCGAATGCGGGAGGAAAGACCGTCGCCCTGAAGATGCTCGGCTTGGCAGCGCTCATGACGCGCGCGGGCCTTCCGGTGCCAGCCGAGGAAGGCAGCGTCTGCGGCTTCTTCGCGCCAGTTCTCGCGGCGGTCGGGGACGAGCAGAGCCTCGCCCGCGACCTTTCGACCTTCTCGGCCCATTTGGTGACGCTTTCGAGCATTCTCGAGCACGCACGGGAGCGGGTGTTGGTTCTGCTCGACGAGCTCGCGGGCTCGACCGACCCGGAAGCGGGAGCCGCGCTGGCGTGCGCCATCGTCAAGGCCTTGGTGCAGGAGGGCGCCGCGGTGGCGGTCACGACGCACTACGAAGCCCTCAAAGCCCTCGCCGCGGAGCGTCCGGACATGCGCAATGCCGCGGTCGGGTTCGATTTGGCTCGCATGGAACCGACCTTCCAGCTCACGATGGGCGTCCCTGGAGGCTCGAATGCGCTCGAGGTGGCTCGCCGCTACGGCATCCGGGAGGCGATCGTCGAAGATGCGCGCGATTTGCTTCCTGCGCACTCGAGGGCGTTCGAAGCGTTGGTCGCCAAGCTCGAAGCGGCCACCCACGCCGCCGAGCAGGAACGCCGCGAGCTGGAGCGCGAGCGTCGAGAGGCGAGTG
>CAZBWQ010000025.1:10882-20915 GCA_964495565.1 uncultured Sandaracinaceae bacterium | reverse complement strand
CAAAGCGGGAGGCCTTGGAGCAGCGCCGCCTGGCGCTCGCAGCCCGCGAAGCCAAAACGCTCGGGCAAGAAGGGCAGCGTTTGATCGATCAGGTGCGTGACGTGCAGCGCGAGCTCGACCAGGCGAAGAAAGAGCTGCGATCCCGACCTGAAGCGTCGCAAGTGGCTGCTGCCGGAGACGCTCTACGGGATGCTGGAACCTTGTTGGGGGAGCTCGATGCCCGCCGTCTTTCCCTCGAGCCGAAGCCCGAAGCCACCCATGACATCGATCCCGACCGGATCGAGATCGGCGACCGGGTTTGGGTGGATCGTTTGCGAAGCGCGGCCGAAGTGATCGAAGGCCCCGCGCGCGGAAAAGTTCGAGTCGCTGCAGGGATGATGAAGCTCTGGGTCGACATCTCGGATCTTCGCGCGGTCGAGAGGCGTCGCGAAACGACGCCGACGCGCGCCGACGCGGTCTCCGGTGCACATCCGAAGCCACCGACGGCCGTGCGGACGCGCGACAACACGCTCGACGTACGAGGTCTTCGAGCCGAGGAGGCCGCCGCGCTCACGGAGTCCTTTTTGGACCGGATGTACGGTGCGGCCGAGCCGGTCGCCTACGTCGTGCACGGGGTCGGGAGCGGAGCCCTCCGCGAGGCGATTCGCGCGATGTTGTCTCGGGACAATCCGTACGTCGAGAGCTTCCGGGAGGCCTCGCAGGACGAGGGAGGGCCCGGCGTGACGGTGATTTCCCTGTCCTGAAATCAGCTTTGGGCGGTGCCAGCCCGTTCGTGCGCGAGGCGCGGCTTCACGCCGAACTGCCAGACGGCGACGCCGATGCCGACCATGACCACCGACGACCACTGCGCAGGAGTCAGCCCCGCATAGCGCACGTCTCCGCCCTCGAGCGGCGTCGCCCGCAAGAAGTCCAGGAAGAAACGGACCGGCGCGTAGAGCAGCGGAAGGAGCACGCAGTAGAATCCGACGGGCCGGCGGCTGCGCCGTTCCAGCCACAAGAACAGCGCGATGATCAGAATCGAGAAGAACACCTCGTAAAGACCCAAGTCGTGACGCGGCTCGAAGGGAGGGGTTCCGAATCGGTAGTCCGCGACGGCCAAGGGAAAGTCCGTGACCTTGCCCGGATGATCGTGAACGACGAAGCAACCGAGGCGACCGAAGAGCCACCCGAAGGGAAGGGCAAACGCCACGGCGTTGGCATAGGGAAGCAGCGGCTTCTTGGTGCGGTAGCGCCAGAGGAAACATCCCAGGATCCCTCCGAAGAACCCCCCGTAGGACGAAAGCCCCAGCCAGGTCGTGAAGAAGAGCGAAGGATCGCGGAGGATCTCCATCAGGGCATCTCGCTCGTAGAAGAGCCCGTTCAGAAAATACCCGAGGACGAACCCGGTCACGACCGCATAGGTGACCAGATCGCCCGTGGCGACGGGGTCGAGCTCGTTGTGCCGCGCAAAACGCCCTGCAACCCACGCCCCGAGCAAGACACCGGTGGCGACCAACACGCCAAAAGGTTGAATCGAGAGCGTGTCGCCCAGAACCGGCAACGAGAACGGAAGCGGAATGTCCCAGGCTTCGAGCCGAAACCAAGGAATGAACAGGAGCGCGTGCATCGCGGGCGAGCCTAGCACGACGTCCTTGCACCGCCCGCGTACAGCCGCTAATCCGACCGCCGAGGTGAAGCATGACCGAGATCATCGCAGTCGGAGCACGAGAGATCCTGGATTCCCGCGGCAACCCCACCGTGGAAGTCGAAGTCGAGCTGATGGGTGGGGCGACCGGGCGTGCGGCCGTCCCATCGGGGGCGTCCACCGGCGAGCACGAAGCGCTCGAGCTTCGTGATGGCGATCAGAGCCGCTATTTGGGCAAGGGCGTCCAAAAGGCAGTCGACAACGTCGTGACCGAAATCGCGCCTCAGGTGGTCGGCTGCGATGCGCTCGACCAGTTCGGCGTCGACCGAGTCATGCTCGACTACGACGGCACGCCGTCCAAATCCAAGCTCGGAGCCAACGCGATTCTCGGTGTGTCGATGGCGGTCGCGCGTGCGGCGGCCGATGCTGTGGGCCTGCCGTTGTGGCGGTACCTCGGCGGCGCGCAAGCGCACCTGCTTCCAACGCCGCTGATGAACATCATCAACGGTGGTGCGCACGCCGATAGCGGCCTCGAGATTCAGGAGTTCATGATCGTCCCGGTGGGCTTCGACTCGTTCGCAGAGGCTTTGCGGGCGGGAGCCGAAACGTTTCATCACCTCAAGAAGCTGCTCAAAGACGCGAGCCAAGCCACCAGCGTCGGCGACGAGGGCGGGTTCGCGCCGCATCTCGGAACCAACGAAGAAGCGCTGGCGTTCGTCGCCCGCGCGATCGAGGCGGCGGGTTATCGGCCGGGCGAGCAGATCGCGATCGCGCTCGACTGCGCGGCAAGCGAGTTCTTCGACGAGAAAAAGGGGCTTTACACGTTCGACGGAAAGCCCGTCGAGGCGTCCGCGCTCGTGGACATCTACGCAGACTATTGTGCGAAGTATCCCATCGTCAGCATCGAGGACGGGATGGACGAAAACGATTGGGAGGGATGGAAGGTTCTGACGGACGAGCTCGGGTCGCGCGTCCAGCTCGTCGGGGACGATCTCTTCGTCACGAACACCGAACGCGTCCAGATGGGAATCGAGCGCGAGGTGGCCAACGCGATCCTGATCAAGGTCAACCAAATCGGAACGGTGAGCGAGACCCTGAGCACGATTCAGCTCGGCAATCTCAACGGATACGCGTCCATCATTTCGCACCGAAGCGGAGAAACGGAGGATACCTTCATCGCCGACCTCGCGGTGGCGACGGGGGCGGGCCAGATCAAAACGGGGTCCGCTTCGAGGTCGGAGCGCATCGCGAAGTACAACCAGCTGCTCCGCATCGAGGAGCAACTGGGGGTCGGCGCGCAGTACGCGGGCAGGACGACCTTCGCGGCCTGACGGGATTCACCCGTCGACGAAGCGGCCGACGGATCGCGTGTCGTACTGGCCGGCGCGAAAGGAGTGGTCCGCCAGGATGCGCCGTAACGTGGAGATGTTGTTTTCGAAGGGCTCGGCGCGCATCTCCGCCAACACCCGGTCCATCGAAAGAACGGCGCCATGGCGAATCGGCGCCTGGGTGGTGAGCTTTGCGATCAGGGGTCGATCGTCCCCCGGGAGCGCCATGCCCACCGTCGCGGAGCTGGTCGCACGAACTCGACCCTGCGGAGCGGGCGGCACGGAATACGCCTCGACCGGCGCCTCGGGTCGATCGAGCGCGAGCACCGCCGCGTCGAGCGCATGACCTCGGGGCTCGATGGATTCGAGCTCGGCGGGAAGCTCGTCGCCCGCCGCAACCCGAAGTTGGAGCGCCACCAGATCGAGGCCCGTCACCATTTCGATGAGCGTGTGATGACGCGGAAGGCCGATGCTCACGTCCGAAACCCAAGCCTGACCTCGTGGGTCGACGTGGAACAGCACTTCGACGACGCCCGCGTAACGCAAGGCCTTCACCAAGCCCCGCGCGCTTTCGAACAGAGAGGCCCGAAAGGCATCGCCCTCGGATCCGAAGAGGAGCTCCGGGGAGGGCGTCTCGTGGACCAGCGCATGACCATCCATCGTCAGGCTGCGATCGGTGTCGGCGAGTGACGTGACGTTTCCGTGGGAATCGGCGACCACGAGCACCGTGATCACGCGCGGGCTCGAAATCGAGCCCGCTTCCGAGATCGTCCTCACGTACGAGCGCTCGGCGGCTGCGCGCAGCGCGCCCGGATCGGCCAAGGCACCGAGCACGTCGAGGTCGGTCCCGACGACGGGTAGGCCCGCCTTCTCGGCAGCGCTGGCGAGCTCGAACATCGAAGGCTGTCCGTGGTATCCGACGTGCGCTGCATCGGCTCCGGCCTGGGCGATGATCTCGGAAAGCCGATCCGAAGGGATGGGCTCCGCTTCGTCGACGTCGATTTCGATCTTGCGGTCCGCGGCTTCGACGTGGCGGCTCGCGGGCGCATTTTTCGGCGCTACCACGATCGATTCGATTCCAAGGCGTCTGCACGTTCTGGCGACGCGCGTGGCGGCTTCGCCACGCCGGAGGATCAAGACCTTCTCGAACACGACCCGAGCATAGCAATCGACGTGATCGAAGCACCCCGCGTGCGCTTGACCCCCTCGCTGCTTGGCGCCAGGAGCGAACCATGCCCGTGTGGGTCCGTTCCCGAGGCTTGCGTCGCCGCTCCGTTCGAGCGGATGCCATTCGGCGGCGTGCGCAGATCATGTTGCAGACCCTCGGCCTGGAGAACGCCGAGCTTTCGATTTTGCTGTGTGACGACGAGACCATCCGTGCGCTGAACCGGCGATATCGGAAGCAGGACAAGCCGACCGACGTGCTCTCCTTTCCGATGGACGAGGGACCCGGCCCGGGCGCAGAGGGCGGCTTGCTCGGCGACGTCGTCATCTCGGTGCCCACGGCGGCGCGGCAAGCAGCCGAGCGCGATCGCCCGATCGTGGCCGAAGTGACCTTTTTGTTGGCCCACGGGCTACTTCATCTGATCGGCTACGATCACGCCACCAAGCGCGAGGAGCGCGAAATGACGGCCCGCACGGAGGCGCTCCTAGCGGCCGTCGAGGCCGCCCGCTGACGCTCGGAAGCCTGTGGAAAACGCCGGTTCGGCGGGCAAGCGCCTCGATCCGGATCTTCACACACCACGTCGAATTCGGGTTCCAAGCTTCCGATATCAGGATGTATTTTCTCGCGATGTGGGCTGGGGGGCTTCCGGTCCGTTGGCAGGCGTAGTCGCTGTGGACGGGCTGTGGGAAACGCGCTCGCCCGAATCTCCCGCGGCCGCCCGGTGGACGATCGAGTACCGCAAGGGCCGCAGTTAACCCCGGAATTTTTACTTCGAAAGCGCACAAAGGCCCTTGTCAGCAAGGAAAACCCCAGGCATAGATGGCGCCGTGCCTGTCTGGGGGCTTCTTTTTCGGGGCCTTTGATTGGACCGAGGGGCAGGCAACGGAGTTAGGAGGGAATTATGGCAGGAGCCAAGCGAATGACGAAGGCTCAGATCATGAGCGAGCTGGCGGACAAGACCGGCCTCACCAAAAAAGAAATTTCCAATGTCTTCGACGCGCTTCGGGACCTGGTGAAAAAGGAGCTTGGTCGGCGCGGCCCGGGAGAATTCGTCATTCCGGACATGATCAAGCTGAAGGTTCGCAAGATTCCGGCGAAGCCCGCTCGAATGGGGCGCAATCCGGCCACGGGCGAAGAAATGATGCTTCCGCCCAAGCCGGCTTCGAAGAAGATCCGCGCGACGCCACTCAAGAAGCTCAAGGACTTGGTGCTCTGAGACTTCTCGAGACGATGAATCCGGTAAAAAGGGGTCCGTTCAGGGCCCCTTTTTCGTTGGTGCAGGACGTCCCGACCGCGGTCGATCGCGCATTGCACCGCCCGTACCCTGCAAGCGTCCCTCCGCATAGCTCAGGATGAACCGAATCTGGTCGGCATCGAGCTCGAAGGAGACCTCGACGCGCTCCTGCTCCACCACGAGCTCCATGCGACGAAGCGTCTTGCCGAAGCCGGCCAGGGTCATGATGAGCTGTTGCGAGTAGAACGTCGCGACCTTCTTCCAATACGCTGCCGCCTGCTGCGCTTCTTGCTCGGACCCGTAGGTCGCGCGCGCTACGACGCTCGCTTCGTTCGGACCGCTTTCCCGGACGGCGACCCGCAAACGCAGCGGAACGTGCTTCGTGCTTCCGATGACGAAGCGGTGCACGCCTTCGACTTCGAGCGAGATCGCCTCCTCGGGTCCCATGGACAACAAGGCGTCGACACCCTGGGCGTCCAACAGTCCCTCCTTCTCGGAGTCTCGCGCCTCGCGGGCGTTCGCGAGCGCAAGCACGCGCACGAGGTCTTGCCGTCGCGTGATGCTGAAGTGGTGCGGGCTGAGCAGCGCAATCGTCCGGGGGGTTCGATCGACGTTGTGCCAAGGCGCGGTCGGCACGCCGAAACGTCGCTGCCAGCGGAGCTTCCGGCCCCGCGATTCGGCGAGGCGCCGCACGCTCTGTCGCGCGAACCCCGGATCACGACGATGTTTCCCGGCGAGCACGAGCTTGGAGCGTTCGAGATTCGGCGTCGCCAACAGCAGACGATCGAGGTCGGCCACCGGGTCGATGCCAGAGCCAGCGAGCAGCAACTGCCAATCGGGCACTTCTTCCAAGAAGCGAGTCACGTCGGCTCCCAAGGGGGATTCCCGGATGCGCCTCATGTCGATGCGGAGCGCGAGCTGTGCCCCAGGGGGAATTCGCGATGGGCCGGTGATGGTCGAATCTGCGACGGGAAGCGCGTCGGCATCGGCCTCCTCCCCGGTCTCCTCAGCCTCGGGGCGTTCTTCGTCCATGTCGCTCGGCTTCGCGTCGGGACCGGCATCCCGTGCCTCCCGTTCGAGCGGCACGCCCGCGTCGAGCGCCGGTTTCGGCGGCTCGGGCTCGGCTCCCGCTGCAGGGACGGCCCCAGCCGCCGCGTTCGCTGGTTTCGACGGGTCCGTCCCGTGCAATCCACTGCCCGACATCGCCATCTCCTCGGTGATGCCGAATTCGACCTCCGCCGGCAGCGTGAGCGAAAACTCGAAATCGAAGCTGGCGGTTGCTCGGGCGACGTACGCGAACACGGCCAGATGGAGCGCGAGCGATGCCACCAATCCGAACATCGTGGAAGTCGCTTCGAGTCGTTGACCCGCTCGCATGCTAATGACACTTGGTAGCAGACCCTGGCAGTGCAACGCACACGATCAGCTTGGATGGAGCGATGCGGTGCGCACTTCGGTGCGCTCGCTCTGCTTCTTTTCTTCGGATGCAGCCTCGACGAACCGTTTTCTTTGGAGACCGAGGAGGCGACGCAAGAGCCGAAGGATCTCGGCCCGCCCCAGCGTGTTTTCGCCAAGCGTTTCGTGGCGCCGATCCGCGAGGCTCCGAGCCCTGCGGCCAATCGTCTCGGTTACCTTCGGGCAGGGGCATTGCTTCATTCCACGACCACCGAGCCGCTCGGCCGGGATGGTTGCGAAGGAGGCTGGTACGAGCTCGATACCGGAGGCTTCGTCTGCAACGAACGCGACGTCTTGATTTTTTCGGGTGACCGCCTTCCCGAGCTGCGCGCAGCCCAGCCAGACCGCGAGGCGGTGTTGCCGTACGAGTACGCGACGGTTCGGCGTCGAACGCCGCTCTACAAGCGCCTGCCCAAGCAGGACGAGATATACGACGTCCCCGTCGAGGACCCAAGCTCGGCGGATGCCCCGGGTCGCGACACGACTTCGACGGCGCCTGCCGAGGTGGACAACCCGCTGGTGACCCGCATCCTCGCACCCGGGTTTTACGTGAGCCTCGATCGGAGCTTCGAGCGGGAAGGCGAGGTCTATTGGCGCACGCAGCAAAATGGATTCGTCTCGGCAAAGCCGCTCCGGCCGCCCACGTGGAGCTCCTTTCACGGACGGGAGCTCGATGGCGAGGAGTGGGATCTGCCGGTCGCGATCACCACTGCCGAGCAGACCCGGGTGTACCGCATCACCGAGCGAGGCAAGGCACGAAGCACCCGAAAGCAGCTCCCTCGGCGAACGTGGCTCTCCGTCCACGCCCGTCGGCAGCTCGACGAAACCGTCTTCTTGCTATTCGGCGAGGATCGCATGATCCGGCAAGCCGACGCGCTGGTCATCGAGCCCAAGGCGCCGCCGGAGGCGATTCGGGAAGGCGAGCGGTGGATCGACGTCGATTTGAGCCACCAGGCTCTCGTCGCCTACGAATGGAAACAGCCTCGGTACGTGACGCTGATTTCCTCGGGGAGAGTCCGAACGCCGCGGCCGGATCTCGACTACCGCACGCCGCAGGGCCTTTTTCGAATCCGGGCGAAGCACCTCACCTCGACCATGGACAGCGACGAGCCGGGCGAGCCACCGTACTCACTCGAGGACGTGCCGTACGTGATGTACTTCCACGGTGCGTACGCGTTTCACAGCGCCTTTTGGCACGACCGATTCGGGCGACCGCGGAGCCACGGCTGCATCAACCTGGCGCCTCGAGACGCGAAGTGGCTCTACAACTGGGCAGGCCCCGACTTGCCGCCGACTTGGCACGGTGGATCGGCGACGGACGACAACCCGGGAACCTGGGTGTACGTCCACGGCGAAACGCCGCCGCGCTAGGGGCCCGAGCGCCCCGCAGCGCGCCTATTTCGCCAGCGCCGCGCGCACCGACTTGAGGAGCTTCACGCCCGCCGGACCGGTCTGCTTGGCCACGGCCTCGGGGACGCCCTTTTCCTTTTCCTTGAACTTGGCGAGCTCCGCCTCGGTGGGCTCGTGGATGTCGTACCCGTAGCGAACCAGGTTCTTCAGCAAGACGGGCTCCATCTTGCGAACTTGCTCGCGACCCCAGGTCGTCAGGTCGTACGGAACGCTCAGCAGGACCTTCTGGATGTCCGCAGGAAGGGTGTCGAACCACTTCTTCGAGTAGACGACGATGCCCGGCTGGTACGAGTGCTTGGAGAGGAAGAGATTGCGCTCTCCGTCGTCGAGCCCTTGATACCAGGTCGTGGCCATCGCGAAGAGCGGGGTATTGTCGAACCCGTCGACGACTCCCGTCTGGAGGCTGGTCATCGTGTTCGCCACGTCGATCGTGACGGGGCTGGCGCCGAGCGCACGGTAGGCCTCGACGTGCGCAATGGCCTCTTGGGAGCGGTAGCGCACCCCCTTCATGTCCTCCGGCGTTCGAATCGGGCGGCGGCTGAAGTACGAGCGGAAGCCGTTCTCGCCCCACAGCCCGAAGACGAGCTGTTGCTCTTCGAGGATCTTGCGCACCTGCTTGAGCACCTCGGGATCGTCGAGCGCCTTGTCGGCCTGCTCGACGGTGTCGAACACGTAAGGCGCCTCGAGCACGTTCACCTCGCGAACGATCGAGCTCAAGCCGCCAACCGAGCCTGCGAAGCCCTGTTTGCTGCCCATCTGGGCGCGGCGGGCCAACGAGCGTTCGTTCGAGCCGCCGAGGCGAAGCTTCACCTTCACGCGCCCGTTGGTTTCCTCTTCGATGAACTTACGAAGCCTCTTGAGCTGCATCGCCCACGGGCTGCCCGAGGGGACGACCGTCCCCATCTCCAGCTCGTACTCGTGTTCCTGAGCGGCCACCGGAGCGACTGCTGCATACAGGAGGGATAGAGCGACTAGGGTCGCGGCAAAAGGAACAGAGTGACGCATGGGTTTCTCCTCGGGCTAACCTCGTGGACGGTCTCGTGGCGGACGCTATTCAGATCAGAAGTAGTCGTCGATCTCCGACATCAGCTTCTTGGCCTTGCGCTGCTCGCACTCGTTTTCGGGCTTGATCGCGGGGATCACGTTGGGATCGCCCTCGAGGACGTATGTCAACAGCTCCTCGAAGAGCGCGCGGTTGTCCTCTTTGATCGCCCATTCCTCGGCCATCAGGACGCGGGTGCCCCAGTACTCGGGCTGTGCATCGATGGCGATGTTGAAGTGCTTGGCGGACTTCTTCATGTCGCCGCCCGCGAAGCCTGGCGCACGGGCGTAGAAGACGCCGAAGTAGCGGTCCGGACCCTGGTACCAGTAGTTGGGATCGTTGTTGAGGCAGAACTCCATGATCTCGCGAACCTCGTCCTTGTAAGAGAGCAGCGTGGCAAAGCTCTCGAGCGTGGCCCAGCGGCCCAAGTTCGAAGAACGCCAGTAGAGAGCGGGAACCGCCGACCGGTCGAGGACGTTGATCGCGTCTTCGATTCGAGTGCCGGCTGCCATCTTCTCGGCGAAGGGTGGCGACAGAGCCGACAGCGCACGCTCGGCTGCTTTGGTGCCTTGCTCGTGGGTGTCCTTGTAGAGGTCGGGGTTGTCCTCGTCGAACCGCAGATGGCAGTCGGCGTAGAAATAAATCGCATGCGACAGATTGCTCAGCGCATCGGCGTTGGCCGGGTCGATGGCGGTGGCTGCCTTGAGAGCGTCGACGGCGGCTTTCGCTTGGCTCATGTCGGCGCGCCCATCCCACGCCGCGTTGGCCTGGTTGA
>CAZBWQ010000025.1:10278-10872 GCA_964495565.1 uncultured Sandaracinaceae bacterium | reverse complement strand
CGCCTGATAGGCGTCCACGGCGGCTTTGGCTTGCGCGGCATCGCCTCGGTTGGCCCATGCCGTTTCCGCTTCGGCGAGGAGCGCGGCGACCTGTGCTCGGGCCGCATCATCGAGCTGGACGGAACCGCTGGTCGGCTCCCAGGCCGACTCGCGGGTCGATCCGCAGCTTGCCATCACCGCAGCCATGCACACCAGGGCAACCGAGTGCCCGAACTTCAACGAACGCATCATGCTTTCCTCCTGGTCCCGCGCCCGATACGGCGGGGTACTGGCGGGGCATACCAAGAGGGGTTTCTCGCTGTCAACGATGCAAATACGCTCCGAAGCGGTTTGCTTGCGGGCGGACGGGGGCTGTGGTAGCTGCTGCCTCGAAAATTGGGTTTGCCTTTTGATGGGTGGGCCGCCGCGGTCCGCCCATTTTTCGTTCGGGGACCCAGGGGCGACTTTGACACCGCAAAAGCACCAACTCGAAAGCTCTTTGGAGCAGCTGATCGACCCGATTTGCCGCGCGCACGGCGTCGAGCTGGTCGACGTGCGCTATTTGCGGGAGACGGGTGGCGCCGTCGTGCGCGTGATCATCGATCGGGACGCCCC
>CAZBWQ010000025.1:0-10268 GCA_964495565.1 uncultured Sandaracinaceae bacterium | reverse complement strand
GGCCTGGACGTGGGCAGCGGTGTCTCCCTGGAAGATTGCACCGCGGTCAGCAGGGACGCCTCCGCGGCCCTCGACGTGCACGATGACGTGCTTCCGTCCGGTGGTTATCGGTTGGAGGTCAGCTCTCCCGGTTTGGAGCGTCCTTTGGTGAAGCTCTCGGACTTCGAGCGATTTTCGGGGCGGGAGATCAAGGTCCGGACCCGTACCCCCATCGAGCGGCGCCGCCGGTTTCACGGGAAGCTGATCGGGGTCGTCGAGGAAAGCATCGAGCTCGAGCAAGACGGGCAAGTTCTAGTGATTCCCCACGAGGACATCGCGCAAGCAAACCTCGTGTACCGATTCTCGAAATAGGTGGTTGGATGGCAATGCAACAAGGCACGCTTTCACTTCAGCACGTGATCGAACAGGTAAGCCAGGAAAAGGGAATCGATCCCAAGATCCTGGTCGAGGCCACCGAGCAGGCGATCTTGACGGCTGCGAAAAAGACGTTTGGGCCCGATCGCGAGCTGGAGGCGAGGTTCAACGAGGACACGGGGGCCGTGGACCTGTTCCAGTACATGACCGTGGTGGAGGAGGTCGACAACGACGAGCAAGAGATTTCGGTGAAGGACGCGAAGTCGTACGGGCTCGATGCGGAAATCGGTGAGGAGCTCGGTTTCCAGATCTTCTACTTGCCCGAGGATCGCGACAAGGCCCGCGAGCAAGACAAGCAATTCGGCGGCTTGCTCAACCTCGAGCAGAGCCGCAGCCGCTTCGGCCGTATCGCGGCCCAGACGGCCAAGCAGGTGATCATCCAACGTGTCCGGGATGCCGAGCGGGAGCGGGTCTACGCCGAATACAAGAATCGCAAAGGGGAGATCATCACCGGCGTCGTCCGGCGTTTCGAGCGCGGCTCCAACATCATCGTCGATCTCGGCCGTGGCGTGGAAGCGGTCTTGCCGCCTCGCGAGCAGACCCCCCGGGAGAGCTACCGCCCCGGCGACAGAATCGTCGCCTATCTCAAGGACATCGATCGCGAGGCACGCGGTCCGCAGATCATCTTGTCGCGAACCGACGTCGGGCTGTTGGTCAAGCTCTTCGAGATGGAGGTTCCGGAGATTTACGAGGGGATCGTGCGCATCGTCGCCGCGGCCCGCGAGCCGGGGGCACGTTCCAAGATCGCGGTCAGCAGTCGTGATTCGGACGTCGATCCGGTCGGCGCGTGCGTCGGCATGAAGGGCTCACGCGTGCAGGCGGTGGTTCAAGAGCTTCGCGGCGAAAAGATCGACATCGTGCCGTGGGACCGCGACCCCGCGCGCTTCGTCTGCAACGCGATTGCGCCCGCCGAGGTGGTGCGTGTCGTGATCGACGAGACCAACTCCAACATGGAGCTCGTCGTGCCCGATCCGAAGCTCTCTTTGGCGATCGGACGCCGTGGACAGAACGTGCGTCTGGCGTCGCAGCTCACCGGCTGGCGTCTGGACATCGTCAGTGAGTCTCGATTCAAGCAAATCGAGGAAGAAGCGATGGCTGCGCTGTCGCGTCTGAGCGCCGACGAAGAGGTCTCTCGCTCGCTCTATCGAATGGGCTTCCGAAGCCTGGACGAGGTGGTCGAGGCCAGCGCGGGAGAGCTCGCTTCGGTGCCGGGGATTTCCGAAGAAGACGTGCCCCAGCTTCGCGACAAGGCAGCGAAGGCCATGGAGGAGCTTCGCCAGGAGGCCTTGGCGGCGATGGCCGACCGGACCGAGCCACCCTCGGACCGGGACAAGCTCTCGTTGGTGCGTGGAATCAACGCACGGGTCGCCGACCTGCTCGAGCAAAGCGGCTACGGGAGCATCGAGGCGATTGCAAGCGAGGACGACACGGACCGCTTCGCGATCAAGTCGGGGCTCGGGGCCGCCAAAGCGCAGGCCGTCAAGTCGGCCGTGGCCGTCTTCCTCGAGAGCGAATGGCCGCCGGTCGAAGCGAAGATGGAGCAGAGCATCGCAGCCGCGCAGGCGGAGGCGGCACGGCTCGAGGCCGAGGCAGCCGCCGCGGAGCAGGCGAGCGAAGGCTCCGAGGAGCTCCCGGCCCCCGCAGCGGCATCCGAGCCTTCCTCGGACGAAGTCGCTGCAGCCGGTACGGGGCCGGAGGAGATGAAGCAAGGATAGTCGCCGATGTTGGACCTCATGAGCGAGAACCGACCGGACAAAGCGTCGAATCGAATGTGCGCCGGGTGCGGACAACGCACGGAGCGTGACGAATTGGTGCGTCTGGTCGTCGGCGAGGCGGCTCCGTTCGTCGCGGTCGACCTGGGGCGCCGCCTCGGTGGCCGGGGCGTCTCGGTGCACCCTCGAAAGGCGTGCATCCGCGCGGCCACGGTCCGCGGCGGGCTCTCGAAGGCGCTGCGTGGGGTTGCGCGGCTCGAGCCCGCCGAAGTCCAGCGGATGATCGTCGAGCAACTCGAGCGCCGGACGATCGGCCTGCTGAGCGCCGCTCGGCGGAAAGGGCGCTTGGCGCTCGGCGCGGAGGCGGCGCGTGTGGCGCTGAAGTCGGGCCGAGGCGATGTGCTCCTGGTAGCCAAAGACGCGCGGGGACGCGCCGAGGAGCTCGCCCGGATGGCGACCACGCTTGGTTGCGCGACGGTCACTTGGGGGACTAAGGCAAGTTTGGGAGACGCATTCGATCGGTCGGATCTAGGCGTGCTCCTGGTGATGGATCGGGGCATCGCTCGGGCGGTGGCAGATTGCCTGTCGCACGTCGAAGCCTTATCGGAGGACGGATGAGCAAGGTTCGAGTCTACGAGGTCGCACGGGAGTTGGGGGTCGACAATCGCGACCTGATCCAGCGCATTGCGACGTTGGGGATCCAGGTGCGCAATCACATGAGCGTTCTCGATCCAGTCGAAGTGGACCGCATCAAACGATCGCTCGAAAAGGATCGGGGCGAGACCATGGTCGAGGAGCGAATTCGCCCGACGGTCGTGCGCCGCAAGCGCCGCAAAGCGGCGGCGGAGCCCGAGCCCCCGGCGGCGGCAGAGCCCGCGCCGGCGCCCACGCCGGAACCCGCTCCAACGACGCCGCCGACCCCACCGGTCGAGGTCGAGCCGCCGCCCGCGGAGCCAGCGCCTTCGGCGTCCCCGGTCGCCGCAGAGCCCACACCGGCCCCGCCATCCGTGGAGCCCCCGCCGGCACCCGCCGCTGCCGAGCCCGCCGAGGAGCCGGCGCCCGCGGAGCCCACCCCGCCATCTCCTGCAGAGGCCCCGGCCGAGCGTGGTCGTTTCTCCTACGATCCGCTGCCGCCGGGCGTGATGCGGCGCGGAAAGGCCAAAGCGCCCAGCGCCGCCCCGCTGTCCGAGGGAGCCCGGCGCCGAATCGTCGCCGAGCATGCGGCGCAGCGCGAGCAAGCCCCGCGACGTCGAGAGATTCGAGGCCGTTCTTCGATCGGCCCCACCGGCAGACCGCAAGGGCGTCCCGGAAAGAAGCGTTTGCAGCCCGGCAAGAAGCCCAAGCAGACCGAAATCACGGTACCGGGCGCGCAGAAGCGCGTCATTCGAATCGAGGACAACATCCAACTGCAGGCGCTTGCGCAGCGGATGAGCCTCAAGGCGACCGACGTGCTGATGAAGCTCATGGAGCTCGGCGTGTCGGGCGTGCACATCAACAGCACCCTCGATGCCGATACCGCTTCCGTGCTCGCCAGCGAGTTCAACTACGAGGTCGAGAACGTCGCCCGCAGCGAGGATGAAATCGTCGGCGATGCGCGTGGCCAGTTCGAGGACAAGGCGGCGGATCGAGAAACGCGGCCGCCGGTCGTGACGGTCATGGGTCACGTCGACCACGGCAAGACCTCTTTGCTCGACAAGATTCGTGAAAGCGACGTCGTCGCAGGCGAGGCGGGTGGCATCACCCAGCACATCGGCGCCTACCGGGTCGATACGAAGCGGGGAACGGTCGTTTTCCTCGACACCCCCGGTCACGAGGCCTTCACGGCCATGCGCGCGCGCGGCGCGCAAGCCACGGACATCGTGGTGCTCGTCGTGGCTGCCGACGACGGCGTGATGCCCCAGACCAAGGAGGCGGTGAACCACGCGCAGGCCGCCGAGGTGCCCATCGTGGTGGCGGTCAACAAGATCGACAAGCCCGAGGCCAATCCCGACAAGGTCAAGAACGAGCTCGCTGCGCTCGGGTTGCAGCCCGAGGAGTGGGGTGGCGAGACGATGTTCATCCCGTGCTCCGCGATCACGGGCGAAGGCATCGACGCCCTCCTCGAGAACGTCTTGCTACAGGCCGAGGTTCTCGAGCTGACCGCCAATCCGCAGATCCCAGCGGAAGGGGTGGTGCTGGAGGCATATCTCGATCGGGGCCGAGGTCCGGTCGCCAACGTGTTGATTCGAGACGGTTCTTTGGACACTGGCGACTACGTGGTTGCCGGTGGGGCTTGGGGCCGCGTTCGAGCGATGACCGACGATCGCGGCAAGCAGCTCGCCTCGGCAGGCCCGGCGACGCCGGTCGAGGTGCTGGGCCTGGCGGAGCTCCCCGCCGCGGGCGACGTCTTCTACGAGGTCACCGATCAGCGAAAGGCCCAGGAGGTGGCCGGGGCGCGAAAGAAGCCCGCGGCACCCGGGGGCGCGCCGGCTGCGGGTCTACGGGGGCTCGACCAGCTCCAGGCCCTCATGCAGAGCGGTGACGTCCAGGAGCTTCGCCTGGTGGTGAAGGCCGACGTGCAGGGCTCGGTCGAAGCGCTTCAGGGCGCCTTGGCCGACCTCGGGACGGAGAAGGTGAAGGTCAACGTGATCCACACCGGCGTGGGCGGCATCACGGAAAACGACGTCATGCTCGCCAGCGCCTCCCAAGCCATCGTCCTCGGGTTCAACGTGCGGCCCCAGGGCAAGGCCTCCTCGACCGCCAAGAAGGAGGGCGTGGAGATTCGGACCTACAACGTGATCTACGAGGCCATCGACGACGTCAAGGCCGCGATGCGGGGCTTGCTCGCGCCGAAGGTCGTCCAGGCCGAGCTCGGAAAGGCCGAGGTCCGACAAACCTTCGGGATTCCGAAGATCGGGACGATCGCGGGTTGCATGGTGCTCGAGGGCAAGATCTTGCGCGGGGCACGTGCCCGTCTGGTGCGAGATGGCGTGGTCGTGTGGGAAGGACCTCTCGGATCCCTGCGACGCTTCAAGGAAGACGTCAAAGAGGTCCAAGCGGGCATGGAGTGCGGCATCGGCCTGCAGGGCTTCAACGACGTCAAAGAGGCAGACATCATCGAGTGCTACGAGGAGCAGCAGGTGGAGGCGACACTCGAGTGAGCCTCGCGTTCTGAGGAGCCAAGATGGTCGTCGGCGTTTGTCAGATTTCGCTTTCCTTGCCGGGTGTGACCTCCTTGAAGGCGAAACGCTCGATCGTTCGAAAGGTGCTCGACCGTACCTCGAATCGTTTCAACGTCTCGGTGGCCGAAGTCGGCTTTCAAGACGTCCATCGGCGCGCGTTGCTCGGCTTTGCAGTCGTGTCCGGGGATCGACGCCACGCCAATGCGATGCTCGATTCGATCGCGTCTTTCGTCGAATCCTCGTCGGAGGCGCTCGTGATGGACCGCAAGATGGAGCTGGTGTCGGTCGGCGAGCCGGCGGAGTGGACGGGCTGAGCGATGGCGCAGAAGGCATTTCGCAGAGCGGATCGAGTTGCCGAGCGCATCCGAAGCGAGCTCATGGATCTGCTCCTTCGGGGCAGCGTCCGCGATCCGATCGCGAGCCAAGTGGTCATCTCGGCAGTCCGCGTGACCGACGATCTCAGCATCGCGCGGGTCTACGTGCGCGTCCTCGACGAGATCGGCCCAGACCGTCAGGAGAGGGTGGTTGCGGCGCTCGAGCGAGCATCGGGCTTTTTGCGTCGTGAGCTCGGCCACCGCCTGCAGCTTCGGCACGTTCCCGCGCTCGAGTTTTACTGGGACGACGTGGTCGATTCCGCGCTGAGGATCGAATCAATCCTGGATGAAATCCGCGACCAGACCGAGGACGGTCCGAAAGGCTCATCGTGATTCAAGCGCTCGACGTCATTCGCAACGGGCAGCGATTTCTGGTGGCTTGCCACCGACGGCCGGACGCAGACTCGCTCGGCTCGGCGCTCGGTCTGATCAAGACGCTTCGGGCCGTGGGGAAAGAGGCCACGTTGTTCATGCCGGAGTCGATTCCCGAATCACTCCACTTTCTGATGCAAGACGAGCGCAGCATCGACGCGGTTCCACCGGGGACGACGTTCGACGCGACGTGGATCATGGACATCGCCGCCAACGCGCTCATTCCGCCGGGCTTTCCACCGCCCGAGATTTCGGGGCCGGTCGTCGTCGTCGATCACCATCATGCCCATGACGACATCGGGGACGTGGTCCTGCGCGACACCAGTGCCGCCGCCACCGGCGAGGTCGTCGTCCGCCTGATCGAAGCACTCGGCTTGGAGACGATTCCAGAAGGCGCGGCGACCCCACTCTACGCGGCGATCGTGTCGGACACGGGCGGATTTCGGTACGCCACCACACGTCCTGCGACGCTCCGTCTCGGAGCGCGCCTGATCGAGTCCGGTGCGAACCCTTGGGAAGTGGCCTACCAGCTGTTCGAGCGGTGGGAGCCGGCGCGGCTCCGACTGCTCTCCTCGATCATCGCCACGCTCGAAATGGCGTTCGAGGGCCGCGTGGCGATCATGCGCGTGACCCGCGCGATGTTGGACATCTGCGGTGCGGACGACGACATGGTCGAAGGGATGGTCAACTATGCCCGCAGAGTAAAGGGCGCAGAGATCGGCGCTCTCTTGTGGGAGTGGCCGGTCCAAGACGCTCGCGGCAACCACTTGGAGACGAAGATCAGTCTCCGATCGAGCGGCGACAAGGACGTTTCCGAGATCGCGGCTGCGCTCCAGGGGGGCGGGCACCGGGCGGCCGCCGCGACCCAGCTCGACGTGACGATCGACGAAGCGGACGCCTTGCTCCGCGGCGAGCTCGCAAAGCATTTCAAATGAATGGGATCTTGGTGGTCGACAAACCCACCGGGTGCACCTCCCACGACGTGGTTCAGAAGGTCCGCCGCGCATTGAAGCAGCGTTCGGTAGGCCATGCGGGCACGTTGGACCCCCTCGCAACCGGGGTTCTCGTCATCGCCATCGGCGAAGCGACGAAGCTGGTGTCTCATCTGCAGTCCGACGACAAGAAGTACGAGGTCGAGATCGCTCTCGGAGCCGAGACCGACACCCTCGATGCGGAGGGCAACGTCGTGGTGACTTCGGAGGTTCCGCACCTCGATCGGGCGCATGTCGAAGCGATGCTCGAAAGCTTTCTCGGAAGGCATCGCCAGACGCCGCCCGCGTTCAGCGCCATCAAGGTGGAAGGCACACCTCTGCACCGCAGAGCGAGACGGGGAGAGGAAGTCGAGCCACCCGTGCGGGAGGTCGAGCTTCACGCGGCCGAGCTGATCTCCATGGATCCCGAGCTCGTCCGAATCGTTCTGCATTGTGGCAAGGGTTTCTACGTGCGCTCGTTTGCGCGCGACCTGGCGAGGGCGCTCGGAACGGTCGGCCACGTTCGCTCCCTCAGGCGAGTCGCGAGTGGAGCCTTTTCGATCGAGGACGCACTCGCGGCCGATGCCCTGACCGCCGACACCATCGGGTCGCGATTGATCCCGTTGCGTGAAGCTTGCGGCGCGCTTCCTCGGGTCGAGCTCGACGAGCAGGGCGCCGAAGATGCCCGACACGGCCGGCCCATTCGGCCCGAAGTGATCGTGGGGGGCGCGTGGCGGGACGCCGCGGCCGAGGACTCGCTGGCCTTGTTCGGACCGAACGGCGAGCCCGTGGCCCTCGGGCGGCGGCAGGACGATCGAATTCGCATCGTCCGCGGATTCAAGATAAGCCCTTAGCGTGGAACGAACGGGCACTTTGATCGTGGGAGCGGGCATCAGCGGGCTCGCCCTCGCGGACTGGCTCCCGGACGACGACTACCTCGTCGTCGAGGCGGAGGACGAGATCGGAGGGTACTGTCGGACGGTCCGGCGGGATGGCTTCGTGTGGGATTACTCGGGACACTTCTTTCACTTCCGCCATCCCGAGATCGAGAAGTACCTGATCGCCCGGATGGGCGGCCAGCGCGTGCTGCGCGTCGAGCGACGAAGCCGCATCTGGTACGCCGAGCGTCTGATCGACTTCCCTTTTCAGAGAAACATCCAGCAGCTCCCGCGGCAGGAGTACGAAGAATGCGTGCAAAGCCTGGCCGAGAGACCCGCCGACGAGGGACGGAACTTCGAGGAGATGCTCTATGCGCGATACGGAAGAGCGATTGCCGACAAGTTCCTGATTCCGTACAACGAAAAGCTCTACGCCACCGACCTGCGGCGGCTCGACGTCGAAGCGATGGGACGCTTCTTTCCGCACGCGAGCACGGAAGAGATCTTGGCGGGCGACGCCGGTCGGCGACACCGCGGATACAACGCCAGCTTCACCTATCCCGAGGGCGGTGCGATTCAGTACGTCGAAGCGCTTGCGCAAGGCGTTCGCCGTGACCGGATCGCGCTCGGCGAACGGGTCCTCGAGATCGATCCCGTACGAAAGATCGCCATCACGTCGAAACGTCGAATCGCCTACCAGACGCTGGTCAGCAGCGCTCCGTTGATCGCTCTTTTGAGAATGTGCGGCCTCGAATACGATCGAGCCCTCTTCACGCACAACCGAGTCCTGGTTTTCAATCTCGGCTTCGACGCCAAAGGTCCGGCTGACGTCCACTGGATCTACTATCCCCAGAGGGAGCTGTGCTTTTATCGCGTGGGCTTCTACGACAACATCTTCGGGACCGACCGAATGAGCCTGTACGTCGAAATCGGGCTGCCAAGTGGTGAGCCTCTCTCGCGCGAGGAGCGGGACGCCTGGAAGGGCCAAGCCTTGCGGGATCTGCGGACCGCCGGCGTCATCACGACCCAGAGGTTGGTGGCGTCGCACGACGTGGTGCTCGACCCTGCCTACGTGCACATCACCGTGGCTTCGGATGGCGAGGTGGCCACGAAAAAGCGAATGCTGGCCGACCACGACATGCACTCGATCGGCCGCTACGGGTCTTGGACGTACTGCTCGATCGAAGACAACATCGTCGAGGCGCGAGCCCTCGCCAAACGGCTGAAACGCGGGCCCGCGTGACGGGCGCCCGGGGAGCTCGTGCGCGACACGGTGTAGCCTGGCGAACAGCGTGTTAAGGTTCGGCCCATGCCGATCCCATCGATCCCCGGGCCAGCCATCGCGATGGCCGTGTCTTTGGCCTTCGGGCTTGTCGCCTGCAAGAGCAAACCCGCCGAAGACGAGGCCGCGACCCCGGCTCCGCCTCCGACCAAGCAGGACGCCCTCCCGCAGGCGCCGTCGAAGCTTCCCGAGATGAAGATTCCGCCCGACAACCCCCAGTCGGCCGCGAAGATCGCGCTCGGCCACCAGCTCTTTTTCGATGCGCGGCTGAGTGTCGATGGCTCGCGCTCTTGTTATTCCTGCCATCAGAACGAGCACGGAAACGGCGGCGAGACCCCGCTCGCGATCGGGGCGGGCGGCAAGCAGCTGACTCGGCACAGCCCCGTGATCTGGAACACCGGCTATTTCGACGAATTCTACTGGGACGGACGGGCCGACAGCCTCGAGGCGCAAGCCAAGGGCGCCTGGGGTGGAGGCAACATGGGCGTCGGCAAGGAGAACCTGGCGAAGAAAACCGCCGAGCTCGCCGAGATCGAGGGCTATGCCCAGCAGTTCGAAAAGGTGTTCCCCGGGGAGGGCATGACACCGGACACCGTGGCCAAGGCGATTGCAGCCTACGAGCGAACCCTGGTTTGTGACGACACCGCATACGACCGGTACGCCAAGGGCGACGAGCAGGCTCTGACCGACCAGCAGAAGCAGGGATGGGCCGTGTTCATGGGCAAGGGCCAGTGCGTCGTCTGCCACGCACCGCCGTCGTTCTCGAGCGCGATGGGCATCGCGGGCGGCCTCTACTACAACGTCGGCATCGGCACTGCCGGAAAGCCGGAGGAAGAAGTCGACGTGGGTCGCCAGGCGGTGACCCAGAAGCCGGAGGACTGGGCGGCCTTCAAAGTTCCCTCGCTGCGCAACGTCTCGAAGAGCGCCCCCTATTTTCACGATGGGTCGGTGGCGACGCTTCGCGAGGCCGTGAAGCTCATGGCGACCGGAGGGATCGACAACAAGAACAAGTCGTCTCTTCTAGCCGACCGAAACCTCACCGACCTGGAGCTGAACGCGCTCGTCGCGTTCCTGGGCGCGCTCGAGTGTGGCGAGCTCGAAAAG
>CAZBWQ010000024.1:31028-45118 GCA_964495565.1 uncultured Sandaracinaceae bacterium | reverse complement strand
CTGCATCGACGGATATCGCAGCCGTGTTCGCCAGCGGCTGGATGATCGGATGGGCGAGCGCTCCCTACGATCCGAGTTGGGCGAGCCGCCACCCGAGGCTCGCAGCCGGGATGGCAGCCGCCGGTCCCGCGGCGAATTTCGCGTTGGCTCTGTTGGCCGCGTTGGCTATCCGGATCGGGATCGCGGCTGGATACTTCTCGTTGCCCTCGGGCAACCTCACGCTCGAAACACTGGCCGTCGCACCGTCGGGAGTCGCGCAGGGACTCGCCTTGTTCCTCAGCGTGCTGTTTTCGGTGAACTTGATCCTCGGCTGCTTCAATCTCATCCCCTTTCCGCCGCTGGACGGCTACGCGATGGTTCCCCTCTTTCTCAACGACCGGCTCCGCACCAAGTGGTTCGGATTGTTCTCGGGCGGCGGTGCGTTGATGGGACTCATCCTCGCGTGGGTGCTGTTCGATCGCGTCATGCCCCCGGTCTTTCAAACCGCCATTGGTTTGTTGTATAGCGGCGTCTAGGACGCATCCATGACGGAGACCCCCAAAGCCCTCCGCCCGGGCTTCCCGTTTTCCTGGGTCAACAAGCTCGATCCGTTGCGCGAGAAGATCATTCCGATCGATGCCCGCTCGGCCATGAAGACGGCCGAGCGCCTCACGGGCCTTAATGACTACGGCGACGACGGCTTCGTCGAGCGCCTGCAGCAGGCGATCGAGAGCATCGACGAGATCGATCTGAGCACGACGGGGCGATTCGGAGCACGTTACGTTCTGAATTGGCACCTGACGAACAAGCTCCGCATCGTCGACGCGATCAAGCGCCATCCAGAGATCCACGACGTCCCGATTCGTCGTCCGATCGTGATCACGGGCTTGTTCCGCACGGGCACCACCTTCTTGCACGCAGTCCTCGCGGCGGACCCCAACAACCGCGTCGGACGCGCTTGGGAGCTATTCAATCCCGTGGGTCGCCGTCACGACCCGTTCGGCGACGAGGCGTGGAGACGGCGGCAAGCCGGCCTCACCCTGTGGCTCAACCACTCGTTCATCCCCGATCAGGAAGTCGCTCATCACGTCACGCCCGATGCGTTCGAGGAGTGCCTGTTCCCGCTTCAAAACGAGCTTGCTTCAGTGACGATCTTCGCCGCTTGGGGCACCTGGTCGTACGCCTGGAAGATGCTGGATTGGGACATGACGATTCCCTACCGCAGTCACAAGGTCCAGCTTCAGATGCTGACCAAACGCCGGAGCGCGGAGCGCTGGTCCCTCAAATGCCCGTGGCACCTCTGGAATCTCGACGCATTGCTCGCGGTCTATCCGGATGCCCGGATCATCCAGACCCACCGCGACGTGGCCAAGGCCTTGGGCTCGCAGTGCAGCCTGAGCGCACGCATGATCGCCAAGATGCAACGAAGCATGCGGATGAGCGACGTGGGGCGCTTCTGGCTCGAATACTCCCGCGCCGGTGTCGACCGAGGGATGGCGGCGCGGGCCCAACTGCCGGCATCGCAGGTCTACGATCTTCGTTTGAACGACCTGCTGGCGCATCCGATCGACGTGCTCAAGCAGATCTACGCGCATTTCGATTTGGAGTACGACGACCGCCTCACCGACCGTTTTCTGACGCGGATCGGGGAACAGCCCACGGCACAGCTCGGCGAGCACGACTACGACATCGCGGACTTCGGCCTGAGCGCCGAGGAGGCTCGCGAGCATTTTCGCGACTATCGGGAGCGCTTCGGGGTCTAGCCTCCGAAGAGGTCTCGCCTCACCACCGAAGCCGCGTTGTGTCCGGCCGCTCCGATGACCGATCCTGCCGGGTGACAGCCTGCACCGCACGCGTACAGCCCTTGCACGGGGAGGCGGTAAGGCAGTCGATCGGAAAAGCCAATGCTGTTGTCCACGTGATGAATGTGGCCCGCCGTGATGCCGAAGTGGGACTCGATCTTGGGAGGCGTCAGCACCGACACGTCCTCGACGAGCCGAGAGGTTCCCGGGGCATACCGATCGCAGATGTCGAGCAGTCGCGCGACGAAGCCGCTCTCCTCTCGTTCCCAGGTGCTGGCGGCGAGCTCGTACGGAACCCACTGGCAAAACAGCGCCGAGCTGTGTCGCCCTCGGTCGTCTTGGAGCGAAGGGTCGAGCGTGGTGTGGATGTACCACTCGATGGCGGGCTGGGAGGGCAAACGCCCTGCCCGGCAATCCTCGAAGGCCGCCCCGAGCGTCTTTTTCGTCTCGTGCTCGGGAAGCAGATGAATGGTGGCGCGGTGTTGCCCTCTTGGCTCGGGAAGGCAGGTGAAGGTCGGCAGATCACGCAAGCACAGGTTGACCTTGATGCTCGTGCCGGGGCGCCGGTAGCCCTCGATGCGCTCTCGGAGCTCAGCCGGACAGCGATCGTCGAGCAGCTCGAGCAGGCGAAAAGGATCGGCGTTGACCAGGACGACGCCTGCACGGTGCTCGTCTCCTCGATCCGTCACCACGCCCGTGGTGACCCCGTCTCGGGTTTCGATCCGAGCAACCCTCGTGCCGACTCGAATCTCGGCCCCCGCCCGTCGCGCAGCGTCCGCCAAGACCTGGGTGACCGTGCCCATGCCTCCGCGGACCACCATCCAGGTTCCGTCGCTGCCAGGCAACCGGCACATGTTGTGCACCAGGAAATTCAAGCCGCTACCCGGCGCGTTCCAGCCACCGTCGAGCCCGGTGAAGCCGTCGGTGACCGCATACATCGCTTCGAGCAACTCGCTCTGGAAGCCGAACCGGCCGAGGTATGCCTCGACCGTACCCCGACACAACGAGACGAACGCTTCCCGCAAGGCCGGCCGAACGTAGCGGTCGGCCGTCTCTTCGATCGAGCCCGGCGACTCCAGCCACGACGGCGCCACGTCCTCTCGAAGCGAGGTGAGCTCCCGCTGCAGGGCGCGGTCCGCCTCGACGTCGCGCGGGCTGAAGAAGCGGGCGAGCTGCGCGTCGGTGGCGGCGCGATCGGCCCCGACGAGCAGATGGCGTGAGCCGGTCGTCGGGAGAAAATAGTGGGGATCGCGGCGAATCAACGGAAGGGAGATTCGGAGCGTTCGCATGAGCTCCGGCGGCATCAGACCGAGCAGATAGGCGCCGGTCGACTGTCCTACCTGGGGTGCCTTCGAAAACGGGTGCTCGGTGCGGCATGCGCCCCCCACGGTGTCGGACGCTTCGAGGACGCGGACCGTGAGGCCGGCTCGCGCCAACATCGTCGCAGCCACCAGGCCGTTGTGGCCCGCCCCCACGACCAGGACGTCTACCGGCGCCATGGCCTCACTTCACGAAAAAGCTGAGACCGGCCTCGATGCTCCAAGCGTGATTCGGCGCGTCCGTCGGCATGTTGAAGTACCGCGTCCACCGACCGCGTGCTTCGATGCCCATCCACCGCAAGAAACCATACCCGAGGCCTCCGAAGGCGCCAATCGTGCCTGCACCCTCGACGCGCCCAGGCAGCGGGACACGCATGTAGCCGCCCGTAAAGGCCCCCGAAATGCGGAGCTTCTTGACGTTTGCCCGCAGCGCGAGCATGCCCCCACCGCCGAGGCCCGGATCGTCCAACGGCCAGTTGCGGCCGAGCCATTGGAAGTAGCCTCCCAAATGGAGCGGTCCCGCGACGCCGTACGAGCCGTCGATCCACAGGCTCGGCTGCCAACTGCGGTCGCCTCCGAACTTCGACACGGTCCCCCCGAACAGGGCATCGAACGCGACGAGATCCCGGTCGGCCGCGTGCGCGGGCGGCGTCGTCCACGGGGTCAGCGCCAGCCAACACGAGATGGTCAAGAAAAGACGCTTCACGTGGACGTGTGTTACCACACTCGACGAGCCGCGCCGCAAAACCTGCGGCGAGACAGCCGGCCCTCAGTTGGTAATCGCGTCGACGATGGCGTCGGAGACCTGGAACTTCTTCAGGAACTCCTTGCGGGACGACTTCATGTGGTCGACCCACTGTCGATAATCGCCTTCGCGCCCACGGCTCTCGAAAAAGCGTCGCGGCTCGAGGATCTCCGCGGGCACCTTTTCGAGCAGGTCTGCGTTTTCGGGCGCCTCCACATCGACGATCTCGTACCCGAAGTCGGGATCCCGCTTCCACTTGATGCTCTCGCTCAAGAGCGCCTCGAGCATGGCGCTGGAATGTGGAATCTTGATGTTCAGCGCCTTGTTCTCCTTGGCATCGCTGGCTTCCCCGCCGATGTAGCCGGTGTTCATCAGCCACATGGTCACGTCGGGCATCGTCGCGGCGAGCTCGGCAAAACGTTTGGCTTGCAGCCCATGCTTGGCTGGGAAGAACGGCTGCGTGAAGGGCGATCGGGTCTTGCCACGTTCCTTGCCCGCGGCGCTGGTCTTGGAGGTCTCGCCGAGCATGAAGTACCCAGCAGCCTGCTCCGGCGAGGTGAAGCGAACGATTCCGGGCATGGCGGCGTCGTAACCCTCGTCACGATTGAGGATGCCCATCGACTTGACCTGCGGAATCTGATGCAAGTTCGCCGCGTCGGGGATCGAGCTCATCGGGACGATCGACCGGCCGTTTTGCGTCCACACCACGAAGTCCCATCCGTCTGCGGGGACCCCGTGGCTATTCACGACGTCGTCGACGTCGACCTCTCCGGCGACGTACTTTTCGAGGTTCGCTTTGTTGGCGCCCGTGGCGAGCAGGATGTCACGAAGGCGTTTGACCTCCTCGATCGACAGCACGCCCTTGGTGAAATGGAAGGAGCCATCGGGCTCGAGGAATACGTTTTCGACCCAGGCGTCCGGACCCGTGGTCGCCTGGTACAAGATCGGCTCCGTCTCCATCGAGAGGCCGTCGGTCTTGGCAAAGCAGCCGTTCTCCGTGATCGTGAGCTGACCGTGCGGCCAGAGCGCCACCATGTCGTCTTGGATCGGCTCCGTCAGACCGCCTTGCTTCGAAAACGTGGTCGTGGTCTTTCCGGTGCCCGACAGGCCCATGACCGTCATCGTGAGCTTCTCGCCGTTGTCCGTCTCGACGGCCTTGGCGCCCGCATGAAGCACCAGACCACCCTTCTGGTAGACGTAGTGATTGAGCATCCGGAGGATGCCTTTCTTCGACTCCCCGAAGTAGTCGGCTCCCATCACGTACGTGGTCCAGTTGTCGAGGTCGACGATGATCGCCTGCCGGCCGGGCATGTCGTCGAGCATCAGGTCCGGAGTGTAGAAGAGACGAAACACCGGCTCGAAGGGCTTCGAGAGCGACTCTTTGGATTCCACCTCGGAGCGCGGGAATGCGAGCACCTGCTGCATCCCGGCGATGTTCGCGCCCTCGAGCGTGTAGAGCCACGTGGCCCCGAATGCCCCTTGGTCCAACCCGACGTACCCATCGATCGCGACCAATTTGCCCTTGTCGGCAATGTACTTCGCCTGCCGTTCGATCAGCTCTTTCGCTTTGCCCGGATCGATGATCTGGTGGCTCCAGCGATCTTCGGTATCGATGATGTACGTGTACTGGGCCATCCGCGCCTTGTTGCGCGAGATCTTGTTGACGGTTCCGACGGCGGTGCGCTGCACGCAGGGGGTGTGCTCGAAGGCGAGCTCGCGAAGCTCGGCCTGCGTGGGGTTCTCGATGTACTCGACGTCGAAGGGGCGAGGGTCTCGGGGCGCCATGTTCTCTCCGTGTTCGTCTCGGCAATGGGAGCAACCAGCCGCTCTGGCAAGCTCCAAAAACGATATGACAATGTTTACGAGGCGTGTCCAGGGACCCCCGGGAGTTGCCGCACCTCGCACAGAAAGTAAGCTCCCGCCGTGCGCGCGCTGCCGCTGAATTTTCGCGAGGCCGTCAGCCTCGATGCGCCGAGTTGGAACGACTGGCGTTGGCAGGCGAAGCATGCCGTCACGGATTTACAAGGTCTCGACAAAGCGCTGACGCTGACCGACGGCGAGCGAATCGGCGCCGCCCGCGCGGCAGCAGCCGGGATGCCGATCTCGATCACCCCCTACTACTTGTCGCTTTGCGACCCTTCGGACCCCGACTGCCCCATCCGGCGGCAGTGCGTCCCCCGCGCAGAAGAGGCCGTGGCCGCGCCAGGCGATCTCCGGGACCCGCTCGGTGAGGAGGCCCACGAAGTCGCGCCCCACTTGATCCGGCGCTACCCCGATCGCGTGCTCTTGGTGGCGACGGATCGCTGTGCCGTCTATTGCCGCTTCTGCACACGGTCCAGGCTGGTCGGCGACGGCGGTGGGGCCCGCTCGATGGCGGTCTTGGAGCCCGCATTCCAATGGATCGAGGCCCATCCCGAAATCCGCGACGTGATCGTTTCGGGCGGCGATCCCTGCGTCATGTCGACCGAGCGGATCGCGCGGTTGCTGCAGAGGCTCCGGGCCATCGACCACGTCGACTACGTGCGGATCGCGACCCGCGCCCCCGTGACCCTGCCGCAGCGGATCACCGACGAGCTGTGCCAGGCGATCCGGCAAAGCCACCAGGCGACCTGGATCATGACCCATTTCAACCACCCCAAGGAGCTGACCCAGGAGGCCGTGGCAGCCTGCGGGCGGCTGGCGGACGCAGGGCTCCCGGTCATGAATCAGACGGTCCTGCTGAGGGGTGTCAACGACAATGCGGCCACCCTGGAGGCCCTGTTTCGGGGCCTGGTCCGATCGCGTGTTCGGCCCTATTACTTGTTGCAGATGGACCCCGTAGGCGGAACTGGGCATCTGCGAACCCCACTGCGGCGCGGCATCGAGCTGATGGCCAATCTCCAGGGCCGATTGAGCGGCATCGCGCTGCCGAAGCTCATCGTCGACACCCCCGGGGGGCTCGGAAAGGTCCCGGTCGGCCCCAACTACATCGTCCGCGAAAGCCCGGGCGAGACCGTGCTCGAGACGTTCCGCGGCGACCTCGTGAAATGCTACGACCCCCCGGAGCCGTGATTTCGTGACTCCTCTGGCCAAGCAGGGCCGGTGGATGTATCACTGCGCCGCCTCAACCCCCGACCTCGAGGAGAACTCATGCAGCAAGCCCTAACCCTTCACCAAACCACGATCGGGAAGAAGGTGATCATGGCCGTGTCCGGGCTGGTCCTGGTCGGCTTCACGATCGGGCACTTCTTGGGCAACCTGAACCTGTATCTGGGACCGGAGGCGCTGAACGGTTACGCCGAGACCCTCCGCAGCGTGCCCGCGCTGCTCTGGGCAGCACGCCTGGTGCTGCTGGCGGCGGTCACTGCGCACATCGCATCGGCCTTCTCGTTGTGGTCGCGCAATCGGAAGGCCCGGGGAGCTCGCTACAAGATGCGCAAAGATCTGGCGACCGACTATGCGGCTCGCACGATGTACTGGTCGGGGCCCATCTTGCTCCTGTACATCGTTTACCATCTGTTTCACCTGACATTCCTCCCGGAGCACCCCGGCGACGTGTACCGGAACGTGGTCGAGGGCTTTCAGAACCCTTTGATCTCCGGCGTCTACATCGCCGGAAATCTAGCGCTCGGCTTCCATCTCTTTCACGGGGTCTACAGCATGTTTCAGACGCTTGGCGTCAACTTCCCGCGCTTCAATCCGTACCGCCGGGACATCGCGATCGCCATCTGCGCGCTCGTCACCGTCGGCAATCTATCCTTCCCCATCGCCGTCCTGACCGGCCTCGTCACACTCTGAGGGATCGTCATGGAACTACGATCGAATGAACCCACCGGTCCCATCGAGCATCGATGGGAGAAGCACAAAGAGACGGGCAAGCTCGTCGCCCCCGCCAACCGACGAAAGTACAGCGTCATCGTCGTCGGCAGCGGGCTCGCGGGAGGCGCCGCAGCCGCTTCGCTCGGCGAGATGGGCTACCACGTCAAGTGCTTCTGCTATCAAGACAGCCCTCGCCGCGCGCACAGCATCGCCGCACAAGGCGGCATCAACGCCGCCAAGAATTACCAAAACGACGGCGACAGCGTCTACCGGCTCTTCTACGACACGGTGAAGGGAGGCGACTTCCGCTCGCGGGAAAGCAACGTCTACAGGCTGGCCGAGCTCAGCGTGAACCTGATCGATCAGGCGGTTGCCCAGGGTGTGCCTTTTGCCCGCGAATACGGTGGTCTCTTGGCGAATCGGTCGTTCGGCGGGGCGCAAGTGTCGCGCACCTTCTATGCCCGCGGACAGACCGGCCAGCAGTTGCTCTTGGGGGCATACCAGGCGCTTTGCCGGCAGATCGAAGCCGGCACGGTGCAGATGTTCCCGCGCACCGAGATGCTCGATGTGATCATCCACGACGGCCGGGCTCGCGGGATCGTGACGCGGTCGATGAAGACCGGCGAGATCGGCGCGCACATCGCCGACATGGTGATCCTCTGCACGGGTGGTTACGGCAACGTCTATTACCTCTCGACCAACGCGAAGGGCTGCAACGTGACGGCCGCCTGGCGCGCGCATCGTCATGGCGCCGCGTTTGCGAACCCCTGCTACACGCAGATTCATCCGACCTGCATTCCTCCGGCGGGCAGCTACCAGTCGAAGCTCACCCTGATGAGCGAGTCGCTCCGAAACGATGGGCGCGTCTGGGTTCCCCGGAACAAGGAAGACGTGACCAAGCGGCCCGAAGACATTCCGGAAAAGGACCGCTACTATTACCTCGAAGAGCGGTACCCGGCGTTCGGAAACTTGGTCCCGAGAGACGTGGCATCCCGGAACGCGTTGTACGTCACCAACGACGGGCTCGGCGTGGGCCCGGAGGTCGATGGCGAACGACGTGGCGTTTACTTGGACTTCAAGGACGCCATCGAACGCCTCGGCGCCGACACCATCCGCGAGCGCTACGGCAACCTCTTCGAGATGTACGAGCGAATCACCGGCGAGAATCCATACGAGACACCGATGCGTATCTACCCGGCCACGCACTACACGATGGGTGGCCTGTGGGTCGATTACAACCTGCAGACCACGATCCCAGGCCTGTTCGCCGGCGGTGAGTGCAATTTCTCCGACCACGGAGCCAACCGCCTCGGCGCATCGGCGCTCATGCAGGGGTTGGCCGACGGGTACTTCGTGCTGCCATTCACGGTGGGCAACTACCTCGGCGACGTGCGGTCTCTGCCCGATCTCGACGAGAGCCATCCCGACGTTCGGCAGGCGGTGTCGGCGGTCGAGGAGCGAATCCACAAGCTCATGAACGCGCCCGACCCCAAGCATGCCCCCGATCATTTTCACCGCCGTCTGGGCCGCATCGTCTGGAACAAGTGCGGCATGTCACGCAACAAAGAAGGCTTGCAAGAGGCTCTCGAGGAGATCCCGAAGCTGCGCGATCAGTTCTGGCGCGAGGTGAAGATCACGGGGTCGGGAGAAGAGCTCAATCAGACGCTCGAGCGGGCGGGCCGCGTGGCGGACTTCTTCGAGCTGGCCGAGCTCATGTGTATCGATGCGCTCCACCGGAACGAGAGCTGCGGCGGACACTTCCGGGAGGAGTACCAGGAAAACGGAGAGGCTCTTCGCGACGACGAGAACTACAGCTACGTCGCCGCGTGGGAGTGGACGGGAAAGCCGGGCGAGCCGACGCTGCACAAAGAGCCGCTCTCCTTCGACTACGTCAAACCGACCAAACGCAGCTACAAGTAAGGGACCGACCGATGAGCGAAAAACTACTCAATCTCACCCTTCACGTCTGGCGACAGGACGGACCCGACACCGAAGGCCGCTTCGAGACCTACCAAGCCAAAGACATCACGACGCACATGTCCTTTCTCGAAATGCTCGACGTCGTGAACGAGGAGCTGATCGAGGGAGGCAAAACGCCGATCGCCTTCGATCACGACTGTCGCGAGGGGATCTGCGGCAGCTGCGGATTCATGATCAACGGGGAAGCGCACGGCCCACAACGGCGCACGACGGCATGCCAGGTGCACATGCGGCAGTTCGAGGACGGCGCCGAGCTCTGGGTCGAGCCTTGGCGCGCAAACGGCTTCCCGGTGGTCAAAGATCTCATCGTCGACCGGACGGCGTGCGACCGCATCATTCAGGCGGGCGGATACGTGTCGATTCGTACCGGAAGCGCGCCCGAAGCCAACGAGATTCCGGTCCCCAAGCCGACTGCCGACAAGGCGATGGACGCCGCCGAATGCATCGGATGCGGCGCGTGCGTGGCGGCTTGTCCGAACGCCTCGGCGAGCCTCTTCACCGCCGCGAAGATTTCCCATCTCGCCCTGTTGCCCCAAGGCCAGGCCGAACGCCAAGAGCGCGCTCGCAAAATGGTCGCCCAAATGGACGCGGAGGGCTTCGGCAGTTGCACCAACCACGGCGAGTGCGAAGCCGCCTGCCCCAAAGGCATCAGCCTCGACTGGATTGCGCGCATGAACCGCGAGCTCGTGCGTGCCACCGTCAAGTCCGACGCCCCGGTGGCCAAACCCGCCGCTAAGAGTGCCTGAGGTCGTACACGAAGCGAGTCACGACTCCGATCACGACGATCGCGACCAGGATCAGGGTTGCGGTGGTGTATCGCTCCGCGAGCTCGCGTAGGGCGTCCCAGTTGCTCCCAAGGGCCCATCCGACGACCATCAGGAGCGCGTTCCACACGGCTGCAGACAAGCCACCGTAGAGGATGACTGGCGCAGGCCGCATGCGTGCGAGCCCCGCACCCACGAAAAAGAAAGCTCGGAGGGCGGGCAGAAAACGGTTCACGGCGAGGTACATCGGTCCGTGCTTGTCGTAACCACGACGCACTGCGTCGAGCGCGCGCCTCGCGCCTCGCGTCCGGAGGAAGGATGGCCACTGCTCTTCGCGGCTCGCGAGCCAAAGACCGAAAGCCCACGCAGCGAGGCCGCCTCCGAGCGCACCGACGGTGAGCGCCACGTACACCAACGCCCAATGCAATTGCGCCTGAAGCGCCAACACGATGGCGAACAAGGCGACCGTGTCTCCCGGAACAGGCGGAAAAACATACTCGATCGCAGCGGCGCAAACGACGAGCGCGTAGGCCCAGTGGTGGGGGCCATGCTCCAAGGTGTGCAGAAATTCGTCAAGCACCTGAACAACACATAGGCTTGCGTCAAGCTCGGTGTAGCACAGTGCCCGGCTCGACATCAGCTTCCGATGGGTCAATCTACGTGAACGCAAGGTCGGAATCGTGAAGCGCGGAGATCCCTTGGTGACGGTACTGCAGAGCCCGAACGTACGGGTCGAGGACGTTGCCATCCTGATCGCCAAGGAAGCCAATCCGCTTTGCGACGAGCACGCGGTTCGGCGTGCGCTGGACGGTCTCGGTGCGGAAGCTTTGATCCGACGCGGTCTGCGTTCCACGGCCGAGCGCGACGGGCGCATTCTCGCAGAGCTGTTGTTCGAGGAGCTCGACTTCGCGGGAGAGCGAGAAGACTATTTCAATCCGGACAACAGCTACATCGACAAAGTGCTATCGCGACGCAAGGGGATTCCAATCTCGCTCTCGGTGCTGACGATGGCCGTCGGCGATCGCGCGGGCATGGACGTCGAAGGCGTGGGCTTCCCGGGTCACTTCCTCGTTCGCGTGGGTGGACCCGATGGCGTCTACCAAGACCCGTTCAACGGAGGCGAGCTGCTCGATGGACATGGTCTGCGAAAGCTGGCCGCGCAGTTTCTGGGCGCAGAGATGGCACTGCATCCGAGCTATCTAGAGCCGGTGGACTGTCTCACCATCACGATTCGCATGTTGGCGAACTTGAAGAACGCGCACCGTCGCAGGGGTGACTACGCGCGCGCCATGCTCGCCTGTGACCATCTCGTCGAGCTGACCCAGGCGCCCGAGCATCGGCGCGATCGAGGCTTGCTCGCGCACGCGCTGCGTACGTACGGCGCCGCGTCCGAGGATTTGGCCGCCTACCTCGAGGCGCGGCCCAACGCGAAAGACGCTCGCCTGATCAGTCTCGCCCTCGAGGAGGCGAGGCAACAGGCCGATCAGGTTTTGCACTGATTTTCGGGCGCCCGCTTTACACGGGCGCATGGCGTGCAAAGACTTGCGCGGCCCGGTGATTTGGCATGCCGACGGAATCCCTCAAAGCGCTTTTTCGAACCGAGCTCGCCGAGCTACGTCCCTACCGGGTGCCACCCGAGCCTCCGGCGACGAAGCTCGATGCGAACGAAAGCCCTTGGCCGCTGCCACCCGAAGCGCGTGCGCTCCTGGCGGCAGCCTTGCACACGATGGACCTGCACCGATACCCCGACGGTCGGGCGATGGAGCTGCGAAACGCGCTGGCGTGGGGTTTGGGCGGCACCCCCGACGAATACGTTCTCGGCGTCGGCTCCGACGAGCTGATTTCGCTCCTCGCGACGGCCATGAGCAACCCGCGCCCTGGCGCGCCACGGCCGGTGGTGGTGTTTCCGGAGCCGACCTTCGTGATGTACGGCATGACCAGCCGCGCTCATGGGTGGGAAACGGTCGGTGTACCGCTCGACGACACGTGGAGCCTCGACCTGCCGATCATGCTCGAAACACTGGAACGGGTACGTCCGAACATCGTCTACTACGCCACGCCGAACAACCCGACAGGCAACGACTTTGCCCACGAAGCCATCGAAACGCTCGTCACCTCGTTCCCGGACACGCTCCACGTGATCGACGAAGCGTACGGCGCCTACTCGGATCAGTCCTTCGCCACGCTCTGTCAGAAGCACCCCCAGTGCGCGCTCATGGGCACGCTGTCGAAAGTGGGGTTTGCCGCAATCCGCGTCGGATGGATCCGACTGCCAGAGCCCCTCGCCTACGAGCTCGAAAAGGTTCGGCAGCCCTTCAACCTGAACGCCATTTCGCAGCGAATCGCAACACTCGCGCTCACCGAGCTCTCGCCGATGCTCGAAGAGCAGATCACCCTCGTCGTCGCAGAGCGCGAACGGTTGGAGGCGCGGCTTTCGCAATACGACGCGCTGCGCTGCTTCCCGAGCAACGCCAACTTCATTCTGGTCGAGTCCGCGGTCGACGTGACGGAGCTGTGCTCGCGGTTGCTCGACCGAGAAATTGCGGTCCGCCGGTTTTCCGGGGGCGATTCTCGCCTGCGGCGCTGCATTCGCATCACCGTCGGGACACCCCGTGAGAACGAGCGCTTGATCGAGGCGCTCGACGATATACTAGTGTGACGATGTCCGTAGCGCGCACGACACGAGATGCGACCCCCGATCTCGCCATCGAGGCACTTCGATGGGCGGCCGACGTAGCCGCCAATCCCGCATTGCTCGACGACGCACCTGCTCGCCCGACCCCGGCACAATGGCGCGCGGTCCCGGTGCCGGTTTTCCGAGAGCACATGGATCGTTTGTTGACCTCGAAACACCCGGAGCCAGGTCTCGACGCCATCGAATCGGTCGGGTGCTTGGACGTGTGGATTCCCGAGGTCGCCGCGATGGTCGGATTCGGCGACAACGAATGGCGTCACAAGGACGTCTGGAAGCACACCAAGCAGGTGGTCAAGCAGTCGGTGCCACGGCTCGAGGTTCGGTGGGGCGCCTTGCTGCACGACATCGGCAAACCCAAGACCCGGCGGATCGACGACCGCGGAAACGTGACCTTTCATGGGCACAGCGAGGTCGGGGCCGCCATGTTTCGCAAACGGGTCGCCGATCGACTCGGCTTCGAAGGCGCGCTGCGTGAGCGCATTCATTTTCTGATCCTCCATCATCTGCGGGCCGCCCAGTACGAAGACGGCTGGACCGACGCTGCCGTGCGCCGCTTCTACAAACAAATGGGAGACGGGCTCCGCGATCTGCTCGACCTGAGCCGTGCCGACATCACGACGAAGCGACCGGAAAAGCGACGCCGCGGCGTACGTCAAATCAGCCTGCTCGCCAAACGGATCGCCGAGCTCAAGAAGCTGGACGAAAAAGTCGCCCCGCTGCCCAAAGGTCTCGGAACCGAGATCATGGAGGCCTTCGGCGTTCCGCCCTCCAAGCGACTCGGCGACTTGATGAAGCAGCTCGCCGCTGCCGTGGAGTCGGGTGAGATCGAGCCCCAACAGCCCGCCGCGTACTACCTCGATCATTTGGCGCAACACCGCGAAGACTACGGCCTCGATTCCTGATCGAGCGGCCCATCCACCACAGATCCAGCTTGAACCCGAAGCGCGGTTCCGCGTATCGTCCAGGCCTCGATTGGCCGGAGGTGCGAGCATGCGGTTGGCGTGGATA
>CAZBWQ010000024.1:0-30928 GCA_964495565.1 uncultured Sandaracinaceae bacterium | reverse complement strand
ATGGCGGAGAAGCTGGAACGCCTTTCACGTGGCCACCCGACGCCACCGTGCACATCGATCAATACGGCATCTTTCACGGCGATTGCGCGACCGACGAAGACTGCGCGATGGCGCTCGGGTACTTCCACGCGCGCGACCGCTTCGTCCAAATGGATCTCCAACGCCGCTTGTCGACGGGGCGTCTCGCGCAGGTGGTCGACAAGAACGTGCTCGTCACGCTCGGCCTCCTCGAGCCCCTGATTCGCACGGCGTCTGCCAATCGGGCGCTCTACTCGACCCGCGACGGCAGACCCGCGGAAGAAGTGCTCCTCGAAAACACGAATGAAAAGACGCGTCGCGTGATCGAGGCCTACGCGGTCGGCGTGAATCGATGGATCGACGACGTGCAAAACGGTCGCAACGGAGCGACCTGGCCTGCCGAGTTTGGCAGCGCCGTATTGGACTACGAGCCCGAGGATGCGCTTCCGTGGGAACCCGCCGACACCTTTGCCACCTTCTTCACGCTCGTAGGAAGCCTCACCATCGACGAGGGCGAGCAACTGCAGGCCGCCGAGGCGCGTGCCGCGATCGACGACAACGAGCGCTACTTGGACCTCTGGAGCCTCGAGCCCCTCAAGAAGTCACCGGTCCTCGAAGAAGGGACGTACCCGCCCCCGACGGCGTCGCTGCCTTCGACCCCGAGCGAGAACGCCGAGCATGCAGCGCTCTTTCACAAAGCGAAGGGGGCGATCGCGAGCTGGCGCGCCGAGCTGGCCGAGAGCGAGGCTCTTCTTCGCCGCCTCTTTCCGGAGACCCAAGTCGTCGGCGCGGACATCGGATCGAACAACTGGGTGCTCGGTGGAGCAAAAACCGCCAACGGCAACGCCTTTCTTTCGAATGATCCGCATCTCGGTTTGTCGCAGCCTCCCGTCTGGTACATCGCGCATCTGGACGCCAAGACCAACGGAAGCGGCGAAATCCACACGGCCGGTGTGACGCTCGCCGGCATTCCCGGGGCCGTCATCGGGCAAAACGAGGACATCGCATGGGGCGCCACCAACACCGGCCTCGACTTCAGCGATGTGTACGTGGAAGAGCTCGTCGAGAACGAGCAAGGAGAGCCCATCGGCGTCATGTTCGACGGGCAAATGGTCGAGTTCACGCGCGTGGATTTCACCTTGACCTTCAACGACGGCTCGACCGAGACGCGCGAGCTGCTGTTCGTGCCTCATCACGGCGCAGTTCGCACGCTGGATCCGGAAAACGACGTCGCACTCACGCTTCGCTGGACCGGCAACGACATGGACACCGACGCCAACTACCTCCTCGGAATGGCGACCGCGACCTCCGTGGAGGAGGCGCGCGCTGCCCTGCAAAACGTCACCTCACTCGGCCAAAACTGGGTGGTCATCGACAACCAGGGCAACTTCGGGTGGTTCCCCTACAACCGGATCCCGAAGCGAACGTGGGCAATCGATCTCGACATGACCGATCCCGGCGAGCCCTTCCCGTGGCTCCCGTTGGCCGGAACCGGCGAATACGAATGGGACGAATACTTCACGTACCAAGAGCTCCCGCAAGCCTTCAATCGCGACAACGGTTGGATCGCGACCGCCAACAGCGACCACACGGGCGCGAGCTTCGACGGCAACCCCACCAACGACGGCTTCGCGCCCCAGCAGACCGACAACATCGCGGCGGGGTACCGGACGGCGCGAATCGTCGAGCTGATCGAGGAGACCGACGAGCACACCCGGCAGACCAACGAGGACTTGATCGGCGACGTGCTGTCGATGATCGGTCGAGACATGGTTCCCGAGATCCTGGCCATCGCGAACGACCAACGGACGACGTTGACCCCCAACGCGCAAAAGATCGTGAACGCGCTCACCGCGTGGGGCTTCACGTGCCCAACCGGGCTCGACGGCTCCGACCCGATGATGTCACCCCTCGCGAGCCCCGCCGAGGTCGAAGAATCCAGCGGCTGCACGGCCTGGCACCAGGCCATTCGCGAGATCGACGGCGCCCTCGCACGGGACGAGTCGAACAAATCCTCTCCGGCGTTCGTGACCTATTTCTCGATCATGGATCCGACCCGGCTGAACGCGGGTGACGTCTACTGGGACGACGTGAGAACCATGCAACAGGAAAGCAAGTTCGACATCATCGGCGCAGCCTTGGACACCGCCGGCAGTGTGCTGGTGGCCGAGCTCGGTGATGACGAGGCCGTTTGGCCCTGGGGTCGAAAGCACGGCTTTCGGCTGACCAGCTTGCTTTCGAGCCTGAGCGGTTTGTTCGACGTCTACAACAACCCGCCCGGCACGGACTCCTTCTTCGCCAATGACGGCGGCTTGTTCACGGTGGACGTGGCCAATCCAAACAGCGAGGGCATCCACGGCTCGGGCGCATCGACACGCTTCCAGTGCGAAGGTCTCGTTCCGGTGCAATGCACGATCCAGCTACCAGGCGGTCAATCCGCGCACGCCGATTCGCCCCATTACGACGATCTGCTGCCTCTCTACCTCGACAACGAGCCCGTGGAGCTGATCTTCGACATCGCCGAAGCGGCTGCCCAGGCCGAGGAAACCTTCGACTTCTAGCGAGCCGACCTCAAAACGACGTCACCGTCAACCCCTGCGTCGTGGCGCAGTCGCCCGTGGTCCCGCAACTCGGGGAGTCGTCGTTGCGGATGACGGCTACCGCGACGCCAGCGCCGATGCCGGCAGCTGCCAGGACGCCGATCATGACCCAGAACCCGGGCCGTTTGACGAAGCGCTTGCGATCGTCCGGCTCGGGGGGAGGCGAGGGATCGTCGCCGCGCGTCGTCGTGACCGAGGTGGCGCTCAGGCCTGGAATCGGGCTCGAGCCGGCGGAGACGGCCGTTCGTTCCAAAGCGACCCGGAGCGTTTGCTCGGCGCCGCGCTCGACCTGAATCTCGCGCCGGTACGATTGATATCCCTCGTGTGTCACGCGGAGCGAGTGGTTGCCCGGGTCGAGCAGAAGGCGTCGCTCTGCGCCCAGGGCGACCGAGGGGCGCCCATCGACGAACACCATGGCGGCTTCGGGAGAGACCTCGAGGCGGACCACGCCTACTGCCTTCTCCACGAGCGCTCGCAATTCTTCGCCGCGGCGACGCGCAATCGCGTCGTAGCGGACCTCCGGCATGCTCGCGTATTCGTCGAGCTCCGCAAGCGCCTGGACGGGACGATCGAGCCGATAGAGCGCATTGGCGATGTTGTACGAGGTGCTGGCTCGACGAACGAGGGCCTGCGAGCGCCGAAACGCAGACAGGGCCTCCGCCCAGCGGTCGGCCTGCGCCAAGGCGACCCCCTCCTCGAAAAGTCGACGCGCCGTCTCTTGCCTCCCCGGATCCTCGGCCGCAGCCGACGATGGCGCTCCGCCGAGCGCCACGGCCGCTCCCAGCAACGAGAGCGCCAGCGCGAGAGCCTTCACCATTCGGTCACCAGCTCCGGAGGTTTGTCGTAGCTCGACGCCGTGCCCGATCCCTTCTTCGCCCCTTCGGACGGGGGGACGACGGGAGGCGGCGGAGGTGTGCGCGCCGGAGTCGGCTCGGAGCGCGCCGCCGCCGGGGCGGGCGTAGATTCGGAAGGCGACTCGGCCGGGCGTTCGGGCGCTTTGGCGAGATCGGCTGGGGACTCGGTGCGAGGCTGGCGCTCGGCCGTCGTCTCGACCGCGGCGTCTTCGCTTCGGACCGACGGATCCTCGTTCGCAGCGACCGGGCTCTCGGGCTCGTCGCTCGGCGCGGGCTCGACGGGCGCAGGCTCCGGCGGCTCGACGGACCGGTCGGTCTCGGTCGGCTCTTCGAGCCCAGCCGGTGCGAGCGCTCCGATCGGGATGGAAGGAGGCTCTTGCTCGGCGGCTGGCGGCATCGGGTCCAAACCGCGGATGGTCCACCAGGCGGCGAGGCCGACCGCGAAAGCCAGGGCCGCGCCCCCGAGCAGAGCTTTGCGGTGCGACGCGCGAGGAAGGTGGATGAGCTCGGAGTCGACTTGGCTCGCCGCCGAGAGAGCCAGTCGATGATCGTCAGGTCCCACGCCATGCAGCGTGCGATGCACGTAGCTCGGCGTGGCTTCGGGCGAAGGCCAGGACGCGACCTTGGCCCGCGTACCGGTCACCGGCGCGACGAGCCCTGCACTCTCGATCCGCGCTCGCAGCGCGGAAAGACTCTGGATTCGCTTTTTCGGCGACCGTTCCAAGGCGTCCCGCAAAATCGGCACGTGAGTCTCCGGTACTTCCGAAAAATCGACTGGCGCTTCGCACACCGCGGTCAGCACCTCGATCGCCGTGTCTCCGTCGAAGGGAGGGTGTCCGGTGAGGCACTCGTACCACACGACCCCTACCCCCCACACGTCGGTATGGGGTCCGATGAGATCCTGTTGATCGCGAGCTTGCTCCGGCGACATGTACTGCGGAGTGCCGACGATGACGTCGCCAGCACCCAAGGGATGGGGCCGAGCTTCGCGAAGAACCTGGGCGACCCCGAAGTCCAAGAGCTTCGGCGTCGTGACGTCGAACCCATCCACGCTCAAGATGATGTTCTCGGGCTTGAAATCCCGATGCACGATGCCGAGGTCGTGGGCCTTCACCAGAGCATCGACGAGTGGGAGTAGGATCGCGAAGGTGTCTTCCGCGCCGAGGCGGCCTTGATCCGACAGAACGTCCCGAAGGGTGGGCCCATCGAGCAGCTCCATCACCAGGTAGGTGGTCAGCGGATCGTCTTCGCCCATGTCCAGGACGTCGACGACGTTGGGATGATCGAGCTGAACCGTCGCCCGCGCCTCCCGCAGAAATGCTTCTCGCAGCTGATCGAAATGGGGAAGGCTCGGGTCGAGCACCTTGATCGCCACCTCACGCTCGGTCCACAGGTGCGTCGCCCGATAGACCGTGCCGACGCCGCCGGAACCGATGACCGGGCCGAGGCGATACTTGCCCCCGACCAAGGTGTCCTGAAGCGGTAAGAGCTGCAATGGCATTAATGAACGTCGATCCGCCACGACGGCCAGACCGGCGCGGAGGAGGGGGAATGCACTCAAGATTGAGAGATTTTGGGGCGTCGGACAAGAGGACGCGCCGCCGCGCTCGGCTTGCCAGGACCGCGAGACCCCCTCACCTTTCGAGTCTTGGCCTACTTCCCCCCCAGCGCGGAATCCCCTTCCCCGCCCCTGGGTCCCGGATCGAGGACGAGGATGCTCGTTCTGCTACTCGGGGCGTGGGCGCTATGGGGGCTCGGCTGCTCCGAGGCGCCTTCGACCCAGCTCGTCGTCCTGATGGACACCGACTACACGACGCCCGACGAAGTGGACCGAATTCGGGCCCGGGTCGCCAAGCTGGTCGACGGCGAAGCAGGACCCGAAGAGGTCGAGACGTGGACGCGGGTCTTTCCGGTGACCGACCCGAGCACAGCGACGCCAGATCGCCATTCGCTCCCTGCCACCTTCGGAATCCTACCCGATGATGCCGATCTCGATCGCGAAATCGTGATCGCGCTGGAGGCGCTTTCCGCGACCGGCGAGGAGCCCCTGGTGACCCGGCGCGTGCGCACGGGCTTCGTCGAAGGCGAAGCGCGCTTGATTCGGATTCTGATCTATCGGGCGTGTGAAGCGGTGTCCTGCGACGAGAGCCAAAGCTGTGGGTGTCCGGACGGAACCTCGTGCACGACCCCTTCTTGCGTCGACGAATGGGTCCCGCCCGAGCTGCTCGAAACGATCGACGACCCCGGTTTGCTCCCTCCGAATTCCGAGTTTCCGATGACGGACGACCCGGACGCGAGCATTCCGGATGGAGGCATCTCGCCGCCAGACGGAGGCGGCGAGCCCGACGGCTCGGTCGACCCCGAATGCGATCCACCTCTCACGGAATGTGACGCCGAATGCGTCGACACGGACGTCGACCCCCGCTACTGCGGCGACTGCGTGACCGAGTGCCCGGGGGGTTACGTGTGCGACGAGGGCAACTGCCTCGATCCCGGGGACTGCCGCACCAACGGCGTCGGATGCACCGGCTTCACCTATTGTGACGAAGCCTCGGGGGACTGCCTGCGCGGTTGCGTCGTCGACGACCAGTGCATCAAGGATCACGAGGTGTGCGAAGTGGAGACGCACGAATGCGTCTGCGCCGAGGGCTTCGACCGTTGCGCCTTCGACTGCGTGGATACGCAGAACGATCCTCGGTTCTGTGGGGACTGCAACACCTCTTGCCCGCTCGGTGAGGTCTGCGAAGCCGGCTCGTGCTTCGACCCTGGCGACTGCCGCACCAACGGCATCGGCTGCACCGGCTTCACCTACTGTGACGAAGCCTCGGGTGACTGCCTGCGTGGCTGCGACGACGATTTGCAGTGCACGGCGGACGATCAAGTCTGCAATACCACCACCCACGAGTGCGAGTGCGCGCCTGGCTTCCACTCTTGCGGAGGCGTTTGCGTATCCGACCTCGACGTCGCGACCTGCGGCAGCTCTTGTACGCCCTGCCCCGAGCCGCCGAATTCGACCGCGATCTGCGACTCGGGAACATGCGACTTCGTCTGCGACGACTCGTTCGAGCCCTGTGCGAATGCGTGCTGTCTGATCGCGTGTCCTCCTGGTGAGGTTCGTTTCGGCGGTTTTTGCGATGCGGTGCACATTCAAACCGCGGACGATCAGGGCAACGTCGGGGAGCACGCCTCCATCGCCCTCGACGCCGAGGGTGTGCCACGCATCGGATACTACGCGGACAATGGAAAGAACCTGCTGTACGCCGTTCGCCAGAGCGTCGTCCCATGGCCTCGGGAAACCCCAGACGCCCCCGGCGACTCGGGACAGTACGCGTCGCTGGCCTTCAGCCCCCAAGGCACGGCGACGATCGCGTACTACGAGTCCGGCGACAAAGATCTGAAGCTCGCCACGCGCCTGAGCAACGGAACGTGGGCGACGCAGGTCGTCGACGGTCAGGGTAACGTCGGCAAGCACACGTCGCTGGCGTTCGGGCCGACCGGCCTCGCGCACATCAGCTATTTCGACGAGACCGACAAGGACCTGCTGCTCGCCAGCCGGCAGAGCGGTGGCGGTTGGACCGTTCAGACCATCGACGGAAAAGACGACGTGGGAGAGTACACGTCGCTCGCATTCGACGGCGATGGGCTGGCTCGCATCAGCTACTACGACAAATCGAATGACGACCTCAAGCTGGCCACGCAGCTGCGCACCGGGGCCTGGGTGATCGAGACCATCGACAGCCAAGGCGACGTCGGTCAGCACACGTCACTCGCGTTCAGTCCGACGGGCCTGGCCCACGTCGTCTACTACGACGAGACGAACAAGGACCTCGTGATCGCCGAGGAGCAGAACGACGGCACCTGGGCTCGGACCACCATCGATTCGGTGGGCGACGTCGGCACCCACGGCGCGCTCGCGTTCGGCGCCTCCGGAATCGCGCACGTCAGCTACTTCGACGAGACCAACACCGCCCTCAAGCATGCATTCCGCAAGCCTGGCGAGGCGTGGAAGATCCAAACCGTCGACGACCAAGGAGACGTGGGACGCTTCTCGTCCATCGCCGTGGACGCGGAAGGCCACGTCCACGTCGGCTACTACGACGCCTCGAGCACCGACCTCAAGTACGCCCTCATCGCCGCGCCCGAATAGCGCACGTCAGTTGCCGCGTACCACGACGACCGGCGACGCGATCAATGCGCACGTCAACTCGCCGCGAGCTGAAAACCGGCAATGGCATCCATGACTTCGTCGAAATCGTCTTCGCGAAAGCCGGCCCCGCTCACCAGCCAGTCGGTGTGCGAGGAATCACGCTCCCCGCGGAAGTGGCCGAGCACGTCCAAGTGATCGGCCGTGCCCGCCCACAAGAGCTCGCCCCAAATCATGCTCGCCGTCGGCACCAGGCCGTCGTTGAGAGCGAGATCGAATGGGAGCCCGAGCCGCTTTTCCAAGAAGCCCCGCACCTCCGGCTCCGGGCTCGGGGGCGGATAGACCTTCGAAACTCGGCCAGCCCCGACGTAGAGAGTCGAGAAGAAAGCGGCCGACAAGGCTTGAATCGGCGTTCGAAGATTTTTCGCGACCCGGATGGGTCCCGGAGGAGGTGTGCGGGTCGCAACGCAGCCATAGCGAATGGCGGGGTTGTCCTCGACCGCCGCGTTGAAGATGTCCATCGACTCGGGCATCAGTTGAATGACGGCCCCCTGGTCGCGGCGGATGCCGTCGAACCACTCGCGCACTTCGCCCTGACCCTCCTTGCCCAAAAAGCTCACCAAGAGATCGGTCAATCGCTCGAGCGCTTGGATCTCGAAGCCGACCGCTTCATCCAGCCGGCCGAGCGAGGCGATGAGAGGTGCGAGGGCGGTCAAGGACGGTCCACCGACCTTCAGCGTCGCGTAGGTCAGCAGGGAGAGCGCATACAACAGCCGGGTGCCCGAAAGCGTGGCGAAGAAATAAGCGAGCGGGGTGCCGTAGTGGGGAGTGGAAATGCTGGTGACGCTGCGGACGCGGGAGAACCAGTCCGGCACCGGCGGCCCTCCGGTGGGAGAGGCGAGCAGCCGAATGTCCAGGCCTCCCGTCGAATGTCCGACCAAATGGATGGCTCCGGGCTGGTCGGCGCAGCTCTGCTGAATGGCGTCGGCCACCATTTCGGTCCGGTACACGATGGACCCAGTCGGCGGAGACGAAACCAAAACGAACGAGCACTCGGCCCCCCTCTCGAAGTAGCGGCTCGCGAGCGCTTCCTCGACGTGGCTGAAGTAGTCGAAGCCGCCGAGCCGCGCGAACCCGAAGAGCCCGGGAACCAGCACGACGTGATGCATGGGGCGCCCCATCCCGCGAATCTAACACGCCGAGCCCATGCGCGAGCTGCGGTTGCCCCTCGCGTCACCCGGACCGGCGCGCGCGGTCGACGATGCGATGCACGGAGCTCAGACCGAAGCTACCGCCGGTAGCAGAGCTGCAGCACGCCTCCGCCGAACCTCGGGTTCACGCGGAGATTCAGCTTCTCGCTCCGAGGCAGCTTGCGCTGATTCAGCTCCACCCCGAAACGCGCCAGGTGTTGAACCTGCGCGGCGAGGTCGAGCAAATTCTGAGAAAACGTGAACCCCCGGATTCGAGGCGCGGCTTCGGAAGAAAGGACAGGCGTCCCGGCCGCGGCGGCGATCAAATAGGGATTGCTGAGGCCGAGAACCGCCGCGGGAGCAGCAAACGAGGACGACTGGATCGCCCGCGGTGGCGCGTCGGCCGAGGCGGTCTTGGAAGAAAACAGGCTGCCGAGGAGCGCGCACAAAAAGCACAACACCCCGATGCACGGACAACGTCGGGAGCCATCACGCCCCCACTGAACACTTCGAAGCTTCATTCAACGCTCAATGTGCCAAAGCCTGGTCAGTTAAGCCATTCGGGCGAATTCGCTGCAACCTCGAAACCCCGACGTGAAAGACGCTACCGCGTTCCAGGTCAAAAGCAAAGCATCGGGACATAAATTTACGAACTGTTTACCCCGATGCCAAAGACCGGTCGGTCGCCCTGCAAAGACGCAAGCCCGGGCTGAACCCGGGCTTGAAGCTAAGCACCTGAAATCAATGACGACTTACTCTGTCCCTGGCCTACCCCGGCGCAGGTAGGCAGGAATGTCGAGGACCGCCTCGTCGTGCAAGGCGCTCGCTCCGAAGGCGCGTGTACCGACGGTCTGCGTGACGACGGCAGGAACACCTTCGAGCGTAGATGACAAATCCTCACTTCGGGGAGACGAGTGCCGAATCGCCCGGGTGGAAGAAGCCCCCGTCGAAGCTTGGCCGCTCGAGGCGCCGTGATGCAGACCGAGCGGGATGGGCGCGTGAGCGGCTCGCTCGAAGCCGGTCGCGATGACGGTGACCTTGACGGTGTCCGAAAGATTGGGGTCGGTCACCACACCGAAGATGATCTCCGCTTCCTCGTGGGCGGCCTGCTGCACGAGCCCGGCCGCTTCGTTGATCTCGCGCAGCTTGATGTCGGGGCCGGCGGTGAAGTTGATGAGAATGCCGGTCGCCCCTTCGACCGATACCTCGTCGAGCAACGGCGAGTTGATCGCCATCTCAGCCGCCTCGAGCGCACGACGATCGCCTTTGGCGATGCCCGTGCCCATGAGCGCGCGGCCGTTGTTGACCATGATCGTCTTCACGTCCGCGAAGTCGACGTTGATCATGCCCGCATTGATGATCAGATCGCTGATGCCCTGCACCGCTTGCAGAAGAACGTCATCGGCTCTTGCGAACGCATCCAGCATCGTGATGTCGTCGTCGCCGAGCGACATGAGACGCTGATTGGGAATCGTGATCAGGCTGTCGATCGAATCGCTGAGCTCGTGCACGCCACGCTCCGCGTTCTTGGATCGCTTTCTGCCCTCGAACAAAAATGGCTTGGTCACGACGCCCACGGTGAGCGCACCCTGATCTTGCGCGATTTGCGAGATGATGGGAGCAGCTCCCGTCCCGGTGCCGCCACCCATGCCCGCGGTGACGAAGACCATGTCCGCGCCTTCCAACGCTTCGGAGATCCGCTGGACGTCTTCGAGCGCCGCCTTGCGCCCCACGTCCGGATTGCCCCCTGCGCCGAGACCGCGCGTGAGCGTCGGGCCGAGCTGAATTTTCACGGGCGCGAGGCTGCGATCGAGCGCTTGCGCGTCCGTATTCGCCGCGATGAACTCGACGCCTTCGAGCCCGCTCCGAATCATCGTGTTCAACGCATTGCCGCCGCTGCCACCTACGCCAACCACCTTGATGCGCGCTTGAAGCTCCGCATCGTCCGCGAACTCGATCGAGATACCCATCAATTCCTCCTAAAAGACCTCTTTGAACCACGCGCCGAGCCTGCGGCCGAACCCCCGGCTCGTCGCCACTTCTACCGTCCGTTCGGGCGCGGCCGTGCCGATCAGATGCTCCGCGCCGTGCTTCACCAATCCCACGCCCGTCGCATAGGCAGGGCTCTTCACCACGTCGATCAATCCGCCGATGCCCGTCGGCGCACCGCGGCGCACCGGCAAGCCGAGAACTTCCTCGGCGAGCTCCGGCAGGCCATCGAGCAGGGTCGTGCCCCCGGTGACGATGGCCCCAGACGCGAGCATGTCGGTGTAACCGGTCTCCGCGATCACGTGTCGGCATGCGGCGAAGATCTCTTCCACGCGGGGCTCGATGATGTCGCACAGCACCCGCCGCGGAATGGACCGCGGAGGACGACCGCCGACCGACGGCACGTCGATCGTTTCCTCGTCATCGACCATCCGGGATGCAGCGCAGCCGTACTTGATCTTGATCCTCTCGGCCTCGGCCATGGGGGTACGGAGCCCCGTGGCGATGTCGCTGGTGAGATTGAGGCCACCGATCGGAATGGAGCTGGTGTGCACGACCGCGCCGTCGACGTAGATGATGATGTCCGAGGTTCCGCCGCCGATGTCGATCAGCACGCCGCCAATCTCGCGCTCGTCACTGCTGAGCACCGCGTGCGCGCTGGCGAGAGGTTGAAGCACCACTTCCTCGACGAACAGCCCGCAGCGCTCGGCGCACTTGGTGACGTTGGCGACGCTGGTCGAGGCCGCCGTGACCATGTGGACGCGGGCCTCGAGCCGCACACCCGCCATTCCGATGGGCTCCTTGATGCCGTCTTGCTCGTCGACGATGTATTCTTGGGGGAGCACGTGAAGGACTTGTCGGTCTCCGGGAAGGGGCACGGCCTTCGCTTGCTCGAGAACACGAGTCACGTCCTCGGCGGCCACCTCACGGTTCGCGATCGCAGCGACGCCGTCCTGGTTCATTCCCCGCACGTGGCTTCCCGCGATGCCGGCGTAGACCGTGTTGATCTCCACCCCCGCCATCGTCTCGGCCTGCTCCACCGCAGCGCGGATGGCTTGGACCGTCGACTCGATGTTGACCACGACTCCCTTTTTCAAACCCTTCGAAGGAACGGAGCCTATCCCGATGATGTCTAAGCCTTCTTCCGATTGCTCGGCTACGATCGCGCAGACCTTCGTCGTCCCCAGATCCAACCCTGCAATGATCTCGTGTTCAGCCATCCCTCGCCTCTGTTTGACCCATACACAAACGCGATTTGCCGGGACAACTTTCGTGCAGAAAAAAAAGGGGTGAAATGCGTTTTTCGCGCAGCGCGAATTAACCCTCTTCGCACCATCTCGTGGCGGCTCGCCGTTCAGGGTATGCGCACGGTCACACGCTCAGGACTTCGAACGTTGTCGAGGTATACGTAGGAAGGTCTCGTATTCTCTAGCTCCAAGCGTTCGAGTATCTGGCGCAGTCGGCGGAGCTTTTGCCGGTGCTGACCGGTTCCCAACCGAACGTTCATCCCATCGCGCCCGATGAAGAGCTCGACTCCGTTGACTTCGTCGAAATGAATTTCGGAGACCGGTTCCCGCTCCGACAGGCCTGCGCCGTCGTAGTCCTGCAGCAGCGCCATCGACTGCAGGAGCACCGACGTTCGGTAGTCGAGATCGTCGTAGAACTGCTCCGAGGCGATCCCCGTGATGACTGGCAGGTCGACCGGGTCGTCGACGCCGAGGCGTTTGAACACGGTGCCGTCATCGCTCACCAGATACAGCTGATCGAGGGCGACCAAGGCGACCGGTCTTCGCTCCACCACCTCGATGCGAATGCGCCCAGGCAGGCGACGAACCACCTGAGCTTCTTCCACCCACGGGTGCTGAAGCAAATGATTCCGAGCATCTTCGCTAGAAACCTCGAAAACGTTCGAGCCTATGTGCAGCCCTGCGGCGCGTCGTACGTCGATGTCCTCGAGTTGGTGGTTTCCCTCGACGGTGATCTCGCGAATCGCGAAGGCAGGCGCCGTGTGCGCGTACCGAATCCCCTGCTGGCCGAGCCATCCGAGTCCCGCCAGGGCAAGCGCGGCAACGAGCGCTCGGCCGGCTCGACGGGCGAGCCCCTGGTGGCGGATCAGCCAAGCGCTCATCGCGGCCCGAACCTGTGCCGCCCGTTGACGCCAAGGAACGCGCGGCCGCGTGGGACCCTGCTCCTTCGTGGGACGGCGGCGCCGGTTTTGGGCGCCCTTGGGCTTTCGAAAAATGCCGCTCGCCGCACGCTTGACGGCGGTCGAACGGGTCGATTTCGCCTTGGGCTTGCGCGCGGGGCCGTTGCGCCTCGAAGGCCGCTTGCGTGCTTCCTTTTTCGGAACGCTCGCGGCTTTGGCCGGCTTCTTCCGAACCGGCTTGCGCTTCCGAGCCGTCGCTGACGCTCGACGGTTCATCGCTCGAGCACCTCGAGGAGCTCTGGCCCGGTTTTCGTGATGTCGCCCGCCCCGAGCGTGATCACCACGTCGCCGGGGCGAAGGCGAGCGCCGATCGCCTCGGCCAAGTCTCCACGCTGCTCGACGAAAGTCACGTCCCGATGCCCGTGGGCGGCAATGGCATCCGCCAGCCGGCGACCCTCGGCGCCCTCTATGGGCTTTTCACCTGCGGCGTATACCTCGGTCAAGAATAGAACATCTGCACGATTGAAAGCGCGGGTCAGCTCGTCGAAGAGATCGCGGGTGCGCGTGTAGCGATGCGGCTGAAACGCCACGACCAAGCGCTTGCCGTATGCTCGCTGCGCGGCCTCGAGCGTCACCTCCACCTCCGCCGGATGGTGTCCGTAGTCGTCGATCACGGTGATGTCGCGGCGCTCCCCCACGACCGAGAAGCGGCGCTGCACCCCTTCGAAGCTCCGCAGCGCCATTCGGACTTGATCGTGATCGACGCGGAGCTCGTCCGCGACCGCGATCGTCGCGAGCGCGTTCAATACGTTGTGGATTCCCGGCATGCGAACCTCGAACTGCCCGAGGCTCTTGCCCGCATGCTCGACGTCGAAGCCCACCGAGAGACCCGAAAAGACGGGATTGCGTGCTCGATAGTCCGCCTGCGCGGAAAGCCCATACGTGACGATGCGTTTGTCGATGCGTGGCAAGACGTCTTGCACGTTGGGATGATCGAGGCATGCGACGACCAGACCGTAGAAAGGGACTCTGTTCGCGAAACCCACGAATGCGTCCTTCACGCCGTCGAGGCTGACGTAGTGATCGAGGTGCTCCGGATCGATGTTGGTGATCACGGCAATCGACGGGATCAGGTGGAGAAAGGACCCGTCGGATTCGTCCGCCTCGGCCACGAGCAGATCACCGGCTCCGGTGGCCGCTCCAGAGCCCAGTGCATTGAGCTTCCCTCCGATGATCACCGTCGGATCGAGGCCAGCACCGCGGAGCACGGTCGCGACCAACGAGGTCGTGGTCGTCTTGCCATGCGAGCCCGCGATGGCGATCCCGTCCTTGAGACGCATCAATTCTCCCAGCATCTCGGCCCGAGGAATCACTGGGACCCCGGCTCGACGAGCCGCGACCAGCTCCGCGTTGGTTGGCGGAACGGCCGACGAAAACACGACCACGTCCGCTTGGGATACCTGCTCTTCCGCGTGTCCGACGAAGATCTTCGCGCCCTTGCGCTCGAGCCGTCTGGTGTAGTCGTTTTCCCGCAAGTCGGATCCGGTGACGTCGAACCCCGAGTCGAGTAGCACCTCCGCGATGCCGCTCATCCCGACGCCACCAACGCCCACGAAATGGATGGACCGAATCCTGCCCCGAAACATCGCCGCTTACTCCCACACGGCCCCATCGACGACAACCGGACGGCGCGAACGAGGAGGCCCGGATCGCAGGACCGCGGGGTCGACGGCGAGCTGAAACATCGGGGAAAGACCGACGCCACTGTACTGGACGCCACCGGAAGTCCCGCCTCGCGCTGGAACCGCGTCGACCTCCCGTGGATCGATGCCGCCGAGCCAGCCGAGCATGTCGTCGACGATGGCGGCGGCGGCGTCTGGCTTGCCATGCTCACGCGCCGCGGCGGCCATGGCTCGTCGCCGCTCCGGATCATCCAGCAGCGAAGCCACCAACTCGCCCAGGGCGTCCGCGTCGAGATCGGGCTCCCGAATGCAGATCGAAGCTCCCTGAGCTTGCAGCGCCTCGGCATTCTTCGCTTGGTGATCGTCGGCGGCGAACGGAAAGGGAACCAGGACCGAAGCCCGCCCAATGGCGCAGAGCTCGGCCAAGGTGGTGGCGCCCGCGCGAGCTACGACCAGCGCCGCATTCGAGTACGCACGCGCCATGTCGTCGATGAAGGTCACGACCTCGGCTTCGATTCCCAATGACCGATAGGTCTCCTCCACTTCGTCACGCATGGACTCGCCGGTCTGGTGTACGACGTGAAGCCCTCGCTCCCCGAGTCCCGCGCGGCCCAACGCGCGTGGCACCTCTTCATTGAGCTTTCGGGCGCCCTGGGAGCCGCCGAGGACCAGGACGGTGCGTGCCCGCGATTCGAAGCCCTCGGGGTCGGCGAGTGCGAGCCGGGCGTGCTCGACGAACTCGTGCCGCACGGGGTTTCCCGTCAGTCGCGACTTCGACTTCCCGAACACCTGCTCGGTCTGCTCGAAGGTGACGTAGGCCCTGTCGACGAACCTAGCGAGGATTCGGTTCGTCATTCCCACGTAGGCGTTCTGCTCGAGCAGGGCAGTCGGCCTTCGAGCGAGCGAGGCCGCCAGCAGGACGGGGCCCGATGCATAGCCGCCGACTCCGAGCACGAGGTCGGGATCGAGCTCGGCGATCAGCGCCGAAGCATGCTTCATGGCACCGGGGATGCGGGCAAAGCTCTTGAGCCTCTGGCCTAGCCCTTGGCCCTTGAGCGGCGACACCTTCAACAGCTCGAGGCGTTCACCCCGCGCCGGCAGGATGCGGGCCTCGATCCCTCTCGCCGTGCCGACGAAGCAAACCTCGAGCTCCGGCACCCTCCGTCGGAGCTCCTCGACCACGGCGAGCCCCGGAAAGAGATGTCCCCCGGTTCCTCCACCAGCGACCATGATGCGCGTGATCATCGTGCTGCTCCTTTTGCGGCGCGCAGCCGCGGTGGCGATTTTTTGGCGCGTGTGTCGACCTCGAGCTTCTCGACCGACGGCGCTTTGAACCGGCTGATGTTGAGCACCATGCCGGCGGCGGCCGCATTCACCACGAGAGAGGACCCCCCGTAGCTGACGAAAGGCAGCGCCAACCCCTTGGTGGGCAGCAGACCCATCGCCACCGCGAGGTTGGTGAAGGCCTGCAGGCCGATGAAGAGCGTCATGCCGGCAGCGAGATAGCCCGCGTACTCGTCCTGAACTTGCCACGCGGCACGCAGGCCACGCACCACGAGCCAGACGAAAGCAGCGCACAAGAGCGCCACCCCGACGAAGCCCAGCTCTTCGCCGATGATGGCGCTGATGAAGTCGGTGTGTGCCTCCGGCAAGAACAGAAGCTTCTGACGGCCGTCGCCGAGCCCGACTCCCGTCCAGCCCCCCGAGCCGAAGCTCATGAGCGACTCCGTGATCTGGTAACCGGCCCCTTGCCGGTGCTCGAACGGCTCGAGGAAGGCCGTAATTCGGCGCATGCGGTAGGGGGATGAGGCGATGGCCGCGTATCCGACGGGAAGCGCCAACAGTACGGCCCCGAGCAGGTAGCCCGCCCTGGCGCCTGCCGCGAAGAGCACCACGAAGGTGAGCAGCGCGATCATCACGGCGCTTCCGAAATCCGGTTGAGCCAGGCAAAGAAGCATCAGGAGCCCGGCCACGATGACGTGGGGCAGAAAGCCGATCGAAAAGGTTCGCACTCGATTTGCCTTTTTCGCGAGCGAATGGGCGAGCCACAAGATCATGGCGAGCTTGGCGAGCTCCGCGGGCTGTACGTTCACCGGTCCGATGGCGAGCCAGCGACTCGCGCCGCCCGCGCTTCGGCCGAAGCCGAGCGCCACTGCCAACATCAACATGACCGCCAACAGCAAGGCGGGATACGTGAGCCGGCGAAGCCACTCCACGTCGATCCGGGCAAACACGTAGAGAACCACCAACGCGATTCCGGCGAAGATCGATTGGCGGACAAGAAAATGGTAGCCGTTGCCGAACGTGTTGCTCGCGTAGACGGCGCTCGCGCTGTAGACCATCACGACGCCGAAGCCGATCAGTCCTACCAGCGTGGCTGCAAGACTCGCATCGACCGGACCAGGCTCGATTCGCACCGGTGGCTTCGAGGAGCTCGTCATCGCTGCCCTTCCAGCCGTTTCACGGCTCTTTGAAAGAAATCCCCCCGCTCCGCATAGGAGCGAAACATGTCGAAGCTCGAGCAGGCCGGTGCGAGGAGAACCGTATCGCCTGGCGCTGCCTCCCGAGCAGCTCGCGCGACCGCGTCGTCCATGTCGGTCGCTCGGAACACCGCGATCGAGCCTCCTTCGAAAGCTCTTTCGATCAGAGGCGCTGCTTCTCCCATCACGACCAGGGCTCTTCCCGAGCGCTCCATGCGCTCTCGCAGAGGGGCGTAGCTTCCGCCTTTGTCCACGCCGCCAGCGATCAAAACGATCTTGCCCGTCCCTGCCGAGAGGCCCTCGATCGAAGCCACCGCCGCACCCACGTTGGTCGCCTTGGAATCGTCGATGTAGTCCACCCCGGCGATCGTTCCGACGTGTTCGATGCGATGCGGCAGTCCCGGGAACTCGCGCAACACCGATGCGATGGCCGCCGGCCCGACCCCGAGCAGCCTCGCGACCAGCGCCGCTGCACATGCATTGGATGCATTGTGGGAGCCGCGCATCCGGAGCTCGCCCAGCGGAAGACGCAGGGAAGTCTTCGTATCGGTGAGCACGCCGTCGACGACGCGGACCTCGCCGTCCTTGCCTCCGAACCACACCACCGTGCCATTCCCGACGACGAGCTCACGCAGATCAGGCGCATCCGCGGGCAGCACGGCAAAGTCTCGAGGCTCCTGGCGCTCGAAGAGGCGGCCTTTGGCCGCCGCGTACGCTTCGACCGTCGGGTATCGATCCAGATGGTCGGGCGACACGTTGAGCAACACGCCGACGTGCGCTTTCATCCGGGACACGCGTTCGAGCTGGAAGCTCGACAGCTCGACGACGACCAAGCCCGAGGGCGCGGCGGCTTCGGTGCCCACCGCCTCGATCATCGGGCGCCCGAGATTGCCCCCGACGAACGTGGGCCGGCCGAGCGCGCGGCACATCTCGCCGACCAAGGTGGTGACGGTGCTCTTGCCGTTGGTCCCCGTGATGCCGACCAGCGGCGCCTCGATGAATCGAGCCGCCAGCTCCACCTCGCTCATGACGGGTATCCCGCGGCGCTCCGCCGCATCGAGATCGGGAAGCGGAGGAACTCCGGGGGACACCACGATCAGGTCGACGTTCTCGAATGCCGCGGGCGGATGTCCACCGACGATGAGCTCGGCGCCGAGCTCCGTGGCCTCCGAGGCTGCCGCACCGAGCGCGCCGCGGTCGCGCCGATCGTTCACCCGAACCCGAGCGCCCTGGGCGGCCGCGAAGCGCACCACCGCGAGCCCGCTTTCCCCCAGACCGATGACGAGCAAGCTTTTCCCCGACAGCTCCACGCTCACCTCAGCTTCAACGTGGCCAGGCTGAAGACGGCCAACATGATCGCAATGATCCAGAAACGAACGATGACTCTCGGCTCGGGCCAGCCCTTCTTCTCGAAATGATGGTGGATCGGTGCCATCAGGAAGATTCGGCGACCGGTGAAGCGAAAGTAGCCGACCTGCAGGATGACGCTGACGGCCTCGACCACGAAGATGCCTCCGAGGATCAGCGAAAGCAGCTCGTTCTTGGTCAGCACCGCCAGCGCACCGAGCCCGCCACCCAGCGCGAGCGACCCGACGTCGCCCATGAAAACCTGCGCCGGGTAGGTGTTGTACCAGAGAAATCCGAAGCCGACGCCGACGACGGAAGCCGCGAAGATGCTGAGCTCCCCGGCGCTCTCGATGTGGGGAATGTCGAGGTAGTCGGCGACGACGCTGCCAAACAAGGTGAGCCCGGCGAGATAGGCGAGAATCGCGTAGGTGCCTGCCGAAATCATCACCGGTCCGATGGCCAAGCCGTCGAGCCCATCGGTGAGGTTGACCGCATTCGAGGTCCCCACGATCACGAACGACGCGAAGATCACGTAGAGCCACGCGGGAAGCTCGACCGGGTACTTGGAAAACGCGAAGAAGGGCGCGGCGAGGCGATGTCGGATTTCGAGCCAATCCGCGGGCAAGCCCGCCTCTGCATAGAACAGCCAAGCGCAGAGGGCGATGGCCGTGGTGAACTGCAACAACAGCTTGTAGCGGCCGGACAGCCCACCGCTCGAGCGCGTGCGGATCTTCGACGTGTCGTCGATGTACCCGACGACTCCGTAGGCGACGGTGATCAACGTGACCACCCAGACCATGGAGTTGGATGGATCGGCCCAAAGCACGGTGGAAAGCACGAGCGCGAGCAACATCAAAGCCCCGCCCATGGTCGGAGTCCCGGCCTTGGACAGATGTGTCTCAGGCCCATCCGAGCGGACGACCTGCCCGATCTGTCTGCTCTGAAGCCGGCGGATGAACCACGGGTAGAGCCCGAAGCTCAGCAAGAGCGAGGTCATCGTCGCCATCAACAGGCGGAAGGGTACGTACCGCAGGACGTTGAGGAACGAGAGCGACTCGTTCGTGTGAAGTGGGTAGAGCAGGTAGTAGATCATCGGCGCTCCGCCTCCAGCAAGGGGCCGATCGCGCGCTCCATTTCCATGGAGCGCGAGCCTTTGACCAAGACGACGCTATGCAGCGGCAGCCGGTCGATGATCTGGCTGCAATCGGCTGCTTCCTCGAACCAAAGCGTGTCCATTCCCCGCTCGTTGGCCGCCCTGACCGCGACATGCATCGCTTCGCCACAGCCGACGAACAGGAACGGATCGAGGTCTGCGACGAGCTCCCCTACCTTCCGATGCGCGGGCTCGCTGTGCGCACCGAGCTCCTTCATGTCGCCCAGGATCACCACGAGCGGTGCGTTGCGTTTTTGCGCGATCGTCTGCGCCGCCTCGAGCGCGACCTCGACCGAAGCAGGATTCGCATTGTAACTGTCGTCGATGATCAAGCGGTCTCCGATGCCGGGTCGCGGCTGCATCCGACCCGGAGGAGGCTGGACGTCGACGAACCCAGCGATCACTTCCTCGATCGACTCTTCGAGGCCCAGCGTGATGGCCAACGCGGCGGCGGTGTTCAGCACCGCGCCCTCCCCGAGAAGACCGATCCGAACCTCGACGTCCTTGCCGCGAACCTGAAAACGCGCCTGGGTACCGGTCGCGTCGACGACCCAGTCCAAAACCCGCACGTCGTTTCCTGCCGCGCGGCCGTAAAAGAGCTTCCTCTTCGCTCGTATGACCGATGCCCGCTTCTTCACCGGCTCGTCGTCGCCGTACGCGATCGCGACCCCGTCGGTCGCCAGCGCCCGTAGGAGGGACACCTTCTCGTCGGCGACCGCTTCGACCGACCCGAGCCCTTGGGTATGGGCGAGGCTGGCCCGCGTGACGACCCCCACGTCCGGAGCACCGATTTCCGCGAGGCGCGCGATTTCCCCGGGCTCACTGGTTCCCATCTCGATCACGGCGACCTCGACCGTCTCGTCGAGCTGAAACAACGTCATGGGAACCCCGATCCGGTTGTTCAGATTGCCGGTCGTCGCCAGGACTCGGTGACCGGCGGCGCGGAGGCCCGCCGAGACGATCTCTTTGGTGGTGGTCTTTCCGACCGACCCGGTGATCGCGACGAGCTTGCCCGTCCAAGCGTTCCGGTGCGCCCGAGCCAGCTCACCCAAGGCGTGCAACGTGTCTTCGACCTCGATCGCGCTCACGTGCTCGGGAAGCGAGGTGCCGACCTCGACCATCACCGCAGCCGCTCCGGAATCGAAGGCTTGGACGCAAAAGTCGTGCGCGTCGAACTGATCCCCGCGAAGCGCCACGAACAGATTGCCGGGCTGGACGGCACGCGAGTCGGTGACCACTCCACACACCTCTTCCCAGGCAGGGCCGCGCAAGACCCCGTGGGTGGCGGCGACGACGTCGTCGGGACGAAAGCGTGCCTGGTTCCGAGGAATTGGAGTGGCCATCAGGATTGTCCCCCGAGAGCGGCAATGGCGGCGCGCGCTTCGGCCCGGTCGTCGAACTCCCTGCGCTCGGACCCGATGATCTGGTACGTTTCGTGGCCTTTGCCCGCCAACAAGACGGTGTCTCCGGGTCGAGCGGCGGCAATCGCGCAGCGGATGGCCTCTTTGCGGTCGACGAGCAGGCAGTACCCGCGCGCCGCCGTCGTGATCTCCGCCGGGTCGAAACGCGGCGCACCCGTCGAGCGCGTCCCCGCTTCGACCTCGCCGAGGATCTTCATGGGATCCTCGCTTCGGGGGTTGTCGCTCGTCAGGATGCACAGATCGGCGTTTTCCATCGCCACGCGGCCCATTTCGGGTCGTTTGCCTCGGTCCCGATCCCCGCCTGCACCGAACACCACGATCAGCCGGCTCGGCGTGACGGCACGCATGGTCCGCAAGACCCGAAGCAGCGCATCTGGCGTGTGCGCGTAGTCGACGAGCACCGCGACGTCGCCTGGATGCGCCACGCGCTCCAACCTTCCAGGGCTTCCCGAGGTCGCGCTCCATGCCTGCGCGACGACGTTCAGGTCGAGCCCCAATGCGTATGCACAGCCGAGCGCGACCAATAGATTTTCGAGATTGTGCTCGCCCAGCATCGGGCTGCGCAGCGCGATCGGACCAGCCGGGGTTTCGACATCCGCTTGGATGCCGTCGCGTGTGGCCGTCCAATCGTGCGCCCGGATGTCAGCGTCGGTTCCACCTTTCGAACAGCGCAAGAGCGGCCCACGGATGCGCTCCGCGAGACGGGCGCCAAACGGATCGTCCACGTAGACGACTGACGACCGGGGTGCCAGCTCGGTGAACAGCCTCGCTTTGCACTCGAAATAGGCCTCGAGCGTGCCGTGGAAGTCGAGATGATCGCGGGACAGGTTCGTGAACGCAGCCACCTCGAAACGAAGCGCATCCACCCGCTGCAGAGCCAAGCCATGGCTCGACACCTCGAGCACGAGATGGGTCGCACCGTCGTCCAAGGCTTCGCGGGCGAAACGCGAAATGTCGTCGGCTTCCGGAGTGGTGTGGGTCGAGGGTCGCTCGGATCCCGGGGACGCGAAACCGGTGGTGCCGACCAGCGCGACGCGACCGGACGCCGCTTCGATGGCGCGTTTCAACAGGTGGGCGGTGGTCGTCTTCCCGTTCGTGCCGGTGATCCCGACCGTGTGCAGGGTTTGGGTCGGCGATCCGTAGACGAGCTCGGCCGCGTGCGCGAGCCCGAGGCGAGCATCGGGAACCGTGAGCTGGGCGACGTCGTAGGGAAGGCGCTCCTCCGCCATCACGGCGGCGGCGCCCCGGGACAAGGCGTCCTCGACGAACCGAGTCCCGTCGTGCAGCGCACCCCGCATCGCGACGAAGAGATCCCCGGATCGAACCTTTCTCGAATCGTGCTGAACTCCGCTGACTCGCTGCGCTCGCGAGCCCGAAACTCGGCCGCCCACGCCTCCGAGTCGCAGCTGCTCGAGCGTCATGCCTCGACTCCAGTCACGGGGCATGCGGCCTCCGGGTCACCGCGGCCGTCAAAGTAGGGGAGCCCGACTCCGGCTCCGAGCTTGCCGAATCGAGCTGGCGCCCCTCGAGCGCGATTCGCACGACCGAGCCGTGAGGCAATTTCTTCCCGGGTGGCGGCTGCTGCGTGACGACGATGCCCGACCCAGAAACCTCGGGCACGAGAGACTTGGCGTGCAGCGCGATCACCGCGTCCCGGAGCGGCAGCGTGCGAACGTCCGGAACGACGCTTTGCCCGGCTTCGACGGGTACCTCGTCCGGCTTGCCAGGCGCTTCGACCGCAACGGGCCGCTCTGGTCGCGGGATGCTTTTCGCGAGAACCGGATCGGGCCGCCCTGCCGGTGGAATGCCCAGGTGACGAAGGGCGACCTCGGCAATTCGCCGAAAGACCGGTCCGGCGACGGTGCCCCCGTAGTGGGCGATCACGGGCTCGTCGATGACGACGGAGATCACGATCGCGGGCCGGTCGGCGGGAACGAAGCCGATGAAGGACGCGAGCCATTGGTCTTTCGCGTATCCGCCGCGGACGTAGTCGGCCTTTTGTGCGGTTCCCGTCTTGCCGGCGACGATGTATCCGTCGACTGCGGCCTCCATGGCCGTCCCGCCCGGCTCGGTGACGGCGGTGAGCATCTGGCCGACGAGCTTGGCGACGCGGCGTGGAACGACTTGCCGGCGGGTTTTCGGCTTGTGCTCTTCGACCGTCCTGCCGTGTCCATCGGTCATGCGCCGAACCAACATCGGCTGCATCAGTTGCCCGCCGTTGGCGATGGCGCTCATCGCCGTCGCGAGTTGAACGTTCGTCACGCTCATGCCCTGACCGAACGAGACGGCTGCGGTGTCGATGTCGTACCAGCGCCTGTAGTGGCGCAGAATGCCAGCCGTCTCTCCGGGGATGCCGAGGCCGGTCGGCTCACCGAAACCGAAGCGACGAAACGCCCGGTAGAGCTCCTTCTTGCCCAGCTCGAGCGCGATCTTCGCCGTGCCGATGTTGCTCGAATGCGCGAGCACTTGCGTAGGCGTCAACCACTCGTAGGGGTGCGCGTCGTGCAAGCGTCGGCCACCGATTCGAGCCACGCCGTTTTCGCAGTTGATCGATTGGTTCGGCTTGATCGTGCCGGCCGTCAGCGCGGCCGCCATCGTGAAAGGCTTGATCGTGGATCCAGGCTCGAACCGGTCGACGAGCGCACGGTTTCGACGATGGGCGACCGGATGCTTGGACGGCTCGTTGGGGTTGAAAGGCGGATAGTTCGCCAGCGCGAGGATCTCGCCGGTGGACGGGTCCATCACGACGACGCTCCCGCCGCGCGCTTCGAACGTGCGCACCCCGAGGGCGAGCTCGCGCTCCGCGACGTGCTGGATCGCCTTGTCGATGGTCAGGACGACGTTCTGCCCCTGCATCGAACGGTCATCCTCGAGGTCGTCGGCGAAGACCACCTGTCCCCTTCGATCCCGAATGGCGGCCACCCGCCGGTCGGAGCCTCGCAGCCTCTCCTCGTAGGCCAGCTCCATGCCCTCGATGCCACGCCCGTCGATGTCGGCAAAGCCCAGCAGGTGCGCGGCGAGATGGCGGTTCGGGTAGTAGCGGCGCGCTTCCGTCGTGAGCTCCACCCCGGGGATGTCGAGCTCTCGAACGCGGCTGGCCTCGTGGGGAGTGACACGCCGTTTGATCCACACGAAGTAACGATCCGAAGCCAGTCTCTTGGACAGCTTGCCCGGATCCGTGTCGAGGATCTTGGCGAGCCTCCGAGCCACGATCTGCGGGTTCTGCTCCATCGCGCGAAGCCGACGAGGATTCGCGTACACGCTGTCGACGTCCGCGCTCACCGCCAGCTCTGCGCCATGTCGGTCGTAGATCGCTCCCCGTCGCGGAGACACGCGGAGCTCACGAAGGTGCTGATCCTCCGCCATCTCCCGCAACCGTTCACCGCTCGCGATCTGGAGATGAAAGGCGCGAACCATCACGATGGCCGCCATCGTCACCAGCGCCAAGCCCAACAGCGCGATGCGCGCCCGAAACCATCGCTCGTGCTTGTTGACGTGCGCCTTCATCGAACTCTCCCCGCCGCGGGAGCCTTGCCTTGATCCTTCATCGTGATGATGCGCATGGGCTTGGGCACCTCCATGCCCAGCGTGCTTCTCGCGATCGTCTCGATGCGGCCGCTCTGCCGCAACGTCGCCGCCTCGATCGAGAGCAGGCGGCGATCCTGCAGGAGCTCCCGTTGACGCTCGCGCTCTTCGCTGACCTCGTAGCCGAGCCGCACCGTCTCGAACCGGATTGCGAGGTGCACGACGAAGGCGGCAGCCGTCGCAAACACGGCAACGCACCACAACGACAAGAAGCGATTCTTCATGCCGCAGCCTCCGTCCGACGGGCGGCCCGAAGCTTCGCGCTCCGAGACCTCGGGTTGCGATCGCGTTCCTCTTCCGAGGCGACGATCGGACGCTTGGTCAATGGGACCCAATCGACGGCATTCCGAAAGGTGTGCTTGACGATTCGATCCTCCAACGAGTGAAAGCTGATGACCGCCAGCACGCCTCCGACCCGGAGCACCCCGGGCGCTTGCTCGAGCAACGCTTCGAGATCGTCGAGCTCCTCGTTCAATGCGATGCGAAGGGCTTGAAAGGTCTTGGTCGAGGGATCGATCCGGCCGCGGCGTCCACCCGTCGCGCGAATGACGGCGCGTCGAAGATCCCCGGTGGTCTGGAGCTCTCCACGCTCGCATGCGTGCTTCAGGGCGCGCGCGATGCGTCGCGATCGGTGCTCCTCACCGTATTCGTAGATCAGATCGGCAAGCTCGCTTTCGGCGGTGCGGGCGATGAGATCGAGCGCCGTTTCTCCTTCGGTCGGGTCCATCCGCATGTCGATCGGCCCTTCCTTGGCGAGTGAAAAACCTCGTTCCGCACGATCGAGCTGCGCCGAGCTGACCCCCAAGTCCGCGAGGATTCCGTCCACCTCGTCGACCGCGAGGGACTGCAGCACGGCACCGAGCTCGCGGAGTCGCGCTTTGCGCAACGTGACGCGATGCTGGAACTCGGCGAGCGCCGACGCCGCGGCCTCGAGGGCCGCCGGATCGCGGTCGGTCCCGATCAGACGTCCGTCTGGGCCGCTTTGCTCCAGGATCGCGCGCGCATGGCCCCCTCCTCCGACGGTGACGTCGACGTACACGCCACCGGCTTCCGGACGGAGCTGCGCGAGCACCTCGTCGACCAGGACCGGGGTGTGCTCGAACGCGGTCATAGCCCCAGCTCCGCGAGCCGCTTCGCAATGCCGAGCCGGCGGTCCTCGTCGCTCAGCACGTCTTGGCGTAGATCCTCGAAGCTCTCTTTGGCCCAGAGCTCCAGATAGCTCCCCATGCCTGCCCACAGCGCGTCGCGCTGGAGGCGCGCGTGCTTGCGGAGCGCGGCGGGGATCAGGATGCGACCCACCTTGTCGATCTCGCACTCGACGGCGCCCGATACGTAGATGCGTTTCAGCGTGACGACGTCGGTGTCAAAGCGAGGAAGCTCGGACAAACGCTTCTCGAAGGCGAGCCACTCCGCCATCGGATAAGCGACCAGGCAGGTGTCCAAGCCCGTCGTGACGACCAACTTCGAATCGCCCTGCGCCACCATCACTTCGCGAAACCGGGAAGGCACCGAGGTACGGCCCTTGGCATCGATGCTGTGCTCGTAGCGTCCTCGGAACAATCCAGCCCTCTCGTGCTTTCAGGGGTGGTTGGCACTTGATCCCACAAGTTCCCACCAGGGTCGGAAACTACGGTGCAGGCTCCTGGAATGTCAACTTCTTTCTTCAGTCCAAGTGACAGAATTAAAAGGGTTTTTTGCTCGTCTCGAATCGGTATCAAACGTGGGAATGGGTGTGGGAAGGAATCTGCCTACACCGATCAACGCCAGGCAGGCGGCGCGCTGTTCCCCCGACCGCCGACCGCGCCCCATTTTCCTCCGCGATCCCGAGCCCCTAGGCGCCCGGAGCCCAAGAGCTCCATGCTACCCTGAGGGCCTTGGATCCGATCGACGAGGCGTGGGCACGGGTCGAGGCCGAATGGGGAAGCGAGGAGGCGCACCGCCGGTTCGTGGCCATTTGCGTGGCCCTCGACCGACTTCCCGAGGCGGGAACGCGCTACCGGCACGTCCGGGACACGAATCCGGCGCGACGAGAGGATGCGGAAAGGCACATCGAGAGGCTCCTCACCTTGGCTGCGCAACGTCTGCAGGACACACGCGTCGTCCCGGCGGTTGCCAGCCACAAAAGGACCCTGACCTGGGTCGCCTTCACGATCATGCTGTTGTTGATGGGGGCCGGGGCGTGGCTCCTGATGCGAGGGTGACCGCGGGACGCGGGGCGACGACCATCATGACCGAAGATCCGGACGAGACCGCAAAGAGAACGAGTGAGGCGTCGTCGAGCTCCGCGGGGGAGCTGCGGGAATTCGAAAAGCTGAAGTCGACCTTCTTGGCGACGGTCAGCCACGAGCTTCGAAGCCCCCTCACTTCGATCATCGGTTACACGGAGATGTTGCAGAGTGGAGCCGTCGGAGCGCTGAGCGGCGGTCAGGCCGAAATCCTCGAGACGATCCACGAAAAAGCGGACGAGCTCCTCGGTCTGATCGGCAGCCTGTTGGATCTGGGACGTCTGGAGGCCAAGACCCTCGAGCTGCAACCCGAGGGCGTCGATCCCCGGGCGCTTCTATCAGGGGTGGTTTCGACGATCGTCCCGGCCGCGAATCGACGAAACATCGTCTTGGACGTGCAGGTGTCACCCGACACGCCCAAGATCTGGGGCGATCCCGTTCGGCTGCGGCAGATCGTGCTCAATCTCGCGGACAACGCGATCAAGTTCACGCAAGAGGGAGGCCTCGTTTCCCTCGAGGCGACGACCAGCCCTGGTCGAGGGACGGAACAGTCGGATGGCGTGACCCGTGGGTCGGTCGTGCTCCGCGTGCGGGACAGCGGCAAGGGAATCGCCGAGGACGAGCTCGCGAGAATCTTCGACGTATTCTACCAGGTCGATGGAGGCACGACGCGCACGCACGGAGGCGCCGGCCTCGGTCTTTCGATCGTGCGGCAGCTCGTGGACGCACACGACGGAGCGATCGAGGTACACAGCAAGCCGGGCGAAGGCACTTCCTTCACGATCACCCTACCCGCGGTCCCGGCCGATGCGTGACGAGTTCGCCAAGATCGAGTGGATGAAGAGCCGTTTTGCGCTGCACGGAGGGGACGAGCGCATCGTGATCGGCATCGGCGATGACGCCGCGGTGCTCGACTTCGGGAACCGCCCCACCGTCATCACCGTGGATACGCAGGTCGAGCACGTGCACTTCACGCTGGATATCATCGCCCATCGTGACGTCGGGTACCGAGCGATGGTCGCGGCGGTGAGCGACATCTGGGCGATGGCCGCGATGCCGAGCGCGTCCGTGCTGGCGCTCAATTTGCCAGAGGGTCTCTCGGACGTGGATTTCGAAGCGCTGATCGAAGGCATCGCCGAGGCCGCCGGAAGCACGGGCGCGCGGGTCGTCGGCGGCAACCTGAGCCGTGGAAACGAATTGGCGATCACGACCACAGTCTTCGGAATGCCGATCGCCGAGCCGGTCGGGAGGGACGGGGCCAGGCCAGGCGATGCCGTGTACGTGACGGGCGCGGTGGGAGCCGCCGCGCTCGGGCTCGAAGTCCTGAAGGCCGGCAGGCTCGATCTCGAGCACGCCCTGCGGTTCGCCGAGCGTTGGCGGCGCCCGCCGATCAACGGCCAAGCCGCGAACGCGTTGTCGCGGCTCGCCACCTCGGCCGTCGACATCTCCGATGGCTGCCTGCAAGACCTGACACACGTATGCACCGCATCCCGCGTCGGTGCGACGTTGCTCGCAAACGCCCTCCCCTTCATGCCTGGCTACGAGGACACCTGCCGCGCCCTCGGCCTCGACCCGATCGAGCTCGCGCTCCGCGGGGGAGAAGACTACGAGCTCCTCTTCACGGCGCCCCCTTCCGCGCAGGCCGATGCGATCGCGACTCGAATCGGCCGAGTCACCGAGGACACGAGCGTGCGAGTCGTCGACGAGAGCGGCCGCGCAATCGAGCTCGAGCAGAGCGGCTTCCGTCACTTCTCGTAGAGCCACGCAGCGCGACGCTCCGTGTCGAAGCGCGCAGCTTGCCGGGACTGCTCCGAAAGCCAATCGTCGATCGAGCCGCCCGCGTCCACCGCCTCCCTGAAAGCCGGGCCACCGGTCAGAAGATCGATCGCGGGACGATCCGACACGAACTCATACGGGTCGGTTCGCCAGCGCTCGGCCGGGCTCGAGCCGGGCAAGACCGCCGCCAACATCCGCGCGTATGCCTCGTAGGGGCGGAAGATCCACGGATCGGTCACGTGGACTTGCACACCCCGGCAAGCGCGGCCGGCATGCTTCTGGAAGGTCGGCACGAACTCGACCGGCCGAAGCGCGGCGCCGTGCAGGTCGAGCTCGAGAAGCACCGTCACGTCGACCTCCGGTCCTCCCCAAAGCTCGAAGGGCCGGGTCGTGCCGCGCCCCTCGGAGAGCCTGGTTCCCTCGATCAAGCAACCCCCCGGATACACGAGCGCGGTATCGACGGTCGGCATGTTGGGCGAAGGCATCACCCAGGGAAGCCCGGTCTCGTGCCAATTCATCTCGCGCCGCCAACCATCCATGACGATCGCCTGCATCGCGTCCTGATCGAGCTGCTCGAGCATGGACACGAAGCGCAAGATCTCGGCGAGCGTGAGGCCGTGGCGGACCGACGTCGGATGAAGGCCGACGAACGAACAGTATCCTTCGAGCTGGGGTGCACCTTCCACCCGCACGCCGCCGAGTGGATTGGGACGGTCCAACACGACGACCTCGACGCCCTGAGACGCAGCCACTTTGAGGGCGAGCGCGGCCGTCCACACGTAGGTGTAATACCGAGACCCGACGTCTTGCAGGTCGATGACGAGCGCATCGAGATCGCGCAGCCACTCGGGCTGCGGGCTGAGCGCCTCGGGGTCGTCCCCGTAGAGCGAATACACCACGACGTCGCGACCGTCGTCGGTTTCGACCCCCACCATGTCTTGAGCGGCGCCCGCGAACCCGTGCTCGGGACCGAACAACGCGACGATTCGGGCGCCGGCCTGCTCCAACACCGTGGTTGCGGGACGGAGCTGCCGGTCGACGCTGGCTGCGTGCGCGAGGAGCCCGATCCGCCGCCCCGAAACCAGACGCCGCGCGTCCAAGTCGCCATCGGCAATCCGGTCGAGCCCTGTTCGAACGCCGCTCAAACTCCTTCACCCACACGCGGAGGCTCGGTCGCTTCCCCCGCCAAGAGATAGAGAAGCGCCATCCGCACCGCCACGCCGGCTTCCACCTGCTCGAGGACGACGCTCCGCTCTCCGTCTGCGATGACGCTCTCGATCTCGACTCCTCGGTTCATCGGTCCTGGATGCATGACGATCGCGTCTGGTTTCGCGTATTCGATGGTGCGCGGGCCGATGCCGAAAGTTCGAGCGTACTCGCGAAGGCTCGGAAGAAGCGCCCCTTCGAGGCGTTCGCTTTGAATGCGGAGCACCATGACGACATCCGCATCCTCCAATGCTTGCTCCGGCCGATCGAACACACGGACGCCGAGCGAATCGACGGCAGCAGGGAGCAGTGTCCTCGGCCCCACGACGCGCACCTCGCATCCGAACAGACGGAGCAGATGCGCATTGGACCGCGCGACGCGAGAGTGCGCGATGTCACCGACGATCGTGACGACGAGGCCCTCGAGGGTTCCTCTCTCACGACGAATCGTGAAGGCGTCCAACAAGGCTTGTGTGGGATGGGCGTGCATCCCGTCGCCTGCGTTGATCACGCTGCATTGGATCTTGGAGGCGACGTAGTACGGGGCGCCCGAAGCGTTGTGGCGGATCACCACGACGTCGGGATGCATCGCCTCGAGAGTTCGGCAAGTGTCTTGAAGCGTCTCGCCCTTCTTCACGCTCGAGGCCGACACGTTCATGTTGATGACGTCGGCGCTCAGGCGCTTGCCGGCGAGCTCGAAGGACGTGCGCGTCCGGGTCGAGGCTTCGTAAAAGAGATTGATGACGGTCTTGCCCCGAAGTGTCGGCACCTTTCGAACGGGCCGGCGCGACACTTCGAGAAACACCTCGGCCGTATCGAGAATGCGCTCCACCTCGGCCCGGGTGAGCCCTTCGGTATCGAGAAGGCTGCGCCTCGTGAGCCCAGCCATCATGGAGCCTCCATCAAGACGACGCGGTCGGGACCGGCGGCATCGATCCAGACGTCCAGACGCCCGGCCGGCTCGACGTCGATGGTGCGCCCGACGAAATCGGGCGCAATCGGCAGCTCCCGGCCCCCGCGATCGCACAGCACGGCCAGCCAAACGCGCGCAGGGCGGCCGTGGTCTTGCCGGCATTCGATCGCCGCGCGCACGGTTCGGCCGGTATGAAGCA
>CAZBWQ010000023.1:0-45664 GCA_964495565.1 uncultured Sandaracinaceae bacterium | reverse complement strand
GCATCGGCGCAAGCTGAAGAACCAAGGCACGAGCGCGATCCAAACCAACGGCCACCACTCCACCTGAGGGAAGGCCAGCGCGACGCATGCGGTCGAGAGCAAGGTTCCGAGTTGGGGGGCGAGCATTCGGCCGGACATGGCTACTCGTGCCTCAGGGCGTGACCCCCAGCAGTCGTTCGGCCAAGAACAATGCGCCGACCATCGCGTAGAAGCCGATCACCCGCACCAGAAACCAGGCCCACGTCGATCGAGCGACGGCGAAGTACGCGGTCCACGCGGCATGCACGAGCATCACCGGAGGCAGGCTTCTCGACAGGGTCGTCGTGTATACGGTCGCATAGCCCCGCTGATACGCGGACAGCGAATCGTGAAGGCCGACGTAATCTTCGGCAAAGACCTTCAGAAGCGGGACATCGAGAGCCGCGTAGAAATAGATCATGACCCCCGCGAGAACGACCTCGAGCAGGACCGGCTGAAGCTTGAAATAGACATCGTCGTTCCGACGAAAAGACACCCACCCGAGCACCACGAACAGCAGAAAGCTCACCAGCGAGACCGGCTCGATCCGTCCGAGCGCAAGCGAGTTGTAGACGAGCTCGATCGCCGCGACCGCTTGGGCGGCGCCGATCCCCACTCGATGCTCGCCGCGGCTCCAAAACAACACGTAGGCCACGAGCGGAGCGATCGAGACGAAACAGAGCTGCCACTGCATCGCGCTATCCTCGCCCTCGATTGCGCGCTCCACCGAGGGGCACGGCCGCCAACACGACGGCTCCGAGCACCAGAGACCCCCAGCCGAACCAGCGCCCCCAGCCGAGCATGAGCGCATCGACGCCGGTCACGACCGGAACCGCGGCCTGCATCGAGGTTTGGGCGCCGATCTCCGTACGCTCTGCAACGGTGCCATCGGGAAGAATGATCGCGGAGATCCCGGTGTTGGCGGCGCGGATCTGGGACCGGCGTGTCTCGACGCTGCGCATCTTGGAGACCGCGAGGTGAAATTGGGGCTCGCCCCACCCTCCAAACCAACCGTCGCTTCCGACGTTGAGCAAGAGCTCGCCCCCTTGCCGCACGCCCTGCACGACGTGGCCCGAGGAAAGCGACTCGCTGCAAATGAACGGCACCAGCCTCACGTCTTTGCCGTCGGCCGTCGTCAGCGCGAAAAGCCCAGGCCCCGGACCCGCCCCGAAAAAGCCCAGACTCGGGAGGTTGGTCTTGAACCACTCGTTTTGGGACACCCAAGGGATGTGCTCCGCAAAAGCCAGGAGGCGGTGCTTGCGGTATCGCTGCACCGTCCCTCGAGCCCCGGGCTCGTCGTAGCGCGGATTGATCGCAAAGAGCGCGTTGTAGAGGATGCGTCCGTCGCCTTCACCTTCGAGATCGTAGGCGCCGAAGACGATGGGACGCGCGAGCCGAAGCAGTTGCCGGTCGAGCTTGTTGGCCCGTCCGCGTTGCAGGGTCGAAAACGGCTGCAAGAAGACGCCCGGGAACGTCGCTTCGGGCCAAACCACCAGGTCGGGTCGCGGGCTCTGGGCGATCAGCTCTTCGGTGGGCAACATGTACGCACTGAGCTGTCGCTCCGCCGCCCGCTCGTCGCCGCGGGCCCAGGCGAGGCGCGTTTCGTTCGGCACGTTGCCCTGCACCACGGCGACCTGCAGCATCGAGTCTGGATCTTCGATGGCGGCTCGCACTCGGGAGAGCCGAACGGCGCCATAGCCGTAGGCGCTGCCGAGGATCACGACGAGCGCAGCCGCGTGCGATACCGAGATCCGACCGCGTTCCGACCGCCCGAGCGTCGTCCCGATCCTCCAGAGCATCGCATTGACGAAGACCACCAAGAAGGTGAGCAGCGGCATACCCCCCAGGTCGGCGGCCTGACGCAGGGTCTCGGCGTCATGGAGCGCGTACCCGATTCCCGCATCGAAGAGCCGGGGAACCGCCGCATCGAGTCCTGCGTAGAGGAGCGCCACGCCCGAGCCCAAGAGGATCGAAGCGCCGGCGGTCGGGAGCTGCTCGGTCCGCGCGCAAGCCCAACGGACCAAAGGAGCCATGACTACAAGATGCGGCTGGGCGAACGCCGCCGCGAAGATCAGCCACGCGAGCACGCTGAGCGCCCACGGGAGCCCGGCGAACTCGTGAACGGCCGTGGCGACCCAGGGCGCCACGAGCAGACCCACCAAAAAGCTCAGTACGAAGCCGAGCCCGATCGCCTGCGCCGTGCTCCGAGCGCGCGCGACCGCCGAGAGCCAGGGGACCAAGGCGATCCATCCGAGCCAGTGCAGATCCCACGGGGGCAGCGCGGCGGCGAAGAGACCTCCGCTCAGCGCGGTTTTCAGGTAAGGGCCGATGGCCGGGACCGATCGGTTGCTAGTTGCCCTTGCAGGTGCCGCCCCTGCAGTTGTTCGAGCAACAGTCCGCGTCGACCGTGCAAGCCTCCTTCGAGGCCGCGCAAGTCGCGCCGCCCGAGCAGGCGCTGGTGTCGTACGAGCAGCTCGCGACGTCGCAGCTGAGGGTGCCACCGGTGAAGCCGAGGCTCTCGCAGGTGTCGGCCAAGGGCACGCCATCCTCGCAGTCCTCGCCTCCCTCGACGAGGCCGTCACCGCACACCGAGGGCGCTGGCGCGCAGACCCGGCTGGAGGGCTTGCCACCGGTGCAGTTGCCTACCCCGGAGCAGCACGGCGTGTTGGCATCGCAGCCGAGGCCCTCGCCATCCGCGATGCAAACCACCGCGCAATCGTCGGCGCAACTCTGCTCGGTCTCGGCGCCGTTGCAGACTCCGTCGCCGCAAAGCGTGCCACAGTCCTCGGGACAGGTGGTGGTCCCCTCCGACCCCGTGCAGAGCGCGTCTCCGCACACGTCAGGACAGTCCGCGCTACAGCTCGCCGGATCCTCGGCGCCGGTGCAAAGCGCATCGCCGCATACGTCCGGGCAATCGGCCGGACAGCTCGCAGGGTCTTCCCCGGGGTCACAGGTGGCGTCTCCACACACCGAGGACCCAGGCACGTCCGCATAGCCAAGCGCATGGTGCGCGGCAGCGATGTATCGGTGCCCGGCCGCGCCGGGATGCGTCCGGTCGCTTTGGATCATGCCGGAGTTGCTGCCGGAGGGCCACGACGTGGCCACGCCATCGACGTATTTGATGACGGCCAGCGGATCGCGGAGGTTGCTCCCACTCGGATCGAGGCAGTTCGGGTCGATCGTGTGATTGGCGTCGATCTCGTCGCAGTTCATCGCCGAGATCGAGTCCGCGCACAAGAAGCCCGCCATCGACGCGGTGGTGCACATGTAGTCGCCCGCATCGAGCAGCCGCGGAAAGAACACCTCGAAATCGGAAACCGAGCCGCAGAAGTTCGAGCGGTCGCGATCGGGGTCGGGGTAGTAGATGTTCATCGTGCGCACGATCGCCTCGGGCTTGGCCTCCGCGGAGACCAAAGAGATGATCAGATCCCAGTCCGCTCGCCAGTCCGTCATCGCTTGGTCGAGCGCCCCGACGTCACACGACGACGCGTACGCGTCCCTCGCATTCAAGAAGTCGTTTCCGCCGGCGGACCACATCACCATGTCGGCGTTGCGGAGCTCGCTGATGTGATTGACCGCCATTTCCTCGTAGATCTGAATGGTGGTCTCGCCCGATTGCGGCCTCGCCTGAAGGCTCACCGCCCAATCGTTTTCGGCGGCCGCCGAGTCCGCGTAATACGAGGCATACGACTTGATCGAGCAAAAGAGCCCGCAGTAGCCCGCCATGATCGAATCGCCGAAGCCCGACCAGCTCTGCGGCGTGCCCGTGCCGGTCGAGTAACTGAAGTCGCCGGCGCCCGCATGGACGGTCTGCGGAACGGCGAGGCTCCCGGCGAACGCCATCAGCAAGACGCCAAAAGAGATGGACAATGATTGCTTGATCGACTCCATGGCGGCCGCTCCTTCCGACTCCGATTCAGCTCATGACCGGAGCTTCACGCAAGAGCCGTTGGAACACGGGGCTCCGCCAAATTCCAGCTCCATTCGCTCGGCCCGGTCAGCGGGACGCTCACACGGCAAACGCCGCAAGGTCAAGCAATAATTGCATTGGCGAGACGAAGCGCGGGGATTTTTCGTCTCGATCCGTGCGGCTCGCTCGAGGCCTCGTTTGCCGCTGCGCTTTCGAAACCTCTACGATGAAGCCATGAGACAGATGGGGGGCTCGGGGCGCATCGTCGCCCTTTCATTGGCTTTGCTCGTGACGGCGGGCTGCGGCGATTCGTCTGAGCCGGGCGGCGGAACCGGCGGCACCGGAGGCGCGGGCGGCACGGCGGGTGCTGGCGGATTTGGCTCGGGCGGAACCGGCGGCACCGCGGGGCAAGCAGGCCAAGGTGGTCAAGGCGGCGTCGGCGGCAGCTTCTTCGAAGGTTGCGGGGACGGCGTCCGCGAAGCCGTCGAAGCGTGTGACGACGGGAACGCCGAAGGCGGCGATGGGTGTGCCGCGAACTGCATGATGATCGAAGATGGATACCGGTGCCCTGCGGTCGGCGTGGCCTGCGTGCCGATCGTCTGCGGCGACTCGCGCATCGATCCGCCGGAGACCTGCGACGATGGCAACGACCAGGACGGGGATGGCTGTAGTGCCCTCTGCCAGAGGCAAGATGGATGGACTTGTGCGCTTCCGGGCGTCGCCTGCGTCGCGACCGAATGTGGGGACGGGATCGTGGCCGGCTTCGAGCAATGCGACGACGCCAATGCGAGCTCCCCCGGTTGCTCGGCCGATTGCCAGCTCGAGGACGGCTTCCAATGCGAGATTCCCGGCGAAGCGTGCGAGGCGACCACTTGCGGCGACGGCGTCCGCGAAGGGACCGAGCAGTGCGACGATGGCAACGTCACGCCCTTCGATGGCTGCGATGCCGACTGTCACAACGAGCCCAACTGCGCCGGAGGCGTCTGCGTGGCGGTTTGTGGCGACGCCGTGATCCTTCCCGGCACCGACGAAGCCTGCGACGACGGGAACACCAACGACGGGGACGGCTGCTCGAGCACCTGCCAAGTCGAGGAGGGGTTCCAGTGTGTGTTGTCCCCGGTGGAGCTCCCGGGCGAGCTCACCGTTCCGGTCATCTTCCGTGATTTCCGGAGCTACAGCAGCTCGCTACCCGGGCCCTACAGCCCCGACTTCAACAACCCGAACGACTCGAACAACTCGATCGCGTTCGACATCACCGAGGACTTCCTCGACGTCGATGGCAAGCCCACGTTCTCCGGCGAGAACGTCTACGTCTCGGGCTCGAACGAAGGCCCGCCGCACAGCGCCGAATCGTTCGCGCAGTGGTATCGGACCAGCCCCTCGCTCGACCCCGAGGGCAATCTCGAGATCGTGAGCGAGCTCGCGCTCGACGCGATTGGCGACAACGTCTATCAGTTCTCGAGCAACGCGTTCTTTCCCCTCGACGATCCGGCTCTTGCGCCCTTCACGTGGCCGAGCGAGCCCACGCATGGCGAGACGCGATTCGTGCCGAACGTCGGAGGTGACCCACGCAACTTCGGCTTCACGACCGAGGTGCACTACTTCTTCGTCTACCAAGGCGACGAGGTGCTTTCCTTCAGCGGAGATGACGACCTCTGGGTCTTCGTCGACGGCTTCTTGTGTCTCGACGTGGGCGGGCTTCACCCGAGCCGCAGCGACGTGATGAGCTTTGCCGATCCGACCGCGGCCAACAGCGACGAGCAAGACGGCATCGTCGCTACCTGCAAAGACCGGCTCACCGAGGGCAACGTCTACGAGGTCGCGATCTTCCATGCCGAGCGTCACACCAACGCATCGAACTTCACGCTCACGCTGGACGGTTTCGTCACCGAACGATCGACCTGTGACTACGAATGCGGCGATGGCGTCGCGACGCGGTTCGAGTTCTGCGACGATGGCCCGGGTCAAAACACCGGCGAATACGGCCATTGTCTGCCCGACTGCTCGGCGCTCGGACCCCACTGCGGTGATGGAGTCGTCGACGAGGAATTCGAGGAGTGCGACGACGGTGACAACCTCGGCGGACCCAACGGTTGCAACCCCGACTGCACGCTCGGCCCGAGCTGTGGCGATGGCATCCGGCAACCCGAGCTCGGCGAAGACTGCGACGCCGGCCCGGACAACGGCGCACCAGGGTCCAATTGCAGCGCGACCTGCACGATCATCGTGCAATAGCTCCCTACTCTTCGAGCATCGACTCTCCGTCGACGAGCAGATCGACGGCCGCGATGCGCCCTTCGTCGTCCACGACGACGAGGATCTGCGCGTGGCCACGACCGACCGAAGTCGCCGTTCGCAGTCGCTCCTCGAGCGCAGCGGCCCGCGTCTCGGGGACGTAGAGACGGTTCAGATTCTGAAGAGCGTCGCGGCGAACGAAAGCCCCGCACTGCTCCTTGGCACGCTCGCAGGAGGCCGCCCGAAGCGTCGCCGAGTCGGCCATGCTCGCACGCTCGAGGCATGCGCAAGGCAACTGCTCCGGCGGGCCTGGTTCGAGCGCCTCCCCCCAACGCTCGACCACCGTGAATTGCAGATACCGCCCGCGAAGCGGGTCGCGTGGATCGTAGGCCGTGATGTCGAGCCTCCACTCCGACCCCGATCGAAGCAGTCGCTCCCCGCGAACGATGCCGGCTGCGAGTGCCAACAAAGGCAAGCACAGCGCCACCCAACGCAAAACCCTGCGCGACATCTCAGGGCCTCCCCTTCGAAGATTGCACCATGTCCTTGGACATCCGGGTCCAGGCCCAGGCGAGCAGAAGCGTGAGGGCGCCGCCGGTGATGAGGCCGAGGCCCGTGCTCATCAGCGAGCCGAACACCTCGAAATAGATCGCCACGATGCGGGCGCCGATCAGGCCGGTGAGAAGGCTGAAAACGCGACGGTGTCCCGTGGAGGACGCAGCGAAGGCAAAGTACCCCAACACCGCGAGGCTCATCAGGCCTCCGACCAGCTCGAGCTCGGGGTGCGCGATCCAGAGTGGAAGGAGCGTAGCGAGGACGGCCACGCCGATGCTCGCGACGACCCACTTCGCGCGCTCACCGAATGCGTGCTTTGCCACGATCGATGGAATGACCCAAACCGCGAGCAAGACCGCGGCTCCCCAGCTCACCGTCCATGCCGGCAGACGGACATACCAAAAAAACGTGGCCACGAACGCCCCGGTGGCGAATCCCATCCAGGATAACGACTGAAAAACCTGAGCGGCCCGACGGCTGGCAGCCCCAACCAACCAGCTCGAAACCAGCAAACCGAAGGGCACCAGCGCCACCAAGCTGAGCGTGAGATCGGGCACGACCGCAGGTGGCGCCTGCTCGATCCAATGCGCCGCGTTGAGTGCGTACGTGCTGAGGAGCCCGGCGGCCCAAAGGACCGCGGCGAAGGTGCTGCTCGTGAGAAAGAGCAACCCGAGCGTCGAGACCGACCACACCGCAAGCGCGGTTCGAAGCGGCACCCCGGTTTGATAGATTTGCCCGAGCAGCCCGACCGAGGCGAGAACGAACAGGTAGTAAACGAGGATCAGCGCCTCGCTCGTCAGCCTGCGTCCCTGTTGCAGAGACCGATCGATCGCCAGAGCCAGACAGATCCCCAGAGCGAGATCCATGGCGAGCTTCGCCCAAGCCGGGATCCGTTCCCAATTGGCGGCCACGACAGCCACGAGCCCGATGCCGATGGCGAGCGCGCCGAGCCCAATCAGGGCATGGAGAGCCAGCGGCCGGTTCCGGTCATCCTCGTAGGCACGAATCTTCGCGGAGGTGTCCGCATCGATGATGCCTTCCCGAAGCCAGGCATCGAGGCGACGATTCAGGCTCACGGCGACCAAGGCTAGAACAGCCGGCTGCAATACGTCCAGCGAGAGCGTGCACGCTGGCGCGTGGCCCACCCCTGCCCTATGACAGCCGCATGACCACGACTCCGCGGCCGCGCGACCGTTCTCGCGAATTCGACATCGTTTTGTGGGGCGCCACCGGGTTCACCGGACGCCTCGTCGCCGACTATCTGGTCCGGCACTATCTCGAGGGCGACACGAAGCTCCGTTTGGCGCTGGCCGGACGCAACAAGGACAAGCTCGAAGGAGTGGCGCGGGACATCGGCGCGCCTCCCTTGCCGATCCTGATCGGCGACAGCTTCGATGCGGAATCGCTCGACGCGATCGCATCGCGTGCCGAAGTCGTGATCAGCACGGTCGGCCCCTACGCGAAATACGGAGCCGGGCTCGTCGCCGCATGCGTGAAGAACGGCACCGACTACTGCGACCTCACCGGCGAAACCCAATTCGTGCGGAAGATGATCGATGCGCATCACGAGCAGGCAAAACAGACGGGCGCTCGGATCGTGCATTGCTGCGGCTACGATTCGATCCCTTCCGACCTCGGCACCTTGATGGTTCAAGAGGCTTTCCAGGATCGCTACGGAAAGTACGCGTCCGAGGTCAAGATGGCGGCCGGCGAGATGAGCGGCTCCTTCAGCGGAGGGACGTTCGCCAGCATGATGAACATCGTCGACGAGCTGAAGGAAGACCCGAGCCTTCGCAAGGTGCTCGGCGACCCCTACGCCCTCAATCCGAAGGGCGTTCGCGGCCCCGACAAGGGCGACCAGACCGGGGTGCGCTTCGACGAAGACCTCGACATGTGGACCGCCCCGTTCATCATGGCCGCGATCAACACGCGGATCGTGCGCCGAAGCCATGCCCTGCTCGGTCTGCCTTGGGGCGAGGATTTCCGGTACTCCGAGGTGATGAGCACCGGCAAGGGAGCTTCCGGGCTGACCCGCGCGCTGACCTTCACGGCGGGCATGGTGGGCTTCATGGGCGCCATGGCGTTTCCGCTCACGCGCCCCCTCGTCGAAAAACGGCTTCCCTCCCCCGGCGAGGGGCCGAGCGAGGAGGCTCGCGAAAAAGGGTACTTCAAGACGCGTCTGGTCGCGCTCGACGACGGGCGCGAGGTGCGCGGTCTGGTCGCCGACGATCGGGACCCGGGCTACGGGTCGACGGCCGTCATGCTCTCCGAGTCTGCGCTTTGCCTGCTGCTCGATGGCACCGAGCTCGGGCTTCAGGGCGGGGTGCTCACCCCCGCCTCGGCCATGGGGATGCCGTTGATCGAGCGTCTCCGCAAGGCCGGCCTGACCTTCGAAGTCAAAGGCTGAAACCCTCAGCGCCGCAAAATCGAATACGTGCCGAGCGCCTTGGCGACCAGTCGCTCGCCTTCGCGCACCTCGGATTCGAGAACGGCCACCCGCGAGCCCTTTCGGACGACGTGAGTGTCGCAGACGAGCTCTCCCTCCCGCGCGCTGGCCAAGTAGACGATTTTGATCTCGATCGTCGCGCACGTCTCGGGGCCTTCGAGCTTCGTGTAGAGGGCCGCCCCCATCCCCGTATCGGCAAGCGCATAGGCGACGGCGCCATGGACGACGCCGTGTGGATTCATGAGCTCGGGCCGCAAGGTCACCCGGCAGCGGCTGACTCCATCGGCGATGTCGTCGAAACGAAGGCCGATCAGATCGGCAAACGGATGAAAGGTCGGTTGCGGCGTCGCCATCGAGGCAGAGGGTGCCATGGGGCAACGTGAGCCGCTACGTGACTCCCGACGGAGGCACGGTCGTGGAAGGTTGCGTCAGGCACCAAAAAGGCCGTATGACTCTCGCGTATGAAGACGACTCGCAAGATCGGAATCACCCTGGCCGCGCTCGTGGCGCTCTTGGTGGCCGGCACCCTCTACTACTTCATGCCGCGCGCGAAAATGGTCTACGTGACGGGCAGCGACGTGAAGCGAATGGATCAGAAAGACACGGCCACGGCCCAGGGCAAGACCCGAGACGTCCGTTTTCTCTACGCGACATCCGTCGACTCGGGCAAGGCTCTCGTGTTCCGCAACGAAGACAACCCTTGGTACTTCAAATTCAACTCCGGGGACATCGCGGCCGAAGCGGCCAAGCTCGCGAAGAGCGAGGAACAAGAGACGGCCCTGCTCAAATATTACGGACTCCGTTTCACCGTCTTCGATTCGTATCCGAACGTGTTGTCCCTGAAAGAAGTGCCGCCCGACTACGTGTACGTGCCCTGGGTCAACATGGTGATCTTGGTGCTGATCCTGATCGTCTTCCTGTGGGCGGGCGTGAAGATCCGGGGCATCTACCGCAAGGCCAAGAACCGGGTGACGGGCCGTCCCGCCGCATCATAGGTCGAAGCGCGCGCAGTAAGCCGCGAGGCGCTCTCGAATGGCGGCGCCGCTCAAGCCAAAACCCTCGGGCCTGTGGATGTGAACGTTCTTCGGCTCGAGCCGCTCGGCGTCGAGCATGGCCTCCATCGCCTCGCGCGCTCGGTCGGTGAAGCCCAAACCGAGGTCCCGATAGACGCCTGCCATCGCCCGGACCGGGTCACGACGGAGGTCGGCGTGTCGGACGTGGGCCACGCGACCCTCCGGCAGCGCATCCACCTGCTCCAACGCCCGCTCCAACGAAGACGGCAAGTAGCTCTCCATGAGCTCCGGTCCGAGCGACTGCGCATCCACCTCGTCGCTGAAGAGCGCTCGCGTGTATGCGTACAAGCTGCACATGGAGCTGATCGTTTCCGCCGGATCACGATGCGTGAAGACGAATTTCGCATCGGGAAAGAGCTCGACGATGGTGTCGAGGAAGACCGAGTGGGTCGGATCCTTCAGCACGAAACGGTTTCCGTGCGGCCGGTGATGCTGGACGAGCTGGAGCTGCTCGCGGTATTGGCGATAGGCGATCGCGGGATCTTGGGCTCGCAACCATTCGATGTAGCCGGGCACTCGGTACTGCACGTTGTACTGAAGCGTGCGAAAGACGTTCGTGAAGAGCGCGACGCACTCCTCGGGCTCGTGCGCCCCCATCGGATGAATCGCTTGGTATGCCGGGGACAGGCCTTCGAGCTGCTTCAAGACGCGCTCGAGCTCGGCGGGCCTGTCGTCTGTTCCGCGCTTCGGGGGTGCCGGATACATGCTCTCCCAGTAGGGCATCGACCGGGTGTCTGGATCGCGCGCGAGCAACCGATGCACGAAGGTGGTTCCGGTGCGCATCCAGCCGATGAGAAAGATCGGCGCCGGGATCTCGGTCCGTGCAATCGCCGGGTTTTCGCGAAACGCCTGCTCGATCAACAGATGCTGGGTCGCCATGCGGACGCAATCCATTCGGGCGGCGATGCGGCCTGCGAAGCTCAGTTGGGCATCTTCCCGCAGCGAGGAAACCAAGACCTGCAAGGCCTCGAAAGTCTCGGGCCGAGGATCGCCGACACCGGGATTTTGCCGTCGTGCCCTTTCAAACCAGGCCTCGGCCGAGGGGGCGCCGAGCTCCGGAAGGAGCTGCCCTACCCGATTGACGGCCCGGTACCACCAAGGCTGGGCGCGGTGAGCCGTGGTGAACTGCTCGGCGCGCAGAGGCTCGTTGCGTCGGGAGGGCATCGCGGTCACGGGTTCGTAGCAAATCGCGGCGAGGTCGCGAGCGCATTGTCCGCGCTCCCGCCGATGGGGTACAAGCCTGCCATGGGTCCCTTCAAGCTCGCTGCCCTCTGGATCTTGGCGATCGCGATGATCGCCATCGGTCTGCTTCATTTCGTTCGGCCGAAGCCTTTCGTGCGCATCGTCCCGAAGTATCTGCCCGCGCCGCTGACCCTCGTGTACGTGAGCGGCTTTTTCGAGATCCTCGGCGGCGTTGGCTTGTTGATTCCCGCCACACGAGTCTGGGCGGCGTGGGGTCTAATCGCCCTCTACGTCGCGGTCTTTCCCGCCAACGTCTACATGCTCACCGACAACGTCTCGCTCGACCCGAAGAAGCCCATCCCGCGCTGGGCGCTGTGGCTGAGGCTGCCCTTCCAGCTCCTGTTCATCGCGTGGGCGTACTGGTTCACCCGCTGAGCGGTGCAGGCACGAGGCTCTCCATGACGCGAAGCGCGCTCTGCGCCGCATGGTACCCGCACATGCCGTGCACCCCCCCGCCCGGAGGCGTCGACGCCGAGCAAATGAACACCCGTGGGTTCGGCGTGGTGTACGGATCGAGCCGGGCGACGGGCCGGGTGAAGAGCTGAGACGCGTCGGCCATCCCACCGGTGATCGCGCCTCCGACGTAGTTCGGGTTGTATCGCTCGAAGTCCTGCGCGTTCATCGCGTGCCGGGCCAAGATGCGCTCCTTGAACCCCGGCGCAAAGCGCTCGACTTGGTTTTCGATCGCGTCGGTCACGTCGACGGTCGAGCCGCCCGGCACGTGGCAATAGGCGTAGCCCGTGTGCTTGCCGTCAGGCGCTCGCGTCGGATCGAGCTGACTTTGCTGGCAGAGCAACACGTAGGGCCGGTCCGGGTGCTCGCCCCGAGCCACGGCCGCCTCACTGGCCGCGATTTCTTCGAGGGTGCCTCCGAGGTGCACGGTGGAAGCCTCCAAGCAGGTCGGATCGCGCCAGGGGATCGGGCCGTCGAGCGCCCAGTCGAGCTTGAACGACCCCGGCCCGTATCGATACCGGCTCAAGCGCCGCACGTATCCTTTTGGCAGCACGGGCCCCGCGATCGAAGCGAGCTGGTCGGGGCTGGTGTCGAAAAGCACCACACGCGCCGCGGGAAGATCGCGCAACGAGCGCACAAATGCCCCGGTCCGAACCTCGCCGCCGAGCTCACCGAGGAGGCCACCGAGCGCGCGTGCGATGGCACCTGAGCCCCCTGCGGCGACCGGCCACGGCTCGGTGTGACCGGCGATCGAAAAAATCAGGCCCAGCCCCGCGGTAAACAGCCGATCAAACGGCAAGATGCTGTGTCCCGCGCACCCGGCGAAAAGCGCCTTGGCGCGAGTCTGCTGAAATCGCCAGTTGGCGTAGAGGGTCGCGGGCCAAAGGGCGCGCAGCCCGAACCGGGCAAACGTCACCGGATGCTTTGGAATGCGAAGCGGCGCGAGCACGTCCTCGAAAAAGCCGTGTGGGTCGTCCAGAAACGGCGTGTAGAGTGTCCGGTAGCTCGTCGCATCCGCACCGAGCCCATCGCAGGTGTCGTCGAGGGAGTGCCAGAGCATGACGGCCGGCTGACCGTCGAGAGGATGCGCGACGGAGGCTCTCGGCAGGATCCATCGCAAGCCGTGCTTTTCGAGCGGAAGCGAGCGAAAGAAAGGCGAGAGGATGCCCGTCGTGTGAACCGCCGAGCACACGTCGTGACGAAAGCCCGGCAAGGTGAGCTCCGCGGTTCGCGTGCCGCCTCCGAGTTCGTCGGCCGCTTCGAGCACCAGCACCGACGCTCCCCCCTGTGCCAACGCAATGGCTGCACTGAGGCCGTTCGGCCCCGAGCCGATCACGACGGCATCATACGACTCGTCCGACACGCGCACCGTCAGAGCATAGTACGTTTCAGGCTCGCGGGCGCCCGAGGATCACGGTCCAAGGCAGCGGCTTCCGAATGGCGACCACCTCGACGGAGGTCTTGGCCAGCTCGATCAGATCGGCGCGACCGAAATGCTGAATGTGGCCCGGCGTATTGCCGAGGTCGCGAAGGTACTTCCCGCGCGCCATGTTCATCATCCGCCAGATCGGCTCCCAGGGTGTGCTGATCAGCACGAAGCGGCGCGCCACCCGGGCCACCTCCCGCAGAGCTTCCTGCGGTCGTTCGAGATGCTCGAGCACTTCGCAGCACATGACCAAATCGAAGCTGCCATCGTCGAAGGGCAGCTCGTAAACCGAGGCCTCGGCGAACTCGACAAGCGGATCGACATCGGGGGCGCGACGCTCGAGGCTCAGATCCGTCGCGAGAAACCGACTCGGACGCGGCCCCGAACGAACCAAATGGTCGGCGAGCTTGCCCTCCCCGCACCCGACTTCCAACACCGTCTCGGGCTCTGCCCGCTGGTACAAGCCCGTGACCGAGGAAAGGAATCCACCCACGAGAGCGCGACTGATCACGTTCTTGGTGGCGTACTTGTCGTAATAGTTTCCGACGACGTTTTCTTGGCTCACCCTGCTCGTGCTCCCTGCTCGATCCCTGCCCGACCAATTCCATCGGCCGTCCAGGGTGTTGCACCCGTGCTGTGAATTCCCTCGAGCTCGTCTCCCGCGGCACGGCGGCCTGCGGCCATCATCGCATCCAAACGTCGCACTCGCGTCAACACCTCTTCGGTCAGGCGCCGGTTCGTGGCGAGCAGATCGCTGAGGAGCACCATGAGCCCGACGATGAAAGCGAGGACGATCGCCCCGACGCCGACTTGAAGCGACTGAATGTGCGAGCTCGTATCCGGGTCGCGAAGGTAGTAATAGGCAAACCGGCCTCCCAAGAACAAGCCCACCGCCAGCAAGCCGAGCGCGATGTAGCCAAACGTCTGTACGGGCCAGTACATGCCGTACGATCGAAAGATCACTGGGCCGTTTCGTCGCAGGTACTCGGGAATCGACGAAAAGAGCTTCGATTCGCGCGTCTTCGGGTTCGTGCGAATCTTCGCGTTGGCGACCACGAGTCCGGCATTGCCAGCTTGGATCATCGTTTCGAGCGTGTAGGTGAACTTGTTGTGCACGAACAGGCTCGAGATGGCCTTTCGGCTCATGGCGCGGAAACCGCTGGTCGAGTCACGCACCTCGGTTCCCGAGGCACGCCGGACCAACATCGAGCCCCAGCGCTGCAACAGACGCTTGGCCCACGAAAAGTGCTCGATCTCGTCGGTCTGCCGGTCGCCCACGACGATGTCCGCGTCACCCTGGACGATGGGCGCCACCAGCACCGCGATGTCCTCGCCCCGGTATTGATTGTCCGCATCGGTATTGACCACGACGTCGGCCCCGAGCCGCAAGCACGCGTCCAATCCGGCCATGTAGGCCGCCGCCAGGCCCCGATTTCGAGGAAATCGAACGATGTGGTGGACGCCGAGCTCCTCCGCGACCTCGGCGGTGCCGTCCGTGCTGCCATCGTCGATGACAAGCACCTCGATCACGTCGATTCCCGGCACCGAGCGCGGGAGATCGGCCAGGGTCGTCCCGAGGTGATCCCGTTCGTTGAGACATGGAATCTGGATGATCAGCTTCATGGCCTGAGCTCGCTCCAGTCCTTAGCATCAACCCGCGGATTCGTCGTCCTCGCGAAGTCGCGTCGCTTGAGGCGCTGCGGATTTCGGAGTACCCCGACATCATGGGTGGGGTGGATGACGCCTTGGTGGAGGCGACAGCGCTTTCTTCCACGGGAAATCACGCGGCTTCGCGGAGGACGTGGCTCTCGCCGCGATCGGCGCGAATCGTCGTGGCCGCCGCCCTCGCGATCAAGCTCCTCGTCGTGGCCTGGAACGCGCTCACCTACAACAACCAACCCTACGACGTGCATTGGCACGAGGATCGGGCGGTGGCCGCGGGGCTTCGTGCCGACGCGATGGCCTACAACCCTCCCGTCTACTACTTGCCCTGCCTCCCCTTCGTGAAGAACGTGCCGAGCGGCGAGCTCCGAGACGGCGTGACCCGAGGCGACCTGATCGATCTGCTGCGATACACCAACGTGGTTTACCTCCTCTTGTTCTACGTGGCTTGGGTGTGCTTCATCATCCCCAAGCTCACCCCGAGCTGGCAGGAAGGCACGCTCGCCTCGTTGATCCTCCTCGCCTTTCCCGGCTTTCAGAAGGTCGGAGTGATGTCGCATCCGGACAATCTCTTGGTCGGGCTGTCCGCGCTCGGGATCGCCTACTGGCTCTGGTTTCGGGGTCGACGGGCCCGCGCCCGCCGGGGTTGGCGAGACTGGGCGGCCCTGGTGGGCTTCGGGCTGATCGTCGGATTGATCGGGATGACCCGCCCCTTCGCCGCGGTGCCGGTTTTCGTCCTTTCTCTGGCGGCGATGGTCAGCCTGGGCCGTGAGCGCGGGATCCTCACCTGGGCATTCGTCTCGAGGGCCACGGTCTTCGTGCTCATCGCAGGCACGCTCAGCCTCTCGTGGTACGTGTACCGCTGGCACGAGATCGGTACCTTCAAGCCGGGCTACAGCGAGAGTTGGGTCGGCCGGTTCCGCCCTTACCGGGACGACTTGGACCGCGTGCACTACTTCACCAGCTTCTACTTCGCCGACCTGCTTCGGGAGCCAAACATGCTCAACCCGGCGTTTGGCTACGACGGAAAGCCGAAGGTCACCAACGACATGTCGAACAGCTTTCCGACGATCGCCTATTCCGAATTTTGGGGCGATCAATGGCTCTACTTCTCGTCGCCCAAGTATCGCACCGAGGGCAAGCGTGGGCCGAAACGAGTGCTGTTCGTCGTGGCTCTCTTGATGCTCCCCCTTCTCGCGATTCGCTTCTTCGAAGGGGTATTCACCACCGGACGTCGCCTGGCCCGCGGTGACCCGGACGCAGACGCCGACGCCCTTCTGGTGCTCTATTTCACGCTCGGCGTGGCCCTCTACTTCTACTGGCTCATGGGCGATGCGCTGCTCCCGGGCGCCAATACGCCGATCAAGTTCATCTACAACGCCCACTTGGTTCCCGTGTTCGTGACGATCGCCTTCTTTCGTCGGGTTGGGCCTCGCGCCTTCCACGCATGGCTCGCGTACGCGGGCATCGTCTTCCTGGCGGCCCTACCCGTCGCGACGTTCTGGCCCTTCTGAGCCCGTGTCGACGGGAACACGCACGTCGAAGGGAGGAGGGGAGATCTGCCACGCCACGAATCCTGCGAGGACGATCGCGAGGTAGTTGCAGGCAAACACGAGCAAGCCGAATGCAACCCCCTGCGCTGCCACGAAACCGAGGGCGGGAAACACGATCGCGAGAAACAGCTCGCGGACCCCGACACCCGACACCGAGATCGGCATCAGTCCGAGCAGGCTCGTGATGGAAAGGAGGGCGGCGACGTCGATGAAACCGAGATCGACCCCGATTGCACGTGCGATCATCCAGCCTTGCACGTAGTTGATCGCGAACGAGGCAGCCGTGAGCAACATGGCGATCAGAAACGCCCTTCCGACGAGCGCACGCAGAGCCTCGAGAAGCGCGGAGAGGCTGGCATGCCAGCGGACCGTCAATCGCCGCAGCATGCGAGCCAAAAGCTCCCCGAACCCCTCGAACAAGAAAAGAGTGGGCGCTAGCAACGCCACCGCCACCGCCAGCCAGCTCAAGGAAGCGAGGTTGCTGTCGAGCGCTCGCGTGAAATGGACCGTTCCGAGCGCCGCGACCGCGGCAAGGACGTAGAGATCGCAAAAGCGGTCCATGATGGTGACCGCGAGACCGTCTGCGTAGGGAACGTCGATCTCGCGCTTCACGTACTGGACGCGCAGCACGTCCCCGACGCGCCCGGGGGTCAGCATACCGAGATAAAGTGATGACAAGACGGCCGCATAGCTTCGCCCGAGCGGATAGCGATGCCCGCGAGCACCGAGCAGATCCCGCCATCGAGCCACCTTGAAATGGACGACCGGCACGTTGAGCACGATCGCGAGGGCGACCAGCGACACATCCGCGCTTTTCAACGCGTCCCACAGGGCGGCCTTGTCGTCGAGTCGCCAAACGACCAACACCAACAGGGCTGGGCCGATCAGGCGGATCGACAGGCGCAACAATCCGGATCGACTCGCCATGGGTTCAGCGACGGAGTATACACGGCGCGGTCTCACGGCGCCCTATCGCTTGAGGGCCGAAGGGACGGATGCCAAACACCAGAGGGAGCAGATGGGTGGAATGGAGCCTTCGGTGGGTCGAAGCCGCTGGAACGTGATCCGCGCGATCCTGATCGCGCTGGTCGTGTTGGGCGCATGGATCGGTTTCGGGCTGCTCCTAGACGAGCACATCCCGGTCGAAAAATGGCTCTTTTGGAAATTCGCGAAGGTCATCGCGTTCGCCATCTGGTGGCTCCTGTCGTGCGTCGTGGCCGGCCTCGCGATCGTGCAGCGGATCACGCCCGGGCTTCCGATTCGTGAGCGTTTGGTCCAGGCGACGGCGTGCGGCGTCTACACCTTCTACCTCTTGAATTTCATCGGCGGAGCTCTCGGGTTGTTCGGCGCCGTTTGGTCGATCGCGTTGCCCCTGGGAATGCTCACCGTGGGCGCCGTCGCCTCCCGTGATCAGCTCGAACGACTTTGGCGTCATCGGGCGGTGTGGCGGAGGCTCGCCTTCGGCATCACCAGGAGCTGGCAAGCACCGCTGGTCGTGCTCGGAATCGCCGCTCTCGCCTGGATTTATCTGGGGATCTTGACCCCCAAGAACACGGCATTCGACTCGGTGTGGTACCACCTGGGTCTCGGCCAAGGCTGGGCAGCCGAAGGCGCCATTCGTCGGTCGCAAGAAGGTTGGCTCTACGAGGCGCTTCCGAACATGGCGGCGGTCCTCTACGCGTGGGCGTTTCTTCTGCCCACCTTCGACCTCTTCGAAACCGCCGTTCTCGCGGCACACATCGAATTCTCGTTGTTCCTCGTGACGATTGCGAGCATTCCGGTGTTGGCACGCTGGCTCCTGCCCGGCACCAAGACCGGTGTCGCGTGGGTCGCCATCTTTCTGTTCCCCTCGGTGTTCATCTACGACGCGGGTCTGCACACGGGCAACGACCACGTGGCGGCGTTTTGGGCGATTCCGATCTTCTTGGCGCTCCGACGAACCTGGACCCGGCTCGAGTGGCGGCCCGCGCTCTTGTTGGCCATTTGTGCCGCTGGCGCTCTTCTCACGAAGTATCAAGCGATCTCGCTGATCGTCGGCCCCGCCATTTTGCTGATCGGCCGAGCTGTGTACTTGCTGATCAAGAATCCAGGCGATCGATCCTGGCTGATCGGACCGCTCACCACCGCACTGGCTGGCCTCGTCCTCACGTCGCCGCTCTGGGCGAAAAACTGGCTGTGGTACGGCGATCCCCTGTTTCCCGCGTTGCACCGGCATTTGACCCCTCGACCGTGGAACGAGGACATGTCCGCGTTGATGGAGTGGAACTGGGAGCGCCAGGTGAGACGGCCGCACGGAAGCACGCTCGACAAGCTCGAGCAGACCTTCGACGCCGGATGGCGCTACGCCTTCACGTCCTATACACACGGTCGCTTTCACGGCCAGATGCCGTATTTCGGCTCGCTGTTCACGCTGAGCGTGCTTTGGCTCCCCTTCTTGCGCGGAACCAAACGCGCGTGGATGCTCTTCGTCGCCACACAGCTCGGCGTCTTCGTCTGGTTCGCGTTCTCGCACGTGGAGCGCTACTTGCAGCTTCTGATTCCCTGGATGGCTTGCTTCGTGGTGGCCGCTTTGGTCTTGGCATGGCGCCAATCCAAGCTCGCGCGCCTGCCATTGGTGGCCCTGGTCGCCACGCAGGTGATTTGGGGGGGCGACGCGCCCTTCCTGCGCAGCCATGCGATGCTGCACGAGCTGCCCCAAGTGCACGCGGCGCGTCTGCTCGAAAGCGGCTACCAGAAGAACTGGTCTTTGCGCGAGCGGGTGTTCGACCCGCTTCAAAAGATTGGAGAGGCCCTGCCCTCGGGCTCGAGCGTGCTGCTCCACGAGCTCAATCCCCGTCTCGGGCTCGACGCGCGCGTCGTGACGGACATGGCCGGTCTGCAGAGCGGAATCCGCTACGGCCTGCTCGAATCTCCGCAAGAGGTGTACGACCTCTACCAAGATCTCGGCATCACTCACGTCGTCTGGGCACGGAAGCGCTCGCACGCGTGGGACAGCCTCGCAGGAGACCTCCGTTTCTTCGAGTTCGTGAATACCATCGAGAATCCGAAGCACTCGGGATCTTTTTCCTACGGCCCGATGCCGTCGCAGCCGCCCGATTTCGAGTCCTCGAACGTCGTGTTGTACGCGGGTTGTGGTCCGATGTTCGAGCCTGGCTTCCACCGCCTTCGCGAAATGAACGTCCAAGACGGGCAGTCGGCGAAGCGCTCCGGATTCGCGGCGATCCCGGAGGATCGCGAGGCGCTCCGCGAACGGATGGGCCAAGTCGATTTCGTCGTCTACGGACCCCGTTGCAAGGAAAGCCTTCCGCGTCCGGGTCCGGATTTCAAACAGGTCGCCAAGCGAAGAGACGAGGAGATTTGGGTACGCAGGCGCTGAAGCGCGCGCAGGCTAGACCCCGAATCGATCGTTGTACGCCTTGAGCGTCTCTCGGACTTGCTCGTTGGTGAGCCCGAAATCCTCGATGCGGTAATCGTGCTCGCCCTCCTGGGAGGTGGGCTTTTCGGCAATGCGGGCTTCGAGCAGACCGGCGACTTCCTCGGTCATCTCCAAGTCGAAGTGGTCGTAGATGTCTCGGAGCACGGTCATGGGCGCCGCCATCATGTCGCGCAGCCGGACGTCGTAGATCTGCGATTCGGGAATCTTCTCCCGAGATTTCATGGCGCGGTCGAGACCGATCTTCGCGTAGTCGAGCCAAAACGCGCCGAGCTCTTCGACGTCGAGGCTCCGCAAGACCTTGGAAGCCAGCCGTGCGGCCAGGCTGCAATGCGAAGCGAGCGCTTTGGCGATGTCTCGATGGGTGAAGATGATCTGCGCGTCGGGGTAGATCGTCATGAGGGCGTCCAGGTTCCAGATGTGCCAAGGACACTTCAACACCCAACGCTTCGCGGATTGCTGTGCGCTCAGGATCTTGAGCTGCACCTCGTGGAATTCGTAGGGCTCGATCATGTCCCAACCGAGCATGGCCCGCGCGTAGTCATACGCACCGAAACCGACCCAGAAGGTCAGCACGGCCATGTCGTTTTCGAGTAGGAAAAAGCACTCTTCGTACGAGTCGGCGGTCACGTGGTGTGCCACGCCCTGATCGGGAATCGCCGCTTGGTTGAAGCCGAAGGTGAACTTCGCCTGGGCGCGTCTCCAGGCGACGTCGCCCAACGGGTCACCCAATCGGCCCACGGGGTACGAAAGCTCCCAGGCACGAGCGACCCGGTTGTTCGGATCGGCAGCCATGACGTTGTGCAAGAACGTCGTCCCCGTCCGGAAGAAGCCGGTGATCACGATGGGCCGCTCGATCTGGATGTCGTCGAGCTCGGGGTGACGCTTGGCGAAGTCGATGACGCGAAGACGATTCGCCAAGTGCCAGTTCAATGCGTAACGGGCGCCGAGCAGGCCTGTCGTGTTGAGGTCCAAGACGTTGAGACCCTCGATGGTCTGGTCGAGGCGGTCCTGAAATCCGCCTCCACCCCAATCGCTGAGCCCCGTCGTACGCTCCGCGAGCCTCATCACACGCTTCGCATCGATCGGAATCATCTTCTGGCTCAACCGATCGAGCCGATTCACCACCGAAAACGGGAAGCTCGGCTTCAGCTCTTCGGGAGTCTGCGTCATCCGCGGTAAGTAGAGCTTTGGCCCCTCACGGTGTCAAAGCTACGGAGCGACTGATTGGCCAGAGGTCGAGAAACCGGGTTGAATGGTTTTGCCAAGGCTCCGAGCGGTTTGCCGAGCTCCACCGCACCGCGAACCTCCGTCCTCAGGAGCCCGCCGCGGCGAAGAAGCTCTCGATCTTGTCGTGGAGCTCGTGAAGGTGCTTGCTCGCGTGATCCTTCTGCTCCGCATTCAACAGCCCGTAGACGAACAGCAAAGATTGCCGCCCCTCCGCCCGGCGCGCGGAGCCGGGACGGGCGTCCGGCCCCCAGTCCTCGCGGTTCTTCCACTCGCGCCAAAGGGTCTCCCGAATCACCTCGGGGCCCGGATGCTTCCGAAACACCGCCGCCACCCTTTCGACCCGGCGCTCGTCGGCCCGCAGACGCGCCGCCGACTCGTCGGGTAGGCGCGCCACGTAGCTCCGAAGGGCCTCTTCCTGTCGGTCGCTGAGGTCGCCCGCCCAGTCCGCCACGGCCTCGACGAACTGGTCCTGCCGTTCTTCGAGTCGTTCTTCCCGAGGCCGCTCCAGCTCTTCTCGCGCCTCCTCGAGTCGGTCTTCGATCCGTTTCTCGACGAAATCGATCTGCTCGTCTCGAAGGGTGGCGAGAATCGGCGCTGCCTCGTCGATGATGGCTCCGGCAGCGACGTCGAGAATCACGTCCACCTGACGCTCCATGACGAGGAGCTTCTCCTCGGTCAGCCCTCGGGCAATCGCCACGTCCACGGTGGCGACCAGCATGTCGACCTTGCTCCCCAAGGCTCCCGGCGCCCTGGCGATCAAGCGCTCCACCGCGGCGCGAGTGGCCGCGGTCTGGGCGTCGTCGAGGTCGAACTCGGCCGCGATTTGCCGCGTGACCCAGCGAGCTCCCAGGTTCTGCAGGAGCCCCGTGCAACCGGCAACCAACAGAATGACGAGGCCGAGCGCGGCGCCGACACGAACGCGTTTTCGATGTCGAATCGCAGAATTCATGACGAGACTGGACGAGCCTTCGAGCCTCAAAAGATCTCCGGAACGAAGCTTTGATCCTCCAATGGCGGGCGCACGTACTTCACGTTGTTCTGTCGCTCGGGGAGCTTCAGACGGGGCGCGGGCACCTCGTTGTACGGAATCAGGCTGAGCAGATGCGCGATGACGTTGAGGCGTGCGCGGCGCTTGTCGTCTCCTCGAACCACGTACCAGGGCGCCTGCTTGATGTCGGTGTGCGCAAACATCTCGTCCTTCGCGATCGAGTAGTCGACCCAATGTTGCCTCGAAAGCAAGTCGACCTCGCTGATCTTCCAGCGGCGGACGGGGTCTTCGATTCGCTTTTTGAAGCGCCGCTCCTGCTCTTCGTCGCTCACCGAGAACCAGTACTTGATCAGGATGATTCCCGAGCGCACCAGCATGCGCTCGAACTGCGGGCAAGAGCGGAGAAACTCCCGATACTCGTGCTCGGTGCAGTAGCCCATCACCCTTTCCACACCGGCGCGGTTGTACCAGCTGCGGTCGAAGCAAACCATCTCGCCCTCGGCCGGGAGATGCTCCACGTAGCGCTGAAAATACCACTGTGTGCGTTCGCGCTCGGTCGGCTTCGCGAGCGCGACGACACGACAAATTCGCGGGTTGAGGCTCTGGGTGATCCGTTTGATCGCCCCGCCCTTTCCCGCGGCGTCTCGACCCTCGAAGATGACCACGACCTTCAGACCCTGGGTTTGGATCCATTTCTGAAGCTTGACCAGCTCCACCTGGAAATCGGCCATCGCTTTTTCGTAATAGGCTTTCTTCAGCTTTGGCTTCTTCGGCAAGACCGCGTCGCTTCCCACGGGGGTCAGGACGGGGCCTGCGGCAGCGTGCTCCTTACCTTTCTTCGCCATGAGGTCCTCGTTCGAACATTCACCTTGCCACAGCCTGGTCGACGGTGACAGGCGGTACTTCGATCGCTAGCATGCCGCCCATGCTGGTTCCAAAGCCGATCCTGCCACCCTACGACATCTCCGAGTGGCGCGCGAAGCCGTTTCCCGAGCGGATGAAGATGGTGTGTCAGTCGTGGGCCTTGCAAGGGTACGGCACGCCTTGGCCGATCTATCTCGTCTACATCCTCAAAATCGGCTTCTACGTGTGGGTCTGGAGCTTCTTCTGCTCCTTCACGCCCGGCCTCGGCAATTGGGCCGACTTCGGCTCCTGGTATTACGAGCCCATCGCGTTCCAAAAAGCGGTGCTCTGGAGCATGGCCTTCGAGGGATTGGGGCTCGGCTGCGGAAGCGGGCCTCTCACCGGCCGCTACAACCCTCCATTCGGCGGCGCCCTCTACTTCTCGCGGCCCGGAACGACCAAGGTGCCCCTCTTTCCTCGGCTTCCGATCCTCGGCGGCTCGACGCGCAGCCTGCTCGACGTCGGTCTCTACGTCGCCCACATGTTCTTCCTGTTTCGCGCCTTGGTCGCGCCGGAGCTCGGGCTCGGATACTTCCTGCCGACCGTCGTCTTGCTCCCTCTCCTCGGGGTCGCGGACAAGACCATCTTCCTCGCCTCGCGCGCGGAGCACTACTACACGGCGTTGATCTGCTTCTTGTTCGTCGATGATTGGCTGGCGGGGTCCAAGCTGGTCTGGGTCGCGATTTGGATTTGGGCGGCCACGTCGAAGCTCAATCACCACTTTCCATCGGTGATCGCGGTCATGCAGAGCAACAGCCCCCTCACTCGCATCGGAGGGCTACGCAAGCTCCTCTACCGCGACTACCCAGACGATCTTCGTCCCTCAGGGCTCGCGCGAATCATGGCGCACACGGGAACGGTGATCGAGTACGCCTTCCCAGTCGCGCTTCTCTTCGGCGACGGGGGTCCCGTCACCGCCGTCGCGCTGACCGTGATGGTCGTGTTCCACGTGTTCATCACCAGTAGCATTCCGATGGGCGTACCGATCGAATGGAACGTGATCATGGTGTACGGCGGCTTCGTGCTCTTCGGGCACTTCGCCGGGGTCGATGCGCTCGGCATCGACTCACCCTGGCTGGTCGCGTTTCTCTTCTTTGCCCTCGTGGGCGTGCCGTTGTTCGGCAATCTCGTGCCCTCCCGGGCTTCGTTCCTGTGCTCCATGCGTTACTACGCCGGCAACTGGGCCTACAGCGTCTGGCTCTTCGAGGGAGACTCGTCGAAGAAGCTCGACACGCACCTCACCAAGGTCGCACCCCGCGTTCAGGATCAGCTTCGCCGGTTCTACGACGAGGACACGATCACCGCGACGATCTCCAAAGTGATGGCGTTTCGGGCGATGCACCTGCACGGCCGATGTCTGCAGATCCTGCTCCCGAAAGCGGTCGACGACATCGACGACTACGAATACCTCGATGGCGAGCTCGTGGCCGGCGTGGTGATCGGGTGGAACTTCGGCGAAGGCCATCTCCACAACTTGCAGCTGCTCGAGGCGATCCAAGAGCAATGCGAGTTCGAGGAGGGGGAGCTCCGCTGCATCTTCGTCGAATCGCAGCCCATGGGGGGCGTGGGCCACGCGTGGACGATCGCGGACGCCGCCACCGGCGTCCTGGAACGGGGTCGAATTCCGGTGTCCGACTTGCTCGAGCGGCAGCCCTGGCCCCGGAGCTGGCCGGCGCCTACCCCTGCCGAGGCAGATCGAGCGCTAGCTTGATCACGACCAAATCGCGAATGAGATCGTCTGGCATGCCCGGATAGGTGATACCGAAGTCGTGCCGGTTGATCGAAAACTCCGCATTGGCCCTGGCCGCGCCTTCGCTCACCTGGATGGTCGCAGGGAAGCTGACTCGCTTGGTGACGCCGTGAAGCGTGAGATCGCCCGTGATCACGTGGCCTACGCCTTCCTTCTTGATCTCGGTCGACTTGAACGTCGCCGTCGGAAACTTCTCGATGTCGAAGAAGTCCGGCGATTTGAGGTGCTTGGTGAGCTTTTCCTCGTCGGCATAGAGCGAAGCCGTTTGAATCGTCAGATCGATCTGGCTGCTCTCGACCGGCTCCGCCAATGCGACCTCGCCTGCGAAGTCGGTGAAGCCGCCGTCGTGGCTCTTGGTGACCTTGGCCCCGACGAACTCGATCTTGCTGTTCGACGGGTCGATGACCAACACCGTGGCGGATGGGGTGTCCTGGTCGCGGGTTGGCTCGGGCGCCGCCTCCGCTTCGGTCGGTGTCTCCACCGTCGCGGGAGCCACGTTGGCGCCGGGATCTTTGCAACCGACGAGGACGAAAGTCACGAGACCGAGAAGAGCTACGATTCGCATGGAACCTCCTTGTGCGACGCCTCTATGGGGACCGCCGGGATGGGGTCAATGCATCCTTCCAACGACCGCTGCCGAGCCGCGCTCGGACGATCGCTTGGATTACAATTGGCATACAAGCAGCCGAAGCAGATGAAATTTCAGACGAATCGGGAAAGTTGGCCCGCGGGCGAAACGCTTCGATAATCTCTGGCGATGTGGGCCGTTGTACCCTAGGCTTCGGCCAGCTTTCGGGGAAGGAGCAGCTGGAAATGACAGCAAGAGCAATTGGTGTATTCGCTTTGGTGCTCGCGATGGCGAGCCCCGCCATGGCCGGACCGGCCAACTCGACCATTGGCGCAAAGAAGCTCGAAGAGGACATGGTCCACAGCGCCGGCGTCGGTTACCCGAGCATGCTCTACGAATGGTGGAACAAGGGCAAGGGCAAGATGGACTGGGGCCTCAGCGGCGAGCTCGTCTACGGAGACTGGTTGGCTGCCCACACGGGCCGGTTCGTCAAGATCGGTCTCGGCATCGACGGCATGCTCCGGTGGAACGTCCTCAGCAACAAAAAGGAGAAGGTCCAGAACGACTTCGCCATCCTGTTCAAGCCGGGCGTTCTGATTGCAGGCAGCCGCTTCGACAGGTTCACGTTTGGCATCAAGGGCGAGGTCGGGCTTCCCTTCAGCATCGACGTGCATGAGCGGGTGACGGTCGTCACCGGCGGCTTCTTGCCGATCGGCGGTTACATCATCAAAGACGTGCCGAACTTCGGTGAGGTGCCGATCCTCATTCGCCTGGGCGTGGAAATCGACGCCAGTGACAATGTGGCCCCTTGGTTCTTCTTCGACCTCGGCCCGGGTATCCGCTTCGGGAACGGCTCGGACGTCGGCTTCGCTTGGCGCATCGGGGCCGGCACCGCCTTCTGGGGCGTGCTCGGAAAGAACAAGAACAAGTCGGACTCGGCTGGCACCGCGGCCGAATAGGCCAGCGCTCGATTCTTCGCGTATCGAAAGGGACCGACCTGCCACGGCAGGCGGTCCCTTTTTTCGTTGCGTTCGTGCAGGGGTGAGCGGCCGGGCGGCGCAGTTGCGCCGGGCCAAACCTGGCCCTAGCGTGTCGTCAGAGGCGGTGGACGCATGCCGACCCGCCATGCATGATGAGCGCCTCTGAAAAGGAGCGAGCCGTGGCCGACAAAGAAACCACCAGCTTCATGCGGTCCCTGTGCATGGGCCGCATCGAACAAGACGTCATCTTCCCCTTCCCCACGCTTTCCGATGCCGAAAAGGAAACCTTGACGGACATCGCGGGCGCGCTCGAAGGGCTTCTGGGGCCGCGCGCCGAGGATTTCCGGAAGTGGGACGTGGCCGGGGAGATGCCTTCGGACTTCATCGACGAGCTCAAGGAGTTCGGCATGTTCGGCCTGGTGATTCCCGAAGAGCATGGAGGCATGGGTCTCGGCAACATGGCGTACTCGCGAACGCTGCAGGAGGTCGCCAAGTACGACGCCTCCGTCGCGGTCACCATCGGTGCGCACAGCTCGATCGGGATGCGGGGCTTGCTGCTCTTCGGCACCGAAGACCAAAAGGAGCGCTACTACAGTCGCTTGGCCACGGGCGAGCTCATCGCCGCGTACTGCCTCACCGAGCCCGGCGCCGGCTCGGACGCCGCCGCCATCAAGACCACTGCGGTGAAGCAAGACGGCCACTGGTTGCTCAACGGCAACAAGCTCTGGGTGACCAACGGTGGGATCGCCGATTACTTCACCGTGTTCGCCAAGACGCCGGAGGAAGGCGGCCGCGGCAAGATGACCGCCTTCATCGTCACCAAAGACATGGAAGGCGTCAGCATCGGTCCCCACGAAGACAAGATGGGCCTGCGGGCGAGCTCGACCACGACGGTGCATTTCGACAACGTGAAGGTGCCCGACGAAAACGTGCTCGGCGAAGTAGGCCAAGGGTTCAAGGTGGCGATGATGATCTTGAACAGCGGCCGCACCGGTCTGGGCGGTGGATCCATCGGCGCCATGAAACACTTGATCGCGATGTCGACCCAGCAGGCCAACGAGCGAACTACTTTCGGTGAGCCCATCTCGAGCCGCGGCCTCATCAAGAAGAAAGTCGCCCAAATGGTCATCGACTGCTACACGGCCGAGGCCGTCGTCACCATGGTGGGCGGCCTCATCGACGGCGGCTACAAGGAATACCAAGTCGAGGCCGCCATCTCGAAGGTCTACGGCTCGGAGTGCCTGTGGCGAACGGCGGATCAAGCGCTTCAAATCGCGGGAGGCAACGGCTACATGCGGGAGTATCCCTACGAGCGCATCGTTCGCGACTGCCGCATCAACCGCATCTTCGAAGGCACCAACGAGATCTTGCGCCTCCTCATCGCCCTCACGGCCATGAACGACGTGGCGAGTCAGCTACGCGAGCTCGCTTCGACGATGAAGGGCATCTTCAACGAGCCGATCAAGGGGTTCGGCGTTCTCTCCGACTACGCGCGCAAGCACGCGGCACTCCGAACCGGCATCGGCAACCGGGCCAAGCTCGAGGGCATCCACGAAGCGATCAGCGAGCAAGCCCAGATCTTCGAGGAGGAGACGCGCTATCTCGCGCAGGCCACCGACAAGATTCTCCGGAAGCATGGCAAAGGCATCATCGGCAAGCAGTTCGCCAGCCACCGCCTCGCGGAGATCATGATCGACCTGTTCGTGATGGCCTCGACGATCAGCCGGGTCCAAGCTTCCATCGAGGCAAAGGGCGTCGAGGGCGCCTCGCTCGAGATCGACATCCTTCGCACCTTCACCCGCGCCGCGAAGGTTCGCATCAAGCACAACTTCCGTCGCATCGATACCAACGACGACGAAATCATGAAGCGCCTGGCCGACGACGCCTTCGAGGCGGAGAAGTACCGCTGGGACACGATCTGATGTGAAGCAGTATTCGCGCGAGGAAGTCGAAGAGATCTTGCGCCGAGCGCTCGAGGCGCAGCCCCTCGAAACGCTGTCGCATCGGGATCTCGTGGATGCGGCCGTCGAAGCCGGCATCGATGCGGCCGACGTCGAGGCAGCCGCCCGGCAGATCGAGGAAGAGCGCGAGGTCCGCGCCGAAGAGCAGCGAATCGTCGCGAGGCGCCGGCGAAGCTTTTTGCAGAACATCTACACGTTCGTCGTGGTCAACGCGGGCCTTTTCGTGATCGACGTCATGGCAGGCCCGGGCTGGTGGGTCCAATGGGTGCTCGCGGGTTGGGGGATATTCCTCGCTCTCGGCGCGCGTCGCGCCTTGATGCCCGACCGGGACCGGCTTCGTGCGAGAGCCCGGCGACGAATCGCCAAGCGCCGCCGTGGCGGCTGGGAGAAGCAGGTTCGCCGAGAGGTCGACCGCGCGATTCAAGTCGGCGTGGACGCGGTCATCGAGGCCGCGACACGCAAGCTCGCCGGGCCCGCACCCTCCGAGAGGCGTGCCGCCGCGCGGGTGCGCGTCGAGCCGGCGGAGTCGGGGCATGGGGCGGAGGAAATCGCGACCCAGTCTGCGGACCGCAATCCGACATCGTGAGCGGACGTCGGCGCTACTCGAAGTCGAAGGCCGTTTGGGGCAAGGGCTCGAGGCACTCCGGATCGTCGTGCTCGGTCCGGTTGATCCGCGTCGAGACCGGGGTTCGCACGAGCTCGGGCCCGGAGGCGATCTCGCCGTCGTCGAGCCAGCGGCGGACGCTCGGTCCCTCCAGCAAGACGGGCATCCGGTCGTGGATCTCCGCCACCTGACCGTCGGCGTCGCGGGTCAAGACGACGTAGCGCTCGTCCTGCCACAATCCGGCCATCACGAAGACCTGCCCATCGGGCCGACGGAAGAGATGGGGCTGATTGATTCGACCTTCTTTGCGCCACTCGAGAAATCCGTCCGCGGGAACCAGGCATCGCCCACGGCGAAACGCATCGCGAAACAGGGGGCTTTGGGCCGCCGTCTCCGAGCGTGCATTGATCACGAGCCCGCCCCCAGCCCGCGCAAAGCCCCAACTCCCTTCGACCAGGACCGGCTTGCCCGCGTCGAGGTGAATCACGGGGCAGGACTGGCCCGGAGCGACGTTGTAGCGCGGCCGAAATCGGATCCGCGTCTCGTTGATCTCGTCGAAAGGTAAGCTTCGGACTAGGGCTTCACCGTCCGGGCAGGTCAGCGTGTAACGCCCACACATCGGCTCAGGCGGGCGGCAGCACGCCCACGCCTGCGTAGTCGAACCCCTGCTCCGCCAAATTGTAGGTCGTCCAGATGTTGCGACCGTCGAGGATCACCGGCGTGCGCATCAGCTCCCGAATTCGATCGAACTCCGGATACTGATACTCGCGCCACTCCGTCAACAGCACCAGCGCGTCGGCGCCCTTCACGGCCTCGTAGGCGTCGTCGACGAGCGTGACGCTGTCGCCGAAGACCTCTGCGACGTTCTTCATCGCCTCCGGATCGTGAGCGACGACCTCGCATCCCTCGTGCAAGAGGAACTCGATGGTGTTGAGCGAGGGCGCCTCTCGAATGTCGTCGGTTCCCGGCTTGAACGCCAGGCCCCAGATCGCGATTCGTTTGCCCTTCAAATCCCCTTGAAAATGCTTCTTCAACTTTCGCGCGACGAAGCTCCGGTGGCGGGCATTGACCCGATTCGTCGCATCCGCCAGCTCGAGCTCGATGCCGTGACGTCTCGCCGTCGCGACCAGAGCCTTGACGTCCTTGGGAAAGCAGGAGCCGCCGTAACCCGGTCCGGCATGGAGGAACTGAGGCCCGATTCGCGGGTCGCTGCCCACGCCCTTGCGAACGCTCTGCACGTCGGCGCCGACCTCTTCACACAAAACGGCGAGCTCGTTCATGAACGAGATTCGCATCGCGAGCATGGTGTTCGCCGCGTACTTCGTGAGCTCGGCACTCTCCGGGTTCATCCACACGATCTTCGTGTTCGAGAGATTGAGCGGATGGTACACACGCTCGAGAAGTCGACGAGCTCGGTCGTGCCCGGGGCGGACACCGACGACGATTCGGTCCGGGTACATGAAGTCGTCGATGGCGCCTCCCTCTTTGAGGAACTCCGGATTCGAGGCGACCTGAACGTCGTGCTCGGCGCCCTCGACGAGGCGTTGAACCTTCGCGTTCGTTCCCACCGGGACGGTGCTCTTCATGACGATCACGAGATCGTGGGTGGCATGCTTCGCCAAGTCTTGCGCGACCTCGAAGACCGCGCTGAGGTCGGCTTCTCCATCGAAGGTTGGCGGCGTGCCCACGGCGATGAATGCGAGGTCCACCTCTCGAACGGCCGCGGCCAGGTCCGTGGTGAACGTGAGGCGTCCAGCCTCTGCGTTTTCCTTTACCATCTCTTCGAGGCCTGGCTCGAAGATCGGGATTTCGTACCGCCGTAGGCGCTCAATCTTCGAAGCGTCCCTGTCGACGCAAATCACGCGTTGTCCCGTCGCGGCAAAGCAGGTGCCCGTCACGAGACCAACGTACCCCGTACCGACTACGCAGAGTTTCACGGCGCTGCCATAGCACGTTTCACGGCCCCTGAAAGGTGCCAGTCATCGGGGGAATCGCTATGCTCGCGGCCGGGGGGATCGGTTGAACGCACGACGCGAGGCAGGGCCCGGGACCGAGATCACGCCCCAGCACGCATCCCTCGTCGTGTTGGTGACCGCGTGCTTCGCGCATTTCTGGATCTGCCGATCGCTCAGCTCGGAGATCGCCCTCGACGTCGACCCCGTCAATCTTCTCTATGGGATGCACGAGCTCAATCCCGCGCATCACGCGCCGCATCCACCGGGTTACGTCGTGTACGTGTGGATGCTGCGCGCGCTCCACGCCTTCGTCGATGGAGCACCATGGGAAACGGTGCAGTTACTCGGTCGCCTGTTTTCGACCGCGACGATCCCGTTGACCTATCTGGCCACTCGAATGCTGCGCCCGGAAAATCCCATGGCCTGGGCGTACGCAGCGCTGTTGAGCGCCTTCCACCCTTTTCTTCTGTTTCACGGCGTAGACGCACAGACCCATGGCGCCGAAGCGTTCGCTGCGGGCCTGTTGCTCGTGGCGGTGCTCTCCTATCGCCGGTTTCCGACGGGGACGCGGGCCGTGATCTTGGGCGCGCTCCTCGCGTTTGGCAGCTCTTTGCGCCCGAGCTTCGTGGTGGCCGGCGTCGGGCCCGTCTTGTGGGCGATTGGCTGGCGGCGACCGGCGCATCTTCTCGCGGCCGGCGCGGTCAGCCTGGCCGGCGCCCTCGCCTGGTTGATTCCGACTTGGCGGGTCAGCGGCGGGTACGCACGTTGGAGGGCGGCGAACGATGCGCTCGTGCAAGATCTGTTCGTGCGCACCAACAGCGTGCTCAGCGCCGACTCGCTCGACGCCTTCGTTTTCTACAACTTCGCGAACACGTTGCTGTGGTTGGTGTTGCTGGTGGCACCCCTCGTGGTCGTGCTCGCAATGCGCGGAAGCCTGCGCATCCATGGGGATCGTGCCTACGGCGACTCCCTGCAGATCGTGCTCTGGACGCTCGGCCCGAGCGCGGTCTTCTACCTCTCGTTCTTTTGCTCGGAGCCGGGATACCTCCTGGGGGTGGCGCCGTGCATCGTCGTGCTGACCTCCGTCGCGGCAAGCGGGGTGCCGGTCGTCACGCGGCGACGCCTGTCCTATGCCGGCGCGGTGATGATTCAGATCGTCATCCTCTTTGCCCCGAGCGCTCCGCCAGACATCCCAATCGGAAAGATCCCCTCGTTGACGGAGCTGATCGAGCGGGACGCGATCTACCGCACCGCGTTGGCTCGGGTCGTCGACGCGATCCCACCGAATGCGCGAGCTCTCTACGTGACCGACTACGTCGACGTCACCTTCAGCCGTCAGCTCCCTCTTCAGGTTCCGGGGCTCCATTCGATGATCGTGCACTCGGAGCATTGGCCGATCTTCGACCACACCACGGCAGGCCTCGTGACCGACGCCGACTGGATACCCATCCCGGGGCCTGCGTTGCTCGAGCCCGGACCGCCGACCATCGTCGACGTCCCTTTTTCATATGATTTCGTCATGGTGGGATTGGCGGCATCGAACGACCTGAGGCAGGAGCTCGGCAAGCACACGACTTGTGACCTCGGGAAGGCCGAAGGGGAGCTTCGCGCTCGCGTGCTACCCACCACCGACTGTTTCTCGAGCGGGCTGCTCGAAGCGCACGGCCAGGGCATTCGGTTTCGCGTGCCAGCTCCTTCGAACGAAGACTCCGACCCCGCCAAGACAGGATGAGAGCCATGACGACGCCTTCGGTCCAGATTCACCATCTCAATCATGCCGCGCTCTTGGTCGAGATCGGAGCCATTCGAATGCTCTTCGATCCTTGGCTGGAAGGCACGGCGTTCTCGGGAGGATGGGGTCTTCGATACGACAATCCCGACGCCTTCGAAACCGCCGCCCGAGCGACCCATCTCTGGATCTCGCATTGGCACAGCGACCACCTACACGGCCCGTCACTCGAAAAGCTGGCGCGGTCGAATGCGGACATGGTGGTGCTCGCCAACGAGTCGGCCAACTTCTCGATGGTCGAGCGGATGAAACGCTTCGGCTTTCACGACGTGCGCCCGATCCGAGAACGGGAACCCGTCGAGCTCGATGCCGAAACGAGCTGCTGTCGGTATCCGACCGCGGGGATCGACAACATGTTGCACTTGTGGTCGGATTCTTGGTCGATTTTGAACTACAACGACTGCAATCTCCCGGCGGGGGCCATTCGTTCGTTGCGAAGGCGCATCGGCTCGATCGATTTGTTGCTCACAAACTACAACCACGCCGGCAAGCTCTTCGACGAGGCCGACGACGAGCTGCGCAAGGCGCAGCTGCTCGAAACGCTCGAGCGGACGGCGGACGTCATGGATCCCCTTCAAGTGGTTCCGTTCGCCTCGAGTCATTACTATCGAACCGCCGAAAGCGCCGATCAAAACGCGTCTCTGCTTTCGTTCGACGACCTCGAGGCGCTCGCCGCACGAGACGACCGCTTCGTCGTGATGCGAATCGGCGACAGCGCCACGTTCGCCTCGCCTGGCGAGGCCACGATTCATCGCCGAGAGCCGCCGCTTCGCGAGCAAGAACGGGAGACTCACGACTACGGCACTTCCGTGCCTTGGGACGCTCTGCTCGAGGAGACCTCCACCCGCTGCATCGCCCTGCATGGCCAGTTCCTCCGGCTGAGCCGGCCCGTGGTCCCGGACCTCGTCGTGCGCGTCCGTGATCACGGCCGGAACCTAAGGCTCTCGATCGGGAAGGGCGCGCAGGAGGCCGAACCGGGGCTTCACCCTCACATCGAGGCGCACTCGCAAGCTCTGCGCATCTGGCTGGCCCGCCGTTTCGGCGACGACACCTTCATCGCGGGCGCGCACTTCCGGATCGTCGATCTCGACACCACGGCGATCGAGCGGTGGGCTCTGGTGACGCTCCTCGAAGCCAGCCACCTCGATCCCCGGAGCTGCCTTCAGTACCTCACCCGAGGAGACGGGCGCCGGTTTCTGTGGAACCGAAGGGAGGAGATCCTCGCCACACTCCTCGGGCGCCGGGTCAAGGCCGGACGCATTCGAATTTGACGAGCAGCGGCGCGTGATCTGCTACAAAGGGACGCCGAGAGGGGTCCGCCTTGATTCTCACGAACATCGATAGCGTTCCGGGAAAGCGAATCGTGCAGCACTACGGCCTGGTGCAGGGGAGCACCATTCGCGCCAAGCACTTCGGTCGAGACTTCGCGGCCGGGCTCAAGAACATCGTCGGCGGAGAGCTGAAGGGGTACACCGAGCTGCTTCAAGAGAGCCGCGCCGAGGCGACCAACCGCATGATTGCACAGGCGAGCGAGCTCGGCGCCAATGCGGTCATCAACGTGCGATTCACGACCTCCTCGGTCGCGCAAGGCGCATCCGAGATTCTCGCCTACGGCACCGCGGTTTTGGTGGAGTGAAAGCTTGGCATGCCCATCGAGCTCCTCGTCCTCGTCACGTTGCCGATTGCGCTGATCGTCATCGGCCGCATCGTCGGGTCTCGACTGGAGCGCGCTCACTATGCCGACATTGCCGAGCGGGAGGCGCGATTCGACCGACAACCGGCCTTTTCGACCAAGGATGCCACGCCGCTCGACTCCATTCGCTCCTCGTCGCTCGCGGTCGGATCGGTGGTGGTCTCGGTCGACCATTTCAAGCGCTTCGTCGGTGGTCTTCGGATGTTGGTGGGCGGTGAGGTACGGTCGTACGCCACACTGATCGAACGAGCCCGACGCGAAGCGGTTTTGCGAATGAAGGAATCGCAGCCGCACGCGGATGCGTACGTCAATACTCGGATCGAAACGTCCACCATCGCCGGCAGCTACGGCGAAGAGGGTGTCGGCACCGTCGAAGTTCTGGCCTACGGCACGGCGGTCCAGTACGATCGCGCCCCATGAGCAAGGATACGCCCCGCGTGGCGACGCAACGGGAAGGACGGGTCTTTCACATCGTGCTCGACCGAGCCGACAAGAGAAACGCCTTCGACCTTCGAATGCTTCGAGAGCTCGCAGAAGCCATCAACGAATACGAATCGGATGCCTCTCTTTGGTGCGCGGTCTTGTACGCCAACGGCGAACACTTCACGGCCGGCCTCGACCTCGCCGAGGTGGGCCCCGCGGTCAAGGCGGGCGCCGACCTGTTTCCCGAAGGATCGGTGGACCCGCTGAGCCTCCGCGAGCCCCGACGCCAAAAGCCCTTGGTGATGGCGGTCCAGGGGTGGTGCCTGACCATCGGCATCGAGATGCTGCTCGCGGCCGACATTCGTCTCGCGGCCGAAGGAACCCGGTTCGGACAAATCGAGATCAACCGCGGCATCTTCCCCTTTGGAGGCGCCACGATCCGTTTGCCCGAAATTGCGGGCTGGGGAAATGCGATGCGTTGGCTGCTGACCGGAGACCTGTTCGATTCGGCCGAGGCTCTGCGAATCGGGCTCGTCCAGGAGGTCGTCGCGCTCGAGCAATTGCACGAGCGTGCAGTCGACATCGCACACACCGTGGCCAAGCGCGCACCCCTCGGCGTGCGAGCGACCATTCGATCGGCGCGGACGGCCCAGCTCCAGGGGCCCGACGCGGCAGCCGAGGAGCTGCTGGTCATCGCCCGAGAGCTGATGGACACCGAAGACGCGGCGGAAGGCGTTCGCTCGTTCATCGAGCGACGGGAGGGCGACTTCAAAGGTCGCTGAGCCAGATCGCGTCGAAAAAGACGTTGATCGAAACCGGCGCCGCCGTGGCGACTATCTTCGCCGTCTTGCGGCAGGAACGGCCTTCTCGATGTGAATCGTGGGTCGATCTCCCACGACTTTTCGCAGCGCTGGCTCGATGACGCCGGTCTGAACGTACTCGGCGCCTACCCCGAATGCGGCGCGGCCAGTGACACGCACCACGACCTCGTCTTCGGTGACTTCGACCAATTCGATGCTGCTCGCATCGGCGTCGAGCAGAGGGTTGAGCACGTCGTCGATGAGTCGCTGCACCGCTTCGCGCATCGCCCGAGTCTGCGGAATTGCCTCCGCGCATGCAAACCGCGCCAGGAATCCGCCGATTGCGCGAGCGTGAGCTATACTTCCGAGCGATCCGTGCGAACGACCAAGCTCACCGTGACCGCATTGCTGGGGATCGCAGCCGTGGCGTGCAGCGCGGCTGAGAAGCCGCCCGCTCCGCCCGCACCCGCCATTGTCCCCGAATCCGAGGCGTCGATGCCGGACCATCCCTCGGCGGCTGCTCCGCAGATCGACTGGAGTCGCTTCGAGTCGACGTCGCTCCGCAATCCCAACGATGGATCGCTCGAAGGAGGCGTCCCGCTCCCCCTATCCTCCCCGGGCCTTCGGTTCAATCCGAAGCGTGATCCGAAGGCGCGACACGGCACCCTGGAAGTCGTGCGTGCCCTGGTTCGAGCAGCCGCACGCGTGGACCAGGAGCTCGGCGGCCTGCCCGTGATCATCAATGACCTCAGCTACGAGCGCGGAGGTCCGCTTCCCCATCACCGCTCGCATCAAAGCGGGCGCGACGTCGACGTGTTCTTCTACCAGCTCGGCCCAGACGGAAGGCCGATCTCGAGCGTGGGCGCGTTCTTCGATCCAGAGGGACGCGGTGTGGATTTTCGCAATCTGGCGGATCCGTCGGACGACGTGAGTCTCTCGATCGACCTTCCGCGAACCTGGCTCTTCCTTCAATCTCTGATCGAGGACGAGCAAGCCCGGCTCCAGCACATCTACGTGGCCGAGCATCTACGAGCCCTCCTACTCGAGCATGCCCGGAGCCTCGAAATCGACCGCCGCATCGTCGCGCGATTCGAGGACATGACGTGCCAGCCCGCCTACCCTCACGACGACCACTTTCATTTTCGGTTCTTCTGCTCGCCCCAAGACGTGCTCCGAGGGTGTAACGACTCTCCACCCCTCTACCCGTGGCATCTCGAAGAGCTGACCGCGCTCGGCATCACGCCACGCCCTTTGGAGCCGAAGAGGCCTCATGCGAGGGCCAAGATCGTCACGCACGAAGAGGCCCGCCGCGCAGCAGGTCCCATGGATGAAGAAGTGCAGCGCTGGCTCGACCGACGTGAGCAATGGATCGAAAAACCGCACCCCGGCCGTCCCTACTGCCCATGAACGACTTCGATTGGATCGACGACCAAAGAGACCTCGAGCAGCTGATCGAAGAGCTGCAAGAAGCTCCTGCCTATGCGCTCGACACGGAGTTCCACCGCGAACGCACGTACGTCCCGCAACTTGCCCTCGTGCAGCTCGCTACGCGCCAGCGTGTCGCTCTGGTGGACGCGCTGGCGGTCGACCTCCGCGCGCTTCGGCCGATCTTCGGTGGGGACGCGACGTGTGTGATGCATGCGGGCTCCCAGGACCTCGAGATCCTGGAGCTTCGTTGCGAGATGGTCCCGCGCCGCATCTTCGACACGCAAATCGCGGCGCTTTTTTGCGGCTATCGAACGAGCTCCCTCGGCAGGCTCGTCGAAGGTCTGCTCGGCGTCGAGCTCGACAAGAGCTCCCAGCTGACCGATTGGACCCGTCGCCCTCTTCCCGAGGCCGAGCTTCGCTACGCGGCGTCGGACGTGGCCCACCTGCTCGACCTGCGTGACGCGCTCGGAGAGCGTCTCGAAAAGCGCGGACGCCTCGACTGGGCCGAGGAAGAGATCGAGCGACTGCGCACGAAGGACCGCACCCCCGCCGAGCGTGAGACGCTGTGGTGGAAGCTCCGGGGCAAGACCAAGCTGAGCGGGCGAGCCCGAGGGGTGGCGCAGGAGCTCGCGGTCTGGCGCGACCAGGTGGCCGAGCAGAAGAATCGGCCGCCCCGAGCCGTGCTTTCGGACATGGCTTTGTTGGCTCTGGCGCAGCGGCCAGCGCGACGCCCCGAGCAGCTTCGAGGCGTCCGTGGTCTCGACCCACGGCGTCTCGAGCACGGCGGCGAGCTGTTGGCTGCGATCGACCGGGGGCTCAATCTGCCACGTGAACGGCTACGGCTTCCGCCGAAGAGGCCAGAGGTCGCTTCCCACGTGGACGGCGCCATCGCCCTGTGCCTCGCCTGGCTGGCGCAGCGTGCAGCCGACGAGGAGCTCGACCCGAGCGTCCTCGGGACACGCGACGACGTGACGTGTCTGGCGCTCGGCCAGCCATCACGGCTTTCGAGCGGATGGCGGCATGCGTTGGTCGGCCGGCAGCTCGACGCGATCCTCGAAGGCCGAGCCGCCTTGCGCGTCCAGGGATCCCGACTCGAGCTTCTGGATCGCTTGCCGTAGCCATCCGCGCTACATTGAGAAGATGGCGGTTGCCAAAGGCGGACGGATCGTTCTCGTGGTCGCGTCGATCGTGGTGGTCGGAGCCGGGATCAAGCTGGCCGCCCCCTTGCTCGTGCCATTGCTCGTGGCCGCCTTCATCGCGATCGTCACGGCCCCGCTCGTGATGTGGCTCTCGGACCGGGGGCTCAATCGCTTGGTGGCCGTCCTGTCGGGACTGTTCCTGGACATCGCCGCTGGCGCTGCGCTGGGCTTTCCGCTGGCCGCCGCGGTCACTACCTTCACCGAGCGGGTCCCGATCTACGCCGCAGTCCTGAGCAGAAAGCTCGGAGAGTTTGAGCTTTTGCTCGCAAACTACGGTGTTCACTTGCAATCGGTCTACGACTTTTCCGAACCTACGTGGCTGCTGAACTTCGCCACCGGCACGGCCCAGTATGCGGCGTCCTTCGTTTCCCAGATGGTTTTGGTGCTGCTGATCGTGGCGTTCATGTTGTTCGAGGCCACCGGGATCCGGGAAAAGCTCGCGAAGGTCGCCACGCCGGCGCAGATCCGGGAGCTCTCCGAAGCAGCTCGCGAGGTGAACACCTACCTGGTCGCCAAGACGATCTTGAGCCTCGTGACGGGTGTCCTGGTGTTCGCCTGGTGCTGGTGGTCGGATGTGGACGTACCCCTGCTGTGGGGCCTGCTCGCCTACCTGCTCAACTACATCCCCAACGTCGGCCAGATCATCGCGTCCGTGCCCGCCATCGCCCTGGCGCTCATTCAGTTCGGCCCCGGGCATGCCGTCGTGGTGGCAGCCGGCTACGGCGCCATCAATCTGGCGATTGGCGCGGTCGAGCCGCGGGTCATGGGGGACGCTCTCGGCCTCTCGGCGCTGGTCGTGCTCGTCTCGATGGTCGTCTGGGGTTGGCTCTTGGGCCCGGTGGGTGCCCTGGTCTCGGCTCCGCTGACCATGGTGATCAAGCATGCGCTCGCCTACAGCGAAGATCTGCGTTGGATGGCCGAGTTGCTGGGTCCGACGCCCAAGCCGGCCGGCAAATCCCAAGACGAGGCGGACTCGGTCGACGAGCTCAGCCGTGCGTGAGGGCTTCGCCCGCTCGCTCCGCGAACCGACGTAAGACTTCCAATGCCGCCAGGCTCGGTGTCGTCCGCTCGTGGGCCACCGCCTCTTCGAGCTCGGCCACCAACGCGGCGAGCTCGGGATCCCCTCGGAGCGCTCGACGAAGCCCATCTTCGACCATGTCCCACATCCAGCGCACCTGCTGGGTTCGTCTCTTGCGTTGTAGCTCGCCCGACGCCTCTTGCTGCCGCCAGCTCTCGATCACCAGAGCCCACAGCTCTTTCAATCCGCGCTTTTCGAGCGCGCTGCAGGTGACGACGGGAGGAACTCGGCCCGCGCGCATCAGACGCAGGGCGTTTTGGTACGAAGCCTGCGCTCGGGTGGCGCGCTCGCGGTTGTCCCCGTCCGCCTTGTTGATCGCGAGCATGTCGGCGACCTCGAGGATGCCGCGCTTGATGCCCTGAAGCTCGTCTCCAGCCCCTGCGATCAACAGCACCAGGAAGTAGTCGACCATCCCGGCGACCAGCGTTTCCGACTGCCCCACCCCCACCGTCTCGACCAGCACGACGTCGAAGCCGGCCGCCTCGCAAAGGAGAATCGTCTCCCGCGTCTTGCGCGCCACGCCTCCCAACGTCCCGCTCGTGGGCGACGGACGGATGTAGGCATGGGGATCGTTGGCCAAAGTCGCCATGCGGGTCTTGTCCCCGAGGATGCTCCCGCCACTCACGCTGCTCGTCGGATCGACGGCGAGCACGGCGACCTTTCGCCCCTGGCCGGTGAGCATCGTTCCGAGCGCGTCGATGAAGGTGCTCTTGCCAGCGCCCGGAACGCCGCTGATCCCCACGCGGCACGCGCCGCCCGTGTCGGGCAAAAGCGCCTCGAGCACCTCTTGGGCCAACCTCGCGTGGGCCGGCTGCTCACTCTCGACCAGCGTGATCGCTCTGGCCAAGACCGCCCGGTCCGCGGCGCGAACGCCCTCCACGTAGGCCTGGGCACTCAGGGGTTTCACGAGTCTCCGAGTTGCGCGTCGAGACGATCGAGCAGCTCGATGGCGGCATCCGCGATCACCGTCCCGGGTCCGAAGATGGCCACGGCGCCCGCGTCTCGAAGCGCGTCGTAGTCCTCGGGTGGAATCACCCCGCCGACGACGACCAGAATGTCGTCTCGACCCAGATCTTGCAGCGCGCGCTTGAGCTGCGGAACCAAGGTCAGGTGGCCTGCCGCAAGCGAGCTCGCTCCGACGATGTGGACGTCGTTCTCGACCGCTTGCTTCGCGCTCTCCTCGGGCGTCTGAAACAAGGGCCCGATGTCGACGTCGAACCCCAAATCCGCAAACGCGGTGGCGATCACCTTCTGGCCGCGGTCGTGACCGTCTTGGCCCATCTTGGCCACCAGAATGCGCGGGCGGCGTCCGTGTTTCTTCATGAACTGGTCGCTCCGGGATCGCACCCGATCGATCGCTTCCGAGTCCTTGCCAACTTCGCTTCGATACACGCCTTCGATACTCCGAATCGTCGCCTGATACCGGCCCCAGACGCGCTCGAGCGCGTCGCTTATCTCTCCCACCGTCGCCCGATGCCTGGCCGCGTCGATGGCCAGCTCGAGAAGGTTCCCCTCGCCCGTCTCGGCGCACTTGGTGAGCGCCTCGAGCTTGGGCCGCAAAGCCGTGTCGTCGCGCTCGGCACGAAGCTCTTCGAGTCGGGCGATCTGCGCCTCACGAACGGCCGTGTTGTCGACTTTCAGGACCTCGATCGGATCTTCTCGCTCCAACCGGTACTTGTTGACCCCCACGATCGTCTGGTGCCCCGAATCGATACGCGCCTGGGTGCGGGCCGCTGCCTCTTCGATGCGAAGCTTGGGGAGGCCGGCCTCGATCGCCTTGGTCATGCCTCCGAGCTCCTCGACCTCTTTGATGTGCGCCCATGCTTTGAGAGCGAGATCGTGCGTCAGCCGCTCGACGTAGTAGCTGCCCCCCCACGGATCGATGACCTTGGTGGTTCCGCTCTCGAGCTGAAGATAGAGCTGCGTGTTGCGCGCAATTCGAGCGCTGAAGTCGGTCGGAAGCGCGATGGCCTCGTCGAGGGAGTTGGTGTGCAAGCTCTGCGTATGCCCCTGCGTTGCCGCCATCGCTTCGATGCACGTTCGAACGACGTTGTTGTACACGTCTTGTGCGGTCAGGCTCCAACCCGACGTTTGGCAATGCGTTCGGAGCGCCATGCTCTTCGGATTGCGGGGCCCGAACTGCTCGATCAACTTGGCCCACAAGAGACGGCCGGCTCGTAGCTTCGCGACCTCCATGAAGAAATTGGTGCCCACCGCCCAAAAGAAGCTGATCCGCGGCGCGAACTGGTCGATTTCGAGACCGGCCTCGAGCCCCGTACGGACGTACTCCAAACCGTCCGCGAGCGTGTATCCGAGCTCGAGATCCTGCGTCGCGCCGGCTTCCTGCATGTGATAGCCGCTGACGCTGATGCTGTTGAAGCGCGGCATGTGAGCGGCGGTGTACTTGAAGATGTCCGCGACGATCCGCATCGAGGGAGCAGGCGGATAGATGTACGTGTTGCGCACCATGAACTCTTTGAGGATGTCGTTCTGGATGGTGCCCGTGAGCTGCTTCGGCTCCACTCCCTGCTCTTCGGCCGCCACCACGTAGAGCGCGAGCACCGGCAGCACGGCGCCGTTCATGGTCATCGACACGCTCATTTGATCGAGTGGGATGCCGTCGAACAAGATCCGCATGTCTTTGATCGAATCGATCGCGACGCCAGCCATCCCCACGTCGCCGGCGACGCGCGGATGGTCCGAGTCGTATCCGCGATGGGTAGCCAAGTCGAACGCGATCGAAAGCCCCTTTTGGCCCGCCGCGAGATTCCGACGGTAGAAGGCATTGCTGGCCTCCGCCGTCGAGAAGCCCGAGTATTGGCGAATGGTCCAGGGGCGCTGCACGTACATGGTCGAGTAAGGGCCGCGAACGAAAGGCGGCAGCCCGGGCATCGACTCCAAGTGCGTCAGCGGCTCCAAATCCGCACCGGTGTACAAGGGTTTGACTTCGATGCCCTCCGGGGTTTCCCAGCTCGCATCGGCTTGCGCTCCGCCGAGCGTCTTCCAATCGCTGTCGGAGCTCGCTGCCGGCGAGTCGGGCGTCTCGTACTCGATCTGGCTGAAATCGGGAAAGCGGATCATTGCGGCACCTCGATCGAATCCAACACCCGCCCCATGATGGACAGCACGTCGGCGCCCATGAACAAAAAGTCGCTCACGCCGGCCTCGCGAAGCGCCTGCTCTCGCGCTCCCGGACGGCCCGCCACCAAGAGGACCGGACAGCCTGCGGTCTTGAGCGCCGAAACCGCCGACTCGAGCATGGTCTCGTAATCCCGGTCGCTCCCGCAGATGACCGCGATCGGCACCGAGGCCTCTTTCCATGCCTGCGCGAGCGCGTGCATGTCGTCGAAGCCGTCGTTGGTCACGGCTCCGATACCGGCAGCGGCCAACAGATTCTGCGCCCAACCGGAACGCACCTTGTGCGAAGGAATCGCACCGAGGTTCGCAAGAAACGCCTTGGGCGACTCGGAGATCCGATCGGCCCGGTCACGCAGTTGCTCCCACGGCTCGGCCGCACGCCAGCGCGGAATGGGCTCGACGAAGAAGTCCGGCTGTCCGTGGGAGAGCACGGACGCCACGCTGTACATGTCCGCTCCCGTCGTCGTGGCATCCAGGCAGGCTCGGGTGAGCGCCGTCGGCTCGCGTTGCGTGTCTTTGACGGCGCGTGCAATCGCCACCAGCTCGTTGCGGTACGCGGCCGGCTCCAGGGCGGCGAGAGACTCCTGCAGCGCACGCTGTGTTTCGTCGCTGCCCACCGAATCGCGCTCGAGCTCCGTCTCTTCGAGATTCGCAAACTCGCTCACGCCCACGATCGGGGTCTTTCGCGTGCCGATGTCGCGCCGGCGCGACTGGGCGACCTCCCGGATGGCGTCGAGAACGGTTCCCGACCCCAAGGCCTCGACGATGCCCCCTTGGGCCTCGATCGCCCGAATCTCCTCCCACGCGGCACCAGCCAAATCGTCGGTCACGCGCTCGACGAACCAACTCCCGCCCGCGGGATCGAGGACCGCGTCGAGATGCGATTCCTCTTGCAAGACGATTTGTGTGTTCCGAGCCACGCGCTGTGCGAGCTCGCTCGCAGGTCCGACGGCACAGTCGAAAGGAAGTGTCGCGATGCTTCGTGCGCCGCCGAGGATGGCCGCCGTGCACTCGGCGGTGACCCTCAGCATGTTCACCCAAGGGTCACGCTGGGTCTTCGTGAAACGCGAGGTGCGTGCGTGAATGGGCATCGCCGCGGACGCAGCCTCCGCGCCTGCCGTGACCACGACTTTCGCCCACAGCCGCCGCGCAGCGCGAAGCTTGGCAATCTGCAAGAAGAAGTCGTCGGTCATCGAATAGCTGAAGCCGATCTGGCGAGCCGCGACGTCGACTGGAACCCCGGCGCCGGTGAGCCGACGAAGATATTCGATGCCAGTCGCGATGGTGTACGCGATCTCCTGCGTCGCGCTCGCACCTCCACTCGCGTAAGGATCGCTCGAGACGTGGGCTGTCCGAAGATTGGGGGCATGCTCGGCGCACCAGCACGCGAGGTCGCGCATCTGCTCGAAGCCAAACGCCAATCCGCCTTCGACGCGCCCGTCCGCTGCGAGGAGCCCGACGGGATCGACGCAGAGGCTGCCCCGCAGCGCGTCGAATGCGACCGACCGACGCTTCGCGACTGCCAAAAAAGCCGCGGCGACTGCAAGCGCGTCCGGACCTCCATCGATGCAGATCGAATGGTGTGCGAGGTCGACCGAGCCAAGGAGCTGGTCGAGCTCTTCGATCGCGACGATGCGGCAGCCCCGGCGGGGACCCACGCGAAGCCAGATGCCTCCGGCCCCACGCTCGACGTCGCGCTGGATCTGGTCTTTGCAGACGCTTGGGCGGGGGTCGTCGTATTCCTGCTGAATCACCCAGCCCGCGAGTGGGGCGCTCCCGCGCACGAACGGATAGGCGCCAGGCAGCCCGTTGCGACTGGAATCCTTCGCGTCCTCTGGTGCGTAGAGAGGCTCGATGACGAGCCCGCCGGGCGTCGTCGACCGCAGCTTCGAAAACGGCTGACCCTTGAGGTCGGCCTCGACCTTGGCAAGCCACTCCGACTTGCTGACGGGGGCAAATGCGTTGAGTCGCTCCTCGGTGTCGGACACAGCGAAAGCTAGATAGACTACGGAGATTGCCGCCGCAACGCGGGGCTAGCGAGCCGGGAAATCGGAGGGCTCGCCGTCGTTGGCGCCCTGCCAGAAGGCCTCGACCGGCCCCACCCGGTCCTCGAGGTCCACGTAGGCGTCGGGCACGTTGACGAGCACGTAACCCACACCCTTGTCGCGGCCGAGGCGCGTTTGGATGCGAGTGAGGTCGATTCCGCTCATCCCGGAGGAGACGACCACCATGACACGATGGGCGAGGCGCGCTGCGCGTCGAAGGACCGGTCCGCTGAGCGGGCCGTTCCACGCGAGCGCCACACCTCGTACCTCCCCGGCTCGACGCGTGATTGGAGGTTGAGACCGCCGTATCTCCGTGATGTCGTCCCCTTCGCCGAGCAACCGGACCGCCGCGCGCATCACGGCGCTCGACGTGTTGGCGCCCCGTGACTCGGCAGCCGCCGGCCCGGGTCGATCGGTCTGCGGGCGGTACGCCGCTTCGACGGGCACCGGACGCGTCAGCAGGAATGCCTCCTCTTCCGAGCCGCCCTCGCGCGGGACGTGCTCGCCGGCGGGGGGAGCGTGCTCACCGACCGGAACCACCATCCGAATGGTCGCTCGCGCGTTTCGGGGAGCCGGACGATCGGAGCTCGGCGCTTTCGGAGGAGCGGCCGAATCCGGGGACGCCTGCGCCTCGGCAGAAGGCGGAGTCGAGTCGGCGGGAGGCGCGTCCGATGACTGGACGGCTGGCAAGCCGATGACGGTCTTCTTGCGCGCGGGCCTCGGCGGTGGCGTGGTCACGACGCGGCCGGTCGTGACCGAAGGCGTGGCCTGCGAGGAGAGCCTTCGCACGCGGGGCATGGGAGGCGGAGTGAGATGCCGTCCCGGAGACGGCGTCACCAAGGGAGACAACGCCGCGTCTTTGCCGAGCACGTCATCGACGTCGAGAATCGCCGCAGCAAGCCATGGAGCTTGCGCAAGCCGCATCGCAAACGAGCATGCGATTTCCCGTTCGGCTTCCGTCGCCGGAACGACGAGCGTGCGCCCCGCACCATAGATGCCTTGGTCTTCCAGCTCGTCGACGAAGGAGTCGAGCGCTTTGGGATCGCGAGGCCACACGCTCGTCCCGAGCACCGGGCCGTTGCCCCACCAAGCGACCTCGCGGGGCGCTTCGACCGTCAGGCTTCGC
>CAZBWQ010000022.1:47717-47955 GCA_964495565.1 uncultured Sandaracinaceae bacterium | reverse complement strand
ATGGCGTGTCGCGCGTGTTTGCGCTTTGCACGAGCGAGTGCGTTCCTCGCGCTTCGTCAGGGCGCCTTTCGGGGCTGGGATGGCGCGGGCGATTCGGTGACCGGCGCCGGGATTCGAAGCTTGTGGATACCAGCGACGAATCCTTCGGTGCTCGAGGAAGTCTTGTACACCGGCGAGTCCTTTCGCGGCTTCTACGGCGAAGTGGTTGAACGCGACGGCCAGGTCGATCCGCAACCTC
>CAZBWQ010000022.1:0-47707 GCA_964495565.1 uncultured Sandaracinaceae bacterium | reverse complement strand
CTACGGCGAAGTGGCAGCCGATCAATTGCTGCGCACAGCCCTGGGCAGCCGAGGTCGGGCGGTGGGCGTCGTTCCGGTACGGGTTGCCTCGCGTCTCGTGGGCGTGCTTTGCGCGGATGACCCCGCGGTGGACCTCCAACCCCTCGACCGCATTGGCAGCGCGCTCGCAGAGGCCTTCGAAGGCTTGATTTTGGCGCGAAAGTCTCGGATTTAATTGACGAAAACGGTCGAATGACCCGGGTCGGCCTCCTTGGCGAGCTTGAGCATTCGGCGTCGTTCGCGCAGCACCGAGGCTGCGTACCCGTTTCGCTTGTCGCACCGACCGGAGTTGTACCAAGCGAGCCCCTTCTCGACGTCTCCTCCGCACCGGCTCACCGCCCACTTGTAGAGACCCAAGCCGGCGTCGAGCACCTCACGCTGACAGGCGCCGGGACGCCCGCTGCACTGGTCGCGATATCGCTCGTTGTAGACGAACGGGACCGTCTTCCCGCGGTAACGTGGGTTGAGCTGAACCACTCCCCGTGCGCCCACCGGACTGACGGCCAGCGGGTTCAACCCCGACTCGCGCATTGCGATGGCGGCCGTCAGAAACGGGTCGACGTTGGCCCGGTTGCTCGCTTCGGTGATCAGCCGCGCCAACGTGGCGATGCGTGCGCGACATCCGCCATCACTCGCGCGGCAATGTTGCACGTGAATGGGCTTCCCGCTCCGGCTCTCGCGCACCGTCAAACGCGCGTCGATCGCCCGGGCGAGCGCGAGTGCGCTCGGATGCTCTCCAATCACAGCGCGGTAGTCGGGCGCGTCGACCGCTGGCTCCGGCCGAGGCTCGTCGAACGAGGGACCCGCTTCCGAGTGCGAGTGCCACGCGCTGACGAACACCACGCCAATGACCAATAGAGCGATTCGCATGCCATGCTCCCGATCACCATCAACCGACCGGGAACGTAGGGCATGTGCGCACCTCACGCCACCCCGTGCGCAGGCGGATCATCCCCATTTGGAGACGGCCAGAACGGCGCGCGGGCGGGTTTCGACCTCCGTCTAGACGGCCTGTTTCTCCGTATCCTCGGACACTTCCGGAGAAGACTCAGAAACGTCGTCAGATTCGGACCCCTTGGCCTCCGCAGGCTCCGAATCCTCCGATTGCGCCTCTTTGGCCTGCGCGTCCCGTCGCTCCTCGCTGGACTCGTCCCGCGAGCTCCGCCGACGGCCACGCCGGCGCCCCCGGCGACGTTTGCCGCTCGAGGGCTCGTTGTTGCCGTCGTCCGTGCTTCCACCACCCGACGAGGGAGCGCTCGTCGTTCCGGTCCTCGACGCGCCTCCTCCTCCGAGAGAGTCGAGAAGCCCGACGTCGAGCACCGCGATCGGAATCGACGCGCGCTGGATGCCTACGCCGACTTCTTCCATCGAGGTCGCAAGGGCGTCGCCATCGAAGATCGCGCAAGGCGCCGCCCCTTCGGCATGCGCTTCGTCGCTCGTTCCCTCCTTGGTCTTGCCGAGCGTGATGATCCAGCCGATGCGTGCGTGATCGAACCGATGCAAACCGCCTCGGAGCGCGTTGATCGACTCTTTGTCGAGTGGCTCCTGGCCCCGGTGAATGCTGATGGCAAGCGGGGTCTCTTCGGGGCCGCGTCGCAGCGTACCGGCCAAGTTGAAGTCTCCCGTGTCGGCCCGGACGGCTCGCAAGGAGTGAACGCCGACGGCATTGAGCCACGTGGCGAGCAACTCGAGCAGCGCGCCGTCGGGGAGCTCACGCATCCGCTGCACCAATGCGCGCTGCATGGCCTGCCTCTGTCGGTCGGCGGCGCGGACCGCATCACGCTCCGCATTGACCGCGTCGTTTGGAAAGTCCCACTCGAGCAAGGTCAGTGAGCCTTCTTCCTCGCGGAAACGCGGCCGCCGGCCGGCGGCGCTGCGACGGGCGTTGTCTCCACGCACGGCGGCAGCCAGCGTCGGCGCCAAGATCGCCGCACTTCCCTCGAGGCGTCCGGACTCGACGAGATGCTCGGCGAGCTGCACGAGCGTTCGGGACTGTCGTCCCCGCCCGCGGAGGGCGGTTTCGATGGCGTCGGCGAGGTCGCGGCCCACGGGCTCGCCCGCTCCGGCTGCTCGGGTGGCTGGCGCTTCGGGCTCTCGTCGTCCGCGTTCTCGGGACGGCCCGCGCTCACGAGAGGGCGTTCGGCGCTCACGCTCAGGCCGCGCCTCCGCGCTCGGGCGGTCGGAGTCTCTGTCTCGCCGACGCCGCGAGCGGCGTTTTCGGGAGCGGCGACTATCCTTCGAGTCCTCGTCGAGATTGGCGAGGATCAGCTCGTCGTCGTCCTCTTCCTCCGGGAACACGTCGGCTCCCGGGTGCTCCTGTGCGACCGTCTCGTCCTCGTCTTCTTCGGCGGTCTCGTTCTCGGTCTCGTCTTCCTCGACCTCGGACGCAGCTTCGGCCTCCGTGTCGCCATGGCTCGGAGCTTCCTCCTCGGCTTCCTCAGGTGCTTCCTCGGAAAACTCCCGCAACGCGAAGACACCGGGCTTCACCTTGATGATGGGCGCATTGCCACGGTCCTTTTTGACCATCGTGGCGAGCCTCGAGCTCATCGTGGTTTCCGGCGTCTTACCGACGTGGGAGAGAAGGTTTCGTTCGATCGCGATTTCCGTGATTTTCTTGTAGTGGAGTGGCTTTCCGACGCTGCGGAGCACCTCCACGGCTGCTTCCGTGAATGTCATGTCTTCTGTCGTTCCTGTCACTCCGGTGGGCGATTTCGGGCTGCGATTGGGGTGTGGCGACGGGGAGCGGTATCTCGCTCCACCCGCGCATCGCCCCGTTGCCCTGAGGGCTCTCAGCCATGCTCGTTCGCACTCCGACCGGACAAAAAGCGTTGTTGAAAGGTTTGCGCGCCCCGTGGCGCGCTCTCGGCTCTCTCGGTACCACCGAGGGGCGGTCGAAGCAACGAAATGGCCCTCGCCTGGGGCCGAATTTGTCGATTTCGCGTCGGCAAAGCCGTCACCGGGGCTTGCCGAGGCCAAATCCCCCGGGATTTGACTTCGGAAGCCACGAGGCTCATACGGCGCCCTTGCCGCAAATTGGCTCTGCGAGATCGCCGCTGTTACAGCCAGATGAAAAAGGCGGCGGCGCTTCGTGTCATGCGGGCGACGCCACGGTGGCAGCAGAGACACGACGCCGGAGTGAAGACGTCGGATAGGGGCGCGGAACCGGACTGGCCCGGTTTTCGCATGGAGCGCAGCTCGAGGAGATTCGCATGAAGGACAAAGAGATCGGCATCCTGCTCGGGGGAGTCAGCGCCGAGCGAGACATCTCGCTCAAGACCGGCGAAGCCATGTACGAGGCGCTCTCGGGCCGGGGCTATCGGGTTCAGAAGCTGTTCGTCGATGCCGACATCGATCTCGTGCTGCGGCAGAGCCGAATCGATCTGGCGGTCATCGCGCTTCACGGGACCTACGGCGAAGACGGCTGCATTCAGGGCCTGCTCGAAGCGATGGGGATCCCCTACACGGGCTCCGGTGTTCTCGCGAGCGCGCTCGCCATGGACAAGCTGAAGAGCAAGGAGCTCTTTCGGCTCTACAACGTGCCCACCCCGCCCTACTACGCCCTTCGCCGCGAGCACTTGGACCGTCTCGAGCACATCCACAGCTCGTTTGGGTTTCCGAGCTTCGTGAAGCCGCGCAGCGGAGGTTCGAGTGTCGGTGCAGGCCCGGCCCACGGCCTCGCCGAGCTACGCCAGCGTTGTGAGGACGCGGCGCGGTTCGATCCGTGGATTTTGGTGGAGCGGCTGATTCGAGGGCGCGAGGTGGCGGTCGGCCTGCTCGACGGCCAAGCGCTCGGCGCGATCGAGATCGAGCCCAAGGGCGGCTTCTACGATTACAAGTCGAAATACCAAAAGGGCCAGAGCGAGTATCATTTCCCCGCGCGCCTTTCCCCGACCCGGTATCAGGGCGTGCTCAATCTGGCGGAGCGTGCCGTGCAGGCCATCGGCGCATCGGGCGCAACGCGCGTGGACCTCTTGGTCACCGCCGACGAAAACGAATACGTCCTCGAGGTCAACACCCTCCCCGGGATGACACCGACGTCCTTGTTGCCGAAAATCGCAGCGGGAGCCGGCTACGACTTTGCCGACCTCTGCGAGGCGATTCTGAGCCGTGCGGCGCTGCACGTCGGAGAAGGCCTCCCTGGAGGCCCTGGCGCCCAGGCCCGGGCGCAGGACGAGGCCCTCCCCGCCCGGCCCGCCGAATAGGTCATTGTTGACAATTCCGATGTGGGAAACCATATAACCCACACGGTGAAGCTCTCGAACAAGGGTCGGTACGGCGTGCGCGCGATCTTCGACATCGCGTTTCACAGCGGTGGCCGGGCCACGCAAATCAAGGACATCTCGCGGCGTCAGTCGATTCCGCCCCGGTTTCTCGAGCAGATCTTTCAGGACCTCAAGAAAGCCGGCTTGGTGACGTCGAAGCGCGGTCCCCGAGGGGGTTACGCTCTGGCGGTCGAGCCCAACGCGGTTCGGCTGGGCGACATCGTACGCGCCTTGGAGGGCCCCATCGATCTCGCCAGTGGGACCGCTGGCACCGAGGTGGACGGAGACGAGACGAGCCGAGTCGTCACCGAAAACGTGTTTTCCGAGCTGTCCGACAGCATCGAAGCGTGCTTCGATGCGATCACGATTCAAGATTTATGCGAGCGGGCCGATGCATATGACGTGCAGAGCACGCCCCCTCGACGCTATGTGTATTCGATCTGATGCCCGCACCCGTTGTTGATAGCGTCCTCGATTTGGTCGGCGAAACCCCCGTGGTTCGCTTGCGCAAGATGTCGCCCCCGGGAGGCGCGACGGTGTGGGGCAAGTGCGAGCACCTCAACCCGGGCGGATCGGTCAAAGACCGGATCTGCCTCGCCATGATCGAGGCAGCGGAATCCGAAGGGCGATTGCAGCCGGGCGACACCATCGTCGAGCCGACCAGTGGCAACACGGGCATCGGGTTGGCATTGGTGTGTGCACGAAAAGGCTACGAGCTCGTGCTGACGATGCCGGCGAGCATGTCGCTCGAACGGCGAGCCCTGCTCGAGGCGTACGGCGCCGAAATCGTGCTCACCGAGCCCGACCGCGTCATGGAGGGCGCCATGGAAGCGGCTCGTCGCATCGTCGAGGAGCGCGGCGCATTCATGCCGGAGCAGTTTTCCAACCCTGCCAATCCGCAGGTGCACGAAGCGACGACCGCGCCCGAGCTGCTAGCGGCGTTCGAGGGCCAGACGGTCGACGCGTTCGTGGCCGCGGTGGGCACAGGAGGGACCGTCAGCGGGGTCGGGCGGGCACTGAAGAAGCGATATCCAGCCGCCCAGGTCGTGGCCGTCGAGCCCGCGGCGAGCCCCGTGCTCGAGGGAGGGGCTCCGGGCCCTTCCAAGATTCAAGGTCTCAATGCGGGGTTCATCCCCGACAACTACGACGGCGGAGTGGTCGACCGAGTCATCGGCGTGACGGATCGGGATGCGTGGGACACCAAGATCGCGCTCGCCAAGGAAGAGGGCTTGCTACTCGGCATCAGCGCGGGAGCCAACGTGTGGGCGGCGCTCGAGCTGGCCAAGGAGCTCGGACCGGACAAACACGTGGTGACCGTTCTTTGCGACACCGGGGAACGTTACTTCAGCTTGGGGGAATACTTCCGATGAGTGCTTCTCCGCGGGTATTGGTCGTCGGCGCAGGCGGGCTCGGCTCGCCGGTTCTGCGGTTGCTCGCTCGAAGCCGCGTGCCCGCGGTGACGCTGATCGACGACGACGTCGTCGAGGAGAGCAACCTGCACCGCCAGACGCTCTACACGACGCGGGACGTCGGCCGCTCCAAGCTCGAGTGTGCCGCGCAGGTGCTCCGTCGCTCCTCCCCCGAGACGGACGTTCGGCTGATCGACGGGCGGTTCGTGCCCGACAACGCGCTGGCGTTGTTGCGGGAGCACACCCTCGTGGTGGAGGGCGCCGACAACCTGGCCACGAAGTTCCTCGTCGCCGATGCGGCACGATTGGCTGGCGTCCCCGCCGTGCAGGCAGGCGCGGTGCGTTGGGCCGGATGGGCCTTTTGTGGGCTCGACGACTCCGCGTGCCTTCGCTGTCTTTTCGAGGACATTCCGAGGGACCGCATCGAGACATGCGCGGAAGCGGGCGTGGTTGGACCGGTGGTTGGCGTGCTCGGCGGTCTCCAGGGCGCGCTCGCACTGCGCGTGTTGCGAGGAGAGCGTCCCGGGGGCGAGCTTTGGCACTACGACGGCCTGCGAGGAGTGCTTCGCCAAACCTTCGTGCGCCGTCGAGCCGATTGTCCGCTTTGCGCGGGCGACATTCAGGATTTGCAGATGGAGCGGTACGTGGCGGCTTGCGCCGCGTGATCCAAGCTCCCATCTGTTGGGACTCAGAAAGGAACGAACATGGCTGTTACGGTACGGATTCCAACCCCCCTTCGAAGCTTGACTGGTGGAGCCGATGAGGTCTCTGCCGAGGGCGGAACGGTTGCGGAGGTGATCGAAAACCTCGAATCGAATCATCCCGGCATGAAGGATCGATTGTGCGACGAAAAGGGTGTGCGGCGCTTCGTGAACATCTACGCGAACGACGAAGACATTCGGTTCCTCGACAATTTGCAGACGACCCTCAAGGAAGGGGACACGCTCAGCATCGTCCCTGCCATCGCAGGTGGGGTCTAGCGTTGGCCCTCGACGCCGCGACACGGCGCCGTTTCGCACGACAGCTTCTCCTCGGTGAAATCGGAGACGCCGGTCAAGAGCGTTTGCTCGTGGCGCGTTTTCGGCGGGGTGTGGGTGGCGATCCGGAGGCGTACGCGGTGGCTGCGGAATACCTGGAACGGGCTGGTTGCTCGGTCGGCGAAGCGGGCGACGAAGTGAACCTTCCCGCCGCGATCTCGATCGATCGAATGGCAGGCTCGCCCGAGCTTCGGGCATCGGCTGCTTTGATTGCGGGTGCCTTCGCGGCAACGGAGCACCTTAAGAAGGTGCTCGGCGTCGGGCTGCCTCGAGAGCTGCCAGTCGATTTGCATTTGCACGACGAGGTGTGATGCGGTTTCGACGGATGGATTCGATCGTGGAGGCCGTGGGCAACACGCCCATGGTGCGCTTGCGCTCGCTCGAAAAAGAGGTGCCAGGCGTGAAGATGTATCTCAAGCTCGAGTACACGAATCCGGGCGGCTCCGTGAAAGACCGCCCTGCCCGTCAAATGATGCTCGACGCCATCGAAGACGGCCGGCTGACCTCCGACAAGATTCTCATCGACGCGACGAGCGGCAACACCGGGGTCGCGTACAGCTTGTTCGGAGCTGCGATGGGATACCGGATTCAGCTCGTGATGCCTTCGAACGTCTCCAAGGCACGCAAGGACATCACGCAGGCATTCGGCACCGAGATCATCTACAGCGATCCGATGGAAGGGTCCGATGGCGCCATTCGCAAGGTGCGCGCCATCGTGGCGGAAGACCCCGATCGCTACTTCTACCCCGATCAATACGCCAATCCATCCAACCCACGTGCGCACTACCTCGGAACCGGACGCGAGATCCTCGAGCAAGTGGGCGATGAAATCACCCATTTCGTAGCGGGATTGGGGACGAGCGGAACCTGCATGGGCACGACCCGCCGACTGCGGGAGCATCCTCGAAAGATCGAGTGCATCGCGGTCGAGCCGGCCGAGGCGCTTCACGGCCTCGAAGGTCTGAAGCACATGGGAAGCTCGATCGTGCCCGAGATCTACGATCCCAACGTGCCGGACCAGATCTTGCCGGTGAGCACCGAAGCCGGATGGGACATGTCCGACCGCTTGGCGGCGGAGGAAGGGCTGCACGTCGGGCATTCGACGGGCGCCAACGTCGCCGGTGCGCTGGCCGTGGCGAAGCGCAGCGGGGAAGGATGCATCGTCGCCATCGCCTGTGATCGCGGTGACCGGTACTTCGCACCGATGAAGTGGGAGAAGCATTATGAGTGGTGAGACCTTGCCGTGGGTGAGGGGTGACCTGACGATCGAAAAGCGCGTCATGGAGCAAATCGATCGACACGCGCTCGAGTGTTATCCGAGCGAGAGCTGCGGCTTCGTCTTCGGACCGGCCGATGAACCGGCCCTTCTCGATGCGATGCAGCGGGAGGAGAACGAGGCCGACAAGTACCACGCCCTCGATCCGGTGACGTTTCCCCGTACCTCCAAGACCTATTTCAAGATCAACGAGCTGCGCGCCGCCAAGACCTTCGAGCGCGGTCAGCGCGAAGGCCGTCCCGTCAAGGTGATCTACCATTCGCACTGCGACGTCGGCGCATATTTCTCCGACGAGGATGCTGCGACCTTCGCGAACGAGGGGCAGCTGATGTGGCCTTGTGCTTACATCGTCGTGAGCGTGATCGACGGCCGTATCGCGGAGCGGCGGCTGTGGGTGCACGAGCCCGGCACGAATCGGTTTCGTGAATCGACGCTGACGATCCGAGAGCCCTGAGCGCTCAGTCGTTGGTCTGGCGCTGGCGCTCGCGCAGACGGGCCTTCTTGCCGCGAAGGCCTCGAAGGTAGTACAGGCGTGACCGGCGCACGTGACCGCGTGCGGTCACCTCGATGAGCTCGATGCGCGGCGAGTGCAGCGGGAAGATTCGCTCGACGCCCACGCCCGCGGACACCTTGCGGACCGTGAAGGTGGCGCTCGCATTGCCCCCGGTCTTGCGGATCACGACCCCTTTGAAGACCTGAATGCGTTCTTTGTCCCCTTCTCGGATCCGGAAGTGCACGTTGACCGTGTCGCCCACACGGAATGCCGGACGGTCGATCAGCTGAGCCTTCTCGATCGCGTCGATTTCAGGAACGGTTCCACTCATTGCCAAGCCTCGTGCCAAACGGAGCCGGGGGGTAGCACGGCCCGAAATGGGGGTCAAATCAGGCGGGCGAGGCGGGCCCTCTCGAAATCAGCCGGTCGAGGGTGATCGCGGCGGCAGCGCGCACGGACAGGTGATTGAAAGCCGTCGGACCCGCGATGGGCTCGAGAACCGCCTCGGAGCGAGCCAAGATCCTGTCGCTGAGCCCGTGGCCGGTGCCGAAGAGCAAGAGGACGGGCTGCGGGTCGGACTGCAGCCGGACAGCCTCCTCCGACCAGGGCCGGCGGCCGGGCCCTCCTTTCGCCGACGTGGCGAGCAACCGGGGAGGCCGCCCTTCCCGCTCGTCGATTTCGGCGATCGCCTCGTCGATCGACCTACACACCTCGACCAGGGCCAGCGCCGGAGATCGCTCCGGGATGCGGCTGGCCCCGGCGCCGGTGCGCCAGTGGGTGACGATCCGCTCGACGATCGGGTGCTGGGCCTCGATGGGCGTCACGATGAAATAACCACGCAGCCCGTAGGTGCGCGCGCTTCGCGCGATGTCGTGGACATCGATGTTGGTCACCGAGGTCGCCACTTCCTCGCCGTCGCGGTCGAGGACGGGATGATGGACGAGCGCACAGTAGAGCGGAGCCACTCCAGGCCTCTATCACAGCCAACTCTCTCCGACACCCCTGCGGTCTGCGCGCGAGCGGGCTAAAGCGGCTCGCGTGGGATTGGGCGAGCACGGTCGGGCTCTCGAGATTCGGCTCGCACCGGAGCCGGGACCGGCGCCTTGTCCGGAATGAGCCACAGCATCCCCTTGGCCATCCAGGGCAGAAATGGAAGCGCCGCCAGCACGCCAAAGACGTTGAACATCACGTGCGCATGCGCGATTTGCTTCGCGATGGCTGCGGCATCCGACCCCTTGGCCATCGACTGCGCAATGGTCGCCAGCTCGCTCGCAAAACCGACGAGTAGCAACACGTTGAACAGGTTGAACAAGAGCTGAAATACGCCGGTGCGCACGGCGGCTCGCGTTTGCCCGATCGTCGACAAGAGCGTATCGACGCACGTCCCGAGCTCGGCGCCCATCATGATCGCAACGCCTGCGGGAAGCGTCACGGCTCCTTGCGCCGCCAGGATGATCACCACGCCCATCGTCGCCGAGGACGACTGAATGATGGCGGTGATGGTGGCGCCGATCAAAATGCCGAAGAGAGGACTTTGCATCTGCTCGATGGCCTCCACGAAGGGAGGCCATCGCTTGATCGGCGCCATGCTGGCTTCGATTTGCTCGAGCCCGAGAAAGATGAAACCCACGCCCATGGTCGCGGCCCCCCAAGCTTTGACGCTCGGATTGGGGACGGCGAACCGCATGATCGCGCCCAAGACGAGCACGATTCCATAGAGGTCGGTCAACCCGAACGCGATGATCTGACTCGACATGGTCGTCCCGACGTTGGCGCCCATCACGACGCCCAGGGAGTTCCTGAATGCGAGCAAGCCAGCGCTCACGAGGCCGACGGTCATGATCGTCACGATCGAGGACGAGCCGAGCACCGCGGTGACGCCGGTGCCGGTCAGCACCGACGAAACACGATTCTTCGTGAATCGCTCCAAGATCGACTTGATGCGGTCGGCCGCGGCGTTCCGCATGCCCTGGGTCATCTGGTGGACACCAAAAAAGAAGATGGCGAGCCCCGCTCCCAGGCCGATCACCATGTCCATCGGTTGGATGGCGTCCACGAGCGGGATCTAAGCCGAGGCTGCCGCTGCGTTCAGTGACGTTTGTGACACATCTCGATCACTCGGTTTTCCGGCGGATTTCGTCCAAAAGGGCCCGATCCGACTCGGAGAGCTCGGCTTGCTCCAAGAGGTCGGGCCTCCGCAAGAGCGTCCTGCGTAGTGATTCTTTGCGCCGCCAGCGCGCGATGGCAGCGTGGTGGCCGGAGAGCAGCACCTCGGGCACCCGCATGCCTCGAAACACCTCGGGCCGCGTGTATTGCGGATACTCGAGCAGCCCCATTGCGTGCGATTCTTCGGCGGTGGATTGCTCGTTTCCCAAGACGCCCGGCAGAAGGCGGGCCGTCGCTTCGAGGATGGCGAGCGCGGCGACCTCCCCTCCCAAGAGCACGAAATCCCCGAGCGAGACCTCCTCGTCGACCAAGTGACGAATGCGCTCGTCGAAGCCCTCGTAGCGGCCACAGACCAATGCGAGCGCGTCGAGATTCGCGAAGCGGCGTGCGTGGGCTTGCGAAAACCGCTCGCCTTGGGGCGTGAGCAAGACCTTGCGAACCGCGCTGCCCTCGCAGATCTCGTCGACGTGAGCCAGCGCTTCGGCAAAAGGCCCTGGCATCAGCACCATGCCGCTGCCTCCGCCGTACGGCGCGTCGTCGACCGTGCGATGCCGATCGGTCGTGAACTCACGCGGGTTGATCGTGTGAACCGTGATCGTGCCCGAGTCCCGCGCTTTGCCGAGCAGCCCGGTTCGCGTCGTGTCGAAGAGCTCTGGGAACAGCGTGATGATTTCAAAGCGCATCAGCGTCTCCTCTGAACCGGAATGTCCTGCAGCGCTTTGAGATGGACTTTACCCCCCTCGACGTCCAACCGCTCGAGCCACTGCGGGAGCATCGGCACCTCGAGAAAGCCGTCTGGGCGCTCGATCTTGAGGCATTCGACGCTCGGGTAGTCGATGACCTCGACGACCTTGCCGACGTGGTCCGTGCCTTCGTAGGCGTCCAGACCGATCAAGTCGGCGTGGTAGAATTCACCCTCTTCGAGCGGCGGCAACGCTTCGCGGGGCACGGACAAGCGCCATCCCCGAATCGCTTCGGCGTCTTCCCGGGAGTCGACGCCAGCGAGCCGCATCAGCAGTGACTTGGGTCCACGCCGCGTCGATACGATCTCGACGAGCGCCGGCTCCTCGTCCTCGTCCGATAGCAGGAACACCTCCGCGAGCTCCTCGAGCAGCGTGGACTCGGGATTGAACACGTGCACACGCACCTCGCCGGTCACGCCGTGGGGCCGCGCCACCACGCCGAGCTCGATCCAGCGGACTGCGGCCGAATCATCCGTCACCGTGCATACATAGCCCGCAGCCCGGCAGCGAGGCCACCGCTCGATGCGGGTGCGCTCCGCTTCGGCCGGAGGGGCTTCGCTTGGCTACTCCAAGATGTCGAGGATCGCGCGCTTGCGCATGCGAGCCGAAGTGGCGGCCAGCAGCGTGCGCATGGCGCGGGCGGTGCGCCCTTCCTTGCCGATCACCTTGCCCAGGTCGTCCGGAGCGACGGTGAGCTCGAGGACGATGGCGCGGTCTTCCTCGACCACGTTCACCTCGACGGCGTCGGGATCATCGACGAGCGAGCTCGCGATGTATGCGATGAGATCCTGCAAGCGGTCCCCTGCCACGGCGACGCTCGCTCAGGATGCCGACGCTGCCGCGCCGACTGCCTTTTTGTGCTCGTTGACGACGCTTCGGACGCGATCGCTGATCTGGGCGCCCACGCCGAGCCAGTAGTCTAGGCGCGGATAATTGACGGTGGCTTCCTCGATGGGACGGCTCGGGTCGTACGTGCCGATCTGTTCGATGAATCGCCCGTCGCGGGGCTTTTCCTTGTCGGTGACGACGATGTGATAGTAGGGGCGCTTCTTGGCGCCGGCGCGTGCCAGTCGAACCTTGACCATGAATTCCTCGTAAGCGGCGGGACGCTCCCGCCCAAAAGACGCCGGAAGCTAGTCACAGGCCGGCTCCTCGTCAAGTCGGGCCCCCCCGGGGGTTTTTGCGGCGGGCCGCTCGGTTGCTAGAAACAGGGGATGCGATGCTTGCTTGCGGTGGTGAGCCTGGCGCTCTGCCTCGCCTGTAGCCGAGATCAGGCCGGCAAAAAGGCCGCGCGGGAGGCCCATCCCGATCTGCGTCTCGTCGTCGTGACCGACCTGAAAGGTTACCTCGAGCCGTGCGGGTGCACGAGCAACCCCCTCGGAGGCATCGACCGGCTCGCGGCACAGGTCCAGCGCCTGCGAGACGACGAGGTTCCGACGGTTCTTCTGGTCGCAGGCGACACGTTCTTCGACATGGAGGAGCTGCCGCCGGCGCGACGGGATCAAGCACGGCGCAATGCCGAGACGTTGGCTCGAATCCTGGGCCGTCTCGATGTCGATGCCATCTTGCCCGGATCGCGGGACCGCGCGCAGCGTGCCGAGATCCTCGACGCCCTTCGCCCGGCGACCGCCGCACCCTGGCTGGCGATGGGCGAAGACCCCGAGATCGTTCCCGTGCAGGCTGCTGATTTCGAATTGGCTGTCGTGGGAGCGCCGCCCGGGTTCGATCCCCAGGGCTTGAAGCGCGTCCTTGCCGAGGCGCCGAAAGAATCGGACTTGACCGTCGTTCTCACCCATGGCTCTCGGCGGGACGCGAATCGAGCAGGCGCCGTCGACGAGGTGGACTTCGTCGTGCAGGGTGGGTTGGACGAGGACACGCCCGTTCCGCCCCACCGGGCGGGACGTGCGTGGACGTTGCACGCGGGGCGGCAGGGGCAAGGGATCACCGTGGTCGACGTGTATCGCCGAGCCGCTGGCGCGCCCTTCGAGGATCGAAGCAAGTGGTCACGCGAGGTCCGAGCGGAACAGCTCGATCGGCGCATCGAGAACCTGTCCGCGAAGATCGCGGCTTGGGAGCAGGACGACGACGTCGATCCCGCTGATCTCGATGCGCAACGAGCCCGCATCGCCGAGCTCCACAGAGAACGTGCGGCACTCGATCAGCCGGGCGCCGATCCGCAAGCCAATCATTTCTTTGCCCGCTGGGTCGAGCTGCCGAAGAAAGCGCCCCGGGACGAAGAGGTCGCAGCGCTGATGCGACGGCACGACCAGGCCGTCAACGAGGCCAACCGGATCGCGTTTGCGAATCTCGAGCCCCCACCGCTCGGGCCCGACGACGTGGCCTACGTCGGCTCGGCGGCATGCAGCGCATGTCACCAGGAGGCTTACGCATGGTGGCGCAACCATGCCCACGGTGTGGCCTACCTCACGCTGCAGCAGCGCAACAAGGAGTACAACCTCGACTGCGTGGGCTGTCACGTGACGGGCTACGAGCAACCGGGCGGGTCGACGGTCACGCACAACCTCGATGGCGCGCTGGTCAACGTCGGATGCGAAAGCTGCCACGGGCCCGGAGCTGCACACGTGAAGAACCCCGAGGGTTCCTCCTTGGTGCGCGACACGCCGGAGGCGGTGTGCGTCCCTTGCCACAACGAGGAGCACAGCGACCTCTTCGACTACGAGGCCTACCGAAAGACCTTGGTGGTCCCAGGGCACGGACTGCCGCCGATGGAACGCGATCCGGGCTCAGTCGGTCAGTGATCGCGGTGTGACGTTTCCGCGGATCCAGTCGACGATCTCTTGAAGCTGCGCGCCCGGGGTGAAAATCGCGCCCACACCCCTCTCGAGCAGCTTTTGGGCATCTTGCTCCGGCACGATGCCGCCGCCGAATACGACGACGTCGTTCGCGCCGCGCGCCGCGAGCGCGTCCATCACGGCCGGGAACAAGGTATTGTGTGCCCCCGACATGATCGAAAGCCCGACCGCGTCGACGTCTTCCTGGACTGCCGCCACCGCGATCATTTCGGGCGTTTGATGGAGCCCCGTGTAGACGACTTCGAATCCGGCATCGCGCAGCGCGCGCGCCACGACCTTGGCGCCGCGGTCGTGCCCGTCGAGTCCGGGCTTGGCGACCAAAATACGAATCTTCGGCTCGGGCATGGGCGCAGGTGTACTGTAGCCGCCCGATGCACGCCAGGATTGGGGATCGGGGTCCGAGGCTCCCGGCTCCCGGCCCCCGGCCCCCGGCCCCCGGCTCCCGGCCCCCGGCTCCCGGCCCCCGGCCCCCGAACCTCCCACCTCGAACCTCGATCCTCTAACCCAGGCCCGAGCCCCGAGCCCAGAAATGATATGCTCATCCCATGCTTTGGCCTCGGCACGAGAGCCTTCGCCGGGAGCTGCCGGACGTGCGAGCGGACGTGGATGCGTGGTGTGCCGAGCAAGGGATCGAGCGGCCGTCCGATGCGCGGATCGCCGATTACTACGTTCCGATGACCGCGTGGGTCGCGGAGCACGTGCAAAATCGCATGTTGGTGTTGGGCCTGAATGGGGCCCAGGGAACGGGAAAGTCGACGTTGGCGGGCCTGCTCGTTCGGCTGCTCGGTCGGATCCATGGGCTTCGCGCCGCGATCCTCTCGCTCGACGATCTGTATCTCACCGCAGCCGAGCGTTTGCAGCGAGCCGGCAAGATCCACCCGCTCCTCGGGACGCGCGGGGTTCCGGGCACACACGACGTCGAGCTCGGTCTCCGCGTGATTCGGGCGCTGCGAGATGGCAAGCGTGTGGCGCTTCCGAGGTTCGACAAGGCCACCGACGATCGAAAGCCCGTCGCGCAGTGGCCGGTGTGGGAGGCGCGCTGTGACGTATTGATCTTCGAAGGATGGTGCGTCGGCGCCCGGCCGCAGCATGCGCATGAGCTCGCCGAGCCGGTCAACGGGCTCGAGCGCCTCGAGGATCCCACGGGCGAATGGCGTTGGTATGTCAATCGCGAGCTAGCCGGTTCGTACCAGCGGCTGTTTGCCGAGATCGATCTGTTGATCATGTTGCGCCCACGGAGCTTCGATCAAGTGTACGAGTGGCGCGAACAGCAGGAAGAGAGGTTGCGCGCGGCCGGCGGTGGCAACGGCATGACACCGACCGCGGTGCGCCGGTTCGTGATGTATTTCGAGCGCTTGACGCGCTTCATGTGGGAGGAGATGCCCGGCCGTGCCGATGCGGTCGTGCATTTGGGAGACGACCACGACCCCGTTCGCGTCGACCTCGCCGACACGTGAGCCGCTCGTCGCCGGATCACGATGCCGCTTTGTCCGGCTGCAGCTCTCGGTCGACCTCGTCGTCGAAGTCTCCGCTCGGCGCTTGGTCGGCCATCGTGCCGTAGTGCTCGACGAAAGAGGCCATGATCTCGTCGACGGGCACGTCGTCGTACTCCCCGTGGAAGCGGAGATACTCCATGTGTCGTCGACCCTCGAGATCGAACGGATGATAAATCGAGTCGGTCGTTCCATCGAAATCGAGCGGCTTCAGCCGGAGCTTTTCGCAGAGCTCCGCGTTGAAAGCAGGGGTGGACTTGATCCACCGTCCTTCGATTTCGATCGCCGTGTAGCCGTGCCAATAGAAGACGTCGGTTCCCATCAACTGGCGCAAGCGCTCGGTCGAAAGATGGTTGCGCACGTCCGCGAAACCGACGCGGGCGGGAATGCCTTGAGCCCGACAGCAAGCGGCGAGCAACACGGCCTTGGGCACACACCAGCCGCGGCCAGACCGAAGCGTCTCACTGGCCCGGAGCCCCTCCACCGTCATCACGATCGAGTACGGGTCGTAACGAATGCCGTCGCGCACTGCGTAGTAGAGCCGTACGGCCCGTTCCACGGGACTGCGTGCTCCCGCTGCGTGATGTGCGGCGAACGCGACGACCGAAGGGTGGTCGGAGTCGATGATCGGGGTTGAGCTCGTCGCCTCGGGCATGCATCGCATTCTGAGGTATCCTAGCTCGATGACCAGCCGTCCTCCCTTTCGACTTGCTTGGCTCGTGCTCGGAGTCGCGATCGGCCTCGGGTGCTCGGACTCCATCGCGTTCGAGGGACCCGATGGGGGTGGAAGCCCGGGCTCTGGCGGGAGCGACGGAACGGGGGGCTCCGCTGGGATGGGTGGCGCCGGCGGGTTTGGCGGGCTGCCAGGCAACGACGCCGGAGTCGACTGCACCGAGGTCGGGTGCGACGACGGGAACGAATGCACCATCGACGGTGTTTGCAACACCTTGACCGGCGTCTGTGCTGGTGGGGGCCTAGACAGGCCGGTCGACACGCCTTGCCGCCAAGATGGCGGTTTCTTCTGCGATGGTGCGGGCAACTGTGTGGTGTGCAACGAGGACACCCAATGCGCGCGGTTCTTTCCACCCACCGAGTGCCGTGCGCCGGCGGCTTGCGTAGACCAGTCATGTCCGGTTCCGGAGCCCCTGCCCGATGGGTCTCCGTGCAGCTCTGGCGAGTGCCTTGCTGGAGAGTGCGTGGCGCTCCTGCCTCAGCGAAAGCTCGTCCCGATGGTGTGCGACAACCCGGTCTCGCCCGGGTACTGGGAGATTCCGATCGACATGACCGTGGCGCCTTCGGCCATCCAGGCCGCCGCAGCCTTCACGGCGGACATCCGGTCTACCCTGTCGATTCCTCGTGACTTCCTGCAGTTCGGAGTGAATGCGGTGTTTCCCACCGAGCTCGAGAGCCTCGAGATCACGTCTGCAGGTGCGGAGATCGTCACGCAGGGGGTGTTGTCGGGCTCCCCGGTCAGCACGACCCGCGGCACGAACCCGATCGTGCTGCCCATCGCACAGCAACCGAACCCGGGCGATGGAGGCGGCACGGCTTGCTCGACTGACGCCGACTGTCCTCTCTCGGAGTTCGGGCAGCGCTGCGGAACCGGGGCGCGGTGCGAATGCGCCTGCCGAGCCGGCTGCGCACCCGAGCGCTGCGCCAACCTCGTCACCGATGACGTGCGCATTCCCCTGAATCCGATCTTCAAGGCACGTTACACAGCCGCGCCCTCCGGCCAGGTGTGCTTCGACGTCGGAGGTGCCAATCCTCCGTCGGCGATCGGCGCTCCGCCGCTGCGCACCGGAATACGGGCCATCGCCTCGAACGGGGCGTTCGTTCGCTTCGAATGCGTCGGCGGCGTGCTCGACGACAACGGCACGCCTGGACGTGAAGACGACGTCATCGAGCCAAACCCCGTTGCCAATCGGATCTGCTTTCCCATCGAGTTGCCGGAAGTCGATCTTTGCGTCGGGCCGCCCACCGTGGACTGTGCGGACGAGAACCAGTGCGCGTTGGATGCAGTGTGCGATCCCTTCACCGGCGCCTGCGTCGGGGGTACGAGCGAGGCTCGCGGCACGCCGTGCTCACAAGATGGCGGCAGGGTGTGTGACGGACGGGGCGTCTGCGTCGCTTGCGTCGAAGATTCGGGCTGCGCCGACGACGGCAATCAGTGTACGGCCGCGCCCAGTTGCGTGAACGACGTCTGCCAGCCGCTCGTGGATCTTCCCCAAGGGACGGCCTGCGATCAAAACGGGGGCAATCGTTGCGATGGCAATGGCAACTGCATCGCGATCGGGGACGAGCCTTTTCCGAAGACGGAGACGCTGACGCTCGGCTGTCTCGACAACTTCGGCGACACTTCGCTGCTGCCTTTCGAGCTCACCGTGACGCCGGGATCTCCGGTGTCCGGTCAGCCATTCGTCGCCGATTTCAAGGCCATTGGGTCGCTGTCGGAGGCGCTTCTCGATGCGGTTCAGTGGGTCATCCCCGGTGGCGCGACACGGGTCAATCTCATCGAAATGCAAGCGACCGTGCAGGTGCGCGACGGCGCGGTGGGTGAGGACGTAAGCCTCGCGCCCGAGCCCATCCCCCATCGCTGCGCGATCGACACGGAGGCCGCGTGTGATCCGGCCAACGACTTGCCCGGAGTGCCTGGACGACGGGGAAACACCGATTGCGCACCCGTGGGGCCCACCAATCCTTGTGGTCGATTCATCGAGATTCCGACCAGTGACGACTGCGAGCCGGGTGGGTTGTGCGCCACCTTGGATGGCGGCAGCGCGACCAAGCTCGACCAGTGCGCCCTCAACGGGTTTTGCGTCACCGACAGTCTGCTCATGCCCTTGGCCTCGCGCGTCGGGCAGTACGTCGCCGAGGCCTCCGGGCAGGTGCGCTTCGGATGGGCGGATCGCGGCACGGGCGCGGTACTCCAGCCGGATGGCACGTGGGACCTGCCGCCCGCGCCGTTCGACGAGCCGGCCGGGCCGAACGGGCTGCGTTTGAGCATCCAAGGTCTCTCGGTGGCCCTGGAATGCACGATGGCCGTCGACAGCGGTGGCATGGACGGAGTCGGAATCCCGGGTCGGACCAGCCCTACGCCCGACGGGCTGCTCGTGTCGTTTCCAATCGAAGCGCCCTAGGTCGTCGCGCCGGTGCAGCTCGACCCGGTTCCCGCGGTGCAACCGAAGCAATGACGGTCGGTTTGGATGACGCGAGACTCGAGGGCATTCAAATCCAGTTCCGCGATGTGCTGGGGCGCTTCGTCAGACACTGCAATGTCGAGCATCTGGTTGAAGTCGCAGTCGTAGAGCCGGCCGTCCCACCCGACGGAGATCGTGTTGCGGCACATGAGGCCGTGGGCAGCCTGCGGATTGAACGAGTCGACCAGCAAGTCCATGTAGCGCTCGAGCTGTCCGGACTCGAGCAACCACTCCAGGTGCCGGCTGATGGGCATGTTGGTGATCGTGTAGAGCGAGTCGAAAGAGACCCCGTGGAGCCGCTTCATCTCTCGTTTCCACTCGGCTTCCAGGCAGGCTTGGGCCGCAGGGAGCACGGCTCCGACCGGATTGGTGACGAGGACGAGCCGCAGACCCGGCTCACCTTGCCCGTATCCGAGCTCGTTGAGCCGCTGCAGGGCCCGAATGCTCTTTTCGAACACGCCATCGCCGCGCTGTGCGTCGGTGCACGACGCCTGGTAGTGGGGCAGCGAGCAAATGAGCTCGACTTGGTGCGCCGCCAGAAATTCGGGCAGGTCGCGGTGCGGTCCGGTTTCCAAGATGGTCAGGTTGCAGCGGTCGCTGACGTGCCGGCCGAGTGATCGGCACTGCTCCACCAGCCATCGGAAGCTCGGGTTGAGCTCGGGAGCACCGCCGGTGATGTCGACGTTTGCAATGGCGAACCGGCGAAGGGCGTCGACACATTGCTCCGCGGTTTGCCGCGTCATGATCTCGGTGCGATCTGGGCCGGCGTCGACGTGACAATGCCGGCAAGCTTGATTGCAGAGCTTGCCTACGTTGATCTGCAGGGTGTCGATCGAAGTGGGACGAAGCGGCCAAAGCCCGGCACGTTCCAAGGACTGGCCGAGCTCGCGTGAAATGGACAGCGCGTGTAACGCGCGGCGCTGTTCCTCGCTCCGGGCGAGCGGAAGGCGCCGAGCCGAAAGCGAACGTCGCGCGGTTGCTTTTTGGGAAGCCAGGGAAGTCATCGACGGCCGAACCGAGGTCAGTCCCTAGCACGTATGTCCGACCCCGCCGAATGTTGCGGGGTCCCGAGAAACCGTGTCGCGTCAGAGGCGAAGGTACGGCCGCGTGCGAGTGCCGAGCGCGAACGGAACCATGCACATCGTGGTCCCGGTATCGCTCAGCCGACCTGCAAGCCAGGTGGGCTCTTCTCCACGGGCGATCCGGTCGTAGAAGGCGAGCACCGCGCCCCGGCGCTCCGTCCGGTCGAGGAGGAGCTCGTGCCCGTCGGAGTCGAATGCTTTGAAGACATCGCGACTTTCGATCCGATGCGGCGCGATCACTGCGAATGGCTCTCCGAGTGCCGGGTAGTTGCGCAGCGCTCGACGATATCCCTCGGTCGTCTGCGCGATGCTGCGGTTCGCCAGTTGCTGCAATCGCTCCCACGTGCTGTCGGGCACGTCGACGTCGACCTCGTATTGAAGAATGCGGATCCGCTTCGGCGCGGGGCCCACCTCGACCTCCGCCAGACCGATCCGGAGCTCCCGGGGACAGGGGCCGAGCGAGGCGGACGCGTTTTTCGGGCGGTCTTCGCGATAGATCTCCCCGGTCTGCAAGTCGACGAGGTAGCGGCGTTCGATTCGCGCGCGATCCGTGCCGGCCAGCCACTCTCGGCCCACCTCGAGCATCTTGCGGTCGTAGAGAAGCTCGAGCCCCGGCTTGGCGTCAGGATGAGGTCCGAGCCACGCACCGACTCGCTGCTGTGCCTCGGCGCTGCGCTCCGAAGCGCGAAGCGCATCGACCAGGTGGGACGATCCGGCCAGCAGGCGAGCGACCCGCCAGACGTCCCCCTGCCGGAGCTCTTCCTGCAGGCGTCCCATGAAGCGGGCGAGCCCCGAGGGCATGGGCTGGGGGGCCACCTCGGCCACCCGTTCCATCGCGGTGACGACCGATGGTGCATACTGGGCTTTGTCGACTCCCACCCTCGCGACTGCGGTCGACAGATCGTCGAGCGCCTCGGCGAGCTCCTCGGCATGACTCGTGTCGGGCGATGCCGCTGGCGCAGGACTGGCGGGGAGAAGCGAATGCTCCTCGTCGCCTCGTGCCGCAGCGACGAATCGGAGGGCTTCGAGCACGTGCGGGCCATCGGTTCGCCCGTCGCTCGAGATGCAGCAGAGCGCGCCGTCCCGAAGGCTCAGCATCACGGTTTCGACCTGGCCCTCGACCTCGATCTCGATGCTGAGCCGGCTCACCGAACCTCGTGCGGTGGTCGCCTTCATGGCACGAAGATATCGGGTGGCTGCATCACGCAGCAGAATCGACATGGGTGTGCTCCTCGCGTCTGAACGCTTCGTGCTTTCGCTTCAATTCGAACCGGACGGTGCCGGGTGCTCGTCGCAAATCGAGAGCCAACACTTCACCGACGAGTCCCCGTGCGACGTCGCTTCGCCCTTCTCTCTCGACTTGTTCGGCCCGATGCAGGAAAGACTTCGCCATGGCGCGCACGAGCATCGGATGGCGCTCGATTCGTGGCCGGTCGATCTCGATGGCCCGGCGAAAGGCGGGGAGCGCGAGCGCGTATTGCTCACGTCGAGCGAAAGCCATTCCGATCCCGATGAGAGGGACGACCCAGGCTCTCCGACGTGCGGCCGCGGACTCGAAGCGTGCGATGGCCCAACTGAATCGCCCGAGCACGAGCCAGATTCGTCCCATGAAGTAGTCGCGCCAGCTCAAGACGACGGCAGCAATTCCGTCTCCTCGATTCCTTCTCGTGACGGGCTTGTTGCCCACTTCGGACCAGTCGATCTTCGCGGCCTCCTCGCCGCGCAGCTCCATGCGCGCCGCCACCGCCGAGAGCGCATCCTCGATCGCTGCGCGTAGCGCTGGGACCGAGGTCGAGTTGTATTTGTCCGTGAGCTCGTCGAGCACGCGACCGTCGCCGATGCGTCCCGCGGTGCGCACCGCCTGCGCGGCGATCACGACGTCGGGGTGGTCCAAGAACTTCATGACCAAGCCGGTATGCTCGGCGGATCCCAGAGTCTCCATGGCTTCGAGTGACGGCAGCAGGAGTCGCGGGTGATCTTCCTCCAGATGGCCTCGCACCTCGGCCGCGCCACGCTGATCGCCGAGCATTCCGAGGGCGTAGGCAAGCGCCAGGCGCTCTTCGTCGACGAAGCTTCGCTCGAAGCGCTCGACAAGCGCTGGGTGCACCCTGGCGTCGTCGATTCCACCCAACACCCGCGCCGCTCGAGCCACGAGCTCGCCCTTTTCGGATTCCACCACGGCGATCAAGGCCGGGACCAGCCGAGGATCGGTGGCGAACCGCAGCGACGCGACGAGACCGATTCGAGACTCGAGCGTGGTACACCCATCGCTTCCCTCGATGATCGCGCTCAGGTGATGCACGACCAGATCCGACAGGTCGGTGACACGCATGAGCAAGAGCGCGCGCTGGTCTCCGGGAAGAGCCTGAATGGGCTCGGTGCTCGATTGACCGTCCCAGAAGGCCCGAACCGCGTTTTCGACCCGCTCCGCGAGGCGTTTCCACTGTTCGTGCTCGTTGCGCGCTTCGCGGCCTTGTGTGCCGGGAAGCTCCGCACGGAGTTGGGCGAGCTCCGCGCCGAGCTCGACGTCGCGAAGGTCGAGTAGGGTCTGTGTTGCCTGCCGAAGCACGTCGTTTGGAAGCGAACGTCGGTTTCGCAGTCGCTCGCGAAGCGCGCCTAGCGCAGCACGTCGCTGTCGTCTGGAGCCCGCGCGGATCACGGCCAAAATCGTCGAAATGTCGTCGATCTTTCCGACCGACAGATCGGACGAGCCCGTCGCGCTCAGGCGACCCAGAAAAGACGGATCGAGCATCACCTCGGTTGGCGGCCTGACCGACGGGTGACGAGCCGCCGACGCGGGAGCTTCTCGAGTTCCGATGCGTTCGATGTCGTCGTACGCAACCATCCGGGCGAGCGCACGTGCCACCTGGGCATCCTCCGCCTCTGGAGGAAGGCCGAGCATCGTGCGGGGATCGGCGTGATCATGGCTCGCAATGCCCTCCTGCAGACACAGCTCGGCCGTTTCGATGTCGCTTTGGTCCTCGTGCGCCACGTGACTTCTCCAAGATAGCGGTTGGGGCCGCCCACCCCCCAAAGCCGCTCACAAAAGTCCACAATTTCGGGGATCGAGGGGCGCCCGCCCGCTGACTCTCGAACGCCTCTTGCTCTATGCTTGCGCGGTGACACCCGGACGAATCATCGACCTTCTCGGTCTCGAGCCCCACCCGGAGGGAGGGCACTACCGCGAAACATGGAGGGATGCGCGGGAGGATGGACGGGGAGCCGGAACGGCCATCTATTATTTTCTCCAGGCCGGAGAGCGCTCCCGTTGGCATCGGCTCGACGCGACCGAGATCTGGCACTTCTATGCCGGTGCGCCCCTAGAGCTACTCAGCTCCGTGGAGCGCGGCATCGTGAAACGGCATGTCCTCGGCCCCGCGCTTCTCGACGGGCAAGCGCCTCAGGCCGTGGTGTCGGCAGGTGTCTGGCAGTCGGCGCGCTCGCTCGGCGATTGGACGCTCGTCGGATGCACGGTGGCGCCAGCCTTCGAGTTCGAGGGCTTCGAGCTCGCTCCGGAGGGCTGGGCGCCCTAGCCTTTGCCAGGATCGTGCTTCGAGCGCATGATCGACGCAGGGATGTATAGGCTGTTGCTCGGGCTCGCGATTCTCGTCGCGTCGGTGAATCTGCCGTCGGTTTTCGCGGGAGGACCGGGCGCGCGACGGGCGGCCGCGAAGAGCTGCTACCGCATCGGCGTCGAGGCACAGCCGATGGCCGAGCGGCATCGGCAGCTGGCATACGTCGCGAACGACTGCGACGACTGGTTGCAGTGCTCGGTGTGGACCGACGTCAATCCTCAGCCACCTCGAATGCTCAGCGTGGCTCCCGGCGCCACCGAGCAAGTCGAAACCAACCCGGGCTCGGACATCGACGATCCAAAAGCATTCGGCACCTGCCGCCCCAAATAGCCGCCACCCCCGGGCCCCGGCCCACGGCTCGGTTTCAGCGTTTGGGGGGTTGGCGATTGAGAAGGCGCAGGACTTCTTGGAGGTCTTCCCAGACCGGCTTCTTGAACTGCGGGCTGCGCAGCAAGAAGGCTGGGTGGTATGTCGGCATCACGGGGATGCCCCGCCAGTTGCCCCAGATGCCGCGCCAGCGTCCGGCGGGAGGCACGCACTCCAGGTTCTCGGCGGCGCATCTCCCGAGCGCGATGATCGCCTTCGGTCGGATCGACTCGAGCTGGGCGTTGAGGAAATACGAGCAGGCACGCGCTTCGGTCGGAAGCGGCGTTCGATTGTCGGGCGGACGGCACTTGACGACGTTGCAGATGTAGACGCCTTCCCGATCGTATCCCATCGCGCTGATCATGCGGTCGAGCAGTTGTCCGGCCTTGCCGACGAATGGGAGCCCCTGTTGGTCTTCGTGGTAGCCGGGGCCTTCCCCCACGAAGACCAAATCGGTCTCGGGGGTGCCTCGTGCAAAGACGCTCTTGGTGCGTCCCCGGTGCAGCTCGCAGCGCGTGCATTGCGCTGCCTCGGATTCGAGCTGTACGAGTCGGGCGCGAACGTCCACGTCGTCGTGCTGCCCTTGGCGAACGGCTCTTGGCGCGGGCCTCTCGGCGGGCTCGGGAAACCCCAGGCCGCCGAGGGCCTCTTCCCATCGGAGCAGCTCCTGGGCGCAAGCTGCCACCGACGCAAGCTCGTTTTCGGGGTCTCCGGCCACGGCCGCCCGAGTATAGGCCGGTTTCGTTGACTTGGCTGCTGATGGGTCGCTAACCTCGTACTCCGAGGGGGAATTCCAGCGCACCATGTCGCGAGCTCGAGTTTTGGCGATCGGGGATACCCACGTCGGGATGAAGCGAACCCACAACGAGGACAGCTTCATGCTCGCGGAGGAGGACAACCTGTACGTCGTCGCCGACGGGATGGGTGGTCATTCCTCCGGCGAGGTCGCGAGCCGCATGGCGATCGACACCCTTCGCGAGTTCTTTCGCGCGACGAGCGCCGATCCAGAGGCCACCTGGCCCTACAAGATGGACAAGGCGCGGGGCTACGAGGAGAACCGCCTGATCACGGGCATCAAGCTCGCGAACCTCCGCATCTACGAAGCGGCCCAGAAGAACCCGAACATGCACAGCATGGGCACCACGGTGGTCGGTATATTGGTGGTCGAGGACGGTGTGTTGATCGGACACGTCGGCGATAGTCGCGTCTATCGAATTCGAGACGGCAAGATGGAGCAGCTGACCAGCGACCACTCGCTGCTGAACGACTACATCAAGATGAAGCGGCTCTCCGACGAGGAGATCGAGAACTTTCCGCTCAAGAACGTGATCGTCCGGGCGCTCGGCATGAAGTCGACCGTCAAGGTGGACACGCTCCTCGATCGGCCGGAAATCGGCGATATTTACGTGCTGTGCAGCGACGGTCTCTGCGGGCCCGTTTCGGACGTGGAGATTCAGCGGATCGTCACCGCGCAGCCGGATCTTCAGACCGCGGCCAACAAGCTGATCGACACCGCCAACGAAGCCGGCGGCCCCGACAACATCACGGTGGTCCTGGCCAAGGTCATGGGGCTCAGCTGAGCTCGATTCGGTGGCTGGGCGTGAGGACCGCGTTGGTCGCAGAACGCTCCACCCTGGTTCCTTCCCAGACCACACAGCGGTCGAGGGTCACGCCCGGAGCGAGCTGCACACCTTCGCCGACTACGCAGTGACGCAGTCCGTCGGAGGCCTCGAGCGAGGGCGCCAAGATGCACCCCTGCCTCGGCTCGATGCCGGGCCAGCCAAACGAACCTGATGCGAGCTCTAGATTCATTCGGTGATACTCCGCAATCGTACCCAAATCCGCCCAAGGAGATTCGTCGATGATCCCGAGGACGGGCGCGCCGCGGTCGACCCATGCGCGGTAGGCGGTTCGGATCACACAGCCGGCGTCCGGGAGATCATCGAAAGCCTCAGGGGCCAAGATGTGGACGCCGGTGAACATGAGCTCTTCGGCGAGCTCGGCTCGGGAGGGGCTTCCCAGAAGCGAGCGGACCCATCCGTGGCCGTCCACCCCGACGGCTCCGTATCGAGCCGCATCGGGCGTTCGGCGAAGTATCATAGTTGCAACGGCCCCCCGGGCGAGGTGTTCCCGGTACGCGTGACCGAGATCAGGCGCAAAGAGCGTGTCCGCGTTGGCCACGATCACCGGGGATTGTGAGTCGTCGAACAAAGGACGGGCTCGGCGTAGGCCGCCGCCCGTGCCGAGCAAGGTGGCCTCGCGTGAAAACCGCAAGGTGACGCCTGCGGGGAGCGCCGCCTCGAGCGCGGACTCCACCAGCTCGGGCCGAGGGTGCGTATTGGCGACGATCGTGCGGATGCCAGCGCGGGCCAGGTGCTCCATCGCGAAGCCGCCCAGAGGCTCGTTGGCCACCGGCACGATGGGCTTGGGCCGCAAATCCGTCAGCGGCCGGAGGCGCGACCCGAGCCCGGCTGCTAAGAGCATAGCCTGCACGCGCGCATCGTAGTCGCGCGAAGGCGATCAAACCAAGGAATCTGGTGTGATGAGGGCCTATACTGGGTTGGGCATTACGGGGTGATGAAGAAGATCCTGCTGACCGGGGCCGCCGGATTCATTGGAAGCAATACCGCGTCGGCTCTCTTACGACGCGGTGACTGGGTCGTCGGGGTGGACAACCTCAACGACTATTACGATCCGGCACGGAAGCTCGCCAACCTGGAGGAGGTTCGCGCGGCCGCGCCCGATCCGACCCGTTTCGTCTTCCACAAGAGCGACATCCGAGACGCGGCGGCGATGCTGGCGCTGTTCGAGGAGCACCGCTTCGATGCGGTCGTTCACCTGGCGGCCATGGCCGGTGTTCGAGCCTCGATCGAGGATCCCCACCTCTATTTCGACGTCAATTTGGGGGGCACGCTCAACCTCCTCGAAGCGTCGCGAGCCCACGGGCAACCGCTCTTCGTCTTCGCATCCACCTCGTCGGTCTATGGGCAAACCGATGTCATTCCGTTCGTCGAAACCGACCGGGCCGATCGCCCATTGGCTCCCTACCCGGCGAGCAAACGCGCTGCAGAGCTCGTAGGGCACAGCTACTTTCACTTGTTCGGGCAGCACTTTACGGCGCTCCGCTTCTTCACGGTGTATGGCCCTCGCGGCCGTCCCGACATGATGGCTTACAAGGTTCTGGACAACATCTTTCGGGGTGCCGAGGTTCCTCTGTACAACGGCGGCCAGATGCATCGGGATTGGACGTACATCGACGACATCGTCCAAGGGATCGTCGCTGCCGCCGACCGACCGCTCGGCTACGAGATCATCAACCTCGGTCGAGGCCAGCCGACGTTGTTGGCCGATTTCGTCCGGCTCATCGAGGAACAAGCGGGTCGGACGGCCAGCCTGATCGACCGGCCGATGCCGGCTGCCGACATCGAATACACGTACGCCAGCATCGATCGGGCGCACGAGCTCTTGGGCTACGCACCAGCCGTGACGGTCGAGCAAGGCGTTCGCGAATTCTGGCGCTGGTATCGCAGTGCGATCTTGAAAGAACGCAGCTCATGAGCCGTCTTAAGAACCGAACCACGCAGTTCTTGATCGACGTGGGCGTTCTGATGATCGCGTTCTTGCTGGCCATGCTGGTTCGCTTCGACTGGGACGTCCCTCGGCCGATGTTCCGGCAGCTCATGATCGTGCTTCCCTACGTCGTCTTGCTGCAATACGGGTTCTTGTCCGCATTTGGAATCACCCGCTTTTCGTGGCGCTTCATCAGCTTGCGAGACGCGGTTCGAATCTTTTTCGCGGTGGCGTCCGCGAGCTCCGTGTTGGTCGCCCTTCGTCTCGCGAGCCCGTTGTGGAGAGACCAATTGCCTCTGCTCCGATACGCCATCGTGCCACTCGGGGTCTTGCTCGGTGACTTCGTCCTCGCTTTTCTCGGGTTGACGGGCGTGCGCGCCCTGCGGCGCTTGGTGGGAGAGCGGATGGCATCGCGAAGCCACGGGCGCGCCTACAAGGTGCCTCAACCCACGCTGCTGATCGGGGCCGGCCAGGGAGGTGTGTTGGTCGCCCAAGAGATCACGCGCCGACCCGATCTCGGAATCGCGCCCCTCGGCTTCGTGGACGACGATCCGATCAAGCAAGGCGCGGTGATTCACGGCATCAAGGTCCTGGGGACGACCAGCGATTTGCCGTCTCTTGCAGAACGGCTCGGGGCGAAGCAGGCGTTGATCACGATCTCCAATGCTTCCGGCAGTGCGATTCGGCGGATCACCCAGAGCTGCACCGACGCCGGGCTCACCACCAAGATCGTCCCCGGCACGTACGAGATCGTGGGCGGACGCGTGAATTTGTCGCGTATTCGAGAAGTGGCGATCGAAGATCTCCTGCGCCGAGAGCCCGTGAAGCTCGACAGCGCATCGGTATCCCACGTCATGCGGGGCCAACCGGTCATGGTGACCGGAGCAGGCGGTAGCATTGGCTCGGAGCTGTGCCGGCAAGTCGCGGCTTTTCGGCCTTCGGCCTTGATCCTGGTCGAGCGGGCCGAGAACAATCTCTTCGAGATTCACCTCGAGCTCGCGAGTCGCTTCCCAGACCTCGAGCTGGTGCCCTGCGTGGCCGACATCACGGACCCGGCGCGGATGACGCAGATCTTCCGCGAGCACCGGCCGATGATCGTGTTTCACGCAGCGGCCCACAAGCACGTTCCCATGATGGAGTGGAACCCGGCCGAGGCCGTGAAGAACAACGTGCTCGGAACGCGGGTCGTCGCAGACCTCGCCGACAAGCTGGCCGTCGAGCGCTTCGTGATGATTTCGACCGACAAGGCGGTCAATCCCACCTCGATCATGGGTGCCACCAAACGGGCGGCGGAGCTCTACATCCAGGGCCTGTCCGTCCACAGCGCGACGCACTTTGCGACGGTCCGCTTCGGCAACGTGCTCGGTTCGGCCGGCAGCGTGATCCCCATCTTCAAGCGCCAAATCGAGGAAGGCGGCCCGATCACCGTGACCCACCCGGACATGACGCGGTACTTCATGACCATTCCGGAGGCTGCCCAGCTCGTCCTTCAGGCCGCCGCATTCAGCCGAGGGGGCGAAACGTTCATTCTCGACATGGGTGAGCCCGTCCGCATCCTCGATCTCGCCCATGATCTCATCCGCCTGAGCGGGCTCGAGCCCGAAAGAGACATCGAGGTGCGCTTCACGGGGATTCGGCCTGGCGAGAAGCTCTACGAAGAGCTGTCCACGTCGACAGAGGGCATTCAACGCACGGCGCATCCGAAGATCTTCAACGGAAGCTACCATTCACCCGACCTGCTCTCGCTTCGAACGGAGCTGGATGCCCTCGTCCAACACTGCAAGGATCCGGACCTGCCCGCGATTCGTCGAGCGCTCGCACGTCTGGTCCCGGAGTTCGCAAACGACACGGTCTCGAGCGAGCCGCCGTCGCGCAGCGGGGGTCGCGCACCTCTCGAGCCCAAACCTCTGGAGAGCGCATGAAGATCATGATCACGGGAGGAGCGGGGTTCATCGGCAGCCACGTCGCCGAGGCCGCGCTCGAAGCGGGGCACAAGGTGCTCATCGTCGACGACCTCAGCAGCGGGCGCCATGAGAACGTCCCTTCGGGCGCCGAATTCCATCCGCTCGACATACGAAAGGGCGACGTTCTTCGCGAGCTCGTGCTCGGGTTTCAGCCCGATGCCATCAGTCACCATGCTGCCCAGGCGAGTGTTTCGGTGAGCGTCAGAGAGCCCGCGCTGGATGCCGACGTCAACGTCGTGGGCTCGATCGAGGTCGCGAAGGCCGCGATCGAGTGTGGAAGCCGGCTCGTGTTTGCCAGCACCGGAGGCGCGCTCTACGGAGAGGTCGCCGAGGGCGCGACCGCCGGAGAAGATTGGCCGGCCTTGCCGCTCAGCCCCTACGCCTGCAGCAAGGCGAGCTTCGAGCTCTATCTTCGCGCGTGGGGTGCGGCGTCGGGTTTGCGGTACACCATCCTGCGGTACGGAAACGTATATGGGCCCCGCCAAGACCCACATGGAGAGGCAGGCGTGGTGGCGATTTTCTTGCAGCGGTTGCTGCGCGGGGAGCCGATCCAAGTGAACGCGCGCAAGCAGGAGGGGGACGCGGGCTGCGTGCGTGATTACGTCTACGTGCGCGATGCGGTCCGGGCGAACCTCGCCGCCTTCGACGGTGCGCTCGATGGGCGCACGATCAACATCGCGACGGGGATTGGAACCTCGACCCGGGCGCTGGCCGAGCGGCTCGCCGAGCTGACCGGTGGGGCTGCGGCGATCCGCGACGGCGGCCATCGAGCGGGCGACCTCGAGCGTTCCGTGCTGGATCCCACCATGATGCTGGCGATTCTCGGTGCGCCTACGTCGTTGGAAGTCGGTTTGGCCGCCACCACGGATTGGTTTCGGCGACGAGTGGAGCGATGACGGACGAGCGGATCGGGATCATCGGCTTGGGATATGTCGGCCTTCCGGTCGCATTGGCGTTCGCGAGGAAGTTCGACCGAACTGTCGGCTTCGACGTCTCCGAGGAGCGCGTCGCTGCGCTTCGAGCGAAGGTCGACTGGACAGGCGAAGTTTCCGAGCGCGAGTTGCAGGACACCCCGCTCCAGGTGACGAGCGATCCGTCGGACCTCCGAGGCTGCACCTTCTTCATCGTCGCCGTGCCGACGCCGATCGACGCCGATCGCCGACCCGATCTCGGCCCCCTTCTCGCTGCCACGCGGACCGTGGCCAGCGCCATCGCTCCCGGTGCCGTCGTCGTGTACGAATCCACCGTGTATCCCGGCGTGACCGAAGAGCGTTGCGGCCCTTTGCTGGCCGAGACCTCGGGGCTCGTCCAGTCGCGAGATTTCAAGCTCGGGTACTCCCCGGAGCGCATCAACCCGGGCGACAAGCTTCACTCCTTCGAAAAGATCGTGAAAGTCGTCTCGGGCGAAGACGAGGAGACGCTGGAGCGGGTGGCGCGAGCCTACGAGGCGGTGGTGGAAGCAGGAGTCCACCGCGCGCCGTCGATCAAGGTCGCCGAGGCGGCCAAAGTGATCGAGAACACGCAGCGAGACGTCAACATCGCGTTGATGAACGAGCTGGCCCTCATTTTCGACCGGATGGGGATTCGAACCCAGGACGTCCTGCAAGCCGCCGGCACCAAGTGGAACTTCTTGCGCTTCACTCCCGGGTTGGTCGGAGGCCACTGCATCGGCGTCGATCCGTACTACCTGACGGCCAAGGCCGAGGCTCTGGGCTACCACCCACAGGTGATTCTCGCGGGGCGCCGCATCAACGACGACATGGGCCGGTACGTCGCGGAAAAGACCGTGAAGTTGCTGCGCAAGAAAGACCACGCCGTAAAGGGCGCCCGCATCGGAGTGCTGGGTTTGACGTTCAAGGAAAACGTCCCCGATCTGCGCAACAGCAGGGTCCCCGACATCGTCAAAGAGCTTCGCGAATATGGGATCGATCCCATCGTTCACGATCCGCTGGCGTCTCCCGAGCAGGCGAAGGCCGAGTACGCCATCGAGCTCGCCTCGCTCGACGCGTTCACCGAGCTCGACGGCATCATCTTCGCGGTTCCCCATCAGGCGTACCTCGACGGCTTGAAAGGCATCGTCTCTCAGATTCGATCCGGCGGGCTGCTGATCGACGTGAAGTCGGTTTTTCACCCCGGGGATTTGCGGAGCGACTTGGCCTACTGGAGCTTGTGAGCCTCGGGGCTCTAGAAAAGCCGCTCGGGGACGAAGATGATGTCGCCCGCCGCGACCTGGATGTCTTCGGCCTGTCCTTTGGTGACGCGTTCCACCGGCACGCGATAACGCACGGTCTGATCGCCGACCCGTCGCGTGACCACGGTGCCATCCTGGTCCGCCAGCGCCGAAAACCCTCCGGCGCGCGTGATCGCCTCGACCACCGTCATGCCGGGCTCCAAGGGGAACGTTCCCGGGTTCGCGACGGCGCCCATGACACTCACGCGTTTGGACGCATATTGCTCCACGTACACCGAGACGTGCGGGTTTCGCAGCAGATCGCGCTCCCGCAGCAGCGTCTGAATCTTGGCGGCGACCGCCGGCGGCTCGAGGCCTTCCACCTGCACGGCCCCGAGAAGCGGAAAGTTGATCGTGCCATCGGGTGCAACCTGATGGCTTCCGCTCATCTCCTCTTCTCCGTAGACGCGGACGGAGAACACGTCTCCCGGTCGAAGGGTCGTGTCGTCCGTGGCGGGCGGAGGAACCTCCGTGGTCACACCGCGGCTACTGCACCCGCCGAGCGCGAGGAGGGAGCCTCCGACGAGCAACATCAGTAGAAGACGCGCAAACCAAGCCATGCCTGAAACTTCTGATAAGCCGCAGTCGGGTCGACGAATGGCTCGACCCCTAGGTACTCGAAGTCCGTGAAATCTGCCAAGTACCCGATCTCGCCAAAGAGTGCCAGCCAAGGTCGAAAGCGGTACTCCGCAAAGAACCCGGCATAGACGCGAATGTCCTCCCGATACGGAACGTTGCCCAAGAGGGCGCCGTCAGGCGTCACGGCGAGACCAGACTCGTCGAAGGACGCCCAGGTCTTGATGCCGAGCTCCAGCGCGCCCGACAGAATGAAAGAAGTCTCTAGATAAAGCCGATTCATCAGCGTGAAATTGCCGATGAAAGAGGGCACGTAGTTGCGATCGTAGCCCCCGCTCAGCGTGATCGTGGGACGCGGCTGCCAACGGGCTTCGACGCGCGCGATCACTCCGTCGAAGTCGTCGCCCAGCTCGTAGAAGCCCGCCGCATACCCTATCAGCGCCGACAGCGAGAAGCGCTCGGTGATGGCGCCGTTGTACCCGATGAACGTCGAAACGCGATTGTTGTCGGACAGCAAGGTCGGAGACGACGTGAGCGGATCCGAATTGAAGCGCTGACCGAAGTATTCGACGTTGTAGACCAAGGCCGACGTGGGGAAGAACGACCAGGTCAAGCTCGCCGGCACCCGATGGGTCATGGAGTTGCCGTAGTCGTAGATGTCGGCATCGAAGAACGAGATCTGATTCGTGTACCCAATGCGCCCCTCGAGAACTCGGCTTTTGCTCCGCCCCACGAAGTCCACCGAGCCCGTATTGTGATTGGTTCCGTAGCTGATCGTGCGTCCCTCCGGGGTGTTGGGGTCCGCAAAAGGTTGGATCGTCCGGCGAAAGAGGTTGCGGACCTCGAGCGAGAACACCGCAGAAGGATTGTAGGAAAGGTCGATGTGTGCATCGACCGCCGCGTTATCGGCGATGCGATCGATGAAATAGTGGTAGTAGTGGACACCGAGACCGCCGCGGAACTCGATCTTCTGAGGCTGGGCGCGGCTCGTGTCTCCTTCCGCCTGCCGCAGCGCGCCTTCCGTAGCCACGTCGAGATAGCCGGTCAGGCGCAGAATGAACGAGTCCTCCTGGTCGAAGTCTTGCAAGAAAACGTTCGAGTCATATCCACCCTCGAGCATCAACCCGGGATGAAGCACCAGACGTCCAGTCTTGAAGCCTGGGCCTTCGCGGCCAGCGCGGTCCATCGCGAACTCCTGGGCGCGGACTGCGGCCGACGGCAGGAACGCGCCCAGCAAGGCGGTCAAAGCCAGACCGAGCTTCAAATTCCGGTGGCCGCGCATGTTCCCGTATGTCCCCCGCGCATTTCCCAGCCTCGCCTAGGTTAGTTCACTCCGCTGACTGGGGGAGGAATATACGGGATCGGCCACTCTTGCACGGCGTTGACCACCGCGGGATTTTCGTCGGGTGCGAAGAGATCCACGTCCTCACGCACCTGGGTATCGCCGGTCTCGAACAGATCCTGGCCTACACACTGATTGGCGGCCTGCACGAGCGCGTCGAACTTCTGGGAGAGCACTCCGATGACGGTGAACTCGTGGTTCCTGCGACCGGCGTCGCCTTCGGCGATGGCCTCGTCGAGAGCGGCCTGACGCCGCTTGAGATTCTGGAGGTTCGCCTCGCACTGGCCGAGCTTGTCTTCCAAGCACGTCGCTCGAATGATGTCGCTTTCACGCCTCGAGCTCTGCAGGGCCTTGGCTTGCGCGGCGCAGCTCTTCGAGGCTCGCTCGACGGTCGCCGCGACAGCCCTGGTCTGGTCGGCCGGTGACAACGGCTCCTCGGGCGCAGGTGCGCCGACTGGCTCGATTTGGATGACCTCCACGGTCGCTTCGGCGCTCTCTTGCGCGACGGCGAACGCCACACCGCCAGCCGCGAGCAGTGCGGCCAACAGCACCCGCCCCAGGGTCCCCATCGGTCTAAACATCAACGATCCCTTCTACTTGCAGCGAGTATACGTGGCAGGATTCCCGTGTCAATGGAGGGGGGATCACGCAAAAGAGACAATTGGGGTGACGGCACGGGCTAATTCTGCGGCTGAAACACGAATGGATAGCGGAAGGTGACGCTGCCCCCCTCCGGTCCAGGGTTGAAACGAAAGCGGCGAATGGTGCGGGTCACGCAGTCGGCGACCGCGGCGCTCCCGGTCGTATTTTCGGTGGCGCTCGCGTCGGTCACGTTGCCGCGCTCCTGGATGGTGAAGGTGACGGTGACCTTCCCCGACAAGCTGGGGTCCTTCCGGAGCTCCGATTCGTAGCAACGGGTGATCGACTTCAGGCGCAGCTTGATCTGCCGCTGGACGAGCGCCGCATCGAAGGCGCCGCTTCCACCGATGTCACCTCCCGTGCGAAGCCCGACGTCTCCACGTACGGCCCGTTCCTGAACGGCTTGCCCTTCGGATGCCGCCTTTCCGGCGCGCTCGCTCTTCTTGAGCGAGCCCAGCCCGGCCTGCTGTCCACTGCCGCCTCCGCTGCGAGTGCGGAGGGTGCCCGCCTCGCTCTTCGTCGCCACTCCGACCCCGGACGCCTGGGCGAGCACGTCTGCGGCGTTGCCCGTCACGGCACCCCCGGAGAGCACGTCACCGAGGGCCCCGCCCTCATCGCCGAGCGCCCCGAGCAGCATCGCCTCGGCTTGGGCGGCGGCTTCTTGCGCGAGCCTGGCCCGGCCCTCGGCCGTCGCTCCCGGCGGCTCTGGGCCCCCCGTCGGCTCTCGGCCTTCGCGTTCGGCTGGCTTGCGTGTTTCGACTGCCTTGCCCTCGGCCTCTTCCTTTGGTTCTTCGCCCTCTCCTTCGGTGACCTCTTCCTCGATCACCGGAGGCTCGATCGGAGGCTCGAAGATCAAGCGTGCGAGATTCTCGGGCACCTCACGAGCCGTTTCCTCGACCTTCCAATCCGCGTTCTCCATGTAGATGACGAACCCGAAGAAGAGCATGTAGGAAAAGATGATCCAGGTCGTGAAGGTCCAATCGATGTTCTTGACGAAACCCCGCTGGACTGCCGCCGGCAGTTGGGGCTTGGGTGTGATCGGAGGCGCCGAGACGAACTCGAAGAACACCGTGAACTCCCCGATCCGCACGTTTCCTCGCGAGGTGTCGGCGAGCTTGATCTGGTAGTGCGTACCGGCATTGCGCGCCGCACCGGTTTCACGGAGGTGCTCCAGCTTTTGGACGCCGCCGGGCAACGCGACCTTCCCGGTCATGTCGGAGGTGAAGTTCAGGATGTAGTCGTTGCCGACGAGCTGAAAGAGCTCGAACTTCGTCTCGAGCTTGGGCGGAAGTGTCCCCGCCTTGACGATCAGATGGTTCTTGGCCGCCGTTCCAATCGACACGGTCTCGCGGCGTCGAATGATGCGCTCCTCGACGATCTTCTTGTCGCGAAAGAGACCGACCCGCAGAACCTTCGGACCCGCATGCTTCGGGGGAACCGCCTGCATGGCCATCGTCATGGCGCCTGGACGCGTGCGGTCGCTCGGTCTTCGGGGCTCCGCCATCAGAACGGTTCCTTTTGGACGCTTCGCACGACCTCCTGCACGAAGCTCGTGCGGAGCTCGAGCACCTCGTAGCCGAGGCTGGAGCGGTTGAGAATGTAGAACGCATTGGGCTTCTGCACGCGTCCTTCGATCACGATTTCCTCGAGCTGAATCACCCTCGGGCGCCTCTTCTTCTCCTGAGACTGAGCCTGCGTGGAAGGGTGCCACGAAAGCCCCACGATCGACGCGAGCAGCACCGCGCAAGACCAACGTTTCATCAGGTGCCTCCTTCGCGTTCGAGACGTCGTCGAGCTCGTTGGATCAGGCGATCGAGATCACGAAGGTACTCCTCCGATTGATCGCCTTTTTCGAGACGCGGGCCCATCTGAGCACGATACGCCTCGAGCTCTTCGACGGCTTTCTCGTATGCGGACAGCTCATCGAGCCCCGGGAAGTCTCCGGCCGCGCTCAAAAAGAGTAAACCAAGACCGTAGTGGGCCTCGGGGAGCTGCGGCTCCAGCTCCAGCGCCCGCCGGTATGCGCGCTGGGCCTCGCTCCACTCGCGGTTCGCCCGATACGCATCCCCCAAGTTCACGTGAACCGCGGGAAGCGTCGGAACGAGCCGTTCCGCTGCCTGGAAATGCGAAAGCGCCCCTTCGTAGTTGCCTGCAGCCAGCATCTGAATGCCGAGCGCAATTCGGGCCTCCGCGTAGTCGGGCCGAAGCTCGACGGCCCGTTCGTAGGCGGCCACGGCTTCACGCAGTCGGCCCGGCTCGCCCTTTCGTCGCTCTCCTTCGAGGAAGTGGAGCTCGGCGTTGTTCGGCTCGATTTGCATGGCTTGATCGAGAATGGAGTCTGCCAGCTCTTCGCGCCCCTGCGCACGACTCGCTTTGACCAACGCGATCAAAGCCGGCACGAAACGTTCGTCGCATTTGAGCGCCCGGCGGGCGGCCAGCCAGGCTTCCTCGATGCGCCGCGTCTCGACGAGCAACTCGGCGTACAAGGCCTGCAACTCGAGGTTCGCGCGGTACTCGTTGGCCACTGGCTCGACGGCCTCCAAGGCCTGCTGTGCGCGCCCTCGACGCAAGAAGATGGTCGAGATCCCGCGCAGTGCGGGCTCGTAGTCCGGGAGCACTTGCAAGGATCGGCGGTAGTAGTCGATCGCGGCGGCTTCATCGCCTCGACGGTCGGCCAGAACGCCCAGCCCGTAGAGCGCCTGGTAGGCCTGCGGGTCTTTCTTGAGCGCCTGCTCGAAGCTCGCTTTGGCCAAGCTCGCGTCTCCGCGGGCCGCGGCGCGAACCCCATCGTCGAAGGACTTCCTCGCTCTCGACGACGAGGTCGGCCGTGGTGCTCGACGACACTGCTCGGCACGCGTTGCGCCCCACGGGCTTTCCTCGGCGACGTCTTCGGAAGAGGGTGTGGCCCCCTCGCCTTCCACGGCTTCGCCCCCCGACGTCGGTTCTCCCTCGGAGGGCGTTTCGGTTTGGCAGCCGAGCGCTGATGACAGCACCAGCGCCAACCACGTCGCTGCGCCAAGCTCGAAACGCATCACGGCTCCTCCCTGTTGATAGCAGGCGGTGCGATGCCGGGTCGAATCTCGAGCGGTTTGCCTCTCGGGGCCCTTCGGAACTCGCCAGGGACGTAGCCCTCGAAGGTCTCGTCCCGGGCCTGTGCCTCCGCGATACACTCCGCGATTCGTTCGTCGCCGTACGCCTGCAGGCGATCGATGGCGAGGCGCGTGTAGCTGGTGTCGAAGCTGCCTGCCCTGCCGGCGCGGGCGGCCAAGGCGTACCTTGCAACCGCAAAGCACTCGACGGGGCGCACCTTGGCGTCCAGCACCTGGCGAATCTTGTCCTCGAACTCGAACTGGTACTCGTCCCGTTCGTCCGGTCCTGCACGTCGCAACGCCCGTTGCAGGTCGGTGGGCAACACGATGGGCGTGTTCAAGATCGCGCGGGCCAGGATTTCGTAGGCCCTGCCTTGCCGCACGTAGGCCGCGATCGTCCAGCGCGGGCGACGATACGGAAAGACCCGCTCGTAGCCTTCTGCGACGGATTGCGCACGCTTGGCGCCCTCTTCGATTTGCCGGCTCACCGAATTGACGTAGGCGTCGACGGTATTCGGGCGGCCTGGGCGTATGCGAAATTTCTCGAAGTCGTCGATCCGGCCGTCGACGAGGATGAACGTCGCCTCGGCCGCATAGCCGGCTGCCAACGAGCCCGGAGGCTGGCCGGTTCGCTCGTACGCTTCGATCACGTCTTCGAGCGCGGCACGATGGTCCTGGGTGCGACCGCGCGCCTCGTACGACTGGGCGATTCGCCAATGCGCCTGAACCACCAGCTCTCCTGCTGCGCCGTCGTTCCCGTACTGCTGGATGAAAGCGCGCATTCCGCTGATCGCCTGTGGGTAGCGCTGCTGCTCGTACGCCATCTCGGCGATGCGGTAGAGGGCATTGCGTTTCGCCGAAGGATCTTCCACGACCTCGTAGGCGCGCCGATAATACGCGGTGGCTTCCGGATAACGTTGCAGTTGCTCGAGGAGGATCGCGGAGTTGATCAACGCGTCGGCTCGCTTTTCTTTGACGTTCGGATCGGTCGACTTGGCGAAGCGCTCGGAGTCGGCGAGCACGCGGTAGTTCGCCACGGCGCGATCGAAGTCGAAGTTGCGGCTTGCCGTGTAGGCGAGCTTGAAATGCGCATTGGCCAGAATCGCGTCGAGGCTCTGTTGCTCCGCGGCGTCCTCGGCTTCCCTCGGACCCACTTCGTCGATGATCCGTTGGTAGAGCTGGCCGGCCGAATCGAACCGGTTGGTGGCTTCGAGCGCCAGCGCAGCATATTCGAGCGCGATGGGGGCCTGACGGTCGTCGGGATTTCGGTTGACCGCCGCCAACAGCATGGTGGCCGATTTCTCGTAGAGTGCCACCTGCTCCGCGCCCGTCGCTCGACCGGCCTGTTTGTAGACGTCGAGGGCATCTTGGTACACCAGCGCGCTGAGGTCCGCGCCGGCTCGACACACCGGTTGATCGCGATTGGCAGGCTTGCTGCAATCGATGCGCTCCGCACGCTCCGAGAAGGTGCAGCCACGATCCTGGATGTCGGTGGCGAGCCTGCGAATTTCGCTCGTGTCGTCGCGGGCGATCGCCATCGCGCGGAGGTTTTCCCATGCGATCTGTCCGGTCACATCCGCCTGCTGGCCTGAGCACCGCTCTTCGTAGATGCGGGTGAATCGAGCCTCCGCTTGGGGCCAGTATCCGTACCAGTACAGGAGGAGCGCGTTGTTGTAGTCGTACGCGGCGCGCACGCCCTCGGTGTCACGCGCCGGGCTCACCCGGGAGAGGTAGATCTCTCGGGCTCGCGCCAGTCGCTGCACCGTTTCGGGCATCGCAACCGGTTCGACGGTGGGAGGCTCCCCCGTGGGTGAAGGCGGTGTGTCCCGAATGACCAGGCGCCCTTCCTCCACGTCTCGATCGGCGATGCGCTTGAGCGACTCCACGACCCGCCTCGCGGATTCGGCCAGATAGGCGTCGTCCACGTTCGAGTCTCGAACCTCGGCGTATTCGGTGGCGGCCTGCTCGTAAGCTTTCGACCAATACAGCGCATCCGCGAGGTTGTAGTGCAGCTCGTAGCCCTGTGGGTTGTTCGGATATCGCTCGAGATAGCTGCGATAGGCCTCCGCTGCGGAGCCGTATTCTTCCTGTGCGTCGCGGCAGAGTCTCACGTTGCGTTCCTCGACGCATTGTTGACGTAGTCGCTGCGCCCGCTGGTGATGGTGTATGGCGGTGACGATGAGGGCGTTCTCGGCGAGCTGTGCGGCATTGCGTTGCTCTGCCGGACGATCCGCATTGGCGTTCCACCAACGACTGCCCTCCACGTATTGCGCGAGCTCGGATCGGGCCGCGATCGACTGCTCGAACTCGTTGTGCATCTGATGGGCGATCGCGATGTCGTTGAGCACCTCGGGGGCGCGATGATGATCGGGCCATTTGGTGAGTGCGAGTCGCCAGGTCGCGATGGCCTGCGGGTATTTGGCCTCGTCGAAGTAGACCTGGCCGAGCTGGAAGTAGACCTCCGGCGTCCAGGACCTGTCTTGCGGCAACAGCGAGGCGTCTTGAATTCGCTCGAGGCCCGAAGGACGGCCCTCCGCCGTATCTGGAATCTGGTTTTCGTTCCAATCGTCGTACGCGAACGCGATGCCGAGATACTCGACGGCTTCGGGGCGAAGCTCCGAGCCCGCTCTTCCCGTTTCGCGTTGGGCGTCGTCCGACCACTGAACGAGCTTGGCGAAGTGCCTGATTGCCTCGGGATAGCGGCTCGCTCGGTAGTAAGCCCACGCAACCTTGTACAGGGCCAGATTGTAGTTGCGGTCGCTCGGATCTTCGAGGATCCGACGGTACGCCGCGATCGACAAATCGAGCGCGTTTTCTCCGCCGAAGTCATCGAAGTGATACTCGCCTACCCGGAACCACGTTTCGCTGACGAACCGAGCCTGAGGTGAAATCGCGCGGCAGTCCTCGTAAGGATCGACGAAGCCGGTCCGGGTCGAGGCGCCGAGCGGCCGTCCGTCCAGGGTGAGCGCCGGGTACTTGGCGAGGGCGGCAGCCGATGCATCGGCGGGCGGCGGACGCCAATTCGGATCGTAGTCGTATTTGTTCGCGCACACGAGCGCGAGCCAGGCAGCCAAGGCCTCCTCCGGGCGTCCCATCTCGTTCAGCGTGTACCCGATCAGGTAGTACACACCGTCGGCGCGTTCGTAACGCGGAAAGCTTTGGGTGAGCTTCCGATACAGCGTGATGGTCGGAGTGAAATCCGGGGACGTCGGAAGATCGTCCTCGGCGGTCAGATCTCCTCGTTCGCGTGCGGCTTGGGCCTGGTCGTAGAGCGCTTGAAACTCGAGGGCGCTGCGCTCGAAATAGAGCTCCCCGAGGCGAAACATCGCGTCGGGCGTGTACTTCGGGTGATCCGGGTACCTGGCGATGAATTCCTCGAACGCTCGAATGGAGCTGCGCCGGGCTTCGTCGAGCGCCAGCTCCTCGGCTTCGATGCGCAAGCCATAGTAGCGGGCTCTCTCACGCCTTCGCTGCAGGTACTCTCGTCGAACGAGCGAGTTGACCGTGGACTCGAACGCTTCGCCGCTCTCGATGTATTGCTCGGCTTCGTCTTCGAGCTTGCGCAGGACTTCGCGCTGTGCGTCGCTCGGTTCCGGTCGTTCTTCGACCACCCGCTTGCTGGTGTCCTGCAAAAAGGGAGGCAAGCTGACGTCCGAGGCGCCCGCCCACGGGGTTGCCGAGTCCTGCTCGAGCTCCGCGTCGGCCGGGGGCTGCTGGGCTCGGACGCCGGCCGATGCCAAGGACGCCGCGCATGCGACGGCGAGGATGGCATGGCTCCTCCTCATGGCCCCGCCTCTCGGCCTGCGCCTCGGTCCATCACGTCCTGGAATTCGTCGTCGAGGGCTTGAAGCTCTCGCGCGCGCTCGCGGGTGAGCGTGTCGACCCGAAGCCGGTGGTTCTCGCGCTTGGCCCAAGCCACGTCGACTTTGCCCAGGTCGGCGCGAAGGACCAGCTCGTAGAAGCGGTCGTGGATGCGGTTGAAATTGAGATAGGCGATCGTTCCGACCACGTCGACCGTCTCTGCCTGGAGCGCCTGCAGGCTCCGCCGGTATCGAGCCAGGTTGGCCGTCTCTTCGTCCACGGCGGCCAACATCTCGGCGCTGCGCCGTTCGACGACCGCCGTCACCTCGGCGTCGCGCTGGTCGAGAAGCCGTTCGACCGCGGAGAGTCGCCGATGAGCCTGGTCGTACGAAGGACCCGCCGAGCCGGCGAGCTGTCGTTCACGAGCGACCAAGTCCAAGAACTTGGACCGGGTCTGATCGTCGGCCTGGTAGCGCTTGTCGCCCACTCCGACGTGAAGGCGCCCGACCTCGAGCTGCCGTCGGATCGCGAGAAGCCGTTCCTCGTACTCTGCGGCTTCCTTTTCGTGGGCGGCCAGCTGAGCTTCCAGCGATTTCCGGTTCACCTTTTCCGGGTCGACGGCCTGCAGCCCCGTTCGCGACGCGACGATGCGGGCCTCGAGCCCGAGGATCTCCACGCGAAGGGCTTGCAAGTCGCGCTCCGCCACGCGGTACTGCTCGAGCCGCTCCATGTCACGCTCGACGAAGTCCTCGGTCTCGACCGGCATGCCGTCCACCGCCGCTTGCAGCTCGCGGCGCCGCGAGCGCGCACGCTGAAGCTCCCCTCCCGCACTGCCCAAGGTCCGTGCTTCGCCTTCGATCAGCGTACCCGCCAGCTCCGCCGCACGGTTTCGCAGCGCGGTGGTCCGCTCGCGCTGGCGCCGGAGGTCCGAGAAGACGCTCACTCGGTTTGGCGCGTTCAACACGGCGGTGATTCGCGCTGCCAGCTCGTCGGTCTCCCGGACGAGTTGCTTCGACGCGCTCAGGTCGGCCAGCACCTCGAGCGCCCGCTCGTATTCTCCCTCTGGCTCGATCCAGCGTCTCGCGGGCCGTGGGAGAAAGTCATCCATGTCGAAATCATCCAAGTTCTCTCGGACGACGGATCGAAAATAGGCTTGCAGATCGGGGTGCTCGAGTCGGGTTCGAACCAGCTCGTCACGAATGGGTACGAACGTCTGCCGGACCTCCTCGAACACGACCTCGGCTTCCTCGTAGCGACCCGCCCGTGTCAGAAGCTCGCCGCGCAACACCTTTCCGTCCGCATTGAGTGGGCTGTCCGGCGCCGCAACCGAGAGCACCTCGAGCGCTCGCTCCGCCTGCACGGCGTCTCCCATTCGTATGTAGGTCCAAGCCAGCTCGTATTGCGCGTCGTCGAAATGAGGCGATGACTGGGTGACGGCACGATACGCTTCGACGGCTTGGGGAAGTTGCTCGGTCTCGTAGTAGAGACGGCCGAGCGCCATGTAGGTGAGCTCGACGACCTTGCGCTCTTCCTCGTCCGTCGGCTCGGTTCCGAGCACCGTCCGAAATGCGGCAATGGCATCGAGATACTCGCCGCGCAACGTATGGATGGTTCCGACGAAGTACTTGGCGCGTAACGAAAACTCGGTGCCGCTCGGAATCGACGCGAATCCTCGACGAGCCTTTTCGAGCTGCGCGCCATCGATCCCGGACGACGCGATCTCGCCGTTTTCGGAGAGCACTCGATCCACCGGGACGGCACGGTTGTAGAGATACTTTGCGCGGAAATAAGCCGTGCTATTGGCTAGCGCGGACGGTGGGAGCGCCTCGAGTCGGTCGAAGTATCGATCGATGTCGCGAAAATCACGAGTATGGATCGCGATCTCGATCAGGCGGCTCATCGAAGGCTGCAGATAGTCTGAGAACGCGGGCTCATCGCCGCGTTCGATGACTTGGGCATAGCGCTTCCGGGCGCCGAGGTAGTCTCCCGCCGAATACAGCGATTCCCCCAACAGAAACAGAGCCTCCGGATAGGCAGGATGCGTGGGATAGTGGTCGACGATGTCCGTGAAGAGGATCGCGGCTCGGAGGGAATCTCCAAGGCGCAGGTAGAGCTCACCATCGGTCAAGCGCTCCTCGACGAACGTGCGGCTCTTGAGGCCTCGTGCAGGCACGGGGGTCGCGAGCAATCGCTCGGTGTCGCCTTCCAAGTCGAGCAGCGCCCGGTTGATCTCTTCGAGCTCTTGTGCCTCCCCGCCCGACGTGGCGGCCGCGCACAAGACCAGAGCGAGGAGCCATGCCTCGAGGAGTCGGTGCGCTCGCCCCATGCCAAGCCTGGGTGTGGGCGGCGATGATGTCGCCGCGCGATCCATCATTCCGGTTCGCCCCCGCGATTCGCTTCGGGACGGGCCTGCCGCTCCACACGCTCGATGTACCGGACGGCGGGGCGCTCTTCGAGCGGCGTCGCCGGGCCTCCCTTTTCGTAGCCGACCGCGTGCACGGTCGTGACCCGGCCCTCGGGTACGGTGAAGGTGTACATCGATCGCACTTGGAACCGATATCCCTTCAAGTACGAGAACACCCCGTACCCATGTCCGCGGTACTCGAGGTTCACCGTCAACGTGTGCTCCCCGGGCACGATGCTTCCGTTGTAGATCTCGAACTCCCTCTGCTCGTCGAGGCTCCCCTCCTCGTCGGCCTTGGTGAAGATCGGCGCCCCATCGAGCGCGTACGACACCCGCACGAGCTTGTACGAATCGGACATTCGGTTTTCGTGGATGATGACGGCCTGGCCTCCGCCGACGACCCCTTCGAGGACCGTTTCAGCCAGCAGAGACAATCGTGCCTTCGAGCGGAAGATCTGCTCTTTGAGCCCGTTGATTCGCTGCTCGAGGTCGCGAAGGCGCACCGCATAGGTCCCCGGGTCGATCTTCGGGGCGGGTGCGGCCCGCGGGCCCTCGGTGGTCGAGGTTGCCGCCTCGGTCGTCGGTTCCGCGGCGGGCACATCCTGGGCGCGCGCCGTGGCGCTTGCCACCCCCCCGCCAATGGATGCGGCCACGACAAGGAGCGCCACTATCCTGCGCATCGTGATTCCCCTCTAAGTCATCACCATCTGAGGCGAAATTGCCTCTCGATGATTTGGGGGCTTATACCGCAGCGCCCACCGATGGGTCAATTGCGCCCGGTCGCATTCGAGGCTCTCCGGGAGGCGGGAATTATCCTTCCCCGAGGCGCCCTGGATCGACTAGATCGATCCGGGCTCTCGAACGTCGATCCATGGGTGGTCATCCACAACGCTGCGAGCGGTGCCGAGCTGGGGGGCTGCCTTGACCGAGCCTTCCGACGAGGCGCTGGTGGCGGCCTACCGCGGAGGGCAGGTCCAAGCCTTCGAAACCCTCCTCGGGCGCTACCGGAATCCCGTGTTCAATTTCGTGCTCCGGTTCGTGCGGGAGCGGAGCGCCGCCGAGGAGATCTACCAGGACGTGTGGTTGAAAGTGATCGAGCGCTCCGATGATTTTCGAGGAGACGCCAAGTTCTCGACCTGGCTGTATGCGATCGCACGAAACCAGTGCATCGACCATCAGCGCCGGATGCGGTTTCGTCGGCATGCGCCGCTCGACGATCCCGATGGGCGGACGCAAGGCGCGACGGCGCCCACGCCCGCACACAACCCAGGCCCCTCCACCGAGGAGCTCGCTGCCGGCGGCCACGTGAGGGACCGCATCGCGCAGGCCGTGGAGTCGCTGCCGGACGAGCAGAGAGAGGTTTTCTTGATGCGCCATCTTCAGGGGTTGGCTTTCGACGAAATCGCGGCGATCGTCGGGGTCTCTCCAAATACCGTGAAGAGCCGCTTGCGCTACGCCATGGAGCGTCTGCGGCTTGCTCTGAAAGAGCTTCGAGACGATGGATTGTGACGACTGCGAACGGCGAATTTTCGAGCTGATCGAGCGCGAGCCCCTCGATCCCGAGGGCGTGCGCGCGATTCTCGAAAAGTGTCCGAAATGCAGGCAGCTATTCGACGAAATGAAAGCGGCGTCGATGATTGCAGCGCGGCTCCCGCTCGAAGAGCCCCCCGCGGCGGTCGACGCCTCGATCCTCGACGCGGCCCGAGCGCGTGTGGAATCACGCCCGGTACCCCGCAGGCGCTGGCTCGAAGCGCCGCCCTGGGCCTTGGCGGCCGTCGTGCTGCTCGCGGTCGGGGTTGGGCTCTGGGTGAGCCCGGCAGAAGACCGCAAAACGGAGGATGTGGCGCCCCCGGCTCCGGTCGAGCCCGAGCTGAGAGCGGCGGCCGATCGAGGCGACGCAGCCGCACGCGAGATGCGGGCACGGGAGTGGGCCCGGCTCGAGGCGAGCGCGTCCCGTGAGGGGCCGATCACGGTGGTGCGCGCGCCTGAGCTCGTGCCATTCGACGCCCCACGGGCAGAGGCTCGCCGCGCGAGCCCGCGTGCCGAGAAGGCGCAGATCGCCGATCGGGATGCCGCCCAAGAGATGGCGCTCGCGGAGGAGGCAGCGGCCGGGGACGCGGTGGCAAGCCAGCCGGCCGAGATCCGCGAGGTGTCGACCGAGTGTGCAAAGAGGATGCACCGGGCTGAGCAGGCGCGACGGGACGCGCGACCCGACCGGCTCAGCTCCGACGAGGCTCTGGCGGTTGGGCGCTGTTACCACGCGGCCGACGATGCCGACGCGGCGCGATTTTGGTTGGAGCGAGCTGCGAAGGATCCCGAAACCCGGGCTCGTGCCTCGAGGCTTCTGCGCACGCTCGCTCCGGAGTGACGGCGTCGGCCCCGGCGCTCATCGACGCAGCCACGTGCGCCAACGCGGGCCCGAACGCTTGGTCTCCTGCGCGGTGGCCCGCGCTGCTTCGAGCGCATCGGCCACGTGATCGAACAGAGTGAGCTCTTCCCAAGCCAGGTGGGCCTCGGTGGCGGCGCGTCTCCAATTCGCGTCGACCCCGGAGAAAAGACAGATCCCGCCGAGCATGCGAGCGACCTGCTCGGCCGAGAAGATGGCCGCTGCGCGCTCGCGATCGGGCTCGCCGAGCTGCGAGAGGTCCACGATGGCCGTCTCGGCGTCGAGATCGAGCATCGCCTGTCCCAACGCATCGACGCACCGGCTCAGAACCAATGCATCGTGTGCTCCCGACACCAACAATCCGACCACCCGCGCGTCGAGCCGAATCGGCCTGAGTGACCTCGCGGCGCGCTCCTGTGCGTTCTCCGCGACGCGTTCTTCACGGCCCATCACGAAGCCTTCGACGACCGCCGCGAGCGCACGTCGGCTGAAGCGTTCCGGCCCTTGGTGTCGGCTCGCGTGCAAGGTGATCTCGGCGATCTGCAGAGCGGAGGTGGCCGTGAGATCGAGCAACGCCAAACGCCTTCCCAGGAAGGTGAGCGCGCTGAAGCACTCCCGAAATGCAAACGACGTCAGGTCGCCGGCTCGGTCCGCTTCGGACAGCTCGTCGAGAACCGGCACCACGGGCGCCGACAGGGCCGCGATCTCGCGGGGGCTCGTGTTCCCGATGGCGACCTCGCCTGCTTCGAGAAGCTGGATGAAGCGCTCGATGGGCGGAGCAAGGTCCTTCACGATCCGCGAAGTCTACCACTCTTTCCATTCATGCGAATCGTTCGTGATATAAGCGACTTGCATGGGCGGTACCATCCTCGTCGTCGATGACGAAAAGAACATCCGCAGGACGTTGCGAATGGTTCTGGAAGGCTCGGGGTTTCTCACCCTCGAGGCATCGTCGGCCGAGGAATGCCTCGAGATCCTCGACGAGCACGAAGTCGATCTCATCATCCTCGACGTGCGCCTCCCCAAGATGAGCGGCATCGAAGCGCTTCAAAAGATTCGAAGCGAGCCCGATACCCGCAAGCTTCCCGTGCTGATGGTGTCGGGCCACGCGTCCGTGGCCGAGGCGGTCCAGGCAGTCCAACTCGGGGCGACCGATTTCTTCGAAAAACCCCTCGATCGCGATCGCGTTCTGGTCACGGTGCGCAATGCCCTCAAGACCTGGCAGCTCCAACGCGAGGTCGAACAGCTTCGAGCGAACGTGGAGCAGCGATACGAGATGATCGGAGAGAGCCAAGCGATGCGTGAGCTTTACGGCCAGCTCGAGAAGGTTGCTCCGACCAGCGGACGGGTTCTGATCTCCGGTGAGAGTGGCACCGGCAAGGAGCTCATCGCGCGTGCAATCCATCGGCTGAGCCCTCGCGCCGACAAGCCCTTCATCAAGGTGAATTGCGCCGCGATTCCCGCCGAGCTGATCGAAAGCGAGCTCTTCGGCTACGAGCGCGGGGCATTCACCGGCGCGCAAGGCCGCAAAAAAGGCATGTTCGAGCTCGCCAACGAGGGCACGCTGTTTCTGGACGAGATCGGAGACATGAGCGCCAGCGCGCAAGCCAAGGTGCTGCGCGCGCTTCAAAGCGGGGAGATCTCGCGCGTCGGAAGCGAAAAGGCGATCGCGGTGAACGTCCGCGTGCTCGCCGCGACCAACAAGGACCTGGAGCTCGAGGTCAAGGAGGGGCGTTTTCGCGAAGATCTGTATTT
>CAZBWQ010000021.1:0-48016 GCA_964495565.1 uncultured Sandaracinaceae bacterium | reverse complement strand
GATCGCTTCTCCGGCGTGTTCGGTGGACCCGGGCCGTTCCGCGCAATGCCCGTGTGGTGTTTTCAAAACCCCCGGCGGACCTACGAGCGTCCCATGTCGCGTTTTTCCGCGCCCCTGCTTACGCGAAAGGGGATACGGAGGAAGCGACGCGGGCCGCGGGCCACGATCCGCGGTCCTCGGGCCGCGATCCTCCGATCACGATCCGGCCGTAGGTCGACTCGCGGAGAGGTGTGGACGCAGAGCGTGAACCCTTCATCCCCACCCCGCCTCCCCCACACGAGCGCCTAGGTCCCGCTCGCGAGCACGGGCGTCGCGACCGATTCTCCGGCCGTGTTCGTTGGAGCCGGGCCGTGCTTTTCGAGTTCCTCGGGCGCTACGTGAGAGTTCTGGGTGTTGCGCTAACGTGGGCTCATGGCTTCTACGACCTTTCAAGAGCCGGGGATGATCCAGGACTGGGCCGCGCGCTTCGTGCCTTCCGGTGTCGATGCGTCGACCCTGCCGCGCTCGTTCGCTTTGATCGATCCGCTTCCGGCGACCGGCCCTGTCTCGCACGATTGGCCCGTCGTTCCGGTGTTCGAGCGCACCGCGGAGGGGTTCGGCGCCTCCATTGCCATCGAGCGCGGGACGAGCCTCTATGGAACCGGCGAGGTGGCGGGCCCGCTCCTGCGCAACGGCTACGTGACGGAGGTCTGGGCGAAACAGCCGTTTCGTTTCGATCCGGATGGCAAGCCGGTCCAAAACTACGATGATCGGTCTCGAAGCTTGTACCAGGCGCATCCGTGGGTGCTCGCCGTGCGTCCGGACGGAAGCGCGTTCGGGGTTCTCGCCGACACGACGTACCGTCTCGAGATCGATTTGCGAGACGGCATTCGGCTGCGCTGCGGGCAACCCTTTCCCGTCCTCGTCATCGAAGGCGCGTCACCGCAGGAGGTCGCTCGCCGCTTGAGCTCGCTGACGGGTCGGATCGAGCTTCCGCCGCGTTGGTCCTTGGGTTACCACCAGTGCCGTTTCTCCTACCATCCGGACGCGAGGGTGCGAGAGCTCGCCCGAGAGCTCCGAGCGCGCCGGATCCCGTGCGACGTGATCTGGATCGACATCCACTACATGGACGAGTACAAGGTGTTCACCTTCGACCCGGAAGGCTTTCCGGACCCCGAAGGCACCAACCGCGACCTGCACACGCTCGATTTCAAGTCGGTGTGGATCCTCGATCCGGCGGTCAAGGTCGAGCCCGGTTACTCGGTGTACGACGAGGGCGTGGCAGGAGGACATTTTCTGTGCTCGCCCGATGGCACCGAGTACCACGCCTGGACCTGGACCGGCGACGCCGCCTTTCCCGACTTCACGCGGCCACAGACCCAGGCTTGGTGGAGGCGTCATTGCATCGAGCTGCTCGGCACCGGCATGGACGGCCTGTGGGTGGATCTCAACGAGCCCTCGCCGATCCTGCCGCTCGGCGCCGAGTTGCCGGACGACCTGAAGCACCTCGGCGGCGACGGAATCGAGCCGGGCAGTCACGCCAGATACCACAACGTTTACGGCATGTTGATGGCCAAAGCCACGTTTGACGCGATGTTGGAGGGCCGTCCCGCGCGGCGTCCTTTCGTGCTGACACGCTCGAGCTACCTCGGCGGCCAGAGGTACGCCGCCACCTGGACCGGGGACAACGTCTCGAGCTGGCAGCACCTCCGGTGGTCGGTTCCCATGGTGCTCAACTTGGGCTTGTCCGCCCAGCCGGTGAGCGGACCCGACATCGGGGGCTTTGCGGGGACGCCCTCGCCGGAGCTCTTCGCCCATTGGATCGGGCTCGGGGCGCTGCTTCCTTTTTGCCGCACGCACAACTCGCTGACCGGCGATCAGGAGCCCTGGTCCTTCGGTGCGGAAGTCGAGGAGATTTCACGAACCGCGCTGGCACGGCGGTATCGGCTGCTTCCCTACCTCTACACGCTGTTCTACGAAGCGTCGGTCACCGGGCTTCCCATCGCCCGCCCCTTGTCGTTTGCCAATCCGGCCGACCCCGCCCTCCGTGCCGAAGATCACGCGTTCCTGCTCGGGGGTGACGTGCTGGTGCAACCTCAGCTCGATGAGCACGCCGACCGCGAGTTTCCCGAGCTCCGCGGGAGCTGGCGATCCTTCTTCCCCATCGGTGCAGAACGCGAGGCGCACCGGGCCCACCCGACGCTGCAGCTGCGACCCGGCGCGATCCTGCCTCTCGGACCCGGAGGGGAGACCACCGAGGAGGCGTTTGCAGGGCCGCTGACCCTCGTGGTTTGCCTCGACGAGGCGGGGCGCGCCGAAGGCAAGCTCTACGAGGATGCGGGCGAAGGGTTCGACTACCGAGAAGGCGACTTCCTGCACACGACGTACGAGGCGCGTTTGGAAGGCGGCACGGTCGTCGTCGAGATCCAGGGCGAAACCGGCTCGCGAGCCCGCCCTGTCCGCACCCTCCACGTCGAGGTGCTGACCGAGCGAGGCGTATGTCGCGGGACCGGCCAGGATGGGGAACCGGTGAGGGTTGCTCTCGCTGCGGACGATCAGTGATGCTGCTGCTCGAGCACGCGCTTGGACAGCGGCCGCAAGAGCAAACCGTAGAACATCTCCAAGTAGCGTCGCGTTTCGTCCCGCTCCAGCGAAGAGATGTACCGCCAAAAGCCGTAGATGCGCGAGAGCTTCAGCAAGGTGGTCGCGTACAGCGGCCAGTTGTACCGCTCTGCGACACGCTGTAGGGCCGCCCGGGAGATCGATTCCCACGTGTCGGGGACGCTTTCACAACGTCGAAAGAACTCGATCATCTTTTGCGCCGCCTCGCCGCCCCGAGTCGGATCGATGTGGAAGCCCGAGACTCCGTCCTGAATGATCTCCAAGGGCCCTCCGTATCGCGTCGCGAACGTCGGCAAGCCGCTGCTCATCGCTTCGACCACGGTGAGCCCAAATGCTTCGAAGAGCGCCGGCTGCACGAACGCGCCCCTGCGGTCGGCCACGAAGCGGTAGAGCTCGCCCACTTTGGTCTTGTTCGTCTGCATTTCGACCCATCGGACTTTGTCTTCGAGATCGTACTCGCTGAGCAACCAATGGGTGCGCTCGATTTGCTCTCGCTCGTCGCGGTCGTTGGACTGCTCCACCCGAAGGCGGCCACCTACGACGAGAAGGTTGGCGATGCTCTGAAGCTCTTCGCTCTGTCCATACCATTCCACCAGCCCCGCCATGTTCTTGATGCGGTCGAGCCGCGACATCGCGAACAACAGCGGTTTGCCTTGATCCTTCAGCATTCCGCGAAACGGGCACTCGGGCGAGCCGTACACGAGCGTCTCGATCTCTTCGCGGAGGGCTGTGGGCCGGTGGTCGACCTGGTCGTAGGCGAAGAAAACGCGGGGGTCCGCACCCGGTGACACGATGTTGAACTTGGGATCGAAGCAATCGATCCCGGACACGACCCGATACAATCGCGGCAGCGAAAACGCGCTGTAGCTCTCGTACTGCCCTACGCTTTCCGGAGTGCCCGCGATCTCTTGGTAGGTGCTCGTGATGATGAAGTCCGCGGTATTCATCGCCATCAAATCGGCTGTGTACTGAGCCGCGAAGTGATGCTCGGCCTCGTGATCCTGCCAGTGGAGGTCCGACAAGAGGTACTTCGTCTTCTCGAGGGCGTGGGCAATGTTGCACTGCGTGACCCCGAGACGGTGGGCCAGGATGCTCGCGACCAGGTTGCCATCCGAGTAATTGCCGATGACGAAGTCCGGCCGCGCTCCGCCCAGCTCGGCGAGCAATTCCCGCTCGGCGTCGATCGCAAAGCGCTCGAGATAGGGCCACACCTCGAAGCGCGAAATCCAGTGCGGAATCGTTTCTCCTCCCTCGTAGGTGCGAAAGGGAACCCGCAGAATGCGTGCGTTTTCCGTGCCGAGAATGCGTTCGACACGCTGATCGCAAGTGGTGTCTTCCGCTTCCGGGATCAGTCTGGTGACCACGACGATCTGGGGCTCGATGTCGAGCCCCTGGTCGTAGATCGAAGCGCGCATCTCGGCTTCCAATGCGCGGACCTGGTCCAAGATGTAGACGACCTGCCCTCCCGTATCCGGCTTTCCGAGCACGTTGGACTGACCGAAATAGCCGTGTGGCGAGATGATCGCGATGGAGAAGATCATGGGGACGCGGGCGAGGAAGTGCTCGAGGTTTCGCGGCGATGGCGCTTCGAGAATGTCGAGAAGCAACGCCATCGTTTCGCGGATTTGCGAAGCGGTTCGGCCCCAACCTGGCTCGAAACCCAGGCGCCGAAGCGAGCGGTGGATGTCGCCGTCTTTCGCATCCGGCCCGTCCAAGATCTCCATCGCTTTGTCGAGCGCCTCGCGAAGCTCGTCTACGTCGCGCAGGGTGCCGTTCAGCATCAGTTGCTGTCCACGAGTCTCGTGGACCTGAAGAAAGTCGAACAAGAGCTTCTGTCCGCGTCCTCCATCCACGAACAGTCGACCTGACAAGTGGCGATTGAGGAATTCGACTCCTCGTCCGATGTTGCGTGCGTCCTTGAGCTTCGGGAACCCACGTTCGAACGGGCTGAGATCGATCTCGAGCACGTAACGCTCGACGGGCGGAATGCCGGCCGCCAGCCGTTCTTTGATGTCCAAGAACTCGGTGACGGAGAGCTCTCGACAATGCATGTCTTCGCTGTGGATTTGGATGTAGTGCCAACGTCCGACGCGCGCGCGCACCGCGAGGCAGACGAAAGGCTCGTCGATGACGGCCTCTTGTGCGTGCCGCATGATCCAACGCATCTTGGTATCCGCGAGCGGGGTACCCACCTCGGTTTCCGCAAACGCCTCGAACTCGTGAACCAAGTCGGACCACAGCAAGAACCGGCGGTCGAACGCTTTCAAGCGCCCCAACAAGACGTAAATCGGCTCGCGGTGGGTGTCGATGAGCTCCTGGAGTGTCTCGATCATTCTGTTTCCTCGGCGGGTATTCGGATATCCCCCAAGAAATCATACCAATCCAAACCTTCCAAAATTCCCCACGCGTGGGGGCTCGTCGCGAAGTACACGCGCGAGCGGCCGCGCAGGCGCTCCAGCTCTTGTGTGTGATTGCTCACAACGACTCCCAACGTGTCGCCCGAGAGCATGTCCCAGTCGTTTCCGGAATCGCCGGCGACGAGCAGCCGTTCGGGCTCGAGGTTCCATTTGAAGCAGAAAAACCGAATCGCCAGCCCTGGCGAGGCCCGCATCGGAACGACGTCCAGATAGACTTCGTGATCGAGGATCGTGGTGACGCGAAGGCCGCGTTTTCGGACGTGTCGCTGGATTTCCTTGAGGCTCGGCGTGTGCTCGGGGTCGATGCGGTAGCGCAGCCGGTATGGCGTGCCCGCCTGAGGAGCCAGCTCCAGGCCTTCGATCGAGCCGACCACCCGTTCGACCTCGTCTCGGTCCCAACGATAGCGAATCTGACGTTCCCAAGAGCGATCGGGGAGCAGGTGGCGACCGTAGTGGAGCTGGGTTCCGGCGGCGGTGATCAGCACGTCCGGCACTCGCACGTCGAGCTCCTCCAAGAGATCGATCGCTTCGCCCAGCGTTCGCCCGGTCGCGATGCCGAAGCCGACTTTCTTGTCGGTCGTCTCCAGTCGCTCCAGCAACGTCCGCAACGCCTCGTCGTCTCCGGTCAACGTGTCGTCGAGGTCGGTGACGAGCAATCGATCCATGCCGGCCAGCTTCGTCCGTCGCCGAAAGACCGGCGCAGGACGGGTGCCCTTCACCACCCTGGTGACTTCCTCCAGGTACCGGGCGGCATGGCTCTCCCACGAATAGCTCGCGTGGACCGCCTCGACGCCTCGCTTCGACCAGCTGTCCCATCGCTCGGGGTCGCTCAATGCATCGCGGATCGCTTGTCCGATGGCATCCTCGTCGAGCGGGTCGACCAAGATGCCGTTCTTGCAGGTGTCGATGATGTCCTGCGGGCCGCCATCGTTCGTGGCGACCAGGGGAAGCCCCGTCGCAGCGGCTTCCAAGAGCGTCAGCCCGAAAGGCTCGGTCAACGCGGGGTTGACGAACACTCCTTTCGTGGCCGCTGCGAGCCGATAGAGCTCCGGCACGTCCGTCGCGTCGTGATGCTTCGGATAGGCCGCGGACCCGTACAAGTCATACCGGTCGATCAAGGTGAGAATTTGAGTGAGCACGCGCCGCGGTCCGGCGCTCATTTCGCTGATCGCGTCACGGTTTCCGGCTACGACGATCAGGTTCGCGACATCGCGAAGCCCCTCGGTCTCGCCGAAGGCGCGAATCAAGCCCTCGAAGTTCTTGCGTTCGTCGGGGCGGGCGAGTGCGAGGACCATCGGCTTGTCGGGGTCCCTCAGGAAACGCTCGAGCTCTTCCGCGATCTGCGGCCTTTTCCAGTCTTCCTCCGGGGGCGCGAAGCGGGACAGATCCACCCCGGGGGGGATCACCTCCATCCGATCCGGCTGGTAGTGGTCGTAGAGCTCGTACTGCTCGCGCACCTCTTGATTGGTGCTCGCGATCACCAGCGCAGCGGTTTCGATCGCGCGCTCTTCGGCTTCGATTCTCGAGGTGAACTGGTAGGTTTGCTCGTTCGCCTCGCCCTTCGATTCGAGCCGCATCTTCTTGACACGCCCGAGCGAGTGACCGGTGAAGACGAATGGCACGCCGAGGAGCTTCGCGAGGCGCGCACCGACGTATCCAGCATCGGCGTAGTGGCCGTGGATCACGTCGGGCGTGCGATCTTGCATGCGCACGTAGCGCGTGAGCTGATCGATGAGGCTGTCGAGGTGAGGCCACAGGCTCTCCTTGCGCAAGTAACGCCGAGGGCCGAAAGGAATCCGGACGATTTGGGCGCCGTCGCAGATCCGTTCGAAAGGCTGGGCGTAGCTGTCGTCGACGCGGCGGTCCTGAATCATTCTCGTGATGACGTCGACGCGCGAGACGTCGGGCCGATTCGCGAGCGCCCTCGCCTGGTCGATGACGTACGAGACCTGTCCTCCGGTATCCGCATCGCGCCCGAGCTCGATGTCGGTGGCGCGGACCAAGCCGTGAATCGTCAGCGAAAGGACGTAGAGTTGCTGCCCGCCAGGCGCTGGAATCGTCCCGGCGCTGGTGTCCTTGGCCCACTCGGACAAGTGCCTTTCGTAGAGCGAAAAGTCGGTCGTGGTCGCTCCGCGGATGCCGCAGAGGTCCGCCGCGAAAGCCGCGGCGCGTTCGAGCGCCGTTTCGTGCCGCCAGCCTTGCAAGAGCCCGAGGCACATGACGGCGCTGAACGCGTCACCCGCACCGACCGTATCGACCAGGTTTTCGATCGGGGGTGCGGCGGCTTCGTACACGTCCTTCTTGCCGACGACCGAGAGCGCGCCCTCCGCTCCGCGGGTGATGATCACACCCTGGATGTCTCGCTCCTCGGCCAATCGGAGCGCGGCGTCTCGACATTGCTCGAAAGACGAAACCGGTCGGGAAGTCAGCTCACCGAGCTCCCCATCACTCAGCTTCACCCAATGGCCCGTCGACAGACACCAGTCGATTCGCTCTTGGGTCCACCACGGATCGCGGAGATTGAAATCGATGAACGAGGGGGCGTCCAGCCTCTCTCTGAGCGTTCGAATCGCGTTCCAGCTTTCGGGCGAGCGAAGCGCGAGCGTTCCGTGATAGAGAAGCCCGACCGGCTCTTCCGAGGCGGTGCGCAGGGCGGGGCTCGCCTGGATGAAGTCCCATGCCTGGTCCGGCTCGATTTGGTACTGATTCGAGCCTTCGACGATCTTCGCGGTCACGTGCCCGGTCGGATGCTCGGCATCCGATTGCATGCCCTCGGTCGTCAGATCCCAGCTCGTCATCCGCTCGAGGATCTCCCGGCCCTCCGAGTCGTCTCCGACTGCGCTGATCACCAGCGGATTGGAGCCGAAACCCCGCAAATGCCACGCTACGTTGAAAGGCGCGCCCCCCAACACGCGACTTCCGTCGGGAAAGTGGTCGAATAGCACCTCTCCGAAGATGACGGGTCGTTTGTGAAATCGGTGCACGGGCTCTCAGCTCACGCCTCGATGGATGCAGGCGGGTTCAGTTTTCGCTAGGCTCACGTGGTCGGGAGCATAACACGTTACTTCGATGCGTCCCGGAGCCCGTCGATTTGACGCCCACCATGGCGCCGTCGGCATGGTAGAAGGCCAAGAACGGTTCGAACGAGGTGCGCGATGAGGAGGTTCTCGAGCGAGACGAGACGGATGTTTTTGCTGACGCTGATCGTGTCTACGGTCGGCTGTCGCGACGCGAGCCGAAGCCCGGAACGAGTCGAGCCCGTCGAGAGTGAGACACAACGGGCCGCGCCCGAGGCGTCTGCCGAAAAGCTCGCGTCCGAGCCTCCGAGCCAAGCTCCGAAATTCGCCCCGCCCCCCACCGATCAGCCCGATCCGCGGGCGGTCTATCACGTTCCCCTGAGCGGGAACGAGCCTCAAAAAGGGCCGGACGACGCCATGTTCACCATCGTGGCGTTCAGCGACTACCAGTGCCCGTTCTGCAAGAACATGGAGCCCACGCTCGAGGCGCTTCGTGACAAGTATCCAGACGAGGTGCGGATCGTCTGGATGCAGTTTCCGCTTCCCACCCATCCCCGGTCGAGGCCTGCTGCCACGGCCGCCCTCGAGGCCCAAGCACAAAAGGGCGACCGCGGATATTGGCAAATGCACGACAAGATCTTCGAAAATCAGCGCGCGCTCAGCCGTGCGGATCTCGAGCGCTACGCCAAGGAGATGGGCCTCGACATGCGCGAGTTTCGGCGGGCGCTCGACACCGACGAGTACGCCGAGATCATCGACGAGCAGGTCGCTCTCGGCACCCGACTCGGCTTTCGTGGCACGCCGGCTTTCTACATGAACGGTCAGTACATCCCCGGGTTGCCGCTTCCGGCGTGGGAAAGCGCCATTCGGCTGCGTCGGCCGATTTATGAACGATACCTGCGGAGCGGTACTCCCAAGTCCGCTCTCTACGAGACGATCATCGCCGACGGGAAGAAATCCCTTTAGCGGCCGCCCTGCCGCCGACAGGCAGTCGCGACACCTCAAAGCATCTCAGTGCGCTGCGCCCCAGCTGGCTCCCCACGCCGCTTGCACGGGCAGCGGGACGGACAGCGGCACCGCGTTTTGCATTCGATCGACGACGCGTCGCTCGAGCTCTTCGTGCTCTTCGGGCGGTGATTCGAACACGAGCTCGTCGTGCACGGTCAAAACCATCCGGCTCCTCATGCGCTGCACCTCGAGATCCTGCTGGATGCGGACCATCGCGACCTTCATGATGTCGGCGGCCGTGCCCTGGATGGGGGTGTTCCGGGCGATTCGCTCCGCGGCCGCGCGCAAGTTGTGGTTTCGGCTTCGAATGTCGGGCAGCGTTCGCCGTCGTCCGAGAAGCGTCGTGACGAATCCGTTCGCGCGGGCTTGTTCGACCACCGAATCCAAAAACGACTTCACGCCAGCGTATTGATCGAAGAAAGCGTCGATGTAGCGCTTCGCCTCGGCTCGTTCGATCTTGAGGTTCCGGGCCAGCGCGAATTGCGTTTGGCCGTAGATGACCGCGAAATTCACCGTCTTGGCCTGCCCTCGCATGTCCTTGGTGACTTCCTCGGGCTCGACGCCGAATAGCGCGCACGCCGTTTGCACGTGGACGTCATCGCCGCGTGAGAAAGCCTCGACCAGAGCCGGATCGCGACTCAGATGAGCGAGCACCCGAAGCTCGATCTGCGAGTAGTCTGCCGCGAGCATCGCCCAGCCCTCGGTCGGAATGAAAGCCTCGCGGACACGGCGCCCCATTTCCGTCCGAATCGGAATGTTTTGAAGATTTGGCTCGCTCGAGGAAAGCCGGCCCGTCGCGGCGACGAGCTGGTTGTAACGCGTGTGGATCCGGCGGGTCTCGGGGTTCACCTCGCGCGGCAGGGCGTCGAGATAGGTGCTCTTGAGCTTCGACACCGATCGATACTCGAGGATGGCCTCGGGTAGCGGATGGAGGATGGCGAGCTCCTCCAGCACCCCCTGGTCGGTGGATCGGGCGGTTTTGGTCTTCTTGACGACCGGAAGCCCGAGCTCGTCGAAGAGGATGGTCTCGAGCTGCCGAGGAGAGGACACGTTGAACTCGTGGCCGGCGAGCTCCGTGCAGCGACGATGCAGCTCTTGGAGCAGGACGTCGGCTTCCTCCGAGAGCTGCTCCAGGAGCGCGGTGTCCACTCGGATTCCATTCAGCTCCATGGTCGCCAGGACCCGGGCCAAGGGAAGCTCCACGTCGTAGAAGAGACGGTGGAACTCGCCCTCGTGCATTCGGGGGGTCAGCAACTGGCTCAGGCGAAAGGTGAAGTCGGCTCGCTCGTTCGCGTAGCGCGCCGCGGCGTCGATCTCGGCCTGTTCCCAGGTCAACGCCTTTTTGCCCTTTCCCAAGAAGGCGTGCTCCTCGGTGAGCTCCCCATCGAGCTCCTGGCGGGCGACGTCTTCGAGGCGGTGCGCGTGCCGCGCTGGATCGAGCAAGTAGCTGGCGAGCGAGGGATCGAAACGGACGCCTCGGAGCGTCACGCCACGACGCGCCCAAAAGACCGTCTCTCGCTTGGCCAGGGTCAGCTTGGGAATCAGCGAGTTTTCGAGCAGCGGCTTCAAAATGGCGCTTGCGTCCTCCCAGCCGAGATGGTCGGGCGCACCGATGTACCGGTGACCGAGAGGAACGTAGGCACTCACGCTTTCGAGCCAGCTGAACGCGATTCCGACCAAATCGGCTCGGATGGGGTCGTCCAGGTCGAAGACCGTGTACAGCGCGAAGCTTCCAGCGTCCCGCATGGCGTTGACGATTCGGACGAGCCCCGCGACCTCGGTAATCGTCTCGTAGTGGCCTTCGACCGCCGGTGCGGGCTCGAGCTGGGCCAGCAAACGAGTGAGCTCGAGCTCGGTGAAGATGTTGCGCAGTGCGGCCGCGTTGCCTCCGGCGTAAGTACGGCTGATGAGACCGGAGCCGAGGTCCGCGTCATCGCGGAGTGTGACGAGCTCGCGCGAGGCCATGGCGTCGTCCCGATGCTCCGTGAGCTTCTGCTTGAGCGCCTTTCGCTTGATCTCGTGGAGATGCTCGTAGATCGCGTCGAGGCTGCCGTATTCCTGAAGGAGCTTGGCTGCCGTTTTCTGACCGACTGAAGGCACGCCGGGGATGTTGTCCGAGCTGTCGCCCATCAGTGCCAAAAGGTCCCTCACTTGCTCCGGACCGACGCCGAGCTTTTCACGTGTCTCCTCGGGCCCGAAGACCTTGTTGCGCATCGTGTCGTACATCAGCACGTCGGGTCCGACGAGCTGGAGCAAGTCTTTGTCCGCGCTGACGATCACCACGTGAAGACCCTGTTTGCGGGCCTCCGCGACGATCGTGGCGATGATGTCGTCGGCCTCGAATCCGGGCACTTCGACTGGTGTCATGCCCCAGGCTTCGGCGATCTCCCGCACTCGGCCCATCTGCTGCTGCAGATCCGGCGGAGCCGGCGGACGATTCGCCTTGTAGGCGTCGTAGATTTCTTTGCGGAAAGAGCCTTCCTTGGAGTCCATGGCGACGATCAAGCGTTGGGGCTCTCGCTCGCGCAGCAGCTTCAGAAGCATGCTCGACACGCCGGCGACCGCGTGTGTCGGCTCTCCCTTGCTGTTCGAAAGAGGAGGCAAGGCGTGGTATGCTCGGAACACGTACGAGCTGATGTCCACGACGTAAATCGTTTTCTGGTCGCCCTTCTTCGGCAGCTCCTCCACCATGCGTCTGGACCATCCAACGGCCCAAACGCGAGGTCAAGGAGGGAAGCAGGTTGCATGCCCTCTTCGGCCCATGCTACGCGGACCAGCCGCGAGCCCGGCTCGATCCAACCGTATGTTTGAGACCCTCACCAAAGGCTTTCGCAACGCCCGCAACCGCCTTGCAGGTGTCACCGAGCTGACCGAAGAAAACATCGATCAGGCGCTCCGTGACGTACGACTTTCGCTGCTCGAAGCGGACGTCGAGCTCGGGGTCACCAAAGAGTTTCTGGCGAAGGTGAAAGAGCAAGCGGTGGGCCGGGTCGTCGACACCGCAGCCAAATCGAAGGGCCGCAAGATCAAGATCGGCCCGGCCGAGCAGTTCGTGAAGATCTGCCAGGACGAGCTCGAATCGATGATGGCCTTCGAAGGGCCGGCCGTGGAGCTCGCCAAGAAGCCCAAGCCCACCGGAATCATGATGGTGGGATTGCAGGGGTCGGGTAAGACGACGACCGCCGCCAAGCTGGCGCGGCTGCTCGAAAAGGAGCACGCACGCAAGCCGCTCTTGGTGGCGGCGGACGTGGCTCGCCCGGGCGCCATCGAGCAGCTCGAGATCCTGGGCTCGCAGATCGACGTCCCCGTGTTTTCGATTCCCGGCGGGCAGCCGCTCGAGATTTGCAAGCGGGGCATGGCGCACGCCAAGAAGCTCAAGTGCGACACGATCATCTACGATACCGCTGGCCGTCTCGCCATCGACGAGCCCTTGATGAAAGAGCTCGACGAGATTCGTTCCGCGGTCGACCCCCAGAACGTCTTCCTCGTCGTCGACGCGATGATCGGCCAAGACTCGGTCAAGACGGCCAAGTCGTTTCACGACTTGTTGGGGTTGAGTGGCGTCATCCTCACCAAGCTCGATGGAGACGCTCGAGGTGGCGCCGCGATTTCCATCAAGAACGTCACGGGGACGGCGGTGAAATTCGTCGGCACCGGAGAGACGCTCGATCGGCTGGAAGAGTTTCGAGCCGAAGGCATGGCGAGCCGAATTCTCGGCATGGGCGACGTCGTCGGCTTGATGAAGGACTTCGAAGAGGTCGTCGACGAGAAGAAAGCCGAACAGGACGCCAAGCGCATGCTTCGGGGCCAGTTCACGCTGGACGACTTTCTCGAGCAGCTACAGACGCTCCAGAACATGGGACCGTTGCAGGACCTGCTCGACAAGGTTCCCTTCTTTGCCGACAGCGTGCCCGACGGGTTTCAAGTCGACGAGCGTGAGATCGGGCAGATCAAAGCCATCGTGAGCTCCATGACTCGCGAGGAGCGTGCCCGCGCGGAGCTGTTTCAGAAACAACCGAATCGACTGGTGCGTGTGGCGCGCGGCTCGGGCACGAACGAGAAGCAAGTCGCCGAGATTCTGCAGCGCTTCGCCTTCATGAAACAAATGATGGGCAGCATCGGGTCGCAGGCGGGCATGCTCTCCAAGATCCCGGGCATGAAGCAACTGGCTGCGGCGAACAAGCTGCGTGATGCCGTCAAGATGGGAGGCCTCGAAGGCAATCCGATGATGTCCAACCTGGCGGACACGCTGCTCGAGGCTGCGATAGCGGAGCAAGGCGGCGACCGGTCGGGGAGCGGACAGACGGCCAAGCGCGCCGTCGACAAGAACAAGAAGAAGTCGAAGCGCAAGATGCAGAAGAAGTCCCGCCGAAAGGGTCGGCGGTGAGCGATTGACCCGTCGCGCGCTCGGCTGTCTCGCGCTGGCGATGGTCTTCGGGGCTTGCAAGGGCGAGGACCGGCCGAAGGGATTGCCGGGCTTGCCGACGCTCGAGGTGATCCGCGCGGCACAGCAGCCTACCTTGGATGGGTTGCTGCAAGAGCGAGACTGGCATCGGGCCAAGTCGACCGGGCCGTTCCTCGAGCCCCGCCGAGGGGGACGAGCCACCGTCGAAGCGTCTGCGAAAGCTCTCTGGGACGAGCGGTACCTCTACGTCGCGGTGGAGGTCGTCGATACACACTTGCTCGCGAGCGACCTCGAGCGGGATGCGCATCTGTGGGAGCAGGACTGCGTCGAGCTGATGGTCGATCCGAAAGGGATCGGACGAGCCTACTTCGAGATCGAAGTGTCGCCGCGCGGAACGGTTTTCGACTCCCGGTTCGATTCCAGGCGCACACCTGCGCCTTTTGGCCACGTTGGATGGGACAGCGGTGTACGCGTCGGCGTTCACCGAAGCGGAACGCTGGACGACGAGCAGGTCGACTCCGGATACACGGTCGAAATGGCGATCCCTTGGCAGGCGTTCAGTCCCGAGTCGGCGCGAGGGCCGGAGGTCGGCGAGACCTGGCGCGCCAATTTCTACGTCTTGGACCTCGGACCTACGGCTCGAAGAGCGGCTGCATGGTCTTCTTTGGGAGTGAGCGATTTCCACAGCCCTCTCCGATTCGGCAGGCTGACCTTCACGGGTCCGTAAACACTTGAATCGCCGGCGAGGGCTCACTAGGGTCTACCTGGGCGGTACGATCCGCACACGATGCTCCGCACACGCCTCATCGCTGGTCGCACCTCGGGGTTGGTTCTCAGCGCCGTTTTCGCTCTGGTCATGATGTTGGTCGGCCACATCGAGGTCGTGCTCGAGCCTCTGCGCGTCGACCCCACGCGTCCGGCTCCAGTCACCCTTCGCGTGCCTGCGAGCTACTTGCCCAAAGAGCTCACGCGTCAGCGCCGGGGCCCCGCGCAGCCGTTCCTGGTCGAGCGCGGCGAGACCGTCAGCGATCCCGTGGCTCAGCGCTTGGTTCGTGCCTTCGAGAGAGAGCGGCGGCCTCCGGACCGAGGCACCTTGATCGGCGTCTGGGCGAGCTACTTTCTGCTCGCGTACTTCTTCCTGACGTACTTGCGCTCGTTCACGGGCGGACGCGGTAGCCTCTTGCGAACGCAGGCCGGTCTCTTGGTGTTGGTGGGGCTCACGTGCGTGACGGCAAAGCTGCTGCTGCTTTTTACCGCGCTGTCCCCTTTCATGCTTCCTCTGGCGACCGTGCCACTGTGGGCCGCTCTCTACTTCAATCGCGGCACGGCGATCGCCAGTGGCCTGGCGATTGCAGCGGTTTGCGCGTCGTTCTTGCACTTCGCGATGCCTTTCATGGTGGTCTTCGTCGCCACGACGCTCGGCGTCGGAATCTTCTTTCACGATCGGAAGCACGCGACGCACATGCTCGTGGCTGGAACGGCGGCGGGTCTCTTCGCCGCGTTGGTGCTCATCAGCGTCGCTTTGGCCTTGGGGAACGGCATCGACGTGATTGGAGACGTGGCGAAGCTCCACGAATCGGTGATCCTGTCGACCGTCGCCGGAGGGGCGCTCTCGGGGGTGCTCGCGTTGCTGTTGCAGAGGCTCGCGACGGCGACGCTGGGAGTGGTCACCCGCGGTCGTCTGCAAGAGCTGACCGACGTGGACCATCCCCTGCTTCGCAAGATGTCGCGCGAGGCGCCCGGCTCGTGGCAGCACGCGCGTGCGATGGCGAATCTGGCAGAGGGTGCGGCGGCGGCCATCGGGGCGGACTCCCTTCTCACGCGGGTCGGGGCGTACTACCACGACTTGGGCAAGACCATTCAGCCAAAGTACTTCGTCGAGAACCTCGGGCCCGGGGAGCCGAGCCCGCACGAAGATTTGGATCCGGACGTGAGCGCCGATGCGATCATGGCCCACGTCGTCGAGGGAGCCCGGATCTTGCGCGAAGGTGGCATCCCCGAATCCGTCGTCGAGTTCGCCTACACCCATCACGGCACCAGCGTGATCGAATACTTCTGGCACAAGTGTCTCGAGGCAGGAAATCCGAAAGGGTTGTCGGAAACCGCCTTCCGCTACCCGGGAATGAGGCCGCGCACGAAAGAGACGGCCATTCTCATGCTCATCGATGCCATCGAGGCTGCCGCGCGCACCGTCGACGAGCCGACCCGCGAGAAGTTCGAGACCATCGTCCAACGCGTGATGAACATCAAGCTACGGCAAGGACAGCTCGACGAATCGGGGCTGACGGTCGAGGACCTTCGCGTGCTTCAGAGCACACTCACGGACACCCTCTGCAACGCCTATCACAATCGAATCAAGTATCCGTGGCAGGACAAAGGCGGTGCCGAGGGCGAGGCCGCCCTGCCCGTTCCGGGGGTCGCGACCGAACGCGACGTCGCGCGCGAGCGAAGCCGTGAATCGACGTAGTCGCGCCTGGGTGGCCATGGCATTGGCGTCGTTGCTCGCGGCGGCGTGCGATCAGCTCGGCAATCCGAAGCAATACAGCACGGGCCCCGCCTCGTGGAACGACGAGCACGGACACTTGATCACGCAGACGCGATCGTTCCGGAACGAAAAGACGATTCGGCAGCTCGTCTCGGACGGCTTCGAAGACTTTCACCATGCGGATCCGTCGATCGGGCCGACGGAGACTTTGACGCTCGTGTTCGTCGTGCCTCGTGCCATTCGGGTGCACCACCGCGGCGCCTTGACCTTGGCCACGATCTTCAAGCTTCCGGACCGGCCTGCCGTGGTTCGCCGATGGACGGTTCCAGCATCGGCGCGCCACTGGCGGGCGGCATTCGCTCTGCCCGCGCCGCCGCTCAGCGCGGTCACGTCCGTGGTGCCATGAGGCCGGATTTCGTTTCTCGCACGTCGGGGAACTCCTCGAGGCTTCGTCCGTCGCCCCTGAATTCCTCGATCGAATCCAAGAAGCCGTGCGCGATTTCCGGGTCGAACTGACTGCCTCCGCAACGCTCGATCTCGGAGATGGCGATGTCGTGGGTCAGCGCCTTCCGATAGGCACGGTCGCTGGTCATCGCATCGTACGTGTCGGCGACCGCGATGATGCGTGCGATGAGAGGGACCTGGTTTCCCTGCAATCCGAGCGGGTAACCCAGACCATCCCAACGCTCGTGATGAAGGTGCACGCCAGGAATGAGAGGATGCAGAAACTCGATCGGTTGAAGGATGTCGCGACCGTGCTCCGGATGCTGCTTGAAGATCTCGTACTCCTGCTGGGAAAGCTTGCCCGGCTTGTTCAGGTTCATCACGCACCCGATCTTGCCGATGTCGTGCATCAGCGCGGACTGCCGGACGATCTCGATCTCCTCGTCGCTGAGCCCGAGCTTGATCGCGAGAATTTGCGCATACGCTGCGACGCGCGCCGAGTGGCCTGCCGTATATCGGTCCATCTTGTCGATTGCGCTCGCGAGGCCGCGGATCGTCTGTTTGAAGGTTGCCTGCAGGTCTTCGTAAAGCCGGGCGTTTTCGATGGCTGCCGAGGCCCGGTCCGCGGTCGCGTGCAACAGCTTGCGCTGGCCTTCGTCGAAACGCTTGCCGGGCGTGTAGCTCACGGCGCACAAAAACCCGATCGTGTCCCCGCGTGCGGCCAGACGGGCCACCGCGAGGGACTGCGGCGGCGAGTGCTCCCCGATCTCGTCGAAATACCGCCAGCAGCGCTCGCCGTGCTCCAGCAAGGCCGAGGCGTCCGCAAAATGCTCCCTCAGCGTGGCGACGTCGAGCGAATCCGGTTCTCGCCGGAGTCGGAAGCTCGGCCCGATCTCGGTCGTTCTTCGATAGAAGCTTCCCCCGCCGTCACTCAGTAGTACGGTCACCAAGTCGGAATCGACCTCGTCGATGGCGGCTCGGCTCAGCGTGTGCACGACTTGCTCGAGAGAGAGGCTCGCAGCGATGGCCTCGCTCACCTTGTAGAGCGACAGCGCTTCTTTGAGACGAAAGTTTTCGGCTTGGAGCCGCTGCTTTTCGAGGCCACGGCGAATCGTGTGGACGACCTCCTCGACCTTGAAAGGCTTGAGCACGTAGTCGTACGCGCCCTGCTTCATCGCTTCGATCGCAGTTTCGACGGTGCCGAAGCCGGTCATGATGATCGTCACCACGTGAGGTGTGTGCTTGCGGATCGCGCTCAGCAGCTCGAGCCCGCCCATGTTCGGCATCTTGAGATCGCTCAAGACCAGATCGAATCGGTCCCGAGAGAGCTCCACCAAGGCTCCGCTTCCGTCCTCGGCCGTGCGCACGTGGAAGCCTTCCATGCTCAGGAAATCGGCAAGAATCTCCCGAATCACTTCTTCGTCGTCGACGACGAGAATCTTCGCGACTTCTTCGCCTGCCTGACCGCTCATGCGCGTGATGTCCCGGCTAGTACTCCGCCTGCCGCAGGCATGTCAAATCTGCTTCCCCGCCTCATTGCCGCTCGCCGCACACTTTGATACATCGCGCCTGAGCTTGCCATCCAAACCCCGGATTCTGCCTCTCGCCGCGCTGATCTACGCGCCGCTCGCCGCGGGCGGTCTGCTGTGGGCGAGACTCGCCGACGACCGCTCTGCGTGGTCCTTCGAGCCGGCGTGGTGGGAAGCCCCGCCTGCGATCCGTCTCGCGGCCTCGATCGCTTCGGGCCTGGCCCTCGGAATTGCGGTCGTCGCCGTGACGCCGTGGATCGTCGAGCGTGCCGTGTGGGCGCGGGCCCTGCGAGAGGAGATGAAACGAATCATCGACCCACTCACGCCGCGGGAGATCACCGGGCTCGCGTTGGCATCCGGGATTGCCGAGGAAATCTTCTTTCGAGGCGCCATGCAGCCCGCATGGGGCTTGGTGATCACCTCGATCATCTTCGGCGCGTTTCACTTGGGCCCTCGCGGTGTGTTCCCGGCGTGGGCCATTTGGGCGTTCGTGATGGGCCTGTCGTTCGGGGTGATCTTCGAGGTCACCGGAAGCCTGTGGGGTCCCGTCGTCGCGCACGTGTGGATCAATCAACGCAACATGCTCTACCTGCAGCGGCATTGACGCATCCATTCGGTATTCCTACTCTGGGCCGACACCGTGGAAAGCGAAATCAAGACTCGGGTCGCACCCTTTTCGGAGCCCGACATCTCGCTGGCGCGCGGCCAGGATTGCGTCGTCATCATCTACGCGCCGTCGTCGAATCAGCTCGGCAAACGTTTCTCTCTCGCCGACGACACGGTGCGAATCGGCCGCGGAAGCGAGAATCACGTCGCGCTCCACAGCGACAGTGTTTCGCGTCAGCACGCTCGGATCGAGCGACGGCACGACGGCTATCATCTGATCGACCTGGGTTCGACGAACGGCACGTACGTGAATGACGTCCTGATCCGCGAACGGAAGCTCCGTCGCGGCGATCAACTCAAGGTCGGCGACACCATTCTCAAGTTCTTGTGCGGCGCGGACTTGGAATCCCAGTATCACGAAACCATCTATCGGATGACGATCATGGATGGTCTCACCGGCATCCACAACAAGCGCTATTTCGTCGAGCAGCTCGAACGGGAGCTTTCGCGAGCGAAGCGCCACGCCCGGCCGTTGGCGCTGGTCATGTGCGACATCGACCATTTCAAGACGATCAACGACGAGCTCGGCCACCTGGCCGGGGACTACGTCCTGAAGGAGGTCGCGCTCCTCGCGAAGAGCCGGCTCCGCCCGGACGACGTCGTGGCGCGCTATGGGGGCGAAGAGATCGCTCTGATTCTTCCAGAAACCGACCTCGCTGGGGGCACGCGGATCGCCGAGGAGCTGCGTAAGCTGATCGCGACCGCATCGTTTTCCTTCGAAGGCGAGGAAATCGACGTCACCGTCTCTTGTGGCGTGGCAGAGCTCGACCCTGGGTGGCGGCCCTACGATTTCGTCAAGGCAGCCGACGCCATGCTGTACGAGGCCAAACGCGCCGGTCGAAACCGCGTCCACCCACGTTGATGGCGCGGTCGTCGGGGGCCTCGTGCTAGGCTCGGCCCCCGATGCGATCGATTGAAGACGCTTTGGCCTCGATGCTGCCCGCGTTTCGCCCCCTGGGCGAAGAGGAAGCTGCCCTGCTCGATTCGGCGGGACGCTACCTGTCGCGGGACGTCGTGGCCAGGCTCGATTCCCCGTCTTTCGACAACAGCGCGATGGACGGCTACGCGGTTCGCGCGCAGGACGTGGCGCAGGCGAGCGACGACGCGCCGGTGGAGTTGCCCGTGCGGGGAGAGTCACGGGCGGGCGGTCCGCTGCCTCCCTCCCTGATGCCCGGTACCGCGTGCCGAATCTTCACGGGCGCCCCCATGCCCGAAGGGGCGGATGCCGTGGTCATCCAGGAGGACACCGAGGAGGCCGGCGCAAAGGTCCGGGTGCGGGTCCCGTCTCGCGAGGCGAAGCACGTCCGCGCCCGAGGATCGGACGTTTGCTCGGGTACGACGCTGCTCCGTGCAGGAGACCGCCTTTGGCCAGGGGAGATCGGCCTGCTGGCGAGCCAGAACATCGATCGTGTCCACGTCTTCCGACGACCGAAGGTGGCCCTCCTGTCGACCGGCGACGAGCTGCGGGAGCTCGGCGCGAAGCTCGATCCTGGGGCCATCGTGAATTCGAACGTCTATGTGCTGAGCGAAATGTTGACCGCGCTGGGGGTGATCGCGCTTCCGCTTCCAGCGGCGCGGGACGATCTCGGCGAAATCGAGGCCGCGATCCGGCAGGCGCTCGAGGCCGACGTCGTTCTCACGATGGGTGGCGTATCGGTCGGAGCGTACGATTTCGTCCATGAGGCTTTCTCCCGCCTCGGTGTCGAGCCTTCGTTTTGGAAGGTCCGCATCAAACCAGGGAAGCCGATTGCCTTCGCGCGCCACGAAGGCAAGCCCGTCGTCGGACTGCCGGGCAACCCGATCAGCGCGATGGTCACCTTCGAGATCCTGGTTGCGCCCTGCCTCCGGGCGATGCTCGGCGATCCGAAGCCTCATCCGATCCCGGTCGTGGCCCGGCTCGGGCACGCGTACCAACGACGGCCAGGCCGCACGGAAATCGCGCGGGGCGTGGCCTCCCGGGACGGCGATGACATCGTCGTCACCCTCCACGACCAGCAGGGCTCGGGGTCGTTACCGTCATTCGTGGGGATCAATGCGCTCGTGATCCTGCCGGCCGACGCCGCGGAGCTGCGACCGGGGGACCGCGTGGAGGTGCTGCCCTGGGGGGCGTGGCTTCGGGCCGAGGGGTCTTTTTTTCGAGGTCGGGGCTAGCCATTTTCGTCGTAAATCCGGCATGTTGGATTTCACTATCTTGACTAGCCTGGCGCGGTCATTATGCTCGCGCTCCCTCAAAAGGGGGGTGACCGCATGAAGAAGTCCGAGCAAAAGCGCTTCCGCTCCATTCTCGAAGAGAAGCGGAACGCCGTCATTCGTCGAGCCCGCGAGACCATGGACCAGGACATGACCCTGGATGCCTCCGAGCTCCCGGACGAGATGGACCTGGCCTCCAGCGAGTACATGCAGTCGTTCACCTTCCGGTTGCGCGGCCGCGAACGGGTTTTTCTCCAGAAGATCGAAAAGGCCCTCAAGAAGCTCGACGAGGGTGTCTTTGGCATCTGCGAGGACTGTGAAGAGCCCATCGGCATCAAGCGTTTGGAAGCGCGCCCCGAAACCGAGCTCTGCATCCGCTGCAAAGAAGACGAGGAGCGGACGGAGCGCGACTTCGCCTGAGCGGTCACTCGGCCGCGGCGGGGCGGGTGCTCGTTCGAAGCTGGGGCTGAGGGAGCACGATGGTGAAGGCCGTCCGGCCGGGCTCGCTGTCGACCGCGACGCTGCCCCCGTGGTCTTCGACGATGCTCTGCACGATGGCGAGGCCGAGCCCCGTGCCACCCTGTTTGCCGTGCGTCGTGAACGACTCGAAGAGTCGACCGCGGATCTCTTCGGAAACCCCGGGTCCATTGTCGGAGAACGTCAGCACCAGGTTCCCGTCGTCGGCGCGGTCGACCTCCATGCGACAGAACCCTCCCCGATCGCCGATTGCCTCGGCCGCGTTTCGCGCGAGATTGTGGAAGACCCGCTGCATCTTTTCCTCGTCGAAGTGGGCCACGCCGCGGTCGTGGAGCGCCACCTCGAGCCGAATGCCGCGCTCGGCGAGCTCGGGCCTGAGCTGTTCGGCGAGCTCCTCGAAGAACGCTTGCAGATAGACACGGCGGATTAGAATCCGACGCTCGCCCTTGGCGAAAGCGAGCGTTTCGCCCATCATCGTCTTGAGGAGCTGAACCTGACGCCGAATCGAGGCGGCTAGCTCTCGCCGTTTGCTCTGGTCGTCCTCCTCGACGAGCATCTGTGTGTACCCGGAAATGATGGTCAAAGGGGTCTTCAGGTCGTGCAGCATGCTCGATAGGAACCGGCCCAGCGTCGTGAGACGCTCTTGGCGCGTCTTCTGTGCACGGGATTGCGCTTGGGAAATCGCGGTCGAGAGGTGACCGGCGATCACGGTCGCCATCTTGAGGTCGTCGTCGATGAACGGTGCGCGACCGCCCGACTTGTTGAGGAGCTGAAGCGCCCCGGCGCCGTCGTCCCATCGAAGGGGAACACAAAGAACCGACTTGGGGTGATAGCCGACTTCGTCTGCGATGTGCGTCGAGTGCCGGGGATCCTCGTCGACCTGGTTGACGATTTGCGGCCTTCCGTGCTCGGCCACCCAACCGGAAATCCCTTGCCCGGCCTTGATCTTCATCTTCTTGACGCGGTCCGGCTCGCCGCCGACCGCCGCCCGGAACGTCAGATCGCCGGTATGCTCGTCAGCGAGCAAGATCGATGCCGCTTCGGCATCCGTCGCGCGCATGGTCCGAGCGAGAACACCTGCCAACAGGTCGTCGAGCTCCATCGCGCTGGCCGCGACTTGGGTGATCTCGAAGAGCACGTCGAGCTCGCGGATCTTCTTTTCGAGCTTTTCTTTCGTCTCGAGTAGCTCGATGTTCTTGCCGACGACCGAGAGAAACAACCTCGAGTTCTCGATCGAGACCGCTGCGTGGCTCGCCAAGGCGGTCAAGAGCGCCTCGTCGCCAACCGTGAAGTAGCCTTCGTGCTTGTTCAGCACCTGAACCACGCCGATGGTCCTGCCGTGCTGATTCTTCATCGGGACGCACAGGGTCGACCGGGTGCGGTAGCCGGTCCTCCGGTCCCATTCGGCGTCGAAGCGCACGTCTTGGTACGCGTCCTTGATGTTGAGGGGCTTGCCCGTGCGCGCGACCGTGCCGGCGAGGCCCTCCCCCGGCTTGAGCCGGATTTCGACGACTTCCTCACCTTGGATCACCTTGGACCACAGCTCGTCGGTTTCCTCGTCGAGTAGGTACAGGGTGGATCGATCCGCTTCCATGACCTCGCTGATGCGATCGAGGATCATCTCCAGAAGCTCGCCGAGGTCGAGCGTGGAGCCCAACGCGGCGCTGATGTCTTGGAGCGCGCGGAGCTTGGCCCGCTCGCGCTCGACGACGCTCTGCAGCCGCAGCGCCTCCGTGCCGTCTCGATCCCCGTCCGATGCCATAGCCAGGCCGATACTCCCCCGAATCGGGGTGTAGAAGCAACGGCCTTGGATGCGAGGCTATTCCCCTTCGCGCAATTCGGCGCGATCCCCCATACGCACGGCCCGCGTCGCCTTTTCGAGGAGGACGGCGGTGGTGGTCGGCTGGACGTTCACCGCGCGCCCGACGGCGACCACCTCCCACGGGTAGTGTTTGGGCGGATCGGGGACCGGCACGGTCGTCTCGATTTCCCGGCCGATTCGCCCTTCCGCGCTACGACGCCACTCGTCTCCCTGCCGCACGATGTAGAATCGATTGCCGGCGACCACGCCTTGCTCGGCCCCCACGTCCACGAAGATGACTTGATTGGTGGACGGCAATTTGCGTGGGTAGAGATTTGCCACGACGGTTGCCCGCAGCGAGCGGTCGGCTGGCACCACTTCCACCCATTCGAATTTCCGCTCCATCGGCGCGAGCCGGAGGCCGCGCTCCACCACGTCGAGCGAGTCGACGACGACGGCGCGTCCGATGCGGTGCTCTTCGTCGTAGTCTTGCAGCCTCACCTCGCCGAAGATTCGAACGAGCTTTCCTTTCTCTTGGCTCTCGCGTTCGACCGCGTCGATGGTCTGGAAACGCTCCTCCGGATCGATGGTCCGGAACACCGTGTAGACCTTGCCGATCTCGGGCTGGACGTCTTTGTGAAAGCGCACGTAGGTGTTGTCGAAGTCGGAGAGCATCATGTGCTCTTCGTTCGCTGCGATGATGTAGCCCGCGTCCTCGAGCGCGTTCTCGTCGAGGAAACCGTACTCGGCGATGTAAATCGCGTCGTCGTCGGCCACCCTCGCCTTGGAACGTTTGAAGCCACGAGGCGCGGTCTTGACCACCTCGTCATCGCCGGGGCGCAGGCGAATCACCGAGCCGGGGTAGATCCAATGGGGATTGGTGATGTCCGGGTTGTAAGACCACACCCGCGGCCATTGGTACGGGTCGCCATAGTACCGTTGGGTGATGTCCCACAGCGTATCTCCCTCGGTGACCGTGTACGTTTCGGGCATGTCCGCGGGCACCTCGACCTTTTTCGTCTCGGCTTGCTGGTCGCTCATGGCGACGTCCGCTTGGGCGCCCACCGTGCTCGCTGCCAACCCGGCCGACACGGCCATCCATCCCACCAACCTCATGATGCGTCCTCCCGCAACGCCAAGCGCGCCGCCGCGGTATTTGGGAACTGCTCCCTCACCTTGTCAAAATAAGCCCGAGCGCGGGCTCGATCGCCGCGCCTCAAATGGATCTGACCGATTCGGTAGAGCGCGTCAGGAGCCTTGTTGGCCCATGGATGCACCTTCTCGATTCGCTCGAAGCAACGAAGCGCCTCTTGGTACTCCCGGCGCAGGTAATGGACCTCGCCACACCAGTAGAGCGCGTTGTCCGCGTAGGGATGGCTCGGATGCTCAGTCAAAAAGGCATCGAGCTCCATCAAGGCCTGCTCGAACTTCTCCTCTCGAATCAACCGCAACGCCCTGCGGTATCCCTCGATGCGGGGATCGGCATCCGGGCTCGTGGGCGCCGACGCGACGGTCCGCGGCTCGACCGGCTCCGGGACCTCGGGGAGATCGGGCACGCCGGACGTGACCGGCAAACGCTCGTCACCGGGGATGCCGAGCTCTTCGCGGACCTCTTGGCCGGGGTCGTCGGGCCCGCTCCAGGGCAACGCCTCGTCCCCTGAAATCTTCGCCGTGCGGGCGGGCTCGTGGCTCTGCTCCGCCCTGAGCTCCTGCACCTCGGCGCGCGCGAGAGCGAGCTGGCTTCGCAGGACACGAAGCTCTTGCTCCTGCTCCTCGGCTTGCAGTCGAAGGGAGGTGAGCTCCGCGTCGTGGGTGGGCTCCGAGGAGGCATGACGAGGCTGTGAATGCACTCCGACCGAGCTGCACCCGACCAGCCCAGGCATGACGAACGCCGCTACGAGCTTCTTCACGACATGACCCCGCACGCAGATCGTAGGGAGGCCGAAGCCATGTCGTCAAAAAACCCGTGGCTACCGCCACGTCCCAAGTGCCCGAAATCGCTGATATCGCTGCTCCACCAGGTCAGCGCCCGGTCGAGCCTTCAGTTGACCGAGGTGGAAACCAATGCGCTCGCCCAAGGTTTGGGCCGCCAGCGCGGGCTTTCGGTGCGCGCCGCCGGTCGGCTCCGGAACGACCTCGTCGACCACGCCGAGTGCCTTTGCGTCCTGCGCCAGGAGATGGAGCTGCTCCGCTGCGTCGGCGGCCCGGGCTCCGTCGCGCCACAGGATGGACGCACAGCCCTCCGGGGTGATCACGCTGTATGTGGCGAACTCGAGCATGAGCACCCGATCCGCGACGCCGATCGCGAGCGCCCCTCCGGAGCCCCCCTCCCCGATCACCGTGGCGACGATGGGCACCCTGAGCCGGCTCATGGTCTCGATCGCGGCGCCGATCGCTTCGGCTTGGCCCCGTTCCTCGGCGCCGATACCCGGGTAAGCCCCCGGTGTGTCGATGAAGGTGAGCACCGGTCTCTGGGCTCGCTCGGCCAGCTTCATGATACGCGCTGCTTTTCGGTAGCCCTCCGGGTGGGCCATGCCGAAGTTGCGATGCGCCTTGTCCTTGGCCGTACGCCCCTTCTGGTGGCCGATGACCGCCACGATTTCCGAATCAAACCGAGCAAACCCACAAATGATCGCAGGATCGTCGCGAAAAGCGCGGTCGCCGTGAAGCTCGGTGAAGTCCTCGAACAAGAAAGCCAAGTAATCCCGCATGTACGGGCGATCGGGATGGCGGCTGAGCTGAACCTTGGTCCACACGTCGAGGTCGGCGTAGAGCTCACGCTGAAGGCGATCGGCTTGTGCTTCGAGCGCTCGAATCTCGGCGTTGATCGCCGGTGCCTCGGGCCCCCCGCCCTCGGTCAGCGCCTTGAGGGCCGCGATACGCGTCTCCAGCTCGACCAGCGGCGCTTCGAAATCGAGATGAGGCATCCCGTCGGATGCTTGGCACATCCGCCGGGGCAGGCAAGGTTCGTCTCAGACCGGCGTCCCGGCCCCGAGCACCTCGAAAACCTTCGTGGGCCGCGCCTTGCCTTTGAGCTTCGCTTCGGGAAGCTCTCGCACCTCGAACTGGCCTTCGAGCTTCTGTCGGGTCTCATCGCTGATCAGAACCTGCCCGGGCTTGGCGATCGCACAAAGCCGGGATCCGACGTTCACCGGGTCGCCGATCACGGTGTACTCGAGCGCTTGGCTGCTGCCGATGTACCCCGCTACGACCTCACCGGTGTTGATCCCGATGCCGATTTCGAACGGCGGCAGGCCGTGGCTTTCGTGCTCTCGGCTCAACGCGTCGACGGCTCTTTGCATTTCCAGCGCGGCCCGCACCGCCCTGGTCGGATCGTCCGGATGCGACACCGGCGCGCCGAATAGAACCATCATTTCGTCTCCGATGAATTTGTCGAGGGTTCCCTCGTGGCGGAATACGATCTCCACCATGCGCTCGAAGTATTCGTTGAGCGCCGCGACGACCACTTGCGGCTCGAATGACTCGCTGATCCCGGTGAACCCACGAATGTCGACGAACAACACCGTGGTTTCGCGGAGCTCGCCTCCTTTCTTCACCTCCAGCTCCCCGGACAGAACCTGCTCGGCGATGGCCGGTGACAGCAAACGACGGAAGCGTTCGCGCGTGACCGCCTCGCGCTCGAGCTTCTTGGCGAAAAGGGTGTTTTGCATCGCGATGGCGGCCTGACTGGCGACGGTTTCGAAGAGCGCGAGATCCTTTTCGTCGAAGGCGTGGGTCGCGAGCTTGGAGTCGAGCATCATGACGCCGAGGACGGTGTCGTCGTGCAGCAACGGAACGCACATGGTCGAACGGATGCCCTGCATGATCACGGATTGCGCGCTCTGGAAGCGCGCATCGGCAGATGCGTCGTGCGAAAGCACCGCCTCCTTTTCGCGAACGACCGCGTCGAGCACGGTCTTCGACACGACGACCTCCTGGTCGGGGTCGGCCTCCTCGCTGGTCCGTACGGCGACGGGCTCCAAGGTTCCCGCGTCGTCATGAAGGAGCACGACGCCGCGATCCGCGGGGACCATTCGAAAGGCGACCTCCAAAATCTTGTCGCACAACGCCGTCACGCTCGTTCCGAGCTCGATGGCGCGCGACACCTCGTAGCTCGCGCGAAGCTTTTCGTAGTCGCGCCGAAGCGAGGTCTCGTCCTCGATCAGCTCCTCGGCAAAGAAGGTCTTGTCCGCCAGGACGGACACCTTGGCCCGAATCAACGGACCGACGTCGGAGTCGCCGATCTTGAACCGATTGGTCGCCTCCCGTGACTCCCGGTCGGAGAAAAGCTCGAACGAGACAGCAGGCTCGCGTGCCGCGGGCTCGAACACGATGCGGGTGGAGCCGATCGTGATCTCGTCACCCGGCTCGAGGGGGTGCTCTTGGACGCGTTGGCCGTTCACGAAGGTGCCGTTGAGCGAGCCGAGATCGCGTAGGACGTAGCGACCTTCGATCAGCTCGATGTGGCAGTGCTCCTTCGAAACGACGCGGTCGAGCACCTGGTGCGTGTTGCGGGGATGCCTTCCGAGCGAATTGTGCCGAAAGAGCTGACGCTCCTGACGCCCGCTAGGCCCCATGATGGTGATGCGAGCCATGTCCCCTCCCTCAGGCTACCTGGGGTGTCGGATGGCTGCAAAGACGGTGCCGGCCTCCGCCCTCAGAGGGAGGACTCGTTGGCCCGTGTCTCGACGATGTATTCCTGGACCGCGCCCTTTACCGGCCGGGCAAAGTACACCTTGCTGTCCGCGATCTCGCGCAACGCGGTCACAATCGGCTTGTTCTTGCTGTGCACCAACGCCGGGGCACCCTTCAGAATCTGCCGGGTTCGGCGGGCCGCCAAAATGACCAGTGCAAAGCGGTTTTCCTCGTGCTCCAAGCAGTCTTCGACGGTGACGCGTGCCATAGGCGCGCGAAGCTAGCAGGCGACGGCCAGCCCGGCAAACACGTCGCCAGAGATGAGCCAAGAAACCTCGGATCCCCTGTTGACTCCCCGGCATTCGGGATTAGGTTGCGGCCCATCAGCACTCTCCGCGGGCGAGTGCTAACAAGCTACCGGGCCGCGTAAGTGCCCGAAAATGGAGGGATTAAATGGCCATTCGTCCATTGCATGACCGTGTTTTGGTCAAGCGAGTCAAGGAAGAAGAGAAAACGAAAGGCGGCATCATCATTCCGGATACCGCCAAGGAAAAGCCGATCGAGGCCAAAGTCGTGGCCGTCGGCACGGGTCGGCTGCTCGACAATGGAGAGATCAAGCCGCTCGCCGTGAAGAAGGGCGACATGGTGCTGTTCGGCAAGTACGGCGGCACCGAAGTCAAGATCGACGGCGAGGAGCACCTGATCCTCCGCGAAGACGACATCCTCGGAATCATCGAATAGGAGACTGAAGAATCATGGCTGCGAAAGAAATCATCTACGATACCGCTGCTCGTGACCGCATCTTGAGGGGCGTCAACGCGCTCGCGAATGCCGTCAAGGTCACCCTCGGCCCCAAAGGCCGCAACGTCGTGATCGAGAAGAGCTTCGGCGCCCCGACCGTCACCAAGGATGGTGTGACGGTGGCAAAGGAAATCGAGCTCGGCGACAAGTTCGAGAACATGGGGGCCCAGATGGTGCGCGAGGTCGCTTCGAAGACCTCCGACATCGCCGGTGATGGAACGACCACGGCGACCGTGCTGGCGCAAGCGATCTTCCGCGAGGGCAGCAAGATGGTCGCGGCGGGTCACAACCCGATGGAGATCAAGCGGGGAATCGACGCGGGCGTCATCAAGGTCGTCGAAGAGCTTCGATCCCTGTCCAAGGCGACCAAGGATCCGAAGGAAATCGCGCAGGTCGGCACGATCAGCGCCAACGGCGACCGCACGATCGGCGAGATCATCGCCGACGCCATGGAGAAGGTCGGCAAGGAAGGCGTGATCACGGTCGAGGAGGCCAAGGGTCTCGAAACCGAGCTCGACGTCGTCGAAGGCATGCAGTTCGACCGGGGTTATCTCTCGCCCTACTTCGTGACCGATCCAGAGCGGATGGTCGCCGAGATCGAGGATCCCTATCTCCTCATCGTCGAGAAGAAGATCTCGAACATGAAGGATCTCCTGCCGGTTCTCGAAGCGATTGCGCGTCAGCAGAAGCCGCTGGTGATCATCGCCGAGGACGTCGAGGGTGAGGCGTTGGCCACGCTGGTGGTCAACAAGCTCCGCGGCACGCTGCAAACCGCCGCCGTCAAGGCGCCCGGCTTCGGCGACCGCCGCAAGGCCATGCTTCAGGACATCGCGATCCTGACCGGCGGCACCGTCGTGAGCGAGGACCTCGGGATCAAGCTCGAGAACGTGACGCTCAACGACTTGGGCAAGGCCAAGCGGGTCTCGATCGACAAGGAGAACACCACCATCGTCGATGGTGCGGGCAAGAAGAAGGACATCACCGGCCGCATCGAGACGATCCGCAAGCAAATCGAGGAGACCAGCAGCGACTACGACCGTGAGAAGCTGCAGGAGCGCCTCGCCAAGCTGGTCGGCGGCGTCGCCGTGATCAAGGTCGGCGCAGCCACCGAGGTCGAGATGAAAGAGAAGAAGGCTCGCGTCGAGGACGCGCTTCATGCGACCCGCGCCGCGGTCGAAGAGGGCATCGTGCCTGGTGGCGGCGTGGCGCTCATTCGCTCGCAGGGCGTGCTCGACAAGTTGGACGTGAGCGGCGAGCAGAGGGTCGGCGTCGAAATCCTGCGACGAGCCGTCGAGGAGCCGCTCCGCCAGATCGCGGCGAACGCCGGGCTCGAGGGCTCCATCGTGGTCAACGAGGTTCGAAACGGCAAAGGCGGGTTCGGCTTCAACGCGGCCACCGAGGAGTACGAGGACCTGGTGAAGGCCGGGGTCATCGACCCGACCAAGGTCGTCCGCAGCGCCCTCCAGAACGCCTCGTCGGTCGCGGGCCTGATGCTGACCACCGAGGCGCTGGTTGCCGAGCTTCCGAAGGAAGAGGCGCCGGCGGCGGGCCATGACCACGGAGGTGGCATGGGCGGCATGGGCGGAATGGGCTTCTAACCCACGCTCTCTCGCCAACATCGTGAAGAAGCCGGGAGGCCGATGGCCCCCGGCTTTTTCATTGGAACCGGCGCTCACAAAAAGGCGCCTGTACGTTTCCGATCGGCTGCTAGGCTTCCCAGGTGGGCTCGTCGGCGGATCATTTGACCGGCTATCGGAGGCGCCTGAGGTGGGCAGCAGGTACGATGCTCGCCGCCCGAATCGTCGTGGCGGCGCTCGCGGCGGGCCTCGTCGCCTTCGTGCTGGTCGCCTGGCTGCTCGGACCGATGACGCCATTCGTCTGGCTTTGCATCGGGTGGGCGGTCGTGTTTGGCCTCGTGGCCGGCGCGGTGGCCTGGTCGGTGCAGCCGCTCTTGGCACTTCGGGGACACGGGGCGCTCGGCCTGGTGGCATCCGAGCAACCCGCCCTGCTCTCTCCTTTGCAGACCGCGTACGAGCTGCGGGCGGAACCGGGCTTTTCCCGCGAGCTCGTCGTCGCACAGCGCATCGGCGTCTTGCGTGCGCTCGATCACTGGCCGGCGCGGCGATTCATTCCGTGGCGCTGGCTCGTCCAGCCGTCACTCGCGGTCGCCTTGGCTCTGGCTGCCGTGGGTTGGTGGTCGCTCGGCTTCGATCGCGCTTCGGCTGGCCGCTATGCTCTCCTCCACGCCGATCCCAGGATCATCGAGGGGGCCCGCGTCAGTCACGTGGTCGCTCGGACGGGGGCCGCGCTGCACTACCCCGATTACATGGGGCGCGCCGACGAGCGCGCGGACGATGCCGATCACCTGGTGGTGCCGCGGGGCACTGCCGTGGAGTACTCCGTGCTTCCGATCGGCGATGCTGCTCGTGTCGTCGTCGAGCTCCCCGGCCGGCACGTGGAGGCCACGCGAGCCGGCAACGAGTTCGTGGCGTCGTTCATCGCGGATAGTGACGGGCCCTTCGAGATCTACGTGGAGTCCACGCGTGGCGAGAAGCGCGTGGACTACCGGGCGCGTTCGATCCGAGTTCAAGTCGACGAGCCACCCCAAGTCCGTCTCATCGCCCCGGAACGCGACTTGATCGCCGAGGAGCGTCAACCGATCTTGCTCCAGTACAGCACCACCGACGACTATGGCGCGCAGGAGCTCACGCTGATCATCAAGCTGCCGAGTGGAGAGCACATCCGGCGGCCGATTCTGACTCCTACCGACGAGCCCCGCGTCGAGCACTATGGAGAGACGGCGCTTCGGCTCGAGGAATTCTCGCTTGCGCCCGCCGACGCCGTGACCGTGTGGCTCGAGGCCAAGGACGGCAACCGAGTCGACGGCCCGGGGGTTGGTCGATCCGCGGTGAGAACGCTGACCCTCGCTTCGGAAATCACGCGTCGTCGCGAGAACATCGTCCAGCTCGAGAAGCTCCTGGACGCGTTGCTGGACGCGCTTGCCGTGCGTCTGGAACGACCGCTTCCCGAGTCGCTGCCCGAGGCGCGCGAGCGAAGGCTGCTGAGCATGACGCCGTACCGAGGCGTGATCGGTCTGCTTTCCAATCTCGGCGATCACCGCGGCCCGCGAACCATTCCACTGCTTCTCGACATGAAGAGGCGTCTCGAGCGCAAGTATGGACGCGAGGAGCAAGCCTACCGGCAGGGAGCGCATCCGGGCCAGCGAGACCGTTACGACCGGTCGATCGTCGCCGAGCTCGAAAAGGACAGCTTGGTCGTCGCCGATCTGATCAGCGAAGCGAGGCTGGATGACGCAGCCGAGATCGCTCGTGAGATGCAGCAGCTCCGGCGAGAAATCGCATCGCTGATCAGCGAGCTTCGTCGAGAGCAGACTCCGGAGCTTCAGCGGGCGTTGATGGCGGCGCTCGATCGAGCGGAAAGAAGGATGGAGGCGCTCAAGCAGCGGCTCCGCGAAGCGATGCGCTACGTCCCGGGCGAATTCGTCAACCGTCAGACGCGTCAGGCCGGGGAGTCGACCGATGCTCTGCGAAGCCTTCGGGAGGCCCTCGCGAAGGGTGACCTCGAGGCCGCCGAAGCGGCCCTGGCCAAGCTCGACCAGACGATCGAAGCGATGGCCCAAGCTTTGGCCCAAAGCGAACAGTCGCTGGTCGAGGCGCGATTCGGGCCTCGCGAACGAGCCTTGATGGAGGCCATGGATACGATTCGGGACCTCGAAGTGGAGCAAAAGCGCATGGCCGACAAGGCGCGCCGCGTGGGCGACAAGGCCGTCGAGCGGGCTTCGGGGGACAAAGACTCCTTCGGATCCGAAGTGCGAGAGCAGCTCCAATCGATCGCCGACGAGGTCTCGAAGTTGCTCCGAGGCGTGGGGTCCGACGCGCTCGGTCCTTACGAGAGCGAGCTACGAGCGCGCGCGGAGGAGCGGGTTCGAGACTTTCGACAGGCTCTCGAGGGAGGGGATCTCGGGGAGGCCTTGTCGATGGCCAATCGGGTCGCGCGGGCCGCTTCGGAGCTTGCCAAGGATCTGGAGCTCTCGGCGATGATGTTCCGGGGTCGTGGAGGTCAAACCGCAGAGGCCGCAGCCCGAGCACGCGAGGCCGCAGCCCGAGCTCAGGATTTGCAGCAGGCCGCTCGAGGAGCGGTCCCCGACGTCGCTGGGGCGCTCACCGATCGGGAGCGAGAGGTGCTGCAACGACAGGCCGCGGCGCAGCGCGAAGCGCAACAGGCGGCCCACGGGTTGGCGCGGCGGCTTCGCGAGGAGGTCGGCGGAGTTCCGGTGTCCGAGCAGGCGGCCGAGCAGCTCGAGTCGATCGAGTCGCCGATGGGCCGAGCCGAGCGCGCGTTGAAGGAGGGGGATCCACTCGAGGCCCACAAACAACAGGAAGCGGCCGCCGATCAGCTCAGGCGGCTCCGTCAGCATCTCGAATCGCAACAGCGAAGCTCCGGAGGGACCGGCGGAGAGGACCGGAGCAGCGGGATGCGCGCACACGAGCGAATCGAAATCCCCGGAGCGCGATCCAAGGCCGACGAGCTGGCCTGGCGCCGCCGCGTGCTCGACGCGATGAACGGGACGCCCCCCGAGGGCTATCGAGACGCCGTCGACGACTACTACGAGAGGTTGCTGCGATGAAACGTCTGATGTGGCTCGCCTCGGTCCTTCTCTTCGTTTGGCAGCCTGCACCCGCGCCGGCCGAAGAAGCCTCGAGCGCGGAGATGCTGGACGTTCTGGAGGCTTCTCTGGCAGCCGGCGAAGGGGTTCCGGCGAAGATGCTTCTCGAGAAGTACCTGGAGCGCTATCCGCGGACCACACGAGTCATCGAGTTGCAGGCGCTCACCGACTATTTCGTCGGAGACTACGAGTCTGCGGCCGCGAGCGTCGCGGAGCTTCGCCAGGACCGAAGCACGCAGACGCACTTGGGGGCCATGGCGGACGTCATCGTGCGTACCCACGAAACGACCAAGAGCTACGAAACGTTCCGACATGGAAACATCGAGGTTCGCTACCAGCCCGGAGATGACGAGATCTTGGTTCCCTATGCCGTCGACACGCTCGAGGCGGTCAGCGAGGCGTTGAAGACCGAGCTCGGGATCGAGATGATCAGCCCTGTCCGGTTGGAAATCTATCCCGACGCCGAGACTCTCGCAGAGGTCTCCACGCTTTCGGTCGAGGCCATTCGCAACACGGGGACGGTCGCTTTGTGCAAGTGGGGTCGGCTGATGATCGCCTCTCCTCGTGCGCTGATGCACGGTTATCCCTGGCTCGACACGATCGCCCACGAGTACGTTCATCTCGTGCTGACCAAGGCGACGCTCGACCGTGCTCCGGTTTGGCTGCAGGAAGGTCTCGCGAAGTTTCTCGAAACGCGTTGGAGACGAGACGAAGCCTCGCTTCGTGAAGACCCAGCGGCGCACTTGCTGCTCCTCGAGGCGCTCGAATCCGATCAGCTCCTCGATTTCGATCGGTTGCATCCATCGATTGCGCTCTTGCCAACGCAGAAGCTGGCTTCCCTGGCCTTTGCGCAGGTCTCCTCGTTCATGGCCGATTACTACGCCACGTACGGCCGGGATGGCATTCAGCGCTCGCTCGATCGGATCGGCGAAGGCGAGGACGCGAGAAAGGCCCTGGCCCGCGTCGCCGGTGTCTCGTGGAAGACGCTCGAGAGCGGATGGAAAAAGCGGCTCGCCAGCGCACCGAAACCACCCCCGGCCAAGTTGATGCCTCGGTATTTGAGCAGCGAGGCGACCGAGCAGGACGAGCTCGCCACGGTGGACGTCGAGCGCGCCCGCGATCATCTGCGACTCGGAGACTTGTTGTGGACGCGCTCCCATCCTGCGGCCGCCTCCGTGGAGTACGCGAAAGCGCACGAGGTGGCGCCCGACGATCCGGTCGTCGCGTCCCGGTATGCACGCTCCGCGATCGCCGGAAATCGTCCGCAGGACGCGCTCGCGCCGCTCAAGCGCACACTGGATCGATACCCAACCCATGCGCCCGCTCTTTCCAGCCTCGCGACCGCTCAGTTTCGCGTTTCGAATCTCGCCCAAGCCAAGGAAGCAGCGGAAAAGGCCATCGCCCACAACCCCTTCGATCCACAGCCCCATTGCATCTTGTCTCAGCTTCCCCTTCCACAAGCCGATCACGAGGAGGCGCTTTGCTCGCGGCTCGGCGGCCTTCGCGAGTAGTCTGGCAATCTCGTGCTTCAAGCGCTAAGAGGTCCCCGTGAGTGAACCGGTACGTACCACTGAATCGGCAGCCCCCAGCAGCGTCTCCTCGGACGTCGCCCGCGTACAACAGCTCGCGCGCGCGCGCGACGAGATCGTCTCGAGGCTGAGGCAGCGGATCATCGGTCAGGAAGAGGTCATCGAGCTGCTCCTGATCGCATTGTTCGCCAGGGGACACGGTTTGTTCGTGGGGGTTCCGGGTCTTGCCAAGACTCTGTTGATCACCACGCTCGCCGACGCCTTGTCGCTCCACTCCAATCGCATCCAGTTCACGCCCGATCTGATGCCGAGCGACGTGACCGGCACGGACGTGCTCGAAGAAGACTCGAGTACCGGAAGACGGCACTTTCGCTTCATCCCCGGCCCGGTCTTCACCAACATTCTTCTCGCGGACGAGATCAACCGCGCTCCTCCGAAGACCCAGGCGGCGCTCTTGCAGTCGATGGCCGAAGGTCAGGTGACGGCGAGCGGCAACACCTACGCGCTCGAGCAGCCGTATTTGGTGTTCGCGACGCAAAACCCGATCGAGCAGGAAGGTACCTACCCGCTCCCCGAGGCGCAGCTCGACCGTTTCTTGTTCCAGATCGACGTTCGGTATCCGAGTCAGCACGAGGAGATCGAGATCGTGAAGCGGACTACGGCTCCCATGCCTGCCACGGTGACTCCGGTGTTGTCTGCTCAAGAGATCATCGCTTTTCAAGACTTGGTGCCGCGTGTTCCCGTCGCGGATCACGTCGTGCAGCACGCCGTGACGCTGGTGCGGGCATCGCGTCCAGACGATCGCCACGCGCCCGACGTCGTGCGCAAGAACGTGGCGTTCGGGGCCGGCCCGCGTGCCAGCCAGGGCTTGGTGCTGGGCGCCAAGGCACGTGCGATCCTGCATGGACGCTATGCGGCGGAAGTCGAGGACGTACGAGCGCTCTTGGAACCGATTCTGACTCACCGCCTGGTCATGAACTTTCGAGCGGAGGCCGAGGGCGTCACCGCGGCCGACGTGATCGAGGGGATCAGGCAAAGCATCGAACCGTGACACACGTGCTCGAACCCGAGCTGGCGGTCAGGCTGGCGGGGCTGACGCTCCGGGCCAAGCGGACCGTGGATGGCCTCTTGGCCGGCATGCACCGAAGCCCCCATCGAGGAGCGAGCGCGATCTTCAAAGAGCATCGAGCCTATCGCCCCGGAGACGACCCGCGACTCATCGATTGGCGAGCCTACGCGCGATCGGATCGATACACCATCAAGCATTTCGAGCACGAAACGCAGCTTCGGGGGACCCTCGCGCTCGACGTTTCGCCCTCCATGCGCTGGGGCAGCGGCGACGTCACCAAGCAAGACCACGCAGCGACCCTGCTCGCCGCCCTCGCCTACGTGCTGACGCGACAAGGCGATGCGGTCTCGCTGATGACGTTCGAGGACGACGTGCGTGACCGAATCCCAGCACGCTCCGGCGCCGCCCATTTCGACTATCTCATGCGAGCGCTCGCCAACCCCTCGCATTCTGCCGGCAAGACTTCGTTGCACGAGTCCCTCGACAAGTTGATCGAGCACGCCGGACGCATGGGTCTGGTCGTGATCGCGAGCGACCTGCTCGATCTCGACGGCGCTGCTCTCGACCCGATCGCGCGGATTCAGGCGCGCGGGCACCAGACCGTCGTCCTCCACGTGCTCGACCCGGCGGAGATCGACTTGCCCTACGAGCAGCCCATGAGGTTCGAGGGCCTCGAAGGAGAAGCTCCGCTCGAGGTGGATCCGGAGGGCATCCGGCGGCGCTATCGCGAAGCGATTTCGCAGTTCTTGGAGTCGTGTCAGCGGCGCGTGGTCGCAGCCGGCGCGCGATACATGCTCGCCAGAACGGACACCCCGCCGGAGCATACGTTGCTCCAGTTGCTTCGGGAGGGATGAGCCTTGGGGTTTGGTCTTCCGTGGGCGCTCGTCGGCTTGGTTGCGGTGGGGATTCCCATCGCGGCCCACTTGTTGCGTCGTCAAAAGCTCCCGCGGCAAACGCTGCCCACCATCGCCTTCTTGCACCGCATCCACGCGACACGGGCCGCACGGCTCCGAGTCGTCGATTGGTTGCTCTTGCTCTTGCGTGTCTCGCTGGTGGTCGCGCTGGTCTTGGTCGCTGCAGCTCCGTATCGAGTCGTTCAATCGAGCCTGCTCGATCGCCAGCACGCCTTGGCGATCGTGGTGGACGATTCGCTCTCCATGTCGGCCCTCGACGAGGGCGAGACGGGAATCGAAAAGGCCGCGGAGCTCGCGGCGGAACAGATTCGCAAGCTTTCGGAGGGGTCCGAGGTATCGGTGGTTCTCGGTGGAAAGCCGCCGCGGGTCTGGATTCGCCGGCGCTCGGAGCTCGCCATGATCGAGAGCGCTTTTGCCGAGATCGAGGCCCGGTCGACGCGTGCCGGCGCGCTGTGCGAAGCGGTGCAAAGCGCCGTCGAGCTCTTGCTCGAAAGCGAGCTCACAGACCGGCGCCTCTTGGTCATCTCCGACTTCACCGAGGGCGCCGGAGCGGACGAATGCGATTGGCCGTCACGTGGAATACGAGTCGGCTTCGAAGTCGTCTCCGCGCCTGATCCCGAAAACCGATGGCTCTCGGCCGTGGAGGTGCTCGAAGGGCCCGAGCCGGAGGATCCGCTGCGGCTCGACGTGCGCGTTCAGGGCAATGAGCCAAAAATTGCGCTCGAAGTTCGCCTTCGACAGAGAGGTCGCGAAACGCAGACCGCGCGGGTCGAATGGGATGCGGGTCGGGGTGAGGCCAGCTTGGTGGTCGATCCCGAGCTCATGGACGCGGTGGTCGAGCTTCGACTCGAGCCCGATGACATCCTCGCCGCGGATAACGTGCGAGGGGTGTTGCTCGGCTCCGGGACGGTCCACGTGCTGCTGGTCGATGGCGATCCCCACCCCGACCCACGCAAGCGCGAGACCGCCTTTCTCAGTCACGCGTTGGGGGTCGCCCCGCGCGTCGGTCGGTCTTTCGTGGTCGAGACACTGGACGCGCAGGACCTTTCGGAGAGCGCGATCATTCGTTCGGACGTCGTCGTGCTCGCGAATGCCACGCTCGAAGAGAAGTGGCTCCCTTTGATTCAGCGCTTCGTGAGCGGTGGAGGGAGCATTTGGATCACCGCCGGCGACCGCATCAACCCACGAGTCTATGGGAGCTTGCTCCGGGAAATGTTGCCCGGCCGGTACACGGCAACTCGCGCCGAGGACCGACCGGTCTCGTTCGAGTCCGAGACGCTGCCCGAGCTCGCACAAGCAGAGGTTCGCACTCGCACACCCATCGCCGAAACCAATCTCGATGCGTTGGTCACCGCCCGTTTCACCGATGGCTCTCCCGCCATGGTCGAGCATCGATACCGGAGTGGGCGGGTCGCGATGTTTGCGACGAGCATCGACGATGCTTGGACCGACCTCCCCTATCAACCCGTTTTCGTGCCTTTCGTGCTCGGCACTCTCGCTCGGCTCGCGGGCCGCACCGAGCACGTGCTCGAACCGTATCAGCCCGTCTCCTTGCCGGGCTCGACTTCGAGTCAACGGATTCAAGTCGTGACACCGAGCGGCCGGACCATCGACTTGGCCGAAGCCGATCGCGTCACTTTTCGCGACACCGGCGAAATCGGAGCATATCGCGTGCTGGTCAACGGCGTGAGCGGCGAACGGTTCGCCTTCGTCGTCGATCCTCCCTCCGGCGAGAGCGATTTGGCCTCGCGGTCGCTGCCGGAGGAGCAGTCGGCGCCCGAGGTCGCTGCTTCCGATCTCTCGCAGGGAATCGAGCAGCCGCTCGGACCGTGGTTGCTCCTCGTGGCGCTGGGGCTTCTCTTCGCCGAGTTGGCGCTGCGTCAGATCCGACGCAGGTGAACCACTCGGTCGATGCGACCTAGATCCTTGTAGACCGCGACGGGCGCCCAGGATGGGTGCGCGTTTGCCAGATCGACGACGCGGGCGGCTTGTTCGATCCCCACTTCGATCAACATGTCGGCTCCCGGCGCGGTCGTGGGCACGGAAACCTCGAGCAATGCTCGAATGACGTCCAAGCCGTCCTCGCCTCCGTCGAGAGCTGCGTGAGGCTCGTGGTCGCGCACCTCGGCCTCGAGGCTTTCGATCTGCGGCTTGGCTACGTACGGAGGATTGGACACGACGACGTCGTATCGATCCCCCTCGACGACCAGGTCGGCGCGCGCAAACTGGATGCGTTCCGCGACGGCGTGCTCCGCCGCGTTGGCGGCTGCGACCCGAAGCGCGTCTTCGGAGGTATCGGTGGCCGTCACGGTGGCGAGCGGTCGCGCGATCGCGATGGTGATCGCGATGGCCCCACTGCCGGTGCCCGCGTCCAGGACGCGGCATGGTGAGTCGAGGGGAATCGCCGAGAGCGCGTGCTCGACCAGCGTTTCGGTGTCGGGCCGCGGAATCAACACGTCCGGCGTCACCGAGAACCGACGCCCGTAGAAATCGCGATAGCCGAGAATGTAGGCCACGGGCTCGCGCTCGCGGCGTCGCGCCACCAGAGGTCGGATCGCGCTCCGCTCCGAAGCGAGCAGCGGACGATTCAAATCGAGATAGAGGCCGACGCGGTTGGTGCCGAGCGCACGAGCCACGAGCAGCTCGGCGTCCAGTCGTGGGCTGTCGATACCCCGACGCGCGAAGTCCTCGGTCGCCCAGTCCAGCACGTCTCGGATTGTCCAGGTGCGCGAGCCCACCGGAACTCAGCGCGTTCGGACGCGCATCTTTTGCTTCGGCAGCGCGCCCGCTCCTGCGAGCACTTGCTTGGCGAGACGTGCGAGCTCGGGGCGGGCCCCTTTTTGAATGAATGCGGCGACCATGTTGGGGTCGACCTGCATGAGTTGCTCCATCGCCTCTCGCGCTCGGCCGCGCTTTTTCGTCGCTGCGTACGTGTACACCTGGGCGCGCAGCAGCATTCCGGCGACCTGACCGTATTCCTCGTCCGTCGGGTCGTATGTCTCGAGAAGCTTGCGAGCTTCCTCGGCCTCTCCGGTGCGTGCGAACGACTCGGCCACGACGGCGGCGTACATCGCCTTGGCCCTTGCCTGAGGCTGCCGATCGAGTCGAATCTCGTCGGCGAGCTCACGCGCGTCGCGGGCACGACCGGCGACCAGGTAAAACATCGCGAGATTGGCCCGCACGTCGTCCTGCACGACCGACGGCGCCTTCTTGATGTCGATCGCCTCGAGGATTCGAATGGCTTCGCTGGGATCCTCCTGCGCGACGAGCTGCGCTTGGGCGACTGCATTGAGCGCATCCTTGCCGCCCGGGCTCTGCCTCGCACGCAGTTGCTCGAGAGCCGCCAGACGGCTCTCTTTGTCGGTCGCGCCTTTCAAAATCGCCGCGATGTCCGCGGACTTTCGCGTGAGCCTCCAGACCCAGATCAAGAAGACGACCGCGATGAGGGTGAGCACGCCGGCGACGATGAGGCCCACGTACCCGATGGTTGGCTCCAAAATGCCCGCGATGACCCAGACGACGGCAAGTGCGAGCCCGATGAGGCCCAGCACCTTCCAGTTGAGCTTGGGCTGCTCGATCTGCTCCATCGCATCGCCCACCTCTTTGGGCGCGGCAGTGATCTGCTTTTTCGGCTTCGCCACCTTCGCTGGCTACCCCGAGGGAGGTGGGCCGGCAACCCAAGGTTCGGGGGGCCACGAGGCGGAGAACCCCGAAACCGGGGACGAAAACCAGCGCTCCCGGCTGGTTGCCACTTGTGAGCTTCCTCGCATAATTCCGGCTCTCACGACCCTTTCGGTATGCTGTCCGCGGTCCGCCCGCCGCACCAAAGGACTTGAGCTTGGCAAAACTTTGTGAATAAATATACTAAGACTGTACTCGTCGGGGGAATGCACGAGCATGAGTAGAAACCGATTGGGCGAGCTTCTCGTCCGCGAAAAGCGGATCAGCCTGGAACAGCTCCGGGAAGCGCAAAAGGCGCAAAAAGACGACAACGTGAGCCTCGGCTACGCGCTTGCTCGTCTCGGCGCGATCTCCGACCAGGAGATCACCGACTTCTTGAGCGAGCAGTATCGGGTCCAAGCCATCGATCTGTCCGAATACGAGATCGATCGGGACATCCTGAAGTTGATCAGCCCCCAAGTCTGCGAGCGTCACAAGATCATCCCCGTGTCACGCGCGGGCAGCTCGCTCATCGTGGCGATGGCCGATCCGTCCAATCTCAATGCCATCGACGACGTGAAGTTCCTCACGGGTTACAACGTCGAGCCGGTCGTCTCGTCGGAGAGCGCGATCATGACCGCGCTCGAGAAGGCCTACGCGCAGCCGGAGATTTCGTACGACGACATCATGGAGGGCTTCGATGAATCCGAAATCGAAGTCGCCATCGACGAAGACGACGAAAGCGTTCTCGACCTCGAGCGAGCGAGCGAGGATGCGCCGGTCGTGCGCTTGTGCAACGCGATTTTGCTCAACGCGATCAAGCAAGGCGCGTCCGACATCCACGTCGAGCCTTACGAGCGCGTGTTGCGGGTTCGCTATCGCGTCGATGGCGTGCTGCACGAGGAGATGACGCCACCGATCAAGCTCAAGAACGCCATCGCCTCCCGCTTGAAGATCATGTCGTCGCTCGACATCGCCGAGCGACGGTTGCCGCAGGATGGTCGAATCAAGCTCAAGCTCGGAAAAGGGCGCGAGATGGACTATCGCGTGTCTGCGGTTCCGACGTTGTGGGGCGAGAAGATCGTCCTTCGTCTGCTCGACAAATCGAATCTGCAGCTCGACATGACCAAGCTCGGATTCGAGCACAAGCCGCTTTCCGATTTCCGGGACGCCATCCACCAGCCTTACGGCATGGTGCTGGTGACGGGTCCGACGGGCTCCGGTAAGACCACCACGCTTTATTCGGCGCTTTCGGATCTCAACAGCGTCGAGACCAACATCAGCACCGCAGAGGATCCGATCGAGTTCAACCTGATGGGCATCAACCAGGTGCAGATGCACGAGGACATCGGCCTGAATTTCGCCGCGGCGTTGCGCTCTTTTCTCCGGCAAGACCCGGACATCATCATGGTCGGTGAGATTCGAGACTTCGAGACGGCCGAGATCGCGGTCAAAGCCGCGTTGACCGGTCACTTGGTGCTCTCGACGTTACACACCAACGACGCACCCAGCACGGTCACACGATTGCTCAACATGGGCATCGAGCCGTTCCTGGTGACCGCCTCGGTGAATCTCGTGCTCGCTCAGCGTTTGGCGCGCAAGATCTGTCAGGAATGCAAAGTCCAGGTTCCGACCGACGAGCAGGTGCTGCTCGACGTCGGTTTCCCGGAGAGTGAGATCCCGAACGTGGTGGCCTTCCGCGGGACCGGCTGCAAGGTCTGTAACGATACCGGGTACAAGGGCCGCGTGGCGTTGTACGAGGTCATGCCCTTTTCGGAGCGCTTGCGCGAGATCGTCCTGCAGGGCGGATCGACGGCCGAGCTCAAGGACGAGATGATTCGGGAGGGCGTTTCGACGCTTCGAATGGCCGGTCTCAACAAGGTGCTCCAAGGGGTGACGACGATCGACGAGGTGGTGCGAGTCACCGCCGCCGACTCCTGAGGGCATCGCCGCCGGGATGAGCCTCGAAGCGGCTTGTCAACTGCCGAGTCGGTCGAAGCGCGTTTCTCGAGATCGCTGATAGATGCATTGGCTTCAGGGAAAATGCCTGGAGCTCGGATAGCTACCCGCGAAACCTCGAAAGCTTTTGACATCTCGTGACCCTACGTTGCACGTCACGGATTGTCATGTCTCCTCTCCGGTGGTAGATCCGATCGCATGCGGATCAGCAACAGTTTCTCCGAAGGCGAGATTCAAGTTCTCGAATTCATCCTCCAAACCCTACTGCGCGGCGGCACCCCCTCGATGGCCACGCGCAACAAAGACTTCGCCTCGGTCTACCGAAAGGTGATGACCATGAAGAAGCGCGTCGAGGAGAAGAAAGCCCAGGCCAAGACTTCTTCGGTGGGAACGGTCGCGGCTGCCGACGACGACGACGATCTGCAGCGCAAGGCCGGCTGAGCGGGTTGACTGCCAGGAGTCGGTCACGTAAGCGCGGACCGATATGATGAGCCAGTTGATCGTCCTTCGTGGCGGGCGCGTTCTCGACCCCTCCCAGGGGCTCGACGATACCGCCGACGTGGTGATCGAACGAGGACGGATCAAGGCCGTGGGCGCGAACGCGGGTGCGCCCTACGAGGCGAGCGAGCAAGCCCGGATCCTCGACGTCGCAGGGCGCTGGGTGTGCCCGGGCTTCGTCGACCTTCACGTCCACCTTCGTGAGCCGGGTCAGGAGTACAAAGAAGACATCGGCTCGGGCCTCGACGCCGCCGCTGCGGGCGGCTTCACGGCGGTGTGTCCGATGCCGAACACCAAGCCCGTCAACGACAGCCGCGCGATTACCGAGATGATGCTAGCCCGCGCCGAAGCGCATGGTGGTGTGCGGCTGTTGCCGTTCGGCGCAGTGACGAAAGGACAGAAAGGCTCGGAGCTCACCGAGATGGCCGATCTGCGCGACGCGGGCGCCATCGGTGTCAGCGACGACGGACGGTGCGTGATGAACGCCGCGGTGATGCGGCATGCGATGGAGTACGCCCGTACGTTCGACTTGCTGGTCAGCCAGCACTGCGAAGACCACCACCTCACCGAAGGCGCCCAAATGCACGAGGGGGCGCGCGCGACACAGCTCGGCCTCCGTGGATGGCCGCGAGCGGCCGAGGACGTGATCGTCGCCCGGGATCTGATCCTCGCCGAGCTCACCGGAGCTCGGTATCACGTCGCGCACGTTTCGAGCGTGGGTGCGATTCGCTTGCTCCGCGAAGCCAAGTCGCGGGGGCTTCGGGTGTCCGCCGAGGTGACCCCCCATCACTTGTTGCTCACCGACGAGTCGTTGCTGAGCTACGACACGTACTGCAAAGTCAATCCGCCCCTGCGCGAGGAAGAAGATCGCGAGGCCCTGCGCGAGGCGCTCGCCGACGGCACGATCGATTGCATCGCGACCGACCACGCGCCGCACAGCGATCTCGAGAAGGACTGCGAGTTCGAGGCCGCGGCCGTCGGAATCAATGGCCTCGAGAGCGCCGTGGCCTCGATGCTTCAGTTGGTCCGCAATGGCGTGCTCCGCCCGCTCCGCCTGGTCGAGACGTTGTCGACGGCGCCAGCGCGGTTGATCCCGGATTTCGAGGGAGGCTCGCTGCGTCCCGGCAAGGAAGCCGACGTGACGGTGCTCGATCCAGAAGCCTCGTGGATTCTGAGCGAAGACGCGCTACGCTCGAAATCGCACAACACGCCGCTGCTCGGCCGTGAATTGATGGGGAGACCTTCATTGACGATCGTCGGTGGAGAAATCGTGTACGAGCTCGAAACATGACCAAAGAAGCAAATCTGGTATTGGCAGACGGAACCCGTTTCGTCGGACGAAGCTTCGGCGCCGAAGGTGCGGCAACGGGCGAAGCGGTCTTCACGACCGGCATGACCGGTTACGAGGAGGTCCTGACCGATCCGTCCTACTGCGGACAAATCGTCACCATGACTGCGCCGCAAATCGGGAACACGGGAATTACGCTCGAGGACGGGGAATCGCGCCGGCCTGCGCTTCGGGGGTTCGTAGTGCGAGAGCTGTCGGCCGTCGAAAGCAACTGGCGCGCCAAAGAATCGCTCGATGCGTACCTGAAGCGGCACGGCATCGTCGGCATCAGCGGCGTCGACACGCGAACGTTGACTCGACACATTCGCGACGTGGGTGCGCAGATGGCCGCGGTAGGGACGGAAGACGTCGCGACGTTGCACGACCGCGCCAAGGCTGCGCCTCCGATGATCGGGCAGAATCTCACCGGCGAGGTCAGCGTCGCCGAGCCCCATTCGTGGACCGAGGGGAGCGGCGTTTGGTCCGAGAGCCGCGTCGCCGCGCATCCATGGCACGTGGTGGCCATCGATTTCGGAATCAAGCACAACATCCTGCGTTGCCTGGTCGACGAGGGTTGCAAAGTCACGGTCGTTCCGTCGACGTCGACGGCGGAGCAGGTGCTGGCCCTCGACCCCGACGGCATTTTCTTGTCGAACGGACCCGGCGACCCCGCGGCGGTGTCGCAAGGGATCGCGACGGTGCGAGACCTTCTCGGCAAGCGGCCGATGTTCGGCATTTGCCTCGGACACCAGCTGATGAGCCTCGCGCTCGGCGGCGAGAGCTACAAGCTCAAGTTCGGCCATCGCGGTCTCAATCAGCCCGTCAAGGACCTCAAGACGGGACGAGTCGAGATCACGACCCAGAATCACGGCTTTTGCGTCGACGTCGACTCGCTGCGGGGCAAATGCGAGGTCACGCATCTGCATCTCAACGACGGGACCTGCGAAGGCATCGAGCACCTCGAGACGGGCGCATTCAGCGTCCAGTACCATCCCGAGGCGGCCGCGGGTCCTCATGATTCACGGTACCTGTTTCGACGCTTCACCGATGCCATCGCCCGCACACGCAGCTGACATCGCGCGTGTGGTCGAACGCGCCGTCGAGGAATGTGAGTCCATGCGGGCTTGGCTCGGCGAGGGTCTGCCGCGGCTGTTGGAGCCTCGGGTCGTGGCGACCCCGGCGACAGTCGGTGAGGATTCGCCCGAGATCGCGTTCGTCGAGGTGCTTTCCGTCACGACACAAGGCCGAGCCGCGCTCGATGTGCCGACCCCGCAGCTCGCTTGTCCGGTCGTGGGGCTCAGCGCATGCGGGTTGGACGACCTCGCTTCCGTCATTCGCGTAGGAACCTCCGAGGGGCTGCGGATCGAGCGGCTGATCTGCCCGGTCGCCGTGTTCGATTTCACCCCAAACGGGGTGCGCGTTCGGGAGATCCGGCACGGCCTGACGGCGGTGGATCTCCAGATGAGACTCCCCGTCACGCTCTGGTCTGGCCCGGATCTCAAAGAGCTCGGCACGCACTGAGCACAGCCGACGCGTCGATCAGTCGAGCTCGCGGCGCAGCACGCGTCCGGTGTGACTCCGTTTGCGCTTGGCAATGGTCTCGGGAGGACCTTGCGCGATCACACGGCCGCCGTCCGCTCCCCCTTCCGGCCCGAGATCGACGATCCAATCTGCCGCCAGCATGACGTCGGGATGATGCTCGATGACGACGACGGTGTCGCCTCGTTCGACCAGTCGATCGAGGACCCCCAAGAGCCGGTCCACGTCGTCCCGGTGTAGCCCCGTCGTGGGCTCGTCCATCACGTACAGCGTCGGGCCGGTGTTGAGACCCGCGGCGAGCTCGGACACGAGCTTGATTCGCTGTGCCTCCCCGCCGCTGAGCGTGTTGGATGGCTGGCCCAGATGGAGATAACCGAGCCCGAGCTCGTCGAGCAATGCAAGGGGCTCACGCACGGCCTTGATCGGTGAGAAGAGCTCCACCGCCTCGGAGACCTCGAGCTGCAGAATTTCGCCGGCGTTCAGACCTTGCCACCGGACCGACAGGGTTTCCGGAGTGAAGCGCATGCCGTTGCAGGTTTCGCAAGGAACGTCGACGTCGGGGAGAAATGCCATCTCGACGTGGATCGCGCCCTGCCCTTGGCATTCGGGGCACCGGCCTTGCTCGACGTTGAAAGAGAAGCGGCTCGCGGTGTAACCACGGGCGCGGGCTTCGGCGGTACCTGCCAACAACTGCCGAATCGTATTCCAAATGCCGACGTACGTCGCGGGTACCGACCGTGGCGTGCGGCCGATGGGGCTCTGGTCGATTTCGATCGCGCGCTTGAGCTTCTCGAAGCCCGCAATCGACTCGAAGCTGCCCGGAGGCAGGTCGTTGACCATCCCGACGGCCTGCCGAGTGGCCCGGAGCAGAACCTCTCGAACCAACGAGCTCTTGCCCGAGCCGCTCACCCCGGTCACCGCGACGAATCGCCGAAGCGGAACCCGGACGTCGACGCTCCGAAGGTTGTGATGGGACACCCCCGAAAGCGCCAACCAATCTGCCCCGCGGACGGAACGACGCTTCTCAGGCAACTTGGGTGGGCGTGAAAGCGCGGCGGCGGTGACCGAGTCGTTCATCGCCTCTAGGCGGCCCTGCGCGACGATTCGTCCTCCATGCTTGCCACCGCCTGGGCCGACGTCGATGACGTGGTCGGCTGCGCGTATCGTGTCGGCATCGTGCTCCACCACCAGGACGGAGTTGCCCCGATCCACCAAACCTCGAAGTGCTCCGAGCAAACGTCCCGTATCCCTCGGATGCAGACCGATGGTGGGCTCGTCGAGCACGTAGAGCACCCCGGTCAGCCCGCTGCCGAGCTGCGCCGCCAGGCGCACCCGCTGCATTTCGCCGCCGCTCAGCGTGTCGGCTGCCCGTCCCAGGCCGAGGTAGCCCAAGCCCACCTCCTCGAGAAACGAGAGCCGTCGTAGGGCTTCGTGAAGCGGTGCTTTCGCGATGGCGGCATCCCGGCCGTCGAGACGCAGCGCGCGCAAGGTCTTTGCCGCCTCGGAGACGCTCTGATCGAAAAGAGCGGTGATCGACATCCCACCAACCGTCACGCCGCGTGCGAGGGGCGACAGCCGGGTCTGATCGCATCGATCGCAATCGCGCCGAGTGACGGCTCGCTTCCTCCGGCGTCCTCGCCATGATTTCTCGATGATCTCGCCGCGCCCTTCGCAGGCCGGACACTGTCCCTGTCGGGTGTTGAACGAGAAGAAGCGAGGGTCGAGCTCGGGGTAGCCTCGTCCGCAGCTCGGGCAGGCGCGTTTACTCGAAAGCTGAGCTTGCTCCGCGCCGCAGAGCGCCCATGCCGTTCCGTCTCCCACGCGAAGAGCCGTCTGTAGCAATTCCAGCATGCCAGGGCTCTTCGCAGCCGTGCGCCCGACGACCAGCTCCACGTCGTGCTCGACGTAGCGATCCAGCTTCATCCCGGGCTGCAGAGATCGGATCTCGCCATCGATGCGAGCTTCGGTGAAGCCGTTCTTCCTGGCTTTGTCGAGCAGCTCGCGATGAATGCCCTTGCGGCCGCGTACGACCGGCGCGAGCAAGGTCACTCGTTTGTTGCCGAATCGTTTGGTGAGGTCACGCGCGAGTTGCGGGGCAGGCCGTGCCGCGATCGGAGCTCGGCAGTCGACGCAGTGCAACAGACCGAGTCGCGCCCAGATCAATCGAAGATAGTGAGACACCTCGGTCACGGTCGCCACGGTCGAGTTGGCTCCGGCCCGCGTCAGTCGCTGTTCGAGGGAAACGCTCGGCGGCACCCCCAGCACTTGATCGACCGCGGGCCGAGGTAGCTGCGGCATGTACTGCCGCGCGTACGGCGAGAGCGTCTCGAGGTAGCGGCGCTGTCCTTCGGCAAACAG
>CAZBWQ010000020.1:20794-48721 GCA_964495565.1 uncultured Sandaracinaceae bacterium | reverse complement strand
TGTAGACCATCAAGTCCGGCGGAAAGCCCCGCGCTTGCCGATACGCGCTCTCGGGTACGCGCACCGTCACCGGCAGCGGTCCACCCTCGTCGTCGCAAAGCTCCTCGATCTCGTGGATGAGGGCATCCCGTGTGCGCTCGAATGCGCTCGGGGGCACGACACCTGCGGGCTCGCGGCCTTGGACGTTGAGGAACAAACGCCCGTAGTAGCCTCCTTCCGCCCATGCCTCGGTGCGCGTCCAGTCGATGAGCTCATGACGGAGCGGAACGACCGACCGCGGAGCCTCCCGCAGCGTCAAATAACCCCGCTCCCGAAGCCATTCGTTGATGCAAAACCCGCCACGCATCGCCCTTGCGCCGTGATCGCTCACCACCAGCACGTTCGCGTCGGGGCCGGCGAGCCGGCAAAGCCGACCGATGTGCGCGTCGAGGCGTGCGTAGTACTCTCGACCCGAGTCTTTCCAGCGGTTCGCAGGATCATGCCGTGGATGATCCGGATCGATGTGCCGCCAAAAGGCGTGATGAAAGCGATCGACGCCGATCTCGACCATCATCAAAAAATCGGGTTTCTTTTCCTTCCAGACGAGCTCGGCGATCTCGAAATGCTGATCGGTCATCGAGACGATTTCTCGATGGATGCGGTCCAGATCCTCCGCTCGAAAGTTGGCGACGTCCGCTCGGTAGGGGCCGACGCGGTCGACGAGCTCGCGTTCGAGGGTGCGCGGGAAACACCACGGCGTCTCTCCGCCCGGCCACAGGAAGCCGGAGATGAGCTGGCCTCGGACCGGAGTCGGCGGATGCGTGAGCGGGACGAAGAGCGGGGCGACGCGGAGCCCGTGCTCGCCGAGCCAGTCCCACACACGCTTGACGCGAACGTCCCTCGAGGTAGCCAAACGAAGGTCGGTCTGGCCCGGCACACGATTTCGAAAGCCGTACAATCCGAGCTCGCCGGCATCACGCCCAGTCACCATGCAGGTCCAAGCCGGCACGGTGATCGGCGGCTCGGAGCTGCGCAGCGCGCCCCACGTCCCGGCGTTCATCAAGGCCGAGAGCTGTGGCATCGCATCGCGGTAACGCTCGAACACCAGGCGGGGCGGGGCGCAATCGAGGCCGACCACGATCATGGGGCGCTTTGGCATGCGCCCAGGTTATAGCCTGGGTCGGGACGCTACCGCGGGTCGACCAGGTCGGCGGCTTCGTAGATGGTGCGCTCGAGACGTCCGAGCTCGAAAGGCTTTTCAATTCGGAGGTTTGGGACGCTTTCGAGGAAGTCGCGCGCGCGCTGGGTGAACGCGCCGCCGGTCATGAAGACGATGCGATCGTGCACGGGCTTGGCCCGCTGGAGCGCGGCTCGATACACGTCCATGCCGGTCATCTCGGGCATGATGAGATCGCACAAGATCACGTCGTAGGCGTGCTCGCCCATCAACGCGACGGCTTCACGTCCGTCGTTGGCGATCGTGACGTCGTGATTGACGAGCGCTTTTTGGATCAGTCTCGCGATCACCGGCTCGTCGTCGACGACCAGGATCGAAAGCTTGCCGCCCGCGGCGCGACGAATCGCGCTGATCGACGGAGGCGGCACGGTCACCGGCCGCTGGGCGCGAGGAGCTTTGGGCAGCACGACGCGCGCGACGGTTCCCTGTCCGGGGTGGCTCCGTAGCTCGATCGTGCCCTCGAGGGAATGCACGATGCGTCGGCAGATCGACAAACCGAGACCCGTCCCGCGGCCGGCGGGCTTGGTCGTGACGAACGGATCGAAGATCCGTCGCAAGAGCTGCGGCGGAATGCCGGGCCCCGTGTCTTGAACCTCGATGCAAACCTGGTTCTTGTCGGTGCTCCGGACTCGGATCGTGATCGAGTTTTGTGCTCGATCGCCCGGATCGATCGCCTGGGCCGCGTTCACAATCAAGTTCAAGAACACCTGCCCGACACGGGTTCGAGAGCCTCGCACATACAGGCTGGCTTCCTCGTATTCGCGGATCACGGTCGCACGATGCTGAATCTCGGGCTGCGCCAAGCGAAGCGCCGAATCGAGCACCTGTTGGATGTGGACCGCCTCGATCTCGGTGCTCCCCGCGCCATGCGACAACGACGTGATTTCATTCGAAATTACGCGAATCCGCTCCGCGCCTTCGAAGGCTTCCTGCACCATCTCCGCCGTCGGCTCATCGAACCCCGCGCCTGCGTCGCGAAGCGACCGAAGATGGTTCCACACGAACGTCAGTGGATTCTTGATCTCGTGGATGATGCTGGCGGTCAGGGTGCCGATGGCCGACATGCGCTCGGCCAGCAACAGGCGCTGTTGAAGATCGCGCTCGGCGGTCATGTCGACGACCGACGCGATCGCGCGTTCGAATCGGCCTCGTTCGTTTGGGACGAAGCGCCAATGCACTCGCACGTCGCGCGGTTCGCGGGCGCAGGTCAGAATCGCGGTTTCGAGGTGCACGTCGCGCTCGCCGCGAAATGCCGCGATCAGCACCCTCAGAAAGTCGGCCTTGGACTCCGCCGTGAGCAACTCGGATGACCGGCGGATGCATTCTTCGGCATTGGCGGCGCCGACCAAGGAGACCGCGCCGCTACTCACGCGAACGACGCGCAATCGATCGAGACACGCGCTGAGCGCAGTCGGCTCGTGACGGACCAGCTTCTTGAACTCGTCCGCGTCCGCGCAACCTTGCGCTTCGATCCACTCGAGCGGGCCTCGAAAGTCGAGGTCCCAAAGGGGACTCGGGAGCAGCGCCCATGTTTGATCCTCGAGCTCGGGCGACGGCTGCTTCGAAGAGCGGATGAGACGAACCATGATCCGAAGTCACGCGGGCAACGCGTCGTTGGATCGTAGCGAAGAGCAGGCCCCGAGCCCAAAACCCCGCAACCCGTGCTCCGGCTCCGAAGGCCCTCGGGCTAGCCGCCGAGCGCGGTGCGGGCCTCTTTCACCAGGCGTTTGACCTCGGATCGGGCCGCCAGGGCGGTGGCGCGAGCATCCGAGGCCCGCGGCAACGGATCGCCGAGGTGCACGGCGATCCGGGTCGTCGGCCGGGCGGCGACGCGGCTGATGTGGCGGGCGAACGACTCCTCCCCATAGGGAACGGCTGGACGATAGGCGAGGCCGACGGGGATGATGGGCGCCTGCAACGATTGGACCGCGGCAAAGGCCCCGGGGTGGAAGTCGTGCACCGAGTCCCCCGGAAACGTGGAGCCCTCCGGAAACGCGGCGACCGTGCGTCCCTCTCGAACCCGCCTTCGGATCTCACGCAGCGCGACGGCGCCACTTCGTCGGTCTTGGCGGTCCACGAAAATGGTGTCCCCGTGCTTGGCCAGTCGTCCGAGCAAGGGCCACTCCGCCACGTCGTGCCGACTGACCAGCACGGCCTGAAACAATGCCAACATCACACCGATGTCGAGCGCGCTCTGGTGGTTGGACACGATCAACGCACCGCTCGAAAGATCGCGTTCGCCTTTCACGAGCAGCTCCGCCCCGAACAGATGAAGCGTTCCACGACTCAACCGTGCGCGGTAGCGGTTTGCCAAAGCATGGCGCTCCGCTTCCGGCGTGACGGAGCGTCTCAGCTCGTACGCTCCGAGGATCGCGGCGGACCAGCCGACGAACGCACCACCACGCCAGATCGCGCGAACGCGGCTCATTTGACGCTCTCCCCATTTTCGACTCGCGAGGCCCCGGTTTTGGTGGCAGTCTCGCAAGGTGGCCGCATCACTGGCACCGGGTTTCCTCGTCGCTGCACCGTCGATGCGGTGCCCATTTTTCAATCATACTCTGGTGCTGCTCGTCGATCACGGCGAGGAGGGATCTTTTGGTTTCGTGATCAACCGGACCACCGACCTCGACATGAGCGACGTGCTCGAAGAGGTCGGTCTTTCGGCGGGCGCTCCCGAAGTACACGCTCCGGTCTTGCTGGGTGGTCCGGTCGCCCCCGAGTCGGGCTGGATTCTCTACGACTCGGAGGGCATTCCGCCGCCCGCCTCGGGAAAGACCATTTCGGTAGGCGATCGCATCGCCTGCAGCGCGTCACTCGATCTCCTGCAGCGAATCGCGAGGGGCGACGGCCCGGACACCTGCGCCATGATGCTGGGCTACTCCGGGTGGGGCGCTGGGCAGCTCGAAAGCGAGATGCGGCAAGGCTCGTGGATCCCGGTCGACCTCGACTACCGTTTGATTTTCGACACGCCGATCGAGAACCGCTGGGAAGCCGCGTTGGCGACGCTCGGCATCGATCCTGCGTTGGTGATCGACAGCCAAATCGGAAGCGCCTGACACGCCAGCCGTCGGCCGCTTGTTTCGCGCGGTCTCCCGAGCTACCCCTTTCGGCGATGATTCGCCGTGCGAGCAAGATCGTGCTTCTGGGCCTGGTTGCCTTCGGCCTCGCGTGCAGCGGGGACTCGGGCAAGCGCACCAAGACCGGCAAGAGCATGCTCGATCCGAACGACGATGCACGAACGGGTTACGAAAAGGCTCTGCTCGATTTCCGCCGGGGCGACTGCCTCACGGCCCAACCCACCTTCGAGGAAATCCGCCGGGAGTTCCCTTACAGTCGCTTTGCCGCCCTGTCCGAGCTTCGAATCGGAGATTGCCAGTTCAAGAACGAGCAATACCCCGAGGCGATCCAGACGTACCGGCAGTTCGTGCGCATTCGTCCATCCCACAAGGAAATCCCGTACGCGCGTTTTCGGATTGCCGAGGCCTATTACAACCAGATCCCGGGCGGGTGGTTCATGACGCCTCCGGCCCACGAGCGAGACCAGAGCGCGGCCCGAGACGCCTTGATTCAGCTTCGCCGGTTCGTCGTCGATTTTCCCGATGACCATCGGGTCCCCGACGCCAACGAGCTGATGCAGAAGTGCATGAGCCTTCTCGCGGCGCACGAGCTCTACGTGGCTCGTTTCTACCTGAGGCGAGATGCGTATCGGGGCGTGATCTCGCGGCTCCGAAGCTTGCTCGCCGCGTATCCCGGAAGCGGAGTCGAGGCCGAGGCGATGCTGTTGCTCGGGCAGGTCTATCTCGAGACCGACGAGATCGAGGCGGCGCGGGACACCCTCAACGAAGTGGTCCAACGGTTCCCCGACACCGGCGAGGCCAAGCGAGCCCGCGCGCTGCTACGGAAGACGGGCTGAGGCCGGCACGCCGATTTTTGGCCACCTACTCGGCCGGTCGCTACCTTCGGACCATGGTTCCTTGGGCGCGACAGCTTCTCGATGCGGCAAACGAGCACTACGACTGCGGCGACTACCCGCTCGCACAGCCCTATTACGAAAAGCTGGTGCAACAAGGGCTGCGCTACCCCGACGTGTTCAACCGGCTGGGCGTAATCTACCACCTCGGCGGGCGTCTTCGCGAAGCGCGCTGGTGCTTCGAACAGGCGCTCGATGCCAACTCCGGCTACCTCGAAGCGGCTCTCAATCTCACCGTCACTTGCAACGAGCTCGGTGAGTACGGATCGGGGCTGCGAAACCTCCAGCGTGCCAAACGGCATTCGGAGTCCTCGAACGACGCCTATCGCCGGGGGAAAGTCGCCAACCTTCATCGAGCTCTCGCCGACGCCTATCTCGACTTGGATCGGCCCGAGGACGCCATGCACGAGCTGGGCCGTGCCCTTCGCCTCTGTCCGGGTTTTCACGACATTCGTCTCGAGCTCGCGAAGCTGCTCCGGCTCCGTGGGAACGCCCGTGGAGCGCGCGAGGAGCTGATGCTCATCCTGCAGCTCGACCCGGGTCATCACGATGCCCGCGCGCTTTTGGGCGTGCTCGAGCTCGAAACCGGGGATCCAGAACGAGGTCGAGCGCACCTGCGGGCCGTGCTCGAGCAGCGCGCCGACCATCCGGTCGCCGGCGCCTACCTGGAGCAAGCGGACCCCAGCTATCGGCGGGCTTCGTAGGCCGGACGCGCGACGTTTTGTGACCGCGGCAAAGGATGCCAAACTAGAGCGAGCGTGGCCCCCACCGTTCTCCTGCTCGACGACGACGCCCAGTTTCGGTCAGGCGTCACCCCTGCCCTCGAAGCGCTCGGGCTTCGCGTCGCGAGTGCGACGAAAGGCAGCATCGCACGTGCCTTGATCGAGGAAGAAGAGCCAGCCCTGTTGGTGGTGGACGGGCTCTTGCCGGACACCAACGGCGTCGTTTGGATCGAAGAGCTTCGAGCCGCGGGCTACGAGACCCCCATCATCTTCGTTTCCGCGTTTTATCGGGACCTCGCGACCTTCAAGCACCTGACCCGGGACCTCGGTGTGATCCAAGTGTTCCACAAGCCCGTCGCCGTGGAGCGCTTTGCGCGCGAGGTGGCGAGCGCCCTGTCGGCCCGGATGAGCGTAGACCCGGTCGAAGAACCTCGGGCACCGGAAGAAGCGGAAGATCCGGGCGAGAAGGTGCTCTACCCCGAGGAGCCCAGCGAGCCTGGAATCGATCGAGAGAAGGCCAGAGAGTCGTACGTGAGCCTGCTCCCCATCACGGCCGACAACCTGACCGGCGCCATTCGACGCGTCCATGCGGAGACGAGCCGCGCGAGCGTCGTGGCCGAAGCGTTGCGACAGGCGCACGATCTGCATGGAGCCGCGCGCAGCCACGGGCTCGCGGAAATCTCCGACGCGGCCGCCCGGATCGAGCACGAGCTGCGCCAGCTTCAACAATCGGGACGCCTCGATTGGCCGACGATGTTCCAGTCGATCGATGCGGTTCGGAGCCACGCCGCGGCCGTTGCGGGACACGAGCTCCCGGCCTTGGCCACTTCGCCGCCTCCCGTGACGCCCGCTGCAAGCTTCTTTTTGCATCCGCCGGCTGCGACGGAGCTCGTCCCCACGCTCTTGGTGCTCGAGGACGACCCCGCGATGATCGCCTACCTTCGAGCCGCGTTCGACGAAGCGCTCGTCCATCTTCGACCGGCATCGAGCGTCGAGGAAGCGCTCCAGATCGCGGCCCGCACTTCTCCGACGGCCGCGTTGGTCGGTTGGCCTCTGCGCGACCGAGACGCGCTCGGCCGTTTCGTTTCGATGTTCCGCGGGGTTGCGGGTTGCGGGCAGGCGCCGATCATTCTCCTGTCGGTCGATGACGACCCTCACACGCGCGCCCAAGCAGCCCAGCTCGGGATCGACATCTTCTTGTCGCATCCGATCGAGCTCGTTCGCTTGCACCATGCCCTCGGGACGGCAGTCGAGCGCGCATCGGCCCCGAGGCCGAAGATTGCGGTCCTTCGCGATCCCGAGGCAGCGCGCATGGTCGAAGAAGCAGGCCTCGAGTGTCTGCTCTACTTCAGCCTCGAGGAGCTCTTGCGCGAGCTGGACGTCGAGTCGCCGGACGTGGTCCTCTTGGGATCGAGCGTGACCGGAAAGCAGGTTCCCGCGATCATCCGGATGTCCGCCTGGGACTCGGAGTGTGCGCTGCTTTGCTTCGAAGATTCCCCGCTCGCCGACGAGCCGCAGATGACCGATCGCCTGAGCCGCGAAGGAGGATGGCTGCCGCACCTTCACCGTGAAGCCGAGCGGATGGCGATGTCCCGGAGCCAACGAGTCCGTTGCGGCCAGACGGGTTTGTGGGCGCGCGCGGCTGCGGTCGGCTCTCTCGAGGCAGGATTGTCTTCGGCGCAGCGGCACGGCCGAACCTATTCGGTGGCCCTGATCCGAACGACCGGTCTCGAAGGGATCGATCCGGTCTGGGCGCGCCGTCTGCAAACGCACCTGGGCCGTTTGATCCAAGGTCGCTTTCGGCGCGAGGACGTACGCGGCCGATGGGATCCGAGCACGTTCCTCGTCGGGCTCGAGGGCCCGAGCGCAAGAGCGGTGGTCGAGGTGGTTCGCCGACTTCAACTGGAGGTTCGCGCGCAGCGATCGCGAGATCCGGATCACCTCGCACCGCTCCATTGCGCGGTCGGCCTGGCCTCGTATCCGCTCGACGGCGATACGGTTCGCGGGCTCGTCTTGAGCGCCCACGAGCGCTTGCACATCGCCCTCGACCGGGACCCCGACGGCTTGGTGTGGCGTTAGCTTTCGGACTCGCGCGAAGGCGCCTGAAAGGTTAAGCTTCGTCTATCGAACCTACCTCGCACACCGGCCCTGCCGAGACGGACGTATCGGCCGACATCGAAGTCGCCGATCCAACCCTGCTGCTGAAGCTCACGGGCCCGGGAGGCGCGAACTTGCGGGTCCTCGAAGCCGAATTGGGCGCCTCGATGGGCCTGCGTGGCTCGACCATTCACGTCCACGGTCCAAACCGGGAGGTCGAGTTGGTCGAGCGGGTCCTGCACGAGCTGATCGACGCACTGCAGGTTCGCGAGCTGAGCCCGCTCGAGATGGCGCGCGCCGCGAGAACCCTGCAGGCCCACCCGCAAGTCCGGCTACGCGCGCTGCTCGATGACGTGGTGCTCACGACCTCGAGCCGGCGAATCGTCTCCCCCAAGGGCGTGACCCAGCAAAACTACGTCCAGGCGATTCGCTCTCACGACATCGTCTTCGGAATCGGACCAGCCGGCACCGGGAAGACCTACCTGGCGATGGCCATGGCCGTGCGCGCCCTCCAGGAGCGACAGGTCAAGCGCATCATCCTCACGCGCCCGGCCGTCGAGGCAGGCGAGCGGCTGGGCTTCTTGCCTGGCGACCTCGCCGAGAAGATCAATCCGTACCTGCGTCCGCTTTACGACGCGCTGCACGACATGCTGGAGCCGGGCCGAATCACCGCGTTGATCGAGCGCGGCACGATCGAGGTGGCGCCGCTTGCGTTCATGCGAGGGCGGACGCTGAACGACAGCTTCGTGATCCTCGACGAGGCCCAGAACACGACGGCCGAGCAGATGAAGATGTTCCTGACTCGGCTTGGTTTCGACTCCAAGACCGTCATCACGGGCGACGTGACGCAAATCGACCTGCCAGGCGGCGCGCGAAGCGGCCTACGTCATGCCGAGAAGGTGCTCGCGAAGATCCCAGGCATCGAGTTCATCTATTTTTCCCATGCGGACGTGGTCCGGCACCCGCTGGTCCAGCGAATCATTCAAGCCTACGAGCTGCACGAGGCGCCTTCTTCTTCCGATGACATCTAGCCGCCTCCTGATATGCTAGCGGCCGCATGACCGAGCGAATCTACGACGGAGCACTGGATCTGATCGGCCACACCCCGCTGGTGCGCCTGTCCCGAATCACGGGGGGCAAGGGCGCCGAAGTGTGCGGGAAGCTCGAGTCGGCGAACATAGGGGGCTCGGTCAAGGATCGGCCCGCGCTGTCGATGATCCTGGCCGCCGAGCGGAGCGGCGAGCTCAAGTCCGGCTCGACCGTGGTCGAGGCGACCAGCGGAAACACGGGCATCAGCTTGGCCATGATCTGCGCGGTCCGCGGTTACCGCTGCGTCATCGTCATGCCCGAGGACATGAGCGAGGCACGCCGCCATCTTCTGAAATCGTTTGGCGCCGAGGTCGTTCTCACCGGTTCCGGAGACGGAATGGCAGGCGCCGTCGAAACCGCCGAGCGCATCCTCGAGACGACGCCGGGCGCGATGATGTGCAGGCAGTTCGAAAACCCCGCCAATCCCGAGATCCATGCCGCGACGACCGCCGAGGAGATCTGGGAAGCCACCGGTGGCAAGGTCGACGCGTTCGTTGCTGGAGTCGGGACCGGAGGCACCCTCACCGGGGTCGGTCGCGTGTTCCGGGAGCGAAAGGCCGACGTCCGCCTGGTCGCGGTGGAGCCTCGGGCGAGCGCCGTTCTGTCGGGCGGCAAGCCTGGGCTCCATGGCATTCAGGGCCTGGGCGCGGGTTTCGTTCCCGACGTCCTCGACACCGATCTCATCGACGAGGTCATCACCGTCACCGACATCGCGGCCGAGCGCATGACCAAGCGGTTGGCACGTGAAGAGGGGCTGCTGGTCGGGCCCTCGGCGGGGGCGAACGTCCACGCCGCGCTCGAGGTGGCCCGGCGCCTGAAGCCCGGACAGCGCGTCGTCACCATCCTGTGCGATGGCGGCGAAAGGTATCTGTGCTGACGGGCCATGGCTGACCTCGTCGACGTTTCGCGCGACTTGAGCCGTGCCGTGTCGCAGCTCGAGTTCGCCTCGCCGGTGACGCACGTGTACAACCCGCTCGAGTACGCGCGCCGCCCGCATGAGCTCTACCTCCGCCGCTTCGGGGCTGGCTCCAAGGAGGCCGTTCTCGTGGGCATGAACCCCGGACCATTCGGGATGGCGCAGACCGGCGTGCCCTTCGGGGACGTGGCGCTGGTGCGCGATTGGATGGGGATCCACGCGCCCGTCGGTCACCCACCCGAAGAGCATCCGAAGCGACCCGTGCTCGGATTCGACTGCTCCCGTTCGGAGGTGAGTGGCTCGCGGCTGTGGGGCTGGGCGCGCGATCGATTCGGCACGCCGAAGCGCTTCTTTTCGCGGTTCTTCGTCCTCAACTACTGCCCTTTGCTCTTTCTCGAGTCGAGCGGCCGCAATCGAACGCCGGACAAGCTTCGGGCGGCGGAGCGGGAGGCCCTGCTTCCGCTTTGCGACCGAGCGTTGCGTGCTTCGCTCGAGCGATTGGAGCCCGAGGTCGTGGTCGGAGTGGGGGCTTGGGCCGCCAAACGGGCGCGCGCCGCGCTCGGAGAGTCAGCTCGAGTCGGCACGCTGCTCCATCCGAGCCCGGCGAGCCCCAAGGCCAATCGAGGCTGGGCGAAACAGGCGGAGGCCGACCTGCGCAAGCTTGGAATTTCGTTCTAGGGTCGCTGCGGTCGTACGGTGCGGTATGCTTCGCGAGGGCTCGGGTGTGATGAAACGATTGATCGAATTGGCAGCGGTGGTGCTCTTGTTGGCTGGGTGCGGACACGAATCGGCAGCCAAGCAGCAGATCCGCAGCGCGGCGGCGGTCGATCTGGCCTGCGATGAAGCGGCGATCGAGTTCGTCCAGGACGAGCCGATGCAGAAGCGCGTCACGGGTTGCGGCAGGACGTTGACGTACATGTCCAAGTGCGTCTCGACGGCAGGCGGCGGACAAAAATGCCAGTGGAGACCCGTGCGCGACCCACAGAACAAATTGTACTAGCCGCCGTCGAACGCGCCCTGCAACTTCTGACGAAGCTCCTCGATGTCGGGGTTGGTCGGGTCGTAGTCCGCCGCCCGTCCGAGCGCCGCTTCGGCCGCGTCGAAGTCACCCTGCTCGATCGCCTCCCGCGCTCGCGCCAGCTCGTCTTTCGCGACCTCCTCACGCTCGTGCGGCGAAAGCTCGCGGAGCCCTGCATCGACTTCGACATTCGCGCTGGCGCTTGCGTCTTTCGTTCCTGAATCGACCCCCGCGTCGATCTCGATTCCCGGCGCCGCAGTCGTCGGAGAGGTCTGGCAATCCCGAGCGACGATCCACAGCCCAGCAACCGCGACGACCATCACGGTCATGACGAATGGCAGGCTCACCCGCTTCGGCCGCGAGCTCGACACGCGTCGTCCATCGTACGCATCGCGGAGCGCCGCCACGAACGTTCTCGCGCTTCCCCATCGGTCGGCGGGGCTCTTGCGCAGGGCCCGCAAGATGACCGCATCGACTGCCGTGGGGATGTCCGCGCCGCGGTTGGCCTCGCTCGGCGGTACCGGCGCGGCGTTCATGACCTGATGCGCCACCGCCATCGCCTCCGTGCCGGGAAACGCGCGCTCGCCGCTGGCGGCTTCGTAGACGACCGCTCCGAAGGAGAACAGGTCGCTCGCCTCGCTGTACTCGCCCCGGCGAAGCGTCTCGGGCGCCGAGTAGCAGGGCGTTCCCAGGAACTGCCCTTCTTTGGTGAGATCCGCGTTCGGAATCCGTGCGATGCCGAAGTCAGCCAGCTTGATCTGCCCATTCTCCGTAATCAGAAGATTTTCCGGCTTGAGGTCGCGGTGAATCACGCCGGCGACGTGCGCCGTGGCCAGCGCATCGGCCACCTGCTGCACGAGATAGAGCAGGCGATCGGGACGAAGCGGACCCTTCTTCTTCAGCTCTTCTTTGAGCGTATGGCCGCGCACGTATTCGAAGACGAGGTACGGCCCGACGCGGGGATCGTCGCCAACGTCGAAGATCTGAACGATGTTCGGATGGTGCAGCCGTGCGGCTGCGCGAGCCTCGTTTTGGAACCGGCTCAGGAACAGCTCGCGGGTCTCCGGATCCAGAACGAGGTCCCGCAGCGTCTTGATCGCCACCGGCCGATCGAGGTCCGCATCGTGCGCCAAGTAGACGTTTCCCATCGAGCCCGACCCGATGAGTCGCTCGATTCGGTAGCGGCCGATCCGTTCCGGGAGCTCGTCCATGAACCGCGATCTAGTGCATGCGAGCGCGGGGGGCTAGAGATGGTGCAGCTTCAGGGTGTTGGTGCGGCCCGACGTCGGCCATCCGACTACCATGGCGAAGGCGTCGCCCCGTTTGCAGATTTTCTCGCGAACGAGCAACGAGGTCGCGATTCGAAGCGTTTCGTCGAGTGACTCGGGCGGCACCTCCACGCGAGGAATCACGCCCCATTCGAGCGCGAGCCGTCGAGCCACCCGCACGTCGCTCGTCACGGCGACGATCGGCGCTCGGGGTCGATGCTCTGCCAAAAGGCCTGCGGATCGGCCGTCTTGCGTGAACACGACCACCGCTTTGAGCGGGAGATGACGAGTCACCACCGCAGCCGCACGCGCGGCGGCGTTCGAAAAGGGCCAGTCTTCGTCGCCCACGCTCTGGAGCTCGCCGAACTCACGCGAAATGTCTTCGAGGTAGTCGGATTCCACCTCCCGAATGATCGCATCCATCATCTGGACCGCTTGGACCGGGTATCCACCGGCGGCGGTCTCGCCGCTCAGCATGACTGCGTCGGTCCCGTCCATCACGGCGTTGGCTACGTCGGCGGCCTCGGCCCGGGTCGGCCGAGGGTTTCGGATCATCGAATCCAGCATTTGTGTCGCCGTGATCACCACCTTTCCACGGGCGTTCGTCTCCCGGATGATCCGCTTCTGCATGAGCGGTACCTTCTCGGCCCCGAGCTCGACCCCGAGATCGCCCCGCGCGATCATGATCCCATCGGCGGCGTCCAATATCTCGGAGAGCGCCGTCACGGCCTCGGGACGCTCGATCTTGGCGATGACCGGCACGTCTCCAGCCAAGGCCTTGGCTTCTTCCACGTCGGATGCCGTTCGGACGAACGAAAGGGCGACGTAGTCGACGCCAAGCTCCGACACGGCAAACCGCAGATCCTCCCGATCCTTCTCGCCCAAGGCCGGGGCGCTGATCGAGACGCCGGGCAGATTCAGCCCTTTGTGGTCGGAGAGGATGCCTCCGTCCTCGACGACCGTGTGAACGGTGGGCCCTTCGACTGCATCGACGCGCAGACGAATGAGACCGTCGTCCAGGGCGACGCGATCTCCGGGCTTCACGTCCATGGGCAACGAGGCGTAGCTCACCGAGACGATCTCGCGGTTGCCCTCGACCGGCTCGGTGGTGAGCGAAAAGCGATCACCGCGCGTGAGCTGGACGGGACCTTCGGAAAACGTTCCGATACGCATCTTCGGTCCTTGAAGATCGGCCAGTATGGCGAGTGGCACTCTCGCTTCGCTCGCCGCGGCGCGGATCAGCTCGGCCAGCGCGGCGTGTGATGCGTGGTCGCCATGAGAGAAGTTGAGGCGCGCGCAGCTCATGCCGGCACGAATCAGCTCGGCGATCCTCGGTTGCGTGTTGCTGGCCGGCCCCAGCGTACACACGATCTTCGTGCGTCTCACCAGAGCGTTGTAGCCGGGTTCGAAGCCGGGGCCAAACTACCGGAAACGACTCTGCTGCGGCGCCCAGCGGCTGAGGTTCGATCGAAAGCCGAGGCGGATCACGAAAGCTCCGTAGAGAGTCCAACGAGTGCCATCGGCGGCCGCTTCGGTATTCCGGTGGGAAGGGTCCGCGTTGACGTAGCGGGTGCCGATCCGAAGCCACAATCCTCGAAGCGTCCGGAGTGGGCGGTAAAGAGGCACCCCGAACCCGAAGCCCACGCCCAATCCGACGCTCCGATCGCCATCGAGAAGAAACGCCGGCCCGATCTCGAAAAAGATCGATTGCAGGATCAAATCGGGAATCTCTTTCCAGGTTTGCTTGTAGAGAAAGAACAGCGCCGGAAACAGTGGTCGCACGTCCACCCCGAGGAACAGGTGTTGCCCGGAGTCCGGACCCCAACGGCCTGCCAGAGCCAGGCCGGCGACGTCGGCCACCAGGAAACGAGCTTCGCCCACCACGTTCGGATCGGCGGCGCGGTCGATCCACGTGGCTCCGCCTCCGGCTCCGAGCGCGAGGGTCAGTCCGCGGTCCCAGCGACCGTAGAGGCCGTCTCCCCGTCGTTGTGCGCTCGCGCTCGCGCACAGGGAGCAGAGGACGAAGATCGTACCGACGATCACGCCGAAACGGGCGCCCCGTGTCATGGTTTCCCCATGCACCGACCCGCGTGGCGGGTCAAGAGAGAGTCCCTGTAGACTATGCAGATGGCGCGTCCGTTCGGACTGGGGCTTCGAAGCCAGCTCATGCTCGCGTTGATCGTCGTGTTTGGCGGCGCGTTCGTGTTGCTGAGCTTGGTCACCGCGCGGCTCGACGAGAGCGCCAACGCCGAGGAACGGCGAGCGCGTGCCACGGCGGTGGCGCAAACCTTGGCGACGGTCGCGCAGGGCGACGCGCAACTCGACGAGCGCATGGGCTCGATGATCGACCGGGGGCTGGTTGCACGAATGGAAGTGCGACGACCCGATGGGCTCACGCGGTCCTGGGGTGAGGCGCGAGGCGAGCCTGAAGCGGTCATCACCACTGCAGACGGAGTCGAGCTTCGCGTCTGGGGTGTGCCAACCGATCGTCTCGACAGCGCACGCCGGAGCCTCTTCGTGTTCTACCTCGGCCTAACCGCGGCCACCGTGCTCTTGTTGGCGTACGTGTTGCTCACGTATTTCATCGTGAGGCCGATCGATCGCTTGCGCCTGGCATCGGAGCGGCTGGCGACGGGTCGTCTCGGCACGCGCGTTCCGGTCCAGGGTGCCGCGGAAGTGGCCCGTTTGGCAGCGACCTTCAACGAGATGGCCGCGCAGCTCCGGGCCGATCGAGCAGCGCTTCAAGAGAGGCTCGAAGAGTTGGAAGAGACGACTGCCGAGCTCACCAGCACGCAACAGCAGCTGATCCGGAGCGCCAGGCTGGCCGCCGTGGGCCGTCTGTCGGCGGGGGTCGCGCACGAGATCGGCAATCCCTTGGCTGCGATTCGTGGCTTGATCGAGCTCTTGCGCGGCGGGGACCTCGAGCCCGACGAGCAGCGGGAATTCATTCGCCGCATCGAGCAAGAGTCGGACCGCATTCACCATACGATCCGCGACCTGCTGGATTTCTCGCGAAGCGAGCCCGACGTCACGGGCCGAGATGCGAGCTCCGCCGACCTATCCGACGTGGTGTCCGACACGGTCAAGCTGCTCGACCGGCAGAGCCGTTTTCGGGAGATCGAGCTCCATGTCGAGCTCGAGAGCGACCTTCCTCGCGTGCGAGGCAATTCGGAGCGTTTGCGTCAGCTCCTGCTCAATCTCCTCTTCAATGCCGCCGACGCCCTCGGAGGCCAGGGCCGGATCGGGGTACGCGCCTCGAACGGGGAGGGCATCGTGCAGCTCACGGTGGAGGACGACGGACCCGGAATCGATGCGCAGATCTTCGATCAGGTTTTCGACCCCTTCGTCACGACCAAGCCGGCAGGTCATGGCACTGGTCTCGGTCTGGCCGTCTGCCACGCGATCGTCGAGCAGGTCGGCGGCTCGATCCAAGCGGGCAATCGAGAGGAAGGCGGGGCGGTGTTCCGCGTGCGTTTGCCGGCCGCCGATTGAGCGCCTCCAACCCCGATGTGGGTCAATCGTGCTGGAACGCGTTCTCGATCGCCTTTTCCTCGGCGGTGCGCGCATCGACCGAGAGCGCGCGGCCGTTTCCAAGCTCTTGCTGGATCGCGCGGGCTTGGCGTCGCGTGGCGCCCGCCTCGATCAGCTCTTTCTCCGAAGCGGAGACGACCGCCTCGACGGAGCCGAGCCGGCTCAGCAGCTTGCCCCGGGTTTTCGGACCGATGCCGGGCACGGAATCGAGCTCGCTGCGAAGCCGCTTTTTTCGGCCCACCTTCTTGCGAAGGACGTTCGACGCGCGGTGAGTCTCGTCACGGGCGAGCAACAGAAGGGAGAGCGCCGAGCTCGCGCGGACGGGCAAGGGGTTCTTTTGTCCCGGCCGAAAGATTCGTTCGCCTTCTCGTTCGCCGGCCGTGGTGATCCGAGGCTTGGCCACGGAGGCGACCTCGAGATCGGAGACGCCGACGTCTTCGCATGCCCGTATTGCGACCCCGAGCTGCCCCTTGCCGCCGTCCACCACGAGCAAGTCCGGAAGCTCCCAGCCCTCTTCCTGGTTGGCGCCACGCCGCAATCGGCGTGCCAGGACCTCGTACATCGCGGCGTAGTCGTCCCCCCCGCGAATGCCTTTGACTCGAAAGCTCCGATACCGATCCCTGTCGGGCACACCGTCCCGAAGCGCGACGAAGACTCCGACGGTTTCCTCTCCGCCGAGGTGCGAAATGTCGACGCATTCGATCCTCCGTGGAAGCACCGAGAGGCGAAGCTGCTTTTGCAGGGCTTCGAGGCGGAACTCGACGTCCTCTCGGGCCCGTTCCTTTTGCTCGAACGCGTGCGCGGCGTTTTCTCGGGCCAGCTCGAGCAGCTTGGCCTTGGGACCGCGCTTGGGCTGCACGATGCTCACGCGGCGCCTTCGTTCTTCGCTCAAGAGCTCTTCCAGGGCTTCGCTCATCTCGATGGGCAATGGGACGAAAATCTCATCGGGCAGCACCGAGCGTCCTCCGTAGTGTTGGCGCAAGAAGTCGCCGATCATTTCGTCGTTCGGGACCGCCACCCGACGCAAGGGCATGGTTCGCACGCCGAACAACCGCCCGCCGCGCAGGCTCAGCACGGCGATCTCCACCTGATCGCCCTGGCGATGAAAACCGATGACGTCCTGATCGGACTTCTGAACGCCCGCCACGCGCTGCTCCTCACGCGCGCGCTCGACCGCGCGAAGCTGGTCGCGGTAGACGGCGGCCTGCTCGTACTGCATCTGCTCGGACGCGGTCTTCATTCGTTCCTCGAGGTCCCGGATGAGCTCGTCGTGCCGGCCTTCGAGAAAGCGCGCCACGTTGGTGACTTGCGCCCGATACTCCTCTTCGTCGACTTTCATCACACAGGGCGCCGGGCACCGTTTGATCTGGTACTGGAGGCAAGGTCGCGTTCGAAGCCGAAATTCCGTATCCGTGCAGGTGCGTAGTTGGAAGTGCCGGTTCACCAGGCGGAGCGTCTGCCGCGCCGCGGTGGCCGAATGGTAGGGGCCGAAGTATTGCGCGCCGTCGGGCTTGGGACGCCGCACTACCTCGAGCCGCGGCCAACGTTTCTTGGCGTCGAGACGAAGCGAGAGGAATTCCTTGTCGTCCCGAAGCTTCACGTTGTACTTCGGCTGGTGCGACTTGATGAGCTGGTTTTCGAGGAGCGCGGCTTCCTTGTCGGTGTGGGTGACGAAGGTCTCGATGTCTTGCAGCTCGCGCTCCAGGCGACTCACGAAAGCGCGCAAGTCACTCGAGCCGGGTTGAAAGTAGCTCCGCACCCGGCTGCGCAGGCTTCGCGCCTTGCCGACGTAGAGGACTTTGCCCCGCTCGCCCCGGAAAACGTAGACGCCGGGTGAAGCGGGCAGCCTCTCGAGCTTCCTCTGGGCGGCGGGTGCGATCACCTCCGATCTATAACACTGCCGGCAAGTGGGTGCGCCGGGAGGTCATTTGGTGCGAATGACGCGCCGATCGGTCACGACCAGATCGACCGGGACGTCGAACGGCAACGCGGGCACTTCCGCGATGAGCTGAAAGTCGTAGGCCACCACGCAGGACGTTGCCCGCGTCAAGCACGGAAGAAGCCGATCGTAGTAGCCACCGCCGTAACCGATCCGGTAACCGTGTGGATCGACCGCCAAGGCCGGGACGAGGGCGAAGTCGACCTCCGATGCAGATCCGGACGCGGCCCCGATCGGGGGCTCGGGCACGGAAAAGGCTCCCTCCTCGAGCGGGGTATCCGGCCCGACGATCCGCAGGTCGAGCTCGTCTCCGGCGACCCGGGGAAGCAATACGCAGTCGCCACGTTCCCACAGAGCTTCGATCAACCGCCCGGTGCGGACCTCGTTTCGAATCGAGGCGAACGCCAACACGGTTCTGGCCGAGCGAAGCTCCTCGAGATCGAGGAGCCTTCTCGTGATCTCTGCCGAGCGCGCATCGCAAGCGTCGGATGGCAACGCCGCGCGCACCGCACGCAACTTCTGACGCAGCGCGAGCTTGGCTCGCTGACGAATCCGAGCTTCCGCCGGATCCGGCTCGCCTCGGCTCACGGGTCGATCTGTTGTGCGAGCTCGGCGTCGGCCTCCAACCTCTGATCGATGCGCCGGATGGCAGCACCGACGACCTGGCGCGTCTTCGCTGCGAGCGCGTCGCGACGCCGCTCGGAGGCGTCGAGATCTTCGGCCAGGCCGAGCGCCACGACCGCCAACAGCTGCGCAGGCGAGGCAGTCCGGGCCGCCTTCGGTCCGAGGGCCTTCACTCGTTCGTTGACGATGTCGGCGAGACGTTGCAGGTAAGCTTCGTCGGCATCCGAGGACATTCGGTAGCGGGCGCCGGCAATTTCGATCTGAACGGTGCGCTTCACGGTTGCCGCGAAGGTAGTCCTCCACCTCTACGGGCGTCAAGGTAGGACATTCACGTTCATGGACAGTCGTTCCACCCATGCCGGAATGAAACCAGCGGGTTTATGAGAGAGGCGCTCGGCATGTTATGTTGATCACCGGGGGAACAAGGTCATGATCCAGGTCAGCTGCCCGTCGTGTAGCTCTTCGTACGAGGTGGACCCAAACCGCCTACCGAAGGACGGGCTGCGCATGCGGTGTCCGAAGTGCAACGAGAGCTTTCACGTGCACCGAGATGGCTCCACGGCCAAGGTGGGTGGAGGCGCCGCGCCGAGCGAGCGAAAACCGGCAAAGCGGCCGCGAAAGGCGACGCAGGTGGGCCTCGGCCCGAATTCACCGCCCCGCGTCCCCGATGCCGCCCAAAAACGGCCCGCACCCGAGCTCGAGGATCGAGACACCGACATTCCGGCGGGGCCTTCTGGGGACGCGTTCGACGATCTGCCCGCCCCGAAAGCGGGGAAGGGGCCGATTGGGGCGGACTTGTTCGGGGGCGATGACGACGGGGCGGATCTTCCCGCGCCCAAAGACGCTGATTTCGATCCATTCGCCGACGTCGATCTTCCGGCTCCCTTCGAAGGTCCTGGAGCGGTCGATTTGCCGGCGCCTCGCGGGCGCGCCCCGGACGCCGACTTGCCAGCGCCTCGTCGGAGTGGCGGATCCTCCGGTCGCAGCTCACGCTCGCCGCTCGGCGCAGCGCGCGCGTTCGATTCGCTCGAGGAAGACGTCGATCTTCCGATGGCGTTGACAGACGCGGAGCTGCCGAAGCCGAAGTCCGACTCCACGCTGCCGGACCCGATCTCGCTCGACTCGGACCTGCCGATGCCTCGGGATCAACGGGATCTGCCGGTTGCGCGCGATGATTTCATGGACCTCGATCTGGATTTGGACGAGCCGGATCGAGCGCATGGCGGTGGACCGGTCGAGCTCGATCTCCCCGAGGGAGACGACCTCGAGCTCGACATGGAGCTCGATGCGCCACGGGAGGCTCCTTCGCCGCCTCCTCCGGTGGGCCAGCCCCGGATGCACGAGGACCGCGGTCGTATCAGCAGCGATTCTTTGGGCCTCGAAGAGCCCGAGCCCGATTCCGCGGGCGACGAAGTGCATCGGATGCCTCGGGTCGGAGCCGCGCCTGCACGGCCGGCGACGCCCGCGAAGAAGCGTCGCGCCCTCTCGATCGAGCGCCCGCCCTGGTTGCTCAAGGCCGCGGTGGGGCTCGGCGTGGCTGCGCTTGTGCTCGGCGCCGGCTTTTATGCCGGGACGACGAAGCACGGCCTCTTCGGGATTCACGCGGTCGAGCCCTTTCTCCCGGCCTCGGGGGACCCCGTGGAGGTGGCGCAGGTCATCGAGCAGGCCGAGATCACGGCCGCTTCGGACACCTACGCGGACACCCGGCGCGCGCTGGACGCCTTGGCTGCGGCGCGCGAGGACGCCCGGCTCAATCGGGCGCTGATCGCCCGAAGCCTGCTGCACGAGTCTCATCATCAAGTCCGCTACGGGCAGGATCCCGAGCGTGCGGAGGTAGCGGATTCGCTGCGGCTTCACCTGAAGCGGAGGGGTGACGAGGCGCCGCGCATCCATGTCGCCCTGGCTGCCGATTCGTTGCGCAATGCGGACCTGGCGGCGGCACGATCCGAGATCGCGCTTGCGCGCCAGCAGGATCCCGACGACTCGTACGTCGATCTCGTGTCGGGCGAAATCGCCTTGCGTGATCGAAATGCGCAGGCCGCGATCGAGGCCTTCGAGCGTGCGTCGAAGAAGCACGACAGCGCGCGGGCACAGTGGGGTTTGGCGCGAGCTCATCGCTTGGCTGGCGACCCCGAAAAAGCGGCATCCGCCGCGGAAGCGACGCTCGCGCGGAGCCCTGAGCACGCCGCGGCTCGTGTCGTCCTGGCGGAGCGATCGATGCAGGCGGGGGAGCTCGACGAGGCCTACGAGATGCTGAAGGCGCCTGCGGGCGTCGAAGGCGCTGCGAAGGGCCCCGTCGCCGGGTCGGACCGGTCCGCGGCTCTGGCGCTTCTCGCCCAGATCGAAGAGTCCCGCGGGCGCATGGGCGCGGCACGGGAGCTGTATACGAAGGCGCTCGAGCTCGACACCGGCAACGCGGACGCCGCGCTCGGAGCCGCGCGCCTCGTTCTGCTCGAGCGCGCGTACCAGGACGCCTACGCGCGGTTCCAGACGGTCCTTCGCGCGGAGATCGAGCCAGGCGCCCCCCTCGATGCGACCGGCAAGCCCAAAGTCATCGTCGAGGCCAAGTTGGGCGCCGCGCAGGCCCTGCTGGCCATGAACAAGCCGCAGGAGGCCAAGCAACTGCTCGCCGATTTGGAGACACCCGAGCCCGTTCACGTGGGGGTCGAGATCTGGCAAGGCAAAGTCGACGCGGCGCTCGACCGCAGTGAGGATGCGGTACGGCATTTCCGAAACGCGATCCGCCTCAACCCCGAGCAAATCGGACCGTACATGGCTCTTGCGCAGCATTACGCGGATACCCAACGTCCCGGTGAGGCGGTGGCCGTGTTGGTCGAAGCCCAAGAGAACGTCGCGATCACCCCGGAGGTGCGCCGTCTCATCGGCTGGGCCGAGCTCCAACGGAACCGGCTCGACGAGGCGATAGCCGAATTTCGTGCGGCCCTCGAGGTGGAGCCCGGCGACGCGTCGGCCCAGTTCGGTCTCGCCCAGGCGTATCGCCGCAAGTCGATGTTGGACGAGGCGGCCACCGCGCTTGCCAACGTCGAAGCGATCGACGCGAAGTTTCCTGGGCTCCAGCTCGAGAAAGGACGGCTCGCCGAGGCGGGTGGGAACATGGAAGCCGCCATCGCGAGCTACCGCGAAGCGCTCGCCCAAACGCCCGAGGACGCTGCGCTCAAGTCGCGCCTCGGAGCCACGATGATGCTCACCGGCAAGCTGGACGAAGCGGAAGCCATGTTGCGCGAGGTCTTGGCAGCCCAGCCGTACTCTGCGGAGGCCGAGCACTACCTCGGCCGCATCGAGCTCGAACGACAAGACCTGGAAGCGGCGCGGCAGCATTTCGAGCGCGCGGCCCGGCTCGAGCCGCACAAGGGGGTATACCGGCTGTACGTGGCATGGGTCGCGCTCGAATCGAACGAGATGGCCACGGCGCTTCGCGAGCTCGATGCCGCGCTCGAGCTCGACCCCACGCTCGGGGATGCCTACTGGCTACGGGCGCGGATTCGGATTCGCGCCGGCACCGTCCGCGATGCGCTCAGCGACCTCCAAAAGGCCCTGGAGCTCAATCCGAGTCGGATCGAGGCGTGGGCTGCGATGGCCGAGTGCTACTTCCAATTGGGCCAGATGAAGCAGGCGATCGCGGCGCTGCAAAAGGCCGTCGACGGCCGGCCAGAGCGCGGCTACTGGTGGTATCGCCTCGGGCGTCTGCAGCTCGACGAAGGGCGTTCCCAGCAAGCCTTGGCGTCGCTGAACAAAGCTGCGTCGCTCGGAGACGAAGCGCCCGAGCAAAGCGGGTGGCTCGCCGATGCCCACCGGCTCATTGGCGACATCTACTACGCGCAAAAGAAGCGACGAGACGCCGTGGTCGAGTATGGACGGTATCTCGAGCTCGCCGACCGCGACGCCATCGACCGGGCGGACGTGCAAAACAGGCTGCGCCGCATCGGACAGGGCTTCGACTGACGGGCCCTCAGCCGAGCTGCTCGGGCCCGAACGCATCGGGCAGCAGCGAGGGCAGGGCGTATTCCGTCCAGCTCGACTGCCCGTAGCTGCGGATGGGTAGCTGCGGGGCCAGCTCGTGGAGCGATTGCCGGCAAATGCCACAGGGCGGGGTTGGGCCCGCCGATCCCGACGTGATCACCAGGGCGACCAGCTCACGCTCCCCGGCCGCGACTGCCGCGGCGAGCGCGGCCCGCTCGGCACAAATCGTGCCGCCGTAGCTGGCGTTCTCGACGTTGCATCCGACGAACACCGCCCCGCTTGCCGTCTGGATCGCCGCTCCTACCGAAAAGCCGGAATAAGGGGCATACGCGTGCGCGCGGACACGAGCCGCAGCTTGCCGAAGCGAATCCCACGCGCGCTCGTCGATCATAGCGACTCCACGATGCGCGAAAGTAGCGCGCGAAACCGAGGTTGGACGCGCTTCGCGGTCTCCTCGACTTCTTCGTGGCGGAGCGGCCGGTCGGCGAGCCCCGCGGCGCGGTTGGATATGCACGAGATCCCGAGGACCCGAAGTCCCAGTTGCCGTGCCGCCAGCACCTCGAGCACGGTGCTCATGCCGACGGCGTCGGCGCCGAGGGTCTTCAGCATCCGAACTTCGGCGGGGGTCTCGTACGCGGGACCCAAGAGACCTGCGTACACGCCTCGTTTGAGCTCGAAGCCGAGCTCGTCGGCAGCTCGCTGTGCCACGGCAATGAGCTCGGTGGCGAACGCTTCGGTCATGTCGACGAAGCGGGGGCCCATCCGCGTGTCGTTCGGTCCGAGGAGGCTGCTGGTGCCCGTCAGGTTGAGCTGATCGGTGATCGCCATCAGATCGCCGGGCTCGAGTGACGGGGAGATGCCGCCCGCGGCATTGGTGACGATCAGGGTGCGCGCGCCGAGACGAGCCATCAGACGGACCCCGAATGCAACCTCCGCGGGTGTGCGCCCCTCGTAGAGATGGATGCGCCCCTGCATCGCGACGATCCGTCGGCCGTGCGCGAGACCGACGACCAGATTGCCCGGGTGCCCCGACACGCTCGCAAGTGGCATGTGGGGGATCTGTCCGTAGGGAATCGGGTGCGCGCCTTCGAGCTCGTCGGCGTATGCACCGAGCCCCGAGCCGAGGATCATCGCCACTTCCGGCGTGCCCACGTGGCTCCGGAGGGTTTCGGCCGCCTGGTCGAGCGTGTCCACCATCGCATCCGCATTGTACGCCACCTCGGCTATAGTGCCCGCCGCGATGCTACGTGGAATCGGGATTGTCGGGTTCTTGCTGATCGCGTCCTGCTCCGGCCGGGGCACGTCGGGACCCGAAACCGAGACCGCGCTCGAGGTCGTCGAGGAGGAGGAGCCGATGCTGCCGGAGGTGGTGGAGCCACCCCGCTTGGTGTCGATCGTTCCGATCGCGACGGTCGAGGAAATTCCTCGGGACTGCAGAAATCCCGTCGAAGAGACCTGCAATGCCATCGACGACGATTGCGACGGGGTGATCGACGACGGGTGCGGATATGGGAGTGGGCTGCTTCAGGTCACCGCTTCCTGGAACACGGGCTCCGACATCGATCTCTACTTGACCGGACCCCTTGGAGATACCCTGAGCTTTCAGCGCCCGTCGACGCCGACCGGCGGGCGCGTGGATCATTCGGGACGAGGAGACTGCCGTGACATGGCCAACCCTCGCATCGAAAACATTCGCTGGGTCGGTCAACGCCCCGCCGCCGGCATCTACGACGTCGAGCTCCAATACTGGGGCGAATGCATGACCGGGGGTGGGCCGACCGAGGTCACCGTCTCGGTCGCCGTCGGGCGCGAAATCGCGGGCCAGTACCGGTACACGATGGTCCCAGGTGAGCGCATCCGGATCGTGCGATTCGTGATCCAATGAACGAGCCCCGGGATCTTCGGTTCTTCGCCTGCCTCGCCGCGCAGGGCAGCGTGATGGCCGCGTGCTCGTGGCTCGCGCGAAACGGATACCCGCCCTCGACGGTCGTGCTCGGCATCGCGGTCTGCTTTCTGCCCTACGCGGGCGTTCTGGCGTGGACACCGTCGTACGACACACGCAGCCTCGGACGGCTCGCCACGGCTGCTTCTCTGATCTTCGGAGCGGCCTTCGTGTTTGCGCCGCCGGTCATGTCGGACGACCTCTACCGCTACTTGTGGGAAGGTCGCCTTTGGCTGGAAGGCTTCAACCCGTACCGCCTCGCCCCCGATGACCCGGCGTTGCGCAGCCTTCGCAATGACCTCTGGTTGTCGATCAACAACGAGTCGCTCGTCAGCATCTATCCGCCCCTCGCGCAGGCCCTGTTCGTCCTCGCGGCATGGCTCGGCGGCAAGGTCTGGACGATCAAGGCGCTCGCGCTCCTGGTGCACGCGGCCTCCGCGTGGACCGCGCAGCGCATTGCCGGGAGCCCCCGCGTCGCGCTGTCGTTGGCGCTCAATCCGCTGTTGCTCAGCGAGGCGGCGCTCAACGGACACTTCGACATCCTCACGGGCGTGGCCTTGATGGGAGCGGCATGGGCGCTCGCGCGGCAAGACGTCGTCCGCGCCGGAGCCTACGCCTGCGCGGCGGTCGGGCTCAAGGTCGTCGGGGTGGTGGTGTTTCCTCTCTTCGCGCGCTGGCCGCGGGTCCTCGTCGCGAGCTCGCTCGTGTCGGGGCTCTTGCTCTTGCCTTTGGCATGGTGGCGGTCGGTGGCCGACCAAGCTTCGGGCCCCGGTCAGTTCGCGGCGCGGTGGCAGGGCAACGAAAGCATCTTCGGTCTCGTCGACTGGCTTGCGCATCGGTGGCTCGAGCCGCCCGACGCGGGGCTCGCGGCACGGGCCTTCGTCGTTGGCGCTCTGGCCCTCCTCTGGGTCGTGCTTCTTCGACGCCGTGTGCCGCCGGTCGATGCGAGCCGCGCCGCGATCTGGGCCATGCTGCTCCTCTCGCCGCAGGTTCACCCCTGGTACCTCGCTTGGCTTCTTCCGCTCGAGGTCGCGGCGAAAGGGCGGGCTGCCTTGCTCTGGAGCGCCGTCGTGCTTGGCGCCTACGCACCGCTCGATCGATGGGTGCGCGAGGGCCAATGGATGATGCCGCTCTGGTTGCAAGTGTTGAGCTACGCGGTCGTGATCCTGGCGCTGGCGGCCGACCCTCGACGGCCACGGCTGCAGCGAGTGGCCTCCCAGGCTTGAATTTCCATGGAATTCCTTCACCTTAGAGTGAGCTGAGCAGCGATGGGCCCTTCGCTTCGGTTTTCGCTTGCAGCGGAAGCGCCAGACCCTAGACTACGCGGCCCCAAGCTCAGGGATTGACGGATTCACGATGTACGCGGTCATTCAAACAGGCGGAAAACAATATCGCGTTGCCGAGGGCGACACGATTCGCGTCGAGAAGCTCGATGGTGAGGTCGGCTCCAAGGTCGAATTCACCGACGTGCTCATGGTCGGTGGCGACAAGGTCGAGGTTGGCAAACCGCGAGTCGACGGTGCCAAGGTGACGGCCGAGATCGTCGCCCAGGATCTCGCGAAGAAAATCGTGGTCTTCAAGATGAAGCGACGGAAGGGCTACCGGAACCGCCGCGGTCACCGGCAGCCGTACACCGAGTTGCGCATCGAGAGCGTGAAGGGCTAAGGAGGCGCCATGGCACACAAGAAAGGTCAAGGCTCATCCCGAAACGGCCGAGATTCGAACGCCCAGTATCGCGGCGTCAAGGTCACCGGCGGGCAGGCGGTGCCTGCGGGCAGCATCTTGGTGCGGCAGGTGGGGCAGTCGTTCCATCCGGGCGCCAACGTCGGTGTCGGCAAGGACTACACGCTGTGGGCCAAGGTCGACGGCGTGGTGAAGTTCGAGCGTCGCGGCCGGACCGGTAAGCGGGTCAGCGTTTATCCGGCCGAAAACTGAGCGGCTCCTTGCAGGAGCGGTTCCCGGCGCCGGAATTCGACTCCCCCACGGGAAGCGTCGTTCCTCCGCCGGCGGGCCGGCGCGTGTATTGCAACCGGAATTTGCGGTTGGATCAGGTCAAAGTCGTCGGCTTTGACATGGACTACACGCTCGCGATCTATCGGCAGGCCGAGATGGATCGGCTGAGCATCGAGGCCACGGTCCACAAGCTGGTGGACCTCGGCTACCCCGAGGAGCTCCGGTCGATGAAGTATCGGACCGACTTCCCGATCCGGGGTCTCTTGATCGACCGCAAGCTGGGCAACGTCCTCAAGATGGACCGCTTCCGGTACGTCAAAACCGCCTATCACGGCTTTCGAAAGCTGAGCCGCGAGGAGCGGCGCCACGCCTATCACACGAGACGGCTTCGCCCGGGCACCGGAAGGTATCACTGGGTCGACACCCTCTACTCGCTCTCGGAGGTCGCCGTGTATGCGGCGGCCGTCGAGCATTTGGAAAGCCACGGCCGCTCGGTCGACTACGGCAAGCTCTTCACCGACATCCGCCGATGCGCCGATCTGTCGCATCAGGACGGGTCGATTTTGGACGTGGTGCTGGCGGATCTTCCCCGATACGTCATGCGCGACCCCGAGCTCGGCACGCTTTTTCACAAGCTGCGGAGCGCGGGCAAGCGGCTGTTCCTGCTGACCAACTCGGGTCCCGAGTACACCGACGCCATGATGTCGTACCTGCTCGACGATGCGCTCGAGGAGTATCCGAGTTGGCGGAACTACCTCGACTACGTGTGCGCAGCTTCCAAAAAGCCCGGTTTTTTCGTCGGAAAGAGCCCATTCATCGACCTCGAAACCGGGGAGGAAACCCATGAGCCCGAGCGAGGCCGGCTCTACACCGGAGGCAACATCGCCGACTTCCAACGCGCCTTCGGCGTCGCAGGGGACGAGGTGCTCTACGTCGGTGATCACATCTACGGCGACGTGCTTCGTGCCAAGAAAGAATCGATCTGGCGGACGGCGATGATCATCCAAGAGATGGACGACGAGCTCCGTGTGCTTCGGGAGCACGCCGCGAGCTTCGAGCGTCTGAGCCGGCTCGATCAAACGCGCGACGCGGTGGGCGACGAGCTCCGCGAGCACCAAGCGCGCCTCAAACGGGTCGAGCGAAAGCTCGTCGAGCACCAGTCAGGCCCCGAGCGGCCTTCCTGGGAGGCGAGCCGGGTTCGACATCGCCGCGCGATCGATCGGCTACGCGCGCAGCTCAAAGAGCTCGATGGGGAACGCGAAGCCCTCGACGAAGCGCTGAGCCTCGCTTTTCATCCGTTTTGGGGCTCGCTGTTCAAGGCTGGAAACGAGGTTTCGAGCTTTGGAAACCAAGTCGAGCAATACGGCTGCATCTACACGTCGCGCGCGACCAACCTCGCGCAGTACTCGCCGATGCACTACTTCCAGAGTCCGAGACACCGGATGCCGCACGAGATCGGAAGCTCGCTCGGCGCGTGATTCGCGTTCTTTTTTTGTTCGCAAACGCTTGCGCTTGTCTATACTGCGCAACAATCCACTTGCGCGACAACTGACAATGGAGCGTGACATGGCGAAAGCAGCCACCAAGACAAGCAAGAAGCGGGCGTCGAAGAAGTCGTCGTCCAAAAAGTCCACGAAGAAGTCGACCAAGAAGTCGGCACC
>CAZBWQ010000020.1:0-20694 GCA_964495565.1 uncultured Sandaracinaceae bacterium | reverse complement strand
AAGAAGGCTGCGAAAAAGTCGACCAAGAAGTCGACGAAAAAGTCGCCTGCCAAAAAGAAGTAGGCCGCGCGCCGTCCGGGGAGCCGCTCGCGTGGGCTCCCCGTGGCGCGTCCTTCATCTCGAGCTCGAATCGACTTTCTCGATCTCGCCGGGCCGCCAGGTCTGGTCGGGCCAGGCCTTGGTCGGTCCGTAGAGACGTAGGACCAGGAACCAGCCCTTTCCCGGGATCGTCGGGATCCAGTTGCCCTCGAGGCTCTGAGGAGCCTCGGGCCCGAAATGGAGCGTGATCGACCCGTCCTCGTTTCGCGCTGGGCTGCCACTTAGGCTGCTCACCATTGGCCGCGAGGTGTGTGGCGTCTGGAGCATCGATCGCGTCTGCGGGTCATAAGCGACCAGGGACCAAGCTCGGGCCGGGACGTCTGGCGGCAACGTGACGCGGTAGCTCCAGGCGCCGTTCAAGGGGCGCCCGGAATCGTCGCGGGCCGCCATGGCCCATCGCACCCCGGGCTCCTCGAAAGGGGTTGCGACGTAGAAAAAGGCGGTTCGTGCGTCGAGCAGCCGCACGCCCTGGCGCAGGTAGTCGCCGCTGAAGAGAGGGGCGATCCAAGCCGAGCCAGGCGCGACGAAGCGCTCCGGGTCCCGGGGTCGAAATGCCAGGGCCCGCGCCGTGGCATTGGCCACCGTCGCCGCTTCGCTCAGGATCGCGGTCCATCGCGGATTCGGCGCGAATGAGGTTCCACGCCGGATGCCGATCGAGGCCAGGAGCCCGAGCGTCTCGGGGCCCAATGCCTCGATCGGCTCTTCCTGCACAAGCTCGTCGACCTGGCGGTAAAAGCCGAGGTCGTTGGCAAAGACCGTGCCGAAGGACCGCCCTGACAGCGCGACGAATCGCATCGTGCTTTCGGGTTCGAGCGGTTCCGGCGAAACCGCGGTCGCATCCTCGTCGTCGGAGGGTTCGTCGAAGTCGAGGTCTTCGAGCAACGGCACGTCGAACGGCTCGATGCGGATGCCTTCCCGCAGTGCCGAGGCCGTCGCCCCCGGATCGTCGACGGCCGATGTATTTCCCATGTGGAGCAGGTTCCCAAAGGTGCGGGACTTGAAGATCAGGTACTGCTCGGAGAGCTGACCTTGGTAGCCCGGAGGCACGAACAGAAACGAGTCGTTCGCCTCTTCCTTCGCAACCTCGCCCATGTCCGCAGTCCTGCGAAAAAAGAAGTCGTCGAGGGCCCCCGAGGCCCCATTGGGCAGCTCGACGATCATCGCGCCTTCGCGCAGGTCGAGCCAGGTCAGCGCCGATACGCGCTCTGGATCGCCCAACAGAAAAAGGGAATGTGCGTCGATCTTGCGATCGAAGATCCCAAACACACCCGCGCCGTTTACACCCGCAGCATGCAGGCCGCGTCGCATGGCCGCGGCCGAAGCGCCCGACAGCGCGTGCAGAAAGACCTCGACGCCACGGATGAAGTCGAGATGGTCGTAGGCTCGCTTCGCGGTTTCCTCGGTCGGCACTCCACCGATGAGCTCGAGCGGTCCGATTCTGGTGACGGTCCGGTCGGGAGCGCGAAGCGTTTGCACGGCCGCCGGCAATCGGTTGCGGCTCGATCGGCTCGAAGCGCCTTCCGCCACCAGCTCGATGTCGCTCGGTCTCCAAGACCCATCGAACCACGACTTTTGCGGCTTTCGCAGCCGCAGCATCGCATGCCAGGCTTTTCCGGGCGCCGTTTGGATCCAATTCGATCGCTCGCGTCGCGAACGAGGCGGATTCGGGCCGAAGTGGATCGTGATCGATCCGTCCGGATTGGGCTGCACAGCGCCGCGCGCGCTGCTCAGGCTCGGGACGCGTCGAGCCGTCTCGAGCATCGAGCGCGTCTCGTTGTCGTACACGGTCAGCGACCAGAAATCATCGACCGGCACCTCGGGCGGCAAGGTCAGCGCATACCGCCGGCTTCCATCGAGCAGGCGGCCTTTTCCGTCCCGCACGGCAAAGACGGCCGCCGTTCCCGAGCCTTCCTCGCTCGGGGCCAACGCGGCGGTGTCGATCGCGGCGAGGTAATGAAAACGCGCCCGTGCATCGATCGCCCGTGCTCCTTCGTCGAGGAAGGAACGCCGGTCCCCGACGAAGACGGTTTGCCATTGGCGATCGGGCAGATAGGCCTCCGCGTCTCTCGGAGAAAACGAGAGGGCACGCACCGTGGCGTCCCCCACCGCGACCGCGTCCGCGAGGATCGCCTGCATCCGCGCATCGGGCGCGAAGCGCTGACCTTTGTCGATGCCGATGGACGCGAGCAAGCCGAGAATCTCCGGATCTTGGCTCTCGGCCGGCTCTTCTTGCACCAGCTCGTCGATCAGCTCGAAGTAGCTCGCATCGCGCGGCGCGATCGTTTGGAGCCGCTTGCCCGAGATGTCGACGAACGGGTTCGGTGCGGGACGGCTCGCCTCCTGCAGCGGGTAGATGCGGAGGTACTTCTCGAAGCTTCCGACCGCGGGCCCGGGACGCCCATCGACGAGGGGCCCTCGAAACACCGCCCACACGCCGTAGGTGGGCGACCGAACGGCAAACTCGCTTCTCGGCACGAAGCCGCCGTATCCGGGAGGGACCACCACATACATGCCCCCACGACCTCGATCGGGGCCCGCTCGGCCGATGTCGGTCAGCCGGCGACCCCAGAAATCATGGAGAGCCCCTTCCACGTAGGGAGGGGTCTCGACCACGATCGGCCCTCCCTTCAAATCGAGCCATGCGGTCGCGTAAACGGCGTCCGCGCTCGGCGTGAGAAACGAGGAGCGCGCGTCCATCGTGGACTCGGTCAAGAGCACCGTGTAGTTGGGGAGCGCGCCGGCATCGTAGAGCCCGCGCCGAATCGCCACCATCGAAGCCGCGGGAACGGTTTGGATGAATGCGCGCACGCCGCGCAGGAAATCGAGGTGGTCATAGACCGTCTGGGCCGTTTGCTCGCTCGGCAGGCCGTCGAAGAACTGCAAGCGCCCAATCCGGGTGCTCACGGCATCGGGCGTCAGGATCGACGTAGGCGGTGACGCGTACGATTCCGAGGGCGCTGGGTCCGGGCTCTGTGTGCCGGCGCAGCCGGCCAGCAGCCATGCCACCAACCACGACACCACGCGCTTCATCGGTGGAGCCAAGGGGGATCGAACCCCTGACCTTCGCACTGCCAGTGCGACGCTCTCCCAGCTGAGCTATGGCCCCAAAGGGAGCCTCGCTTAGCAACCCTCGGCCTCCGGTGCAAACGACCTTCGGTTTTCTTGACGTTTCGCCCGGCGCCGGCGAAACGGGAGAGCAATGCGAACGGCGGTTTCGTGCCTGATTCTGCTCGGCGCCTGCAGCTCGTACGACGACCTGGCGCTCCTCGAGGTCGAGGCCGTCGAGCCGGCCACCCTCGAGCCGGGCGCGGTGCTGCGCATCCATGGTGAGGGCTTTCCCCTGGGTCGCGTGCCCGACGTCAGCTTGCGCGGGGTGCTCCACCGGCCCGGCGCCCCCCAGACCGACGTCGACGCGCGGCTGTCGGGAGTCGTGCAGTCCGAGTCTCTGATCGAAATTCCGGTCGATGACGCCCTGGTCGAGGCGTTCGGAGGCCGCGCCACGGTCGATGCCACGATCCGCGTCGCGTTTCGTTCCGCCGATGGCCGTCGTGACGTCTTTGCCTCGCATCCCACTCGGATCGATCTGTTGCCCGACACCCCCACGCAGATCCGCGCTCGGCGCCTTCGCGAGGAACGGGTCCGCGACGAGCCGGTCGCCGCCGACGCGTTTGGGGTCGAGCTTTCGCGCGAGGAGCTCGGCACGGCGGGTGTCCGCATCCTTTCCGTGGAGCCACGAAGCTTGGCGGCGCGGCAAGGCGTACGCCCCGAGGACGTCATCGTCGGGCTGGACGGCGTCCGCATTCACAGTTGGCGAGACTTCGTGCCAGACCCCAGCCAACGGGAGTCGACGGTCTACCTGACGCGCGCTCGGCTTCGCGGCGTCCACGCGCTTCGCTGGCCTCACGCCGTGACCGACCGACGGCTCGACCCGCTCGCGCACTCCTTGTTCTTCCTGCTCGGGCTCTTGCTCGGATGGGCGTCTCCGGCAGGCCTGGCACTCACCGACCGACCTTCGAAGCTCGGGCTGTCGACCGCGGCCGCACGCGGCGTCTTCTTGCTTGCTTCGGCGGTCTTGCTCGCCACCGTCTCGAGCCTCCAATGGACGACGATGTGGATCCTCGTGCTCGGCGTCTTCGCGGCGCTCTACACCTTGGCGGCTCGCGTTCGACAGGGCGTGTGGAGCTTCGCCTTCGCGGTCGTTTCCACGATCACGGTCATGCTGCTCGCGCGCACGGCCGATCTCGACGAAATCGTCCGTGCACAGAGCTCTTCGGCTCTGCACTGGTTCGTGTTTCGATCTCCCGCGTCGTGCCTCGCATTCGCGGCGTATTTGCATGGGCTCGGCCTCGTGAGCGCCCGACGCCGGCTCTCGGCCTCTCTTTACGCAGCTGCGGCGGCGCTCGTTGGCGCCGTGCTCTTTTTCGGTGGGGCCCCCGTCGAGAGCACTCCGTGGGCGGTCGTGATCCTCACTGCGAAGTCGGCGGCGCTGTTGTTGGCCTCCAGGTTCTTCGTGCTGCCTGTCCGCACCGCGGTTTGGTGCGCTGCGGCCGGCATGGCCCTCGCCATGCTCGGGCTGGTCGTGAGCCTCGAGCCGCTCTTTCCGGCGTGGTCGACCCTTGCGGTCGGTTGTGTGACCGCCATGGCCGTGCGCGCTTTCGCGCCGCCCCTTCGAAAAGCGTCGGCGCCCGTGCCCGCTTAGGCCGCAGCTTGCTCGAGGAAGTCGAGTAGCAGCGACTTTTGCTGCTCGGACGGCGAAAGGAACTGGAGACCCGCCTCGTAACCCCGCGCTCCCACGTCTTCAGTCCATCGGATCGAAGCCGCGCATTCGAATGGCATGCGGTCCGGGTCTTCGATCCCGTCCTGCGTGAGGAAGAAGCTCACCGTGACGACCTCGCCTTTCGAGAGCGGGCGCGCGAGGACGACCGCCGCACCACCGGCGCTCAGGTTCTTCATTTCGGCGTGGCACGTCTGTCCCGCGATCGTGACCTCGCAGGAGATGCGCACCGCAAACCGCGCGTGTCGTCGTACCGTTTCCACTCCCACCCTCCTTCATGATGAGCAAGGAGAGGCGCAGCGCAAAATTGCGGATGCTACGGGTGCTCCGATCGTCTCGCGCGCGCCTGGGCGCGAACCCGCTCCGCTTCGCCGCTGAGCTCGGTGTCGTTCGGCTGATCCACCAGCAACTTCGCGTAGATGGCCAGAGACCGCTTGAAGTGTCCCTGGTCGGCCAAGATGCGCGCCATCGTCCGGGTCGGGAAGGGCTCCTCGAACGCGCCGGCGCTCGAAAAGACGCCCGCCGGGGGCCGGCTCGACGACCCCGGCGCGGACGCGAGCGGTGGCGCCGGGGGCCTCTCCGGGCTCGACGCGAGGGCGGGGTCGGGCTCCGGGGCTGCGGGCATGGGAGGGGGAGGGGTTTCTTCGTAGCTCGATGACGGCGCCGACTCCGGCTCTTCGGCCGGCTCGGACGGATGCGCCGCCGTCGCGGAGCTCACGATGGGCATCGGAGCGCTCGATCTTCGAGGCCGGCCCGGCTCGTCTTCCTCTTCGGAGGGCGCCGCCGTAGTCTGCAAAGCCCATTTGGCGAACCCGATGACCTTTCCGAGCAAGCCCCCCGACGAAGCCGGGCTTTGCTGGCTCCGAATTGCGTGGATCAGCTGACCGCGGCTCATCGCGTAGGTATCTCGCACGCCCAAGCGCTCGGCTTCTTCGCGCAGCTCCGGGGTAGTCAAATTGTACAGCCGGGTCAGATCCATCGCGCCAGCTCCAGGCTGGTCTGTTGTAGCGCGATCTTGGCTTGCTCGCAGTCCCGGTCGATCTGTTGCCGCAAAGCCTCCAAGCCGTCGAACTTCATCTCGCCACGCAGCCGCGCCACGAAACCGATCCGCAGCCGTTTCCCGTAGAGCTCGCCGTCGAACCCGAGCAAATGCACCTCCACGGCTCGCCCCGCGGCGAACGTCGGACGATTGCCGAGATTCGCGACTCCGTGAAGCAGATCGGGGCTCGACGGGTCGAGGAGACGCACCACGACCGCGTAGACGCCGTCCTTGGGGAGCTGGAGCGGCTCGACATCGAGATTGGCGGTCGGGAATCCGATCTGGCGGCCTCGGCGATCGCCTGGAACCACCGACCCGGCGATCTCGTGAAAGCGCGTCATCATCGCGGCCGCGTCCTCGACGTTGCCGTCTTCACTCAAGATCTTGCGAATCCGGGTCGACGAGACCGACTCTCCTTTGAACATGACCGGGTCGACGAGCTCGACCGTGAAGCCTTCACGCTCTCCCCAGCTTCGCAGCGTCTGTACGTTGCCAGAGCGTTTGTGCCCGAAGTGAAAGTCGGGGCCCACGACGACGCCGCGCGCATGGCACGCCTCGAGCAGGACCCGCTCCACGAACTGACCCGGGCTCGTCCGGGCGAACTCGTCGTCGAAGGGCAGCACGACGACGTCATCGCAGCCCGCGCCCCTCAAGAGCTCGACCCGCCGCTCCATGCTGGTGATCAGCAAAGGCGCCCGGTCCGGGGCGAGGACCGCCGTCGGATGCGGGTCGAAGCACATCGCCAAGGTCTCCCAGCCATGGGCCTCGGCCGTTCGTTTCGCCGCATCGATGAGCGCCCTGTGGCCCAGGTGAACGCCATCGTGGTTGCCGGGGGTGACGACGGAGGGGTTTTGGCGCATCGGCTCGAATTATCGGGGCCGCGGTGGACGTGCGGTTCCTTCACCCCCCTACAGCGCCCTCGGAGACACTTCAACACGAATGCGACCGACCGCCACCTTGGTGACGTGGGGCTTTCGGTACGGTATCCTTGAAAACATGGGGAAATCGAAGGGGCGGGCGAGCTTGTCCGAGGATGCTCCTTTTGAGCAGGTGATGGAGCGCCTCCAGGCGGTCGTCGAGCAGCTGGAAGAGGGAGATTTGCCTCTCGAAGAGTCTTTGGCGATGTTTGAAGAGGGGGTTCGCCTATCGCGGGCTGGAGCAAAACGACTGGATGAAGCGGAGCGCAGGGTAGAGGAGCTCCTGGCCGTCGGAGACGAGCTGGAGACGAGTCCTCTCGAAGAAAGCGAAGCGGGGGAGCAATGAGCAAAGTCCTCACGGTACCAACACACTTCAACGACATCGGAGAGCTCTCCGAAGGATTTCTCGATCGGGTCGAGCAGGACATCTTGATCTTGTACGGGCCGGTCGCTTACGAAGACGGCGCCGAAATCGAATTCGCGGTGCTGCTTGCGGACGGCACGACCGCGCTGCAAGGCGAAGGGATCGTGCGTGCCGCGATCGACGGGGGCGAGGAACGCGTCCCCGAGACGCGCTACGACGTCGTCATCGAGCAACTTCAGCTCGACGGCCGATCCGAGGTCGTGTTCGAGCGCTTGATCCTCGCACGCCAGGCGGTTTCCGAGCGTCCACCCGTCGAGGAGGAAACATTCGAGCCGTCCGAGGCGATGTTCGACGGCGCATCCGAAGCGCAAGAGCAGCAAGAGCAGACGGAACAGCCGGAGGAGCTCGAGGCGACGTTCGACGAAGAGTCCGCGCCCGAGACCGAGCCACCCGAGGCGCGCGCGGAGGAAGAAGCGTTCGAGACCGAAGCCGACGAAGAGCTCGAGCCCGCGACGGTCGTGGCGGCAGTCGACGGCGAGGCCGTCGTGTCCGACTCGTTCGCGCCCGATTCGTTCGACGAGGCGTCGGTCGAAGACGAGCCCTCGTTCGAGCAGCAGTTCCTCATGCAACAGTCCGACGATTCGTCGGTCGATGCGTTCGAAGACGAAGGCGAAGAGGAAGGTTCGGAGCCCGCGCCCGAGCAGAGCGTGAGGCTCGATTCGATGTACGCGTTCGATCACGGCATCGCAGCCGAGCCGAGGGTCGGCATGCCGGTTCCGTTGCCCTCGATGGCCGCGCCTCCCGACGCGCCGCCATCGCCACCGGTTCTCCGGCTGGCGGAGCCCCCGCAGGGTCTCACCCGACCCTCGTTTGCGCAACCGGAGGAGGCGCTGTTCACGGCCGATGACGAGGTCAGCGACGTGCACACCACGGGCTTGTTCGCCTACGAAGACACGCTGCCCATTCCATCGCGGCCGCCGCTTCCGGATCCGAACCGGCCGCGTCGTGCGGTTGCGGTTGAAGCGATCGACGCGTACGACGTCGAAGGCGAAGATGCTCTCGATGTCGTCGAGTACGAAGAAATCCGGCTCAGCGAGCTCGCTGGGACCGCAGAAGAAGGTTGACCAGGGCATGAGGCGCGCCCTCTTCGTCGTGGTGAGCGTGCTCGCCCTCTGCATCTCGACGGCCGCTCAGGCCGATGCGGTGGTCCACGTGAAGGTTCGGAACGCGAGCAATCAAGCCGTCGACGGGCGAGTCGAGCTCAGCGGTCAGGGAGGAACCTTCACCTGCACAACCAGTCAGGGTAACTGCACGCTCCGGTCGGTGCCGGGCGGGCGATACACCGTCGTCTTCAAGCCGAAGAGTGGAAGCGCAACCGCGCCCAAGAAGGTGATGATCCCACCCGACGGAAGCGCGGATCTCCTCATCGCCGCCAAATAGCCCTCAAGTTGGCGGGGTCCCGTCCTGAAATGGCATCATGCAGACGGGGGACAGGCGAGCGGCATGCGCAAAACCTGGATACTGCGCTGGTTGGGGGGCGTGCTCGTATGGGCGTGCGCGTGCCCCGTGTCCGCCGACGATCGAGCGCCGGCCGACTCGCGCGACTCGCAAGGCTCGCACGACGTGGCGGAGGTGCAGAACAGCTTCACCGGCCCGACGGGTGGAATCCGCGTCGTCGACGCGGGTTCGGGTCCCAAGGGCACGTTTCGCCTCGCGCTCCACACCGACTTTTTCGTGATTCGAGATTTCTTCGTTTCGGGCGATCGTGCGCACGCCTTTTCGGGCAATCTCTCGTTGAGCGTCGCGGCGACCGATTTTCTCGAGGTGTTTGCCTCGGCGGAGGTCACCTCGGCCTGGGACGATTCGAACGATCCGCTCTTGATCCAGCGGGTGGCCGACGTGTTTCTCGGTCTCAAGGGTTACCACGCGGTCAAGCCCTGGATGACGCTCGGCGGTGACGCGAGCGTGCTCTTCCCCGGCGGCGTCGGGGATGCGCAGGCAACCTTCGCGGCCACGAGCTTCGGCTTTCGAGCCAATCTGTCGTTCGATTTGCGCGAGACCGAGCGCCGCGAGGTCCCCTTGATCGCGCGCTTCAACGCGCAGTATTGGTTCGACAACTCCGCCCAGCTCACCGCCGGGATCGAAGCGCAGCGATACGACGCATTGGGCGGTTTGGTGCCGCCGAACGTCGAAACCGGACACCTGCTGACCGCGTTCGAGCGGTTCGCCTACCGCGTCAACCGGGTCGACCAGGTACGGCTTGCCCTCGGCTTCGAAGCGCCGCTCCGGGCGCGCAAGGTCGGCTTGCACCCCTTGCTCGAATGGCGGTGGGGCATTCCGGTCGACCGGCAGGGATTCGATTGCGCCCCGAGCACGGGCCCTGACGACGATGGGTGTCTCGACGACGAAGGGCTCGGCGCCTTTCCGATGTCGCTGACGCTGGGCTTGCGGATATTGGCTCCGCCCGAGGGGCTGTCGTTCACCGTGGCGGCCGACGTCGGCTTGACGGGCACCCGCGACTTCGTGCGGGAGCTCGCCCCGACGCCGCCCTACGACATCGTGTTGGCGGTGGCCTATGCGTTCGACCCGCGGCGAAGGCGGGCTTCTCCGTCGGCCGCGTCCGAGCCCGAGCCCGCGTCCGAGCCTGCGCCGATCGTTTCGACGGGCGTCGTGCGCGGCCGCGTCCTCGAAAGCGGGACCGAGGCGCCGGTGGCGGGGGCCATGGTGTCCGTCGTGGGCGATGCCGCATCTCCCCAAGTCACCGACTCCGCCGGGCGATTCGTGACCTTCGGTCTCCCCACCGGCGAGGCCGTGCTGCAGATCGTGCACCCCGACTACCAGACCGCGCAATGTCCCGCGGTCGTGCCCTCGAGCACCGATTGTGCTCTCATGCCGCGAAGCCTCGAGGGAAGACTGCGCCTCTTGGTCCTCGACCCGAAGGGCAGCCCCATTCCCAAGCTCGCCATTCAGGTGCGTGGCGCTTCCGACCACGTGGTGATTTCCGACGAAGGCGGGGAAGCCATGCTCGAGTCGCTGTCGCCTGGCTCGTACACGGCATACGTCGACGACCCGGCCTATTTGATCGCCGTCCGCGACTTCGAGATCGACCCCCGGGAGAAAAAGACCATTCAGCTCCGGGTGTCGCCGAGGCCGTCCCGGCCGCGTGTGATCGTCAAAACGGCCGAGATCGCGCTGCGACGGCAGATCAGCTTCGCGACCGGAAGCGACGAAATCCTCCCGAACAGCGAGCCGATCCTTCTCGAGGTGGCCGATGCGCTTCTGCGAAATCCCGATCTCGAGCTGATCGAGATCCAGGGCCACACCGACAGCCGAGGCGACCTCGACGTGAACATGCTTCTGTCTCAGCGACGCGCCGAAGCCGTACAACAATGGCTGGTGCAGCACGGCGTCGAGCCGGCTCGCTTGATGGCCAAGGGCTACGGACCGACGCGGCCTCTGGCGCCCAACATCACCGCATACAATCGCGCTCGCAATCGGCGCGTGCAGTTCAAGATCATCCGGCGAATCGACGTGACCGTCGACGCATCGCCGTGACCCAGAGCAGGAGCGCGATCAGCGCAGGGCTCCAAGGCGGTGCCGAGGAGCCGTCAGTGTTTCGGTACACGCTGCAGCCGCCGCCATTGCCCGTGTTTGGGGCGCCCGGCTCGTCGCAGATGAGTGGGTCGCCGTTCACGTCGGTCTCGCAGTTGAGCAAGAGGCCCCCGATCGGAGTCGGATCGCACGAGGCGTCCAAGCCGCCAGGCGGATAGATGTCGCAGATCGCGTTGATGTCGTCGAGCTCGAGCGTGCGCTTGTCGACCGAATCGCGCTCGGTCGACGCGAACATCGTGGCCTCCTCGATGTCCGAATGCCCGATGCCGATGAAATGACCCGCTTCGTGTGTGATGATGCTCCGCAGGTCCGCCGGACCCGGCACCCCCGGGCTTCCCGCCGGGCAGCCGCTGTCGGGGCAGTCGTCGTACGGACCGCCGGCATTGAAGCGAGTGGCCAGTTGGTCGTTGACCATCATGTCGGCGTCGAGAATCTGGCCCGTGCTCGTGTTGTGCCAGACGACGGTCACGGCGAATGCAAACGGATCGTAGGCCTCACCCTCCTCGGCGCACGGATCCTGCCAAGGATCGAGAAAGGCGATGGTATTGACGTTGCCCGTCGTGTTGAACTCGGCGCGTTGGCAGGTCGAGGGCTGCAAGGGCTTGAAGATCACGTTGGGCGGGTTTCCGCTCCCCACGACCCGTTGATCGCAATCGACGTTTTGCCAAGCCGCAAACGCAGCGTCGACCGCCGCTTCGACCTCCGGGTAGTCCATCCACACCGAGCCGCGCGCGTCGATCGCATACGACAGGCACGTGTCCTCCCAGACCAAAGGCTCGCCGCGTTCGACGCACGGGGCGTCTCCGACCTGTGCGCCGCCATCGGTTGTCATTTGGCAATAGGCCGAAGCGCGACCCGGGAGCACGAGAAGCACCAGCGCCACCGGCAGGAGCGACGCAACCAAGCCCCGCGTGCTCATCGGCCGTTCGCTTTCTGCTCGGCCAGCGATCGAACCCGGGAGAGAAACTGCTCGAGCGGCTCGGGCTCGGGAAGGGCGCCCCGGCTCTTTTCGAGACGGCCCTGTGCGTTCCGACGGACCATCATCAGGCCGGCGCGGCTCTGAGTCACGGTTTCGACCCCGGCTTTCTTCCGGACGCGCATCACGCCCTGGGCCATGCCGACGGGCCGGAAGGCGGTGTACGACCCTCCGTCCCGGACGAAGACCACCACGCGCTCGCCGACCTCGAAAGACGGCTCGCCCTCGACCCGCATGCCGATCTCGCCGATCTGACCCCCGAGCGTCTCGACGATGACCTCGTCTTCCCCGGGTGCATCGCCTCGCACGTGTTGCTCGACGGCGATCCGGTGCCAGGTACCGAGGGTCCCATCCGATCGCGGAAAAGACTCGGAAAACACGACCCGTCCGAGGACGATCCGGTCGGCATGGGCGACTAGCTCCGGCAGCTCGAGCCCCTTCACGATGGACCCGTGGGCAGAGCCGACCGTCAGCAGACACGCGAGCACGCCGGTGGCCAGACCCGCCAACAGCCTCAATCTAAGCATTTCCGAAAGGTGCCGGGCTCCGCCCCAGGCGTCAAGCGATCCGTCACACACGATCTCGATTGACAGTTTCTCCTAAATTTTCGTAGATCTCGGCCCATGTATCACGACCTGTTGTCTCGTCGGCTCGGATCGGCGATTGGGGTGCTTTGCTTGACGGCCGTCTGCGGCTGCGACGTCGCCAAGTTCACTGCGGACTCGACCGCCGGCGTCTTTTCGCGTGCGGCCCCTGCCTTCGAGTCGTACTGGGACTACGAGCTGGCCGGCGAGGCGGTGCCCGCGACGATCGTGCAGCTCGAGGGGATCCTGCGGGTCGTCCCAGACAACGACGCCATTCTCATGCAGCTCTCGCAGGCCTACGTCGCCTACGCCTACGGGTGGGTCGAGGTAGAGGTCGAAGAGCTCGAGTTCGAGGGCGAATACACCGAGGCCAACGACGTGCGGCGTCGCGCACGCACCATGTATTTGCGCGCGATGGATCTGACGCGGCACCGAATCCGGCTCGTGAACGAGGGTGTCGACGACGCCGTGGAAGGCGGCATCGAGGATCTCGAAGCCTGGCTCGACGAGGAGTTCACCGCCGAAAGCGACGCCGAAATGCTCTTCTGGCACGGTTACGCGTGGGGCTCGTACATCAACACCGCCAAGGACGACATGGAAGCGGTGGCCGATCTGGCCTACGCCAAGGCGTTCGTGGCTCGTTCGATCGAGCTCGACCCCGATTACTACAATGCCTCGGGCTACACGTTCATGGGTGTCGCGACCGCGTCGGAGATGGCCGGAGACATGGACGAAGCGAAGATCTATTTCGAAAAGGCGCTCGAGCGAACCGAGGGCCGAGCCCTTCAGACGCAGGTGAACATGGCGCGGTACTACGCGGTCAAAACCGGCGACCGAGAGCTTTTCGACAAGCTGCTCACCGAGGTCATGGACGCCGACGACCCGCTTCCGGAGGCGCGCCTTGCCAACCGGATGGCGCGCGAGAGGGCGGCGCTCTACATCGACAACGCGGACCAACTTTTCTAGTGATCCGGGGCACTAAGAAGGGTACCCTGCCGACCTTCGATGACGCTTAGATTCGCATTGAGCCTCGCGATGGCGCTGGCGGCGTTCGGACTTCCGGGCGGTGTGGCGCAGTCGGCCGTCGACGACGCGACGGTGCTTCGGATCGCCACGCTCGCCCCGAACGGCTCGTCCTGGATGAAGATCTTCAACGCCTGGAACCTGACCGTTCAAAAAGAAACCAACGACACCCTTCGAATGCGTTTCTACGCCGGCGGCAGCCAGGGCGACGAGCGCGATTTCGTGCGAAAGATGCGTGCGGGCCAAGTCGACGGGGCCGCACTGACCAACATCGGGCTCGGGCAGCTCGTGCGCCCCATTTTGGTGCTCTCCGTTCCGGGCGTGTTCAGCGAGTATGAAGAGCTCGACCGAGTTCGGGCGGAGCTCGGAGAGCGGTTCGAGGGAATGTTCGAGGCGGAGGGGTACAAGCTGCTCGGGTGGGGCGACGTCGGCAAGACGCGGCTCTTCTCGACGGAGCGCATCGAGCAGCCGTCCCAGCTCAAGTCGCAGCGGCCTTGGGCCTGGAAAGACGACCTCATCTTCACGGAGTTTTTGAAGGTGGTTGGCGCCAACCCCGTGCGTCTCGGGGTTCCCGAGGTGTACCCGGCCCTTCAAACCGGCATGGTGGATACCCTTCCGGCGTCGGCGCTCGCTGCCGTATCGCTTCAGTGGTTCACGCGGCTCAAGTTCGTCGCGGCCAAGAACAGCGGAATCATCGTCGGGGCTGCCCTCATTCGCAAAGACAAGTTCGAGGCGCTGACCGAGGATCAGCGGCGCGTCTTGCTCGAAACCGGGGCCCGTGCCCATGCCGCCCTCAACAAGTCGATTCGCCGTGACGACGAGCAGGCCTACCAGACGGTTCTCAAGCGAGGGCTGACCGCCGTGGATACTTCCGAGCACGAGGCCGAGTGGAAGGCCGCCGCCAAGCAGGTCCGGGAGCGTTTGGCAGGGCGCGTCTACCCCGAGAGCTTGCTGGAAGAGGTCATGGCCGCCGCGGAGGGCTCGAAATGAAGCTGATTCGGCGGATCGATCGAGGCCTGGCGCGCGGCGAAGCGATGGTCGCCTCGACCGTCCTGTTGATCATGATTTTGGTGGCCGCGACACAGGCTACCTTGCGCAACCTGACCAACCTCGACGTGGAGTGGGCGAACCTCGTGCTCGAACGGATGGCCTGGGCCGATTCATTCTTGCAGAAGGGCACGCTCTGGTTGGCGTTTTTCGGTGCGTCGCTCTCGACTTACGACGAGAAGCACATCGCCATCGACGTGTTGCCGCGCCTCGCCCCGCCGCGCGGAAAGCAGATCTTGCGTGCGATCGTCAATACCTTCGCGTCGGTCACCTGTTTTTATCTTGGGCGTGTGTTTTGGCTGTCGGTCCTCAACAACGCCAAAGAGATCCCCCTCGAGTATTCGGTTCTCGGTCCCTCCGACCAGATGATTCACATCTGCGATGCAGCCCGCGACTTGCTCGCGGATACCGGCCTCGCCCGTCCAGATCTCTTTTGCGCGGTTCGAAGCGCGCTCGAAGTGTTTGGCGCCAAGATGTCCACCCCGGATGTGGCGTTGCAGCTGATCGTTCCCGCGATGTTCATGTTCATGGCGGTTCGCTTCATCAGCCGCGCGTTGGCGGCCGTGGGCGCGATCGCCACCAAGACCTACCCCGAGGACGACGAGGGGGAGGGCTGAGCCATGGATACGATCTGGATCGTTCTTCTCGTCGTCCTCGCCCTCTTGGGAGCGCCTCTCTTCGCGATCTTCGGTGCGGCCTCGATGCTGCTCTTCTCTTCGCTGCCCGACACCAGCATCACCGGGGCCGCCAACGACGTCTTCAGTGAGAAATTCGCCGACTCTCCGCTTTTGGTGACCATCCCGCTCTTCACGTTTGCCGGCTACGTCCTGGCCGAAAGCGGGACGCCGCATCGTTTGGTGAAGCTGTCGCGCGCCTGGCTCGGGTGGATGCCGGGCGGCTTGGCCATGGTGTGCTTGGTCGCATCCGCGTTCTTCACGACCTTCACGGGCGGCAGCGGGATCACCATCGTGGCCATCGGCGGCTTGTTGTATCCCGCGCTCCTGGCCGACAAGTACAAGGAGAACTTTTCGCTGGGCTTGGTGACGACGGGTGGCTCCCTCGGGCTTCTCTTCCCCCCGAGCGTGCCGATGATCATCTACGGCGTCGTCGCCGGCATCATGATCGAGAAGCTCTTTCTCGCCGGTTTGATTCCGGGGATCATCACCGTGGCAGCCCTCGCCACTTACAGCTCGATCACCGGCATTCGGTCGCAGATGCCGCGTACCAAGTTTCACGCCTCCGAGGCGCTCACCACGCTCTGGGAGGCCAAGTGGGAGGCGCTCCTTCCGGTGGCCCTGCTCGGTGGCATGTACAGCGGCTTGCTCCGAATCCACGAGGCGGCCGCGTTCACGGCGATTTACACGCTCGTCATCGAGGTCTTCATCTACCGAGACGTGAGCTTCCGGCACGACCTCCCGCGCATCATTCGGGAATCGATGACGCTCGTCGGCGCCATCCTCGCAATCCTGGCGACGGCGATTGGGTTCACCGCCTTCCTGATCCAGGCGCGGGTGCCGATGATGATCCTCGACGCGATGGAGGGCCTCATCCAGTCGCAGGTGATGTTCCTCATCGCCTTGAACGTGTTCCTCATCGGCGTCGGCATGTTGATGGACATCTTTTCGGCCATCGTCGTGGTCGTGCCGCTCATCGTGCCGATCGCGGAGAAGTTCGGCGTCGATCCGTACCATTTGGGCATCGTCTTCCTGCTCAACCTCGAGATCGGCTACATGACGCCGCCCGTCGGCCTCAACCTGTTCATTTCGAGCTTCCGCTTCAACAAGCCGATCACCCAGCTCTACCGGGCCGTGTTGCCCTTCATCGGTCTGCTGGGTCTGGCGCTGATCATCGTCACGTACATTCCGGCGCTTTCGACCTGGATTCCGAGCATGGTGGAGTCGACGGCGGTGGATCTCGATGCACCCGTCGAGGGCGTCGACGAGGGAACCGGGCTCGACCTCGATCAGCTGGAAGGCGAAGGGGGCGGGTTCGACCTCGACGATCTCGAGCTCGATGACGAGCCGCTCGACCTCGACAGCCTCGAAGCCGAGGACGAGGAGCCGTTGGACTTGGATGCCCTCGAAGCCGAGGACGAAGAGCCTCTCGATTTGGAAGCGCTCGAAGAAGAACAGGGCGAAAGCGAAGCGCAGCCCGAGTAAGACTCGCTGTCGAACGCGCGGCCTCGCTGCTCTTAACTACCCGGGATCCGGGCGAAAGCGCCACGAGTCGAATTGCTCTTTGACCTGCGCGTCCGCTTGGGCGCATTCTGGGTACAGCCAACCAGGAGGCGCGCATGGAACCGGACGGCGTCGCGCTCTATGGCCACATGCTCAAGAGCCGACGCTTCGAAGAAGCAGTCACCCAGCTCTGGCAGGAGGGCCGGATCTCCGCCGAGATGCACCTCAACATCGGCGAGGAGGCGATCATCGCCGGCGTCGTCGATCATCTGACCGATGGCGATGCCCTGGCGCTCGACCACCGCGGCACCGCGCCCCTGGTCATGCGCGGCATCGACCTGACCTTGCTTCTCCGGGAGCTCATGGGAGAGCCAGACGGTCTGTGTGGCGGCATGGGCGGGCACATGCACCTGTTCGCGCCCGACTTGCTCGCGGCGTCGTCCGGCATCGTCGGCGCCTCCGGTCCTGGGGCCTGCGGCTTCGCGCTGGCAAATCAGCACCTCCGGCCGGGCAAGGTCGCTGTCGCCTTTTTCGGCGAGGCCGCCATGAACCAGGGCATGCTGATGGAGTCGATCAATCTCGCGGCTGCGTGGTCGTTGCCCGTGATTTTCGTTTGCAAGGACAACGGCATGGGAATCACGACGCCGTCGAAGAAAGTCACCGGCGGAGACCTTTGCGATCGCGCGCGAGGCCTCGGCGCCCACGCCGTGTCGGTCGACGGGACCGACGCAGCTACGGTGTGGAGCCAAGCGAAGAAGGCGATCGACCGAGCCAGAAAAGGCGAGGGCCCCACCTTCCTTCATGCCACTTGTCGCCGTCCCGAAGGCCACTTTCTCGGCGATCCGCTTCTTCGCATCGTTCGAAAGCCAGTCGATGAGCTCAAGAACCGCGTGGGCCCTCTGATGAAAGCAGCGACGAGCGGCGGGGCATCACTCGGCAGTCGGGCGGCCAGTCTCGGTTCGATCGTCGACATCCTCGGACGGGCCGGGAAGATGCGAAAGCTCGGACGGCACGATCCGATCGCGAAGCAGGCCAAGCGGCTGGCGAGCGCGGAACGCCAAGAAGTCGAAGCAGCCATCGAAAAAGAGGTCGGGGCGGCCGTCCGCTCCGCGACCCAAGTCGAGGAGGCCGCGCGATGAGGACGATGACTTTCGCCGATGCGATCGAGGACGTGCTGATGGGTGCGATGGCGGCCGATCCCCGCATCGTCGTCTTCGGCGAAGACGTCCACGCGATCCGAATGAATCTCTACACGCGCTTCGGAGAAAAGCGCGTTCGTCCGACCCCGATCAGCGAGTCCGCATTTCTGGGCGCTGGGGTGACCGCCGCGATGGGAGGTCTCCGCCCGATCGTCGAGATCATGATGGTCGATTTCATCGCCGTGGCCTTCGATGCGGTGCTGAATCACGCCGCCAAGATCGAAGCGTTTTCGGGCGGCGCATGGAAGGTCCCCATGGTCGTCCGGGCCGCGTGCGGCGGGGGCTACGGCGATGGCGGGCAGCACGAGCAGGCGCTGTGGGGAATGCTGGCGCAGATTCCCGGCCTCAAAGTGGTGGTCCCTTCCAATCCAGCCGACGCCGGTGGCTTGATGCTGTCGGCGCTCGCAGACGACGGGCCCGTGATCTTCATGGAACACAAGCTCCTCGCCGACTATTGGCTCGACTACCTGGCCGACGGCGGCCGGACGAACCTCGACTACGACATCCCCGAGGAAGGGGCCGTCGGACCGGTACCGGACGAATGGACGTCTATGCCCATCGGCGAGGCGCGGATCGCGCGGAAAGGCGGCGACCTCACGATGGTATCGCTCGGCGTGGGCGTGCATCGCTGCTTGGAGGCAGCCGCACGTTTGGCCGAGGAAGGGGTCGAGGCAGCGGTCATCGATTTGCGAACGGTGACGCCTCTCGACGAAGACGCCGTGCGCACGAGCGTCGCGGCGACGGGAAGGCTTCTGGTCGCGGACGAAGACTACAAGCGCTTCGGCCTCTCTGGTGAGCTTGCCGCGGTCTTGCTCGAGGCGAGCATCACGGCTCGGTTCACGAGGGTCTGCGTGGAAGAAACCATTCCCTACGATCGCCGGCGTGAAGCCCAAGTGTTGCCAAATGCAGAGCGCATCGCCCGCGCCGCGCGTGCGCTCATGGATGGTCAGGGCTCACTCGTCGCCTGACACGAGTCGGTCGGCTTCTTTTCGATCTTGTCGTAGAGCGCCTGCAGCTCGGCTTCTCCGAGCGTCTCGTTTTCGAGCAGCAGCTGCGCACCCTCTTCGAGGGCTGCACGTTGCTCGCGCAAGATGCCGAGCGCATTGTCGAACGCTTTGGTCACCATGTCGCGCACGGCGTTGTCGATTTCGCGTGCGGTGTCCTCGCTGTATTCGCGCGTCCGGTAGGGCGAGGCGACAGAGCCCAGGAACGCTGGAGAGTCGCTCTGATACGTGACGTGGCCGAGCTCGGGCACCATGGCGTAGCGGGTGACCATGCTTCGCGCGATGTCGGTCACCTTCGCCAGGTCGTCCGCCGCACCTGTCGAAAGATGGCCGAAGACGAGCTTCTCGGCGGCGCGACCTCCGAGGAGGGCCGCCATTTTTTCTTCGAGCTCTTCGCGGGTCATCAAGAACCGATCCTCCGTCGGGCGCTGCATCGTGTAGCCCAAGGCGCCGACGCCGCGCGGGATGATCGAAACCTTGTGAACCTTGTCGCAACGCTCGCACATCAGGGCGACGAGGGCATGGCCCATCTCGTGGTAGGCGACGATGGACCTTTCCCGCGGGTTCAAAAGCCGGTTCTTCTTCTCCAACCCAGCCACGATCCGTTCGATGGCGGCGGTGAAGTCCTGCATGGAAACGGCGTCGGCGTCTCGGCGCGTCGCCACGATCGCTGCTTCGTTCACCAGATTGGCGAGGTCGGCCCCCGTGAACCCGGGTGTGAGCCCTGCGACGTCCTCGAGCTCGACCTCCGAGTCCAAGGCGATCTTCTTGGCATGCACCTTCAAGATCTGCGTTCGACCGTTCCGATCGGGTCGATCCACCAAGACCTGCCGATCGAAGCGACCAGCACGGAGGAGCGCGGGATCTAGAATCTCGGGGCGGTTGGTGGCGGCCAAGAGCACGATGCCCGTCGAGGGGTCGAAACCATCGAGCTCCACCAGCAACTGATTGAGCGTCTGCTCCTTTTCGTCGGTGCCGCCGCTGAACGGCGCCGCGTTTCTCGCTCGGCCGAGGGCATCGAGCTCGTCGACGAAGATGATGCATGGGGCCTGCTGGCGAGCCTGCTCGAAGAGATCGCGAACGCGGGCCGCACCAACGCCGACGAACATCTCCACGAACTCCGAGCCGCTGATCGAGAAAAACGGAACCCCGGCTTCGCCCGCCACGGCGCGAGCCAAGAGTGTCTTGCCCGTGCCGGGAGGGCCGATCAGCAAAATGCCTCTCGGCATGCGTGCACCCAGCCTCCCGTAGGACTTGGGATCCTGAAGAAAGGCCACGACCTCCTGAAGCTCTTGCTTGGCTTCGTCTACGCCTGCGACGTCGGAGAAGCTCACGCGCGTGTCGGTCTCCATGTAGACCTTGGCTTTGCTCTTGCCAACGGACATCAGCCCAGCGCCAGGCCCGCCCATGGACGCCATCCGTCGGCTGAGAAAGATCCAAAAGCCGAACAGCAGAAGCAGCGGCAAGAGCCACGAGGCAAGCGCTTGAATGAGCGGGCTTTGCTGCTCCTTCGAGTATTCGACTCCGTGTCGTTGCAGGGTCTCCGCGAGGTCGCGGTCGACGCGGTTGGTGCTGAAGCGTGTCTTGCCGTCGATCGGCTCCGTCAGCTCTCCTTGCAGAGCATCGTCCGTGACGACGACTTCTTTGATCTTGTCTTCTTCGAGCAGGCGCTCGAACTCGCTGTACGGAATGACGGCGACGGGCTCGGCGCCTTCCCAAACTTGGAGGAGCAGCGAGCCGGCCACGAGGGCCGCCAGCACGTAGAGCAAGCCCAACCTGGGCTTGTTCTTCGGCTGTTCGGTCTTGCGGTTCTCCTCAGCCATGGCAGCCCCCGAACCCTAGTCGTGGGGGCCTTCACGGCAAGCGGTCGAGCACGGGG
>CAZBWQ010000019.1:0-49223 GCA_964495565.1 uncultured Sandaracinaceae bacterium | reverse complement strand
GCAGGTTTCCGCACCGCCGTCGTTGACCACGCCATCGCCGCAAAACTCGTTCACGCACGTCGACGTGCAGCCGTCGCCGTTGATCGTGTTGCCGTCATCGCACTCTTCACCCGCATCGACCGTGCCATCGCCGCAAGCGCTGCTCGCCACGCGCCACTCGAAGGAGACCACCGACACCAAAGGCCCATCGGACGCGCTGGCCGTGACCGTCCGGGTTCCAGTTCCTGCGAACGTGCCCGAGATGAGGCCAGTATCGTGATTGACGCGCAGCCCGGCAGGCAGCCCCCTCGCGTCGAAGTACAGCGAGTCCCCGTTGGGGTCGGTAGCCGACAGAGCCAAAGCCACCGTGTCCCCGGGCCGGTTGCTCCGGGTGCCCGGATTCGTCAAAGACGGAGCGGCGTTCGGCGAGGACGAGGGAAGTCGCTCGATCCAATCCGCAAGCAAATCGACGGCGGGCTCCTCGGCAAGCGCCTTGGCCAAAGGGGGCATGGCAATGGGCCCCACGGCCGCGCTCCGCAGCCAAAGCGCGGAGAGGTTCGGATCGCCCGGATAGATCACGACGGTATTCGGATCGCCGAGGTCGTTGCGGACGGGCGTCCAGAGGAATCCCTGGCTCGCGAAGGGCGTGGTGTAGCGCGCGTCGAAGCCGGCATCGATTTCGCCCGGTCGGTGGCAGTATGCACAGTTGGAGTCCACCCAAGATCGGGCGCGGTTTTGCAGAGGTGCGGTCACGTCGGCGTAACCAGGTGCCATGGGAAGACTAGGAATGGACGTGTCGCTCAACGCCGGCGAAAACATCCCGAGGTCGTTCCAGGTCCGAAGCTGATTGTCGGTGCGACCCGTGGTCGAATAGGTGAAATCACCGTTGAGCTGGTGGGTTCTCAACCCGAGGGCGCCGCCCGACCCTTGGCGATGGCATCGCAAGCAGTCCAGCCGCGAAGGAAAGTACCAGGTCTGGTTTCGAGTGCCGCCGCCAGACAGGTCGATCGTGTAGCTAGCCGTCTCGTCCGCGGCGAGTAGATCGGCCTCGGTCTGACCGGCGCGCCAGCGGTACGTGAGCCCGTACCACACGCCGTCGTCGCCCAAGACCAAAAAGCGGGTTTCGAGGCGCGTGGTGTCGCTCGGGTCCGTCTCGTCGAGCGGTAGCTCGAAGTGCTTCATCAGCACGGTGCCGATCGGGTACGTCCAGTTCCCGGTGGCGGAGAAGCCGATTTTCTCGGCCGTGCTGTCACGCGTACCGTCGTTGGGAAGCGCGATGAAGCGATACTTCGACGCGCCATCGGACCAAAACGGCTGGTTGATCCCATAGGGCACCCAAAACGAGCTCGGAGTCGCCGTCGAAAGGTTCGAAAAAGCCCCTGTCTGAGAAAGCAAGCTCGGTGCGTCACCAGGCGGCTCGCCCACTCGCTCCAGTCTGTGGAGACCTCCACGCCAGAGGTCTCCCATGAAGACCTCGCCGTCGTTGTCCTGGCCCCAGGTGACGAGGCTGCCCGGCGTGAAGTTCGTCAAGTAGCTCTTGGTGGCCGTCATCGTCGATTCGTCGAGCGTGATCGCCCAAATGCGGTTGGTGACGAAATCACCCGCCAGGTAGCGTCCGTAGAGCTCCGGAAACGTGGCACCGCGATAGACGTAGCCACCGATGATCGACCCGGCCTCGTTGCGCGGGAAATCGATCACCGGGTCGGTGAGAGCACCGATGTACGAGGTCGGCGGACCGAAGATGCCTGGCCCGGTTCCTTCCCGGAACGGCCAGCCGTAGTTGTTGCCGCATTCGATGACGTCGACCTCTTCCCGGCTCGATTCACCGACGTCTCCCACCCACACCCGGTCCGTGAGCGGGTCGATGCCGAGCCGAAACGGATTGCGTAGGCCGATTGCGCAGTATTCCTCGAGAAAGCCGTTGCCGAGCCAGGGGTTGTCGTCGGGAATGCAGTAATAACGACCCGAAGTTTCGTCGGCGTTGTTCGGTCCGAAGATTCGCGTCGGTTGATGGCTGTTCGGCGGACAGATCCAAGTGCCGTCTCCCTGGTCGACTATGTTGACCGCCAGACGGAGGGCGCTGCCATTGAAGTTGTCGTCGATTTCCTGTGCAGAGTTCGGCCGACCCTGATCCCCAATCGAAAGATAGAGGAGCCCGTCGCTCGTGATGCCGAGCCCACCCCCGCGGTGCCGCGAATCATACAACCGAAAATTGAGAAGCACTTGCTCGCTGTTCGGGTCTACAGTCGTCGTGCCGTCGTTCACCTCGAATCGCGACAACCGAAGGTACACGTTGAAGAAGCCGCCGACCGGGTCTCTCGGATAATTGTCGTTGCAGGCGCCGAGATCCACTGAATCCAACGACGCATCGATGGGACAGTGAGAGCTGTAATAGACGTAGAAACTGTTCCGCTGCGGCGATCCCACTTGTCCGAAGTCTGGATGAAACACCAACCCGAGAAACCCACCTTCGTGGGGCACGGCCACGCGATCGCGAAGGTCGAGAAACACCTGCGAGCCGATGACGTCGTCTCGATTGTCGAACGCGATGATCAGCCCGTCCCGCGATCCCACGTAGAGTCGATCTTCAGCGGCATTCGATGCGACGACGAGCGGGCTTCCTACGTCGATGTTGGGAAACGCCGTGGCGACCGTCCACGAAGAGGCATCCGGAGTCCCGCTCGGGGTGCGCGATGGCAGCGCCCCATTCAAGAACGGACCCACGGCTACCGGTGGGGCATCGAGGCCGCCTTTGGCCACTGCAGGCGAGTCGGCTGACGGCTCGTACACCGATGCCTGCGAAGCTCCATCGTCCACGCAAGCGCTGCCGAATAGCGCAATCGACGAGAGGCAAGCAAGGAGAGGCAAGCGATGTGAACGTGATCTCATCGAAGCGAAGCGGCCGCGCCGGCAGGGGAGTCACCAACGCGTCGAGCCCTAACGGTACTTCGATTCGCGTGCAGATCGCCAGTCGAAGCCCCCATGGAAAGCCCGTTCGCGAGCTTCGATTTGTGGGTTCGATGACCAAGAGCGCGCTTTTCTCAACGATTTCAGCGCCTCGTCGTCCTGTTACACGTTCGAAATCAAGACGACGTGAAAGCATTCGTGACGAGCACGGCGTGCTCGCGAGCGATGCGCGCAGCGACGATGGTCGAGTCACCTTCCAGGAGCCGTCGAGCGACGGCGGCTTTGTCCGGACCCCCCACGATCCAGACGACCCGTCGGGCTCTGGCCAGCGCCGGAAACGTGAGCGTCATCCGTCGATGCCCGCCGTAGGGCTCGGTCAAAGCCACCATGCGGTCGGAAACCTCCACGACGGGATCGCCCGGTATCAACGATGCCGTATGTCCATCGTCGCCGAGACCGAGTTGCACGAGATCGAATGCATCGGGAAGCGACTCTTCGTATCGCGATGCGGCCACATCGAGATCCGGCTCGTCGACCGGCATCGGGAACATCCTCGCCGGCGCATTTTCGAGAAGCGACTCCCGGAGAGCTCGGAGGTTTCGCGCACGATGCTCGGGAGGAACGATCCGTTCGTCGACCTGATAGAGATCGACACGCGCCCAGTCGAGACTGGACTTCGCGAGCAATCGAAACGTGGCCCAAGGCGTCCGGCCGCCGGAGACCGCCCACGACACGCGGTCTCTCTTCGTCAGGGCTTCCTCGAGCGCACGAGCCAGCACGCCTGCGGCGACTTCTGCAAGGTCGCTCCCGGCGCGCACGACCTCCATCAGCGACTGACCCACGCCCAATCGGGCTCGAGGAGACGGTCCGCCTCTCTCGGGCCCCAGGTGCCCCGCGCGTACGGTGACGGAGGCGTTGCTGTCGAGAGCACGGGCTCGAAGATCCGCCAGGCCTCCATCACGCCGTCCTCCCGAGCGAACAAGCTCGGATCCCCGCGAAGCGCGTCTCCGATCAAGCGATCGTACGCATCGCGCGAGGGAGGACGATCGTGCTCCAGATGCAGCTCCATCGATCGACTGACCATCGCGGGCCCGGGCTTCTTCGCCTGCATGGTGAGGCGGATCCCATCGTCTGGCTTCGTGCGAAAGGTCAACCGATTGGGGGCCGGATGGCAGGTCGCGTCGGCAAACAGCGGACGCGGGGGACGTGCGAATTCGACGACCGCCTCGGTCAAGGTCGATGCCAGCCCCTTCCCGGCACGTAAAATCCAAGGCACCCCGGCCCATCGCCACGAGTCCACCTCGAGCCGTACGGCCGCAAACGTCTCGGTCTGCGAGTCGGGCGCCACGCCCGGCTCGTCTCGGTATCCCTCGTACTGACCGCGGACGACGTCCTTCGCCGTGAGCGTCCTGACCGCCTTGAGGGTCTTGAAGCGCTCGTCGCGCAGTGCATCCGGATGGTCGGAAACCGGCGGCTCCATGGCGAGCAAAGCCAGCATCTGGAGAAGATGATTTTGCAAGACGTCGCGAATCGCCCCGACGGGATCGTAGAAGGAGCCACGTCCTTCGATGCCGAAATCTTCGGCCATGGTGATTTGGACCCCGCGAACGTAGTGTCGATTCCAGATCGGCTCGAGCACGGTGTTGGCGAACCGAAAGATCATGAGGTTCTGAACCGCATCCTTTCCGAGGAAGTGATCGATTCGATAAATCCGGCTTTCCGGGAAGTGGCGATGCACGATTTCGTTGAGCGCCGCCGCGGACTGGCTGTCTCGCCCGAACGGCTTTTCGAGGACCAAGCGCCCTCGCGCATGAAGCCCCACCTCGGCCAAGCCCTCGACTACGGGACCGAAGAGATCCGGGGGGATGGCGAGATACGATACCGTGCAAAGGCTCGCGCCTCCGAGCGCTCTCTCGATCGCCTCGTAAGTCGACCGCGCGCGATAGTCTCCAGAGACGTACTGGAGGTTCGCGGCCAAACGAGCGAACACCGCCTCGTCCACCGGCTTGCCGAGCCCCACGAGCGCTCGTTTCGCCTCCTCACGCAATCGCTCGTCGTCCCAGTCGCGGGATGCGACGCCAATCACGGGAACGTCGAGCGTACCGGCCGCCGTGAGGTCGTACAATGCAGAGAACAGCTTCTTGCGCGCGAGGTCGCCCGTAATCCCGAACAGGATCAGCGCGTCGGCGGTGCGCGCGCTCATGGCTCGCCACCTGCCTTTTCTTCGTGACCGCCGAATTCGCGGCGCATGGCCGACAAGATTCGATTGGCAAAGTCGTCCTGCCCGCGCGAAGCGAACCGACTGAACAGCGCCGCAGACAGGACGGGAATGGGCACGCCCGACTCGACCGCGCTCAACACCGTCCACCTGCCTTCGCCGGAATCGGAGACGCGCCCCGAAAATCCATCGAGGGCTGGATCCTCTGCGAGGGCTGCTGCGGTGAGGTCGAGGAGCCAAGACGAGATCACGCTTCCGCGACGCCAAACCTCCGTGATCTGCGCCACGTCGAGCTCGTACCGGTAGTGCTCCGGCCGGCGAAGAGGTGCCGTTTCCGCATCGGGCGACCGCGAATCGAGGCCCACGTTGGCCTTCGCCAAGACGTTCAAGCCCTCCGCATAGGCAGCCATCATGCCGTACTCGATTCCGTTGTGAATCATCTTCACGAAGTGACCCGCGCCGCTCGGGCCGCAGTGCAGGTAGCCGTTCTCAGCCGGGGACGGATCCCCATCGCGCCCGCGGGTCCTCGTCGCCGCCTCGACTCCCGGGGCAAGCGCCCGAAAGATCGGCTCGAGGTGCTGCACGGCATCGGTTTCGCCTCCGATCATCAGGCAGAATCCGCGGTCGAGCCCGAACACGCCACCGCTGGTGCCGACGTCGATCAAACGGATGCCACGTTGCGCCAGCGACGCCGCGCGCTCCAAGTCGTCCTGATAGTGGCTATTGCCCCCATCGATGACGATGTCTCCGGCTTCGAGATGCGGCGCGAGCTCCTCGAGCACTCGCCCAGTGAGCCCCGCAGGCACCATGATCCAAACGCTGCGCGGAGCTCGCAATCGCGATGCCAGCTCGCTGAGGGTCTTGGCTCCTTCGGCACCCTCGGTTTCCATCGCGGCAACGGCATCCGGGTCCACGTCGTAGACCACGGCGCGATGTTCCTGCCGAAGCAGCCTTCGTACGAGGTTTGCGCCCATCCGTCCGAGGCCGACCATTCCCAACTCCATGCTGCGCCACCTCCTGAGCCGCTCGCGAAACACGGGGCCGTCCACATGGTCTGGTGCCCGGACGACCCCCGGTCAATCCTGTCGACGACGGCGAGGTGGCAAGCGCGCGCGCTCCTCGTGGGGTATGGTTTCGACCCATGCTTCTGGAGTGGACTCTGATAGTCGCGGGGTTTTTGCTGCTTTTCGGGGGTGGCGAAGCCCTGGTGCGCGGGGCGAGCGGGATCGCTCTGTTCGCACGAATCTCGCCACCGGTGATCGGCCTCACGATCGTGGCGGCGGGCACGTCCATGCCGGAGCTCGTCGTCTCGGTGCAAGCGGCTCTCGAAGGAAGCCCTGGTCTCGCGTTGGCCAACGTGGTCGGGTCGAACATCTTCAACATCGGCGCGATTTTGGGAATTGCGGCTCTGGTGCGGCCCCTGCGCATCGTGGGCAACACGGTCCGTCTCGAATGGCCGGTCATGATGTTGGCTGCGATGCAGCTCCATCTGTTGGCGCGCGACGCCGAGATCGACCGACTCGAGGGCGGATTTCTGCTCGCAGCGATGATTGCATTCATGGCTTACGCAGTGTGGCTGGGCCGCAAGAGCGTGACCGAAGCAGAGCAACACGAGTTCGAAGAGCTCACGACGGCGTCGTTCGGACGAACGGGCAAGGCCGCGTTGGGCTTGAACATCGTCGCCGTGCTCGCTGGCGTCGCCTCGCTTGCGGGCGGCTCCACGGCTTTGGTCCATGGCGCGGTGGGAGTCGCTGCATCGCTCGGCGTGTCCGATACCCTGATCGGCCTCACGATCGTCTCCGCCGGCACCAGCACGCCCGAGCTCGTGACTTCGGTCGTCGCGGCGCGCAAAGGCCGGGACGACATCGCAGTCGGCAACGTGGTGGGGTCCAACATCTTCAATACGCTGGGCATCGTGGGCACCGCCAGCCTCATTCATCCTTTGTCGGTTCCTACCGAAATCATCGTTCGCGACGACTGGTGGATGTTGGGCGGCTCCGTTCTGCTCTTTCCTCTGATGAGAAGCGGCATGCGGGTGACGCGTCTCGAAGGGCTGATGCTCCTCGGCGCTTTTCTCACGTACATGTCGCTTCTGATCGCGGCCAAGACTTGATCGTGTGCTCGTCACTCGCTCGTCGGGACGATTGCCGCTATTCTGCCGGCCGCAAAGTCTGCTGAGCCATGGAACACTTGAAGTCGATTTTCGCGGCGCTCCGAGATTGGTTGCCCTCTGCGGTCATCCTCGTGGTCGGCATCGTCGTCGTCTGGGGCGCATACCGTCTTCTGATGCGACGCCAGTTGCCCTCGTCGGGCAGTCGCATCGGCGAGCAGCTGCTGATTGCGGCGATTGCGGCCGTGTTCGTCATCCTCGTGATCTTGGAGATGCCCATCGCCGACGCGGCCCGTGGTCAATTGCTGAGCCTTCTCGGCATCCTGATCACGGCTGCGGTGGCCTTGTCGTCGACGACCTTGCTTGGAAACGCCATGGCCGGGCTCATGCTCCGATCCATCCGAAACTACCGGCCGGGGGATTTCATCGTCGTCGAGGGTCATCGCGGACGCGTATCCGAGCTAGGCCTGCTCCGAACCGAAATTCAAAACGAGCGGCGCGACCTCACGACGCTCCCGAATCTCTACCTGGTATCGAATCCCGTCACGGTGGTGCGCTCGTCGGGCACCTTCGTTTCGGCGACCGTGTCCCTCGGCTACGACGTGGCGCGCGGCAAAGTCGAAAAGTGCTTGATCGAAGCCGCCGAAAAGGCTGGGCTCCGGGATCCGTTCGTCTTCGTGCTCGAGCTCGGGGACTTCTCGATCAAGTACCAAGTTGCAGGATTTCTCGAAGAAGTGAAATACCTCATCAGCGCCGAATCCAAGCTCCGGGAGGCGATGCTCGATGCCTTGCACGCGGCAGGTATCGAGATCGTTTCGCCGACATTCATGAACCAGCGCCAACTCGGCGAGGACCGCGTTTTCATCCCGAAGATCGAACGTGCCCGCAAGGAGATCGCAAATGCCGTGCAAGAGCCTCGCCCGGAGGAACGGATGTTCGACAAAGCCGAGCTCGCCGAGAGCGAAGCCAAGATCGAGGAACAGCTGAAGGACGTCCTCGAGCAGATCGAAAAGGCGAAGAAGAACGAAGTTCCCGAAGCTGACAAAGAAACGGTCAAAGCTCTCTTGGAACGCCTCGAAGCGCAGCGATCCGCGCTCGAAGCCGAGCTCGAACGAAGACGAGAACGAAAAGACGAAGCCGACGAAGCCGAGACCTAAGCCATCAAGGTGCTCAGGGCCGTGTCGACGAGCGAGGCGCTCGCAGTCGCCTCCGCGCTCGTCACCCGATCGGCACCAGCTGCTCGAAGCGGCTGCTCGTCGATCTGGTACTGCGCGCGCGCCAAGATCTTGGTCTTGGGCGCGACGTCCCGAATGGTACGAACGGCGAGCTCCGTCGCGCGTGGATCGTTGATGCAAATGACGACGAGCCGCGCCTGCCGGCAACCGAGCTCTTCCAGTAGATCGCGGTGCGTGAGGTCAGCTAGCACCGCTCGATGCCCTTCGGCGCGCGCAGCACGGACATTGTCCGGATTCATGTCGACTGCGATGTACGCAACCCCCGCCTCGCGAAATGCCTCACACAGCGACCTGCCGGCGAATCCGTAGCCCCCGATGATGACATGGTCCCGGTGCGGCTCGCTTGGATCGACGCCTGGGGGATCTGCGCCCAATCGGCGATTGAGCCATGGGACGCGCGCCGCCCCGCTTGCAATGTGGGGGCCGAACGCGATGGCCAAGGGAGTGAGCAACATCGACAAGATGATCGCGACCATCAGGTTCTGGGAAAGATCGGGCGAGAGCAGGACGTTTGCGGAGTCGGCGGCGAGGAGGATGAACGAAAACTCTCCCACTTGGCACAGCGTCGCCGCCGAGAGAATCGCTACCCGGAGCGGGAGCCGCAGCAGGCGAGCGGTCCCGAGGATGATGACGAACTTCCCTGCGAGGATCGAAAGCAAGAGAGCGACGGTGGGTAGCCACTGCGCCGCCACGGCCGACACGTCGAGGAGCATGCCGACCGAGACGAAGAACAAGCTCGCGAACACCTCCCGAGCGGGGATGAGATCGGAAAGCGCCTGATGTCGGAACTCGCTGCCGGCGACGACGAGACCCGCCAGGAACGCTCCGAGGGCCAGTGAAATGCCCGCCAAGGACACCGCCCACGCGGTTCCGAAGCAAATCAGAAAGACGCTGAGCACGAAGAGCTCGCGCTCACGAGTTCTCGCGATGAACGACAAGAGCCTCGGCACCACCACCCGCGCTCCGATGAGAATGCCCACGAGGATCAGAAGGGCCTTTCCCATCGTGATCAAGACGTCTTGAAGGGAGCCTCCTCGGCCCGCCAAGAGTGGAACGGCCATCATCATCGGAACGACGCAGAGGTCTTGAAAGATCAGAATTCCGACCGCGAGCCTTCCGTGCGGCGATTCGAGCTCACCTCGCGACGCCAGCCCTCGAAGCACCACCGCGGTGCTCGAGACTGCGACGACGAAACCCAAGAAGACGGCCGAGCCGAGTGTCAGTCCCTGCCAACTGCCCACCGCCGCCACGCAAACGATCGTGGCGGTCACCTGGAGTCCGCCTCCGACGACGATGGCCCGCCAGAGCCGACGAACACGCTCGAGTGAGAGCTCCAAACCGATTCCAAACAGAAGCAGGACGACGCCGACCTCCGCCAGGGTTTCGACCTGGCGCGTCTCGTCGATCAGCCCGAGCGCCGTCGGACCCGCCAACATGCCAGTCAGGATGAACCCGGCGATCGAAGGAAGCCCCAAACGGCTCAGGAGGGCGACCACGACGACCGCGGCGCCGAGAACGATCACCAGATCTTTGAGAAACTCGATTTCGTGCATCCTCGGGTTTCCGTATTGCCGCCTCTTCGTAGTTCGCCAGGCTCAGCGATCCGTCTTGCCTTTCGGGCCCAGAATGAGCTCGATCAGGGCATCGAGGTTGCGGTGTCCCTCGACCGGATGCCTCAATGGCAGATCGCCCTTGACCTCGTATCGGTTGCGGCGCCCCTCGCGGCTCCGCACGAGGTACCCCGCGGCCTCGAGCTCGGAAACGATGCGCTGGACGGCACGCTCGGTGATGCCCACGCGCTCGGCGACGTCACGCATCCGCGCTTCCGGATCCTGGGCGAGGCACAGCAAGACGTGCGAATGGTTGGTGAGGAAGGTCCAGGAAGACTCCTCCGAGGTTGGTTTCGCGCTTTGCTTCGCCATCGACTGACAACCTGGCTCGAGACGGTCGTTCGGGAGCCACAGTACATGACTGATTTCCTGAGTCAAATCGCTAACTCTTTGCAATTCGGCGTTTTTTGGGGTACGCCCCATACGCCACGTCACCTACGGCGGTAGGCGATACACGAACTAAATTTCACGAGTAGAACGTCGCTGTGGAACACCCTTCCCCTCCGCAACAGTCGGCACGTGTCGCCATCATCATGGGGAGCCAGAGCGATTGGCCCACCATGGAGCACGCGGCCCAGGTGCTGAGCGAGCTGCAGGTCCCCTTCGAGACCAAGATCATTTCGGCTCATCGAACTCCCGACTTGCTATTCCGCTTTTGCGAGGAAGCCGAGGACCGGGGCATCCAAGTCTTGATCGCAGGAGCAGGTGGCGCCGCTCATCTCCCGGGCATGGCAGCAGCGAAGACCCTCCTCCCCGTCCTGGGCGTTCCGGTCCGGTCGAGCTCCCTCAACGGTGTCGACTCGCTGCTTTCGATCGTGCAGATGCCCAAGGGCATTCCCGTCGGGACACTCGCAATTGGGAACGCAGGCGCGGCCAATGCGGGCTTGCTGGCCGCAGCGATACTTGCCCGAAGTGATCCCGAGTTGCGAGCGAGGTTGGAGGCTTTTCGGTCGGCCCAGACCGCCAAGGTTCTCGGGACTACGCTATGACCTCGTTCCTTCCAGGCGCCACACTCGGAATCATCGGTGGCGGACAGCTTGCACGGATGATGGTCCTCGAAGCACGTCGAATGGGTTATCGAACGTGCATTTTGTCGCCTGAGCGCGATGACCCTGCGGTGGTTCTTTCGGATGATTGGGTCGCCGGGCGACTCGACGATCTCGGCGCCGCGGAACGGCTGGCGAAAAAAGTCGATGTGGTGACTCTCGACACCGAGCACGTGCCGGCATCCATCCTGAGCGCGATAGAGGCAAGCTGTCCCGTTCGGCCTTCTTCTTCGATTCTGCGCACGGTGCAAGATCGCCGAAGGCAGCGAGAGTTCCTTCAGAGCATCGATGCTCCGCAGCCTCGATGTAGGCCGGTGTCCAGCTTGCAGGAGCTCCGTGATTCCGTTGATGCGCTGGGGGTTCCTTGCGTGCTGAAGACCCGTCGTGCCGGCTACGACGGGAAAGGCCAAGCGCTGATTCGAACCCTAGACCAGCTCGACTCCGCTTGGACGGAAATCGGTGCACAGCCGGCGATGCTGGAGGAGTTCATCGAGTTCGATTTCGAGATTTCGGTGCTGCTCGCTCGAAATCCGAAAGGCGAGATTCGGTTCTATCCGGTCGCCCGGAACGCGCACCGCAACCACGTGCTGCACACGACGATCGCTCCTGCGGACATCGACCGTTCCGTGGAGTCGGAGGCCTTCGACATCGCGGCGCGTATCGTCGATGCGCTCGACCACATCGGCATGATGGCCGTCGAAATGTTCGTGGTGAATGGGTCTCGCTTGCTCGTCAACGAGCTCGCGCCTCGTCCCCACAACAGCGGCCACTACACCTTTGGCGGTTGTCGGACTTCGCAGTTCGAGCAGCACATACGGGCCGTATTCGATCTCACTCTCGGGGATCCGTCGCTTTCGGGCGCCGCTGTCATGGTGAATTTGCTCGGCGATCTTTGGCGTAACGGCGAGCCCGACTGGGCGCAGGTCTTGTCCCTACCCGAAGCTCACTTGCACCTGTACGGTAAGAGACACGCCCCGCCTGGCCGAAAAATGGGCCATGTCTTGATCCTCGCAGAGGATCGGGAGGCTGCACTGAGGGTGAGTGAAGAGATGTTGGTCCGTCTCGAAGCGAAGAGCGCGAAGTCGTCCCCGAGTAAAAGAGAAGTCACTCACCCAGGTTGAAGCCGCTTGCCGCCTACCGGCGAGATCAGCCGTCTCGTCGGCAGTCGACGCGGGTCGTCGTATCCCACCGCGTGCTTTCGATCTGCGCGACGGCGATCGCGTCGATCAGCTCCATGCGAGCCATGGCGGCTTGTTGCTCCCGCAAATTGACGAAGATGAGGTTGCTCGCTCCGACCTCGAAGCGACGCCGCTCACCCTCGGCAAGCTCGGCCGCCGTGCCGACGATCTCCTCGCTGAGCTCCACACGCTCCTGTGCGGCCAGGACCGCGGAAGCCGCATCGCGAACCCTGGCGGTGAGCTGATCTTCGAGGAACTGCAGATCCGCACGGTTCTGAGCGAGTTGGGCGCGTGCCGCCCCCAGGCGGCCTCGCTCGCTTCGAAAGGGCAATGGCATGATCAGCTCGACGCCGACCTTGAACACGTTGCCCGGCAAGGTGAAATCCAACTCCGTTCCGGTGAGCTCCCCGAGATCTCGTGAGTACTCGAAAAGACCATTGATTTCGGGAGCCAGCTGGTTCTTCGACAGCTTTACGTCCACTTGGGCAGCGTCGAGCTCGGCACGGGCGCGCCGAACCTCAGGATGACACATGAGCACACGCTCCATCACCATGTCCTCGACCGACGCTTGGACGGAGCCAGGGTCGGACACGGGGGGAAGCCGGCTCGGCTCAGGCACGATCGAGTGGCCTCGGTCGTCGCGTAGAAAGAGCGACAACTCGAAGGCCGCCTGCTCGAAAGCACGCTGGGCAACGACCAACATGGTGCGGCGCTCCAACAAGATTCGCTCGTTGTCGGTGACGTCGAACTCCGCGATCGACCCTGCCTTCAGCCGCCGCCGAAGCTGCTCATCCCGCTCTTCGGCAAGCGCCAGAAGCGCTCGGGTCACCTCGAGCTTTTGCCCGGTACTGACCCACTTCCAATAGGCTCCCGCCGCGGCAAGCTCCAGATTGAGCTCCGCTCCGGAGAGGGCGTGTCCCGCTGCATCCTGCAGATGCTCGGCCCGTGCTCGCTTTGCCCGGGGCTCGTCGATCAAACCGTTTCGCCAGACTGGAAGCTCGATACCAGCGCGCACCTCACCGCCCGACAAGGTCTGATCTTCGAAATACGTCGGCCAGCGATCATTGAGAGCTAGACCGACACGGTAGCCAAAGTAGATCTCCGAGCCCCAGAGTGTCGTGGGTTGCCGCAACTGCGCGTCCGCACGTCGCAAGTCGTAATAAGCTCCCGTGCGTAGACCTGCCTCCCCCTCGATCCGAGGGTCGAAAGCGCCCCGCGCCTGCATCGTGGTGCTTTCGGCTTCTCGCAGGTTCTCCACTGCTTTGCGAATGCGAGGATCATGCGCGCCAACCGACTGCAGCACCTCGTCGAATCGGAGAGGAGCAACCCTCCCGTCGTTGGCCGCCGCATGCAGTGGCGCGTTCCAGCCGACGATGCAGAGCAGCCAGAGCGCTCGCTTGGTCATTTGGGCGCCTCGTTCGAGGTGGACATCGGCGGTGGCTCGGTGGTCGGCGGAAAGCCGTTGAACTGACGCCAAATCTCGAATCCGAGGCGTACCCGATTCAGCAACACCCACCCCTTGGCGAGAACCCCCTGGCGAAGGTAGCTCGCAGCAGGCCATGGGTCTTTCGGATCGGGCACCACGAAGATCCGAAAATCTCCTTTCCCGTCGTCGGTGGGGTCGACGAAGGCCACGCGCCCGCCGAACGTGCCGACGGCCACGGACGGCCAGCCCGCAAACTGCACCGCGGGCCAACCCTCGAACTGAAGTCGCACTTCACTGCCCGGCGTGATCAGCGCCGCGTCGTTGCCGTCGACGTAGAGCTCGACCGCCCGGTCCTGGGTCTTCGGCACGAGCACTGCCAACACCTCACCGCGGGAGACTTGCTCACCCCCGAGCCGTCCGATGACACGTTGAATCGTCCCATCGGTGGGTGCAGTGACAATTTGCGCTTGCTGTCGAGCGATGTCGACCTCGAGCTTCGCGAGCCCTGAGTTTGCCGATGCTACCTCGGTTTCGGCGCTTCGTAACGACGCTTCGGCGTTCTCGATCTCCGCGTCCGCGGCCGCGGTCACGCGCTGCAGCGCTGCTCGGCTCTGGGTAAGCTTGTTATGCGCGGCTCGAAGCTTTGCGCGGGCTGAAGCGACCTTCGCTTTGCTTTGCCGAGCCGCCAGGTCCGCCAGCTCCAATTCACGTTGAGAAGCCAACCCATCTTTGCGGAGATCCGCCTGTCGCCGGAGATTCAGCTCGTTGGTCTCGAGCTCTGCCTCCGCGGCGGTGAGGTCTTGTTGGGCCGCTGCGACGTCCTGTTTGGCGATGGCAACACTCGCCTCCGCGGCATTGATCTCGGCTCTTTGCGAGCGACGAAGCGACTCGACTCTCGAAGTCAGCGTCTCGACACGTTGCGCCTGGGCAATCCGTTGGATCTCGATGGCGGCACGTTGCGTACCGAGCCTTTCGAGGATTCGCTCGTCGTTGTCGCTCAATTTCACGATCGGATCGCCTTTTTTGACCTCGGTTCCTTCTTGGACGAACCACTTCGAAATCGTGCCCGAGATCGTCGCTTCGATCGTCTGTTGGCGCGCATCGGGCGAGTACGCGATGACGCGGCCCCGCCCTCGAATGTTCTGCGTCCATGGTGCGAGAAGGGCTGCCGCGGAAAGCAAGAGGAAGCCCCCGACGAGGATCTTCGCGACCGTCGCCGTGCGCAGCGGAGCGGGCACGTCGAGACGTTCCGGGAGCGTATGCCGCTCGAAGCCACTCCACGCAGTATGGTGAGTCGGTGTTTGGCTCATGCTGCCTCTCCCTGTGGTTTGACGAGGCCGCCCATGTCGAGTTGCTTCTCGGCCTGTGCCAGCAACTCGGGCTCATCGGTGACGAGCACGACGGAAACGTCTCTCGACGAACGAAGACCTTGCATGACCTCGTCGCGATCGCGCGGCCCCAGTTGATCGAGCGTGCGGTCGAGAACGAGGACCGATGGATTGGCCGCCAAGGCCCTTGCGATGATCAGCGCCACCGCTTGAGAACGGGATAGCGGCTCACCATCGGGAAACAGATTGGTACGAAGGCCGTCTGGAAAAGACTTGATCGTCTCCTCGAGCCGCACCCGTCGCAGAACGCTCCATGCCTCCTCGGCCGTGAGCTCACCGTTGGCGGCGCGGAGATTGTCATCCACGGAACCGGGCAAGATTTCGAGGTCGCGCACCAGGGCGATCCTGGAGCGCAGATCACGCAATGTGAGATCTCTCGCGTCGTGGCCGTCGATTTCGATCAGACCGGAGGAGGTGGGGTCTAACCCAAAAACCGCGTCTACCAACTCCGAAGTCGCGCGATCGGAAGAGCCGGTGATGGCTAGGCATTGTCCAGGTCGCAGGTCGAAGGAGACTTGGAACTGCTCGTCTGGCGACCCGGTATCGAGGTCGAGATTTCGGACATGGAGCCGTCCGCGAGGCTCCGAACCGGAACCAGGGCTTTCCCCGGTCGATCGCTCGAGAGGTAGGTCGAGAATTTCTCCCAGCTTGTCGACGGCGGCCACCAAGTCGTAGAAGATCTCCACTTTGCCGCCGAGCTTGGCGATCGAGGCGACCACCGCCGTCACGATGAGCTCTGCAGCGACGAGCTGACCGATGGACAACTGTCGCTCGATGACCAAAAGCCCGCCGAGCGCAAGCAAAGCAACGCTTGCAACCACCTCGATCGTCAGAGCGCCCACGAGCTGTCGGAAGACCACCTTGAAGTGGCGGTCGCGCTGATCGAGGTACGTCCGGGCAAGGACTTCGACACGCTCCTCGGCAAATTCCGCGCCTCCAGCGCTCTTGAATGACAGCGGGTGCCGGGCCATTTCTTCCAACCAGCCCGCGACTGCGTATTTCGCCTTGGACTCCGCAACGCTCGTCGCGGTGCCGCCGCGGCCCAGGGGAATCAGAACGATCGAAGCGCCGATGATTAGTACGACGTCGAAGGCCAAGAGTATTGGGTGGTAGAAGGCAAGCACGGTCAAGCCGACGAGCGCGATGAGCAGGGCGTCGATACCGCCGAGCAGGAGCGAGGCGAGGCTCTTTTGCGTCGTGAACACGTCGAAAAAGCGGTTCAACAATTCGGGCCCGTTGGCGGCTCGCAGCGCCCTCGCGTTCACGCGAGGAAGACGTCCTCCGATCTCGGTGACGATCCGGACGAACAGGCGGCGCTGCAACATTTCGGCGATGCGCACCTGGAGGGCGCGAAGGACCGCCGCACCGATCAGCGCGATGGCAAGCAGCACGGTGAGCACGAACAAAGGCTGAATCAGCGAGCCAAATGCGACGGTGTTCACCAGAGACTGCACGGCCACGGGGACGGACAAAGAAAGAAGACCGAGGGCGATGCCGTAAACCACGATCACGCCGATGTCCCCGCGGTCGAGGTCCAGAAGCTGCCTCGTGCGACGAAGGGGCGAAGGCCGAGAGACGGCACTAGGGGTCACCGGATTCATGATAAATCAAGCATGAGATTTTTTTCCTGCTTGTCAATACATGATTTATGTTTTATGTAATGAGAGACGCACGTTGAACGATGACTCCGACGCAAACCACACCCGCATGGACTTTCCTGAGTAATCACGGGCATATCCTGCTCTGCATTGCGCGGGATCCCGACATCCGGGTGCGCGAGATCGCACAGGCTGTCGGCATCACGGAACGCGCGGTCCAGCGGATTCTCGGCGAGTTGGAAGAAGCAGGGGTGATTTCACGGCGGCGCAAGGGGCGACGGACTCATTACCAGATCGACGAACGGTTGCCACTGCGTCATCCCATCGAGTCGCACCATTCCGTGGGCGAGCTCTTGCGCCTCGCTGCTTCAGCCGGCTGATCGACCGAGACGACCGAGAGCCTTCCGCCAGGTCAGCCGAGCTCGAGGCTGACCCCGACGACGAGCTGGTAGTCGTTCCGCTCGAGTGGTGGATCGGCAGGATCCGGCGGAGGGCCGGGTTCCTCCGTTCGCAGGTAGAGGAACGCGATGTCCAGATCGAGGGCGCTGGTGAGCTCGATCGAGAGATTGGCCTTGCCGGTATGGTTGGTGTTGCCAATGGTGGTCACCACCAAGTTCGTCAGCCAGCTCAGGCTGAGGTCGATGTCTCCCGTGATGTCGAAGTCGGCCGAGGTCAGCAGCGGAATGAACACGTCGTTTTGGGGATTGGCACCGGTCACCGCAGTGTCGTCCTTGAATCTCAGGTACTGATAGCCGATACCCGTCTGGAAATCCCAAGTGACGTTGGCACTGTCGATGATGTGCACACCGGCACCGGCGGCAGGCGTGGCTCGAAAACGAATGTTCTGAAAACGATCGTTGAAGAGCTGGCCGAATAGCGGGGTCACCCACCAGCGGCCCCCGAGGAATACCTTGAAGTTCAGCTGTCCAAGGTGCCGGTTGACGTTCTGCGCTCCATCCGTGCGACCGAATGACGCGTTGTAGTCCAAATTGAGCAAGGTCAGATCGTCTTCTCGGCGGGTATTGAAATTGATGTCGTAGGTGAGCTGGTCGGTGTTTCCCCGGTTCAAGGTGAGGCCGAATCTCAGCTTCATCGACCACCAATCTCTCTCGCGTTCGCCCCCTTCGACGATCGACTCGAGCTCGCTTCGGTCGAAGGCTTGGGTGCCTTCGTCGGTTTCGACGATGATCTTGTCCTGCGTGATGATCGCCTTGCCCGTCGCACTCTCCCGCTCGTCGAAGACGTAGGTGTTGACCTGGGGCGAATGGACATGCGTCACGTCGGCGAAATCGATCATCAGCAAGCCCAGCTTGTCGCTGTCGAACTCGAGATTGTCGTCGCGCATCCGTTTGATGTCGCCCTTGACCCATTCACCGGAGACGAGTCGCACCCAATCGAAGGTGTCGCCGAACTCGATCACGTACGTCCCTGCCAGTCCACTCTTCGACTGCTCCTCGATCTTCGCGACGCTCGCTTTGACCGACTCGATGGCGAGGCTCGGATCGTCGGGCTCGATCACGACCCCGCCGGGCGCGACGAAGAGATCCTTGGCCTTTACCTCACCGGGCACCTCGGGCTTGGTAGTCTCGATCGTGCCTTCCTCGTCGACGGGGGCAGGAGGCTCGGCAGGGGGCTCTTCCGCGGAAGCTCGCCAAGGGCTCAGTGTCCAAATCATCGCCGCGAGCAGCACCGGATGCACATCGCGACGTCCTCGTTGGCCTGGCGTATGTCTCATGGGTCCGTGGCCGGTTATAGGCGGACACACAGTGAGGACAAAGGAAATTTTGGCAGTTTGTGGGAGCTCTCCTCGCACGCGGGGGACGCTTTGCGCTCGAGGCCGACGTGGGTGTCTCGGGGCGACTTGACGGGCCGATGCGCCATCCTTAGACGCATCCATACGGCGCCATGTCCCTCGGCCGCATCGTCATCTTTCTCAGCGTCATCTTCGGCCTGACGCTGGCCACGCACTACTACTTGTGGGCGCGATTGATTCGCGATCCCATGTGGCCTTCGCCGTGGCGACAGGTCGCGACGGTGGCGCTCGTCCTCTTGGCCTTCTCGATCCCTGCATCGATGATGGCATGGCGCACTTTGCCGAGAAGCGTCGCGGTCCCCGTCTCGTGGGTGGGTTACGTTTGGATGGGCTCGATGTTCTTGCTCCTACTTCTCCTGTGGAGTGGGGAGCTGGCGCGCTGGGGTTGGGTCAAATACGCGGGGCTCACTGCGGTCGACGGCGGGCGTCGACAGTTCCTGGCGCAAGCTCTGGCAGGCGGTGCGGGACTGCTCGGTTTCGCGCTTTCCGGCTATGGAGTCTGGTCGGCCACGCGTCCCGTGGAGGTCAAGCGTGTCGCGATTCGGCTCAAGAAGCTTCCCGAGTCCCTCCGAGGCTTACGATTGGTGCAGCTCACCGACATGCACGTGGGCCTCACCATCGGCCGCGACTTCGTGTTGGACGTCGTTCGGAAGGTCAACGACCTCGAGCCCGACATCGTCGCCATCACGGGCGATTTAATCGACGGATCGGTCGACGAGCTCGGACATTCAGTCGCGCCGCTCGGTGAGATCCGGGCAGGACTCGGGACCTATTTCGTGACTGGAAATCACGAGTATTACTCCGGGGCCGATTCGTGGTTGGGTTTCTTGGAAAGCCTCGGCATTCGCGCGCTGCGAAACGAGCACGTCGAGGTCGGCAAGAACGGCGGCGCGATTCACGTAGCCGGCGTGGACGACTGGACGGCGCATCAGTTCGGAAACGGACACGGTGCAGACGTGGCGCGTGCCATGCATGGCAGGGATGCCGAAAAGCCCGTGGTTCTCCTGGCGCATCAGCCCGTGCAGTTCGAAGAGGCTCGAGCACACGGCGTCGACCTTCAAATCTCGGGGCACACGCACGGCGGCCAAATCTTTCCTTTTGGCTTTCTGACGCGGCTCGTGCAGCCGTTTCTCTCCGGGCTCCACCGCCGCGGCGACTCACAGATCTACGTCAGCTCCGGCACGGGATACTGGGGTCCACCCATGCGCATCGCAGCACCCGCAGAGATCACCTTGATCGAGCTCGAGCCGGACAGCGCGGCTTAGGACCCCGGACAGCGCAACGAAACCTCTCTCGCAATGGCAGCGACCCAAGGGTCGTCACGACTCTCGGGGTGTATCCGGAGTCGTCGAAGCTCCGCGAGAGCCGCGGAACGCTCCGAGTCCGTCCCGGCTCGAAGGGAAAGCTCGAGCGACACGAGGACGGTGGCTCGCGATTGACCACCATACATCGCTCGACCCAAGGCCTCGCGTGCTTCGGCGACGTCGCATGCTGCCAAAGCAGCCATCGAGCGAAAGAGCTCGATGGTCGTGAAACCGGGGAATCGTCGTGCCGCAACGGAAAGGTGCTCGTAGGCCTCACGCGCCCTCGCCTGCTCAGCGGCCGTTCGATACATACGCAGCCCCGCACGGCCGTCGTCTCTTGCGAGCGGCCGCAAAGTCTCGAGGCCCTGGTGCCAAGCGTGAACGACGCGAGTGTTGACTTGAGAGCCCAAGCGTTCGACCTCATCGCGCACCGCTGCATCCGGTACGCGGGAGTCGAGCAGACGCCCAGTACGGTAACCCGGCCCGATGATCTCGAACGGAGAGAGGCGGCCTGCGGCGTCCCCACGGACGAAAAGGGAGTGCCCGTCCTCTACGAAGCCGAGAACCCAGTCTCGTCTGCGATTCAGGTATTCGGCCGCTGGGACGTGATCGGACCTCGTGTTGTCGATCAGCACCGTGTTGATGTCGAGCTCTTCGACCAGAGAGGCGAGCAAGGTTTCATCGGCGAAGCTCCGACCCACGTGGCGAATCATGTCCGGTCCGAAGAACGGGACTCGTCCGTCGATCAAGAGCTTCCCACTCGGTACGGCAAACATCAGAAACCAACTATCTTCGATGCTCGCGAGGATCCGAGGCTCGCGGACCGCTTCCTCGACGACCTGCCCCGAAGCCCACGGATAAGCTCGCTTCGATTCACCGAGCCCGAAGCCGAGCCTAGGCACGAGGCGAGTCATCCAAAAAGAGGAGCCAACCAGAGCCAACACCACAAAGACTGGCACTGCACGCCGCATCGAGGACGACAACGGTGTCCGAGCGAGCCCTGCTGCGACGAACGGGGCGCAAAAGAGCAGTTGTTGGGCCACGAAGCGCATCGAGCGAAACGCCATGAGGCTCAGCAGCACGCACAAGACCCCATAACTCAGACCGTAACGTGACGCCCTCACGACCGGCCGCATCGTCAGGACGACCAAGGACGCAGCAATCGCCGGCGCTACCAGCAGACGCAGCGGGTCTCGGGGGGACCAAGGGCCCCACTCCACCACGAGCTCGCGGTATCGTGGATCGAAGACGTGCGCAATCGCGTCCACCACGATGGATGGACCGAAGGGCGTGAAGCTCGTGGCGACTGCCTGGAGCACCAAAAGCTTCCACATCCACCGAAATGCACTAGCTCGAAACGCGAACGCGGTGAACAAGGCGCCGACCGTCAGCCCGAACAGATGCGACGCATGCATGTTGACCCAAACGACGTGCATCGACGCGAGACCAGCGAGCGTCCAGCGCTTGCTTCTCTCCGACGGCTCGTGCCGAAAGAGCGCAGCGATTCCGAGCAACAGCACGGCCGAAAACAACAGGCCAACGAGCTCGGGACGGGCAGTGAAACGGAACCTGGCCACCGGAAGCGCCAGAGCGAGCGTGGCAAACGCGAGGGGTGCCGCATGGGTCGCACCGTCTGCAAGACGTTCCGCGAGCCGCACGAGCAAGTAGCCGAGCAACGCGAGCAATGCGCACTTCAGTAAGACCAACGCGCTCGCGCCGAACCGGTCGTAGACGAGCCACGTCATCAAATCGTAGCCCCACTCGTAGTTGCTCCACGGTTGCGGCTCCGGCTTCCAGAACGAAAACGGATCGACCTCGGGGACCCGTCCGAGCGACTCGATTTCGCGCCCTTGAGCCAGATGCCCGTAGGCGTCTGCATTGAAAAGAGGAAACAGCCCGGTGAGAAAGAACGCCGAAGCGGAACCCCAAGCGCTCCATGACGACAGCCCCCGTGACACGAAGTCAGTCTCTGCCGAAGCCGGACGAGGGGTCAAGCAACGGACAGGCTAAAGAACGGAGCGTAGCGCGGGTTCCAACGTGGGGTACTGCCATTCGAATCCGTGCTCGTGCAACTTCGCGGGTACGACGCGAGCTCCACCGAGGAGCATCTCGTCGGCCATTTCGCTTCCGAGGCCCAAACGAAGCGCGAATTTCGGCACCGGCATGATGGTGGGACGATTGAGCACGCGGCCCAACGTGGCGGTGAAATCCGCGTTGGTGACCGGGGACGGCGAGACGAAGTTCACGGCGCCTTCGAGATCGTCGCGCTCGAGCGCAAACAAGATGGCCGAAACCAGGTCTTCCAAGGCGATCCAGCTCATGTACTGCGAGCCATCACCGAGCCGGCCGCCCAAGCCCAGCATGAACGGGAGCTTCATCTTTTCGAGCGCGCCACCTTCGGCAGCGAGCACGACCCCGATCCGTCCGAGGACGACGCGAATGCCTGCCCCGTGCGCAGCCGCAGTCGCGTCCTCCCATTCACGGCACACCGATGCCAAGAAGCCACTGCCTGACGGGCTCGTCTCGTCCACGGTCTCCGAGCCGCGCGTCCCGTAGAAGCCGATCGCGGAAGCGGACACCATCACTTTTGGCTTGGGCGAGAGGTTCGCCAGCGCGCCCGCCAGAATCTCCGTCCCCTCGACGCGGCTATTTCGAATCCTCGCCTTTTTGGCGTCCGTCCAGCGCCCCGACCCGATGTTTTCGCCCGCGAGGTGTACGGCCCCCGAGATGCCCTGCAGCGCGGATGTGTCGATCTGGCCGCCGTCCGGATCCCATTGTACCTCGTCCTCGGCTTTGGCCTGACGCCGAACCAAGCGCAATACCTCGAACCCGTTGTCCCGCAGAGCTGGCACCAGAGCCGAGCCGACCAGCCCGGATGCCCCGGTGACCGCGATTTTTCCTCGAGCCGCCATCTGCGCCTATCGTGGCGCAGTCGGCATCCGACGCAACCAGCTTTTTTTCCACGTGGCCGGCCGCGCCAACAATGGCTATGGTCCGCATCGTGCGAGTCCTGTTCATCGCTCCTCAAACATTCACGGAAGCTCAGGAAGCACGCGACATTGCGACCTTGGCCAAGGTGTTGCGCCGCGCGGATCACGCCGTGGAGCTGTTGTCTCCTCTTTACGGCCACATCGACGTCGCCAAACGGGCGTTGGCGCGTCGCCTCACGAAGCTCGAAATCGAGGTGGGCGGCAAGCCTTGGTCGTGTGAGATCTACAGCGGACGTAATGCGGACGGTGTCGATCTCACGTTCATCGGCAACGAAGAGGTCTTGCTGTCTGCCCGATCGCTCGAAGGAGAGGGAGAGCAGCTCGATGCCTCGCGTGTCGGGGTGTTCGCGGCGGCAGCGGCCGAGTACGTGCGGCAAAACGCACAGCAACAAGACATCGTGCACGCGCACGGATGGGCAGGTGCGGCGGCGGTGTCCCGGCTCCGATCCGTGGCCCCCGACGTGCCGATCGTGCTGACGATTTACGACGCCGATCGACAGGGAAAATTCGATTCGCGGGACCAGGACTGGCTAGGGCTGGGTGAAGACGCGCGCGAGGGCGATCAGATCAACGTCCTCAAGGCGGGGCTGTTGCATGCGGATCGCGTCATCACGCTCTCGACGAACTACGCGCATCGCTTGCAACGTGCCGACAATCCCGATCCCCTGGCCGAGGTCTTTCGTCAGATCGGACCTCGCTTGATCGGCGTGCGGCACGGCATCGACCCATCCCGCTGGAATCCCGCAACGGATGGCCATCTTCCCGCGCGCTTCGATCCATTCGACATGCGAGGCAAAGAGGAGTGCAAGGCGGCCTTGCAGCGCGAGCTCACGTTGCCTGTGCGGAGCGACGTCCCTCTTTTTTCGGCCGTGGGTCGCGTCGAGGGGGACGGAATGGACTTGTTGGCCAAAATCGGCCCTGATTTTCTGCGGAATGACGTTCAGCTCGTAGTTCAGCTGGAGGGCGGTGGGGAGCTGGTTGCCATCTACGAGGAGCTTTGGGACCAATGGCCTGATCGGATCCAGATCAAGACGGGCAACGACGAAGCCTTTCGGCACATGCTCGTGGCGGCCAGCGATTTCGTCGTGGTACCCGGCCGCGAAGCCCCGACCGAGAACATCCAAATGCGGGCACAACGCTACGGGGCTCTGCCAATCGTACAGCGCGAAGGCGGATTGGCAGACGAAGTGGTGGACTGCGAGGCGTCCTTGAAGACCGGCTCCGGGTTCCTGTACGACGCTCCGGACGAAAAGTCGCTATTGTCGGCCCTTCAGCGCGCGTCGGCAGCCTTCGCCAATGGCAAGGCATTCCGTGAGCTTCAAAGCCGCGTGATGCGCACCGATCACTCGTGGGAGCGCACCATTCGGCTCTACGAGCGAGCCTACCGAGACGCAGTCTCGGCGCACGATGGCTAGCTCTTGTCGGCGTGCTCGGTGCTCAGCGGCTCCGCGGGAAGCTTCGCGTCACTCGGACGCAAATAGGCGGGCTCGAGCGCCTCGAGCTCCGACGGACCGCGCGCACGAAGCACGTGACGAATTTCGGCCGACAGCGCCTCGGGGGTGACGACGCGCCCCTCTCCGGAAATCGAGATCACTTGACCTCGAAACGCTGCCTCGATCTTCCCCAGGACTTCGTCTCGTGCCCCCGCCTGGGGCTCTACGAGCTCTTCGAGCCCGTCATCGTGCAACCGATACGCCGCCGCGAAAACCTCGCCGCGGTAGGATCGCAAAACCGGCACACGAACGGCATCGGGAGGGCCCTGCAGGGACCTCGCCATGACGCGAAGCGAGCTGACTCCAACGATGGGCAAATCGAGCCCGAGTGCCAGCCCCTTGGCGGTCGCGAGCCCGACGCGAAGGCTGGTGAAGCCCCCAGGTCCGACCACGACGCCGATCGCGTCGAGCTGCTCGCGAGATGAGCCCCCCTTCGAGAGCGCCGACTCGACGTGTGCCAACAAATTCTCATCGTGGCGCCCCTCTGAGCGCCACTGGACGGCAACGCACGAACCGTCGTCGTCCGTGAGCGCCACGGTGCCGAATTCGGTCGCGGTATCGATACAGAGGATATTCATGGGGTCGCTTGACGCATGCTTACGCGCAGACTAGCGTCCGCGCCAGCGAAGTGCTCGCCCGCGCTGCTTGCCGGTGATCCCGCACGAATGAGCAAACCACGAGACAAAGCGGCGTCGAGAGGGGCGCGACAGGCGAAGAAGGGGGACAGCTGGAGGTCGAATCTGCTGACCATCGGCGGTGCGTTGTTGCTGGCCCTCTTCATCCGGGTGACCCTCTTCGAGGCTTTCGCGATCGATGGTCCGTCGATGGAGCCGACCTTGCTCGACGGCGACCGAGTGGTGGTTGCGAAGTACCCGTACGGCTTGTTCCTCCCGTTCACCGACGAAGCCGTCGTGAATTGGGGCGGTCCGGAACCGGGCGACGTCATCATCTTGCACAGTCCCGCTGACAACGAGGACATCGTCAAGCGGGTCATCGGCGTCGGTGGGGACGAAATCGTCATTCGAGATGGAAAGATCATTCGCAACGGCGAGCCTCTGGAGACGGTCGAGCTCGGTCCCTGCGCCGATACCGAGCAACGAACCCTCGACCCCACGTGCATGGTTTATCTGGAAAAGCTCGATGGAGTTTCTCATCGGATCAGCCACTCGAAGCATGATTTCCCACTCGACCGTCTTCCCCTCCAGATTCCCGAAGGGCACGTGTACGTGCTCGGCGATCACCGCGACAGCTCCAACGACAGCCGAAACCCCTTGATCGGCGCAGTCCGGAATTCGCGCATCAAGGGGAAAGCGCTCTTCATCTACATGTCCTGGAAAAACACCCGAGAAGCGCTCTGGGAACGCATCCGCTGGTCCCGCATCGGAACCGCCGTAAACTGATCGACCCAGAGCTTCGTTCTCGAAGGGCTGAAGTATGAGCGTGGAACGCGAAATCGTGGCGCGCGTGCGCGATGAGGTCGGAGCGATCGACAAAGAGGCTCCCGAGTCGATCGCGCTCGTCTATCCGAGCCCGTACCACGTCGGAATGTCGTCGCTCGGGTTCCAAACGATATACCGTTCCGTGAATGACGAGAGCCGCCGTGCGGCGCATCGCGCGTTTCTTCCTGACGACGTCCGGGCATGGCGGCAGGCGCGCACACCACTGCTGACCTACGAGAAGCTCCGACCGGTTTCCAACTACCCGGCAATCGCATTTTCGGTGGCCTATGAAGCCGAGTTGGCTGGGGTGATCGAGTGCCTCGAATTGGCTGGTCTCGCGCCGCGAGCGGAAGAGCGCAGCGCTGGAGATCCCATGATTCTGGCGGGCGGCCCACTCACGTTCAGCAACCCCCTTCCCCTGGCTCCATTCGTGGACGCCGTGTTGATGGGCGAGGCGGACCAGTCCATCCACGACGTGCTGAGCATCGTTTTCGGGTGCGAGTCCAAATCGAGCGCGCTTCGAACGCTTTCGACGCATCCCCACGTTTTCGTGCCGAGCTTGCATGGCGATCTTCTTCCGCCGATCGACAAGGCCACCGATGAGAGTCTTCCGGCGTTCTCGCAGATCATCACGCCGCACACCGAGCTGCGGAACATGTTTCTCATCGAGCCGGAGCGAGGATGCCACCGCGGATGCACCTATTGCGTCATGCGCCGCTCCACCAACGACGGAATGCGAATCGTCGACAAAGATCGGGTGCTTTCGCTGGTTCCCGATCATGCACGGCGCGTCGGCTTGGTCGGTGCTGCCACCACGGATCACCCGCAGATCGTCGAAATCGTCGACGCGCTCGCGAGCTCGGGACGCGAGGTTGGTCTCTCGTCTCTCCGAGCCGATCGTTTGAACGACGATTTGGTGGCCGCCTTGGCGAAGGGCGGGCATCGCATTCTGACGACTGCGAGTGATGGTTCGAGCCAGCGAATGCGCAATGCCATCCAACGCCGGACCAGCGAGGCACAGCTGAGGCGGGCTGCAGAGCTCGCACGCCGCCATGGCATGAAGCGGCTCAAGCTGTACGTGATGGTGGGCCTCCCGGACGAGACCGACGGCGACATCGACGAGCTCATCGAGCTCGGGAAGGAGCTTTCGTCGATCATTCCGCTTTCACTCGGGGTGGCGCCCTTCGTAGCGAAGCGAAACACGCCGTTGGACGGGTATCCCTTCGCGGGCATCCCGCTGGTCGAAGCGCGGCTGCGGCGCCTGCGGCGCGGGGTGAAGGGCCGCGTCGACGTACGCTCCACGAGCGCCCGTTGGGCCTGGGTGGAGTACGTACTCGCCCAAGGGGGCCGGGCAGAAGGTTTGGCGGTGCAGGAAGCCGTGCGCACCGGCGGACGATTCTCGGACTGGAAACGCGCATTCGACGCCCTTCCGCCGAATCGTCCCCGCCGTGCGCTCGTCCGTCCGGGAGACCGGTTGGGACGTGCGCACTACCCGATGAAGCCGGATGCTGCCGAAACGGCCCAGTCGAGATAACGCCCCGGCGTGATTCCCATCCTGACGACGTAATAACTCGCCAGCACGAGGGCGACGACGACGTACGTGGATTGCATCGGGACTGCGATGGGCTGGCCCTCCTCGGGCTCCCGCATGAACAGGTATACGATGACCTTGAGGTAGTAGTACGCGCCCACGGCGCTCGCGACGACGCCCAGCACGGCTAGCCACACGAAGTCCGCCTGCACCGCTGCGCTGAACACGTAGTACTTTCCGAAGAAACCAGCCGTCGGAGGCAACCCGAGCAACGAGAGCACGCCGATGACGAAGGGCAAGGCGGCCAGCGGGTGTCGGCGCCCGGCACCCGCCAAATCGTCGTAGCTCACCGCTTCTTTGCCTTTCGAGCCCATCAATATCAGCGAGCCGAACGCGAGCACGTTCGAGACGGTGTAGGCGGCCATGTAGTAGAGGACCGAGCTCACTGCGAAGGAGCCCATCTGGTACACGGCGGCCACGCCGACGAGGATGTACCCGGCGTGCGCGACGGAGGAATAGGCGAGCATGCGTTTGACGCTCGTTTGGGCCAAGGCGGCGACGTTGCCGAACACCATGCTCGCGACCGCCAGCAGGACGATCACCGGCGTCCAGCCCGTGGAGGGGCTCATGGTGGTTGGATCGCCGAATGCCCCCGCGAGAACGCGGACCAGCGCGGCCACCGCGGCGGCCTTGACCGCGACCGACATGAACGTCGTCGCGGGCGTCGCGGCCCCCTCGTAAGCGTCGGGGACCCACATGTGAAAAGGAACGGCGCCTACTTTGAAGGCCAGTCCGACGATGAGCATGATCATCGACAGGATCGTGAGAATCGGGTCGGCGCCTCCCGCGGAGATGACGGCACGAACACCGACGAGGTCCGTATGGCCGGTCGCGCCGTAGAGAAGCGCGCTACCGAACAGAAGAATCGCTGCCGCAAACGAGCCCAAGAGGAAGTACTTCACCGCGCCTTCCACGGCTCGGGCGCTCGTGCGTCGATACGCCACCATTGCGTAGACTCCGAGAGACATCGTCTCGAGGCCGAGGAATATGCTCAAGAGATCGACGGCGCGCGCCAAGATCATGGCACCGAGCGCCGCAAAGACGATCAGCACGTAGAACTCGCCGCGCTCGAAGCCGTGCTCGCGCAGGTAGCCTCCAGCCAGGAGCGCGGACAGACCTGCTCCGACGCAAATCACGATGTCGAAGAAGAGCCCCAAGCGATCGACCGCCACGTAGCGCGTCACCACCTCGGGGGCTGCCGGGACCTCACCACCGACCAGCAGCACACCGGCGAGCGCAGCCGCCATGAAGAGAGAGACCGCCGTCACGACGGCCAGCTCGGCACGATCGCGGGTGATCGCGTCGATCGTCATGATGCTGAGGCCCGCCACGACCAGCAGAAGAAGGGGAGAGATGCCCATCAGGGAGCTCATGGCATGGCCTCCTCGTCCGCCGAGTCGCGGAACGCGAGCTCCCCTGCGGCTTCCAGTTGCTCCTTCAGACGATCGAAGTCGACGAGACGCGCCTCCGAGGTGCGGCGTCCCTCGTAGTAACGAACCGTGAAGTCCGTCACGAACTCGTCCGCCGTGGGGTCGAGCTTGTCCAGGAAAAACTTCGGGTAGAGCCCGATCCAGAAAACCAACGCCACGAGTGGGAGCAGAGAGAGCACCTCACGCCTGTTGAGGTCGCTCAGACCCTGGTTCTCTTCGTGGGTGACCTTGCCCCAAAACATCCGAAGCACCGCATGAAGCATGTAGACCGCGGCGAAGATGACGCCGGTCGCGGCAAGCAGCGTCATGACGAACCACGCCGTGCCGAAGCCGATGGGCGTCCGCGAGAAGAAGGCCCCCGCCAGTATCATGAATTCCCCAACGAACCCGTTGGTGCCTGGAAGCCCGATCGAGCTCATCGTGATGATCACGAAGAAAAGAGCGTACCAAGGCATGACCTTGGCGAGACCGCCGAAATCATCCAACAGTCGAGTGTGACGACGGTCGTAGATGACGCCGACCAAGAGAAAGAGCGCCCCCGTGGAAACGCCGTGATTGATCATCTGGAGCATGGCGCCCGAGATGCCGTTCCGGTTCATCGCGAACAAGCCGAGAAGGATGAAGCCCATGTGGCTCACCGAGCTGTATGCGACGAGCTTCTTCAAATCGCGCTGTACCCAGGCGGCATAGGCACCGTAGATGATCCCCACGACCCCGAGCCCGGCCAGGGCCGGCCCAATCGCTTGACTGGCAACCGGAAACAAAGGCATGGCGAATCGGACGAAGCCATAGATTCCGAGCTTGAGAAGGACCGCTGCGAGGATCACGGAGCCGCCAGTCGGCGCCTGCACGTGCGCGTCGGGCAACCACGTGTGGAACGGAAACATGGGGACCTTGATGGCGAACGCGACCGCGAAGGCGGAGAAGCACAGATACTGGGGCAGAGCTGGCAGCACCAGGCTCGATAGCTCTTGAAGATCGAAGGTGTACTGGCCGGACAGCTCGTGATAGGTGGCGACCACGTACAAGATGGCAACCAGCATCAGAAGACTGCCCACCATCGTGTAGAGGAAGAACTTCACCGCGGCGTACACACGGTCCTTGCCGCCCCAGACGCCGATGATCAGGTACATCGGCACGAGCATCAGCTCCCAGAAGACGTAGAAGAGGAACAGATCCAGCGCCACGAACGCGCCGAGCATTCCTAGCTCCAGCAGCAGAAAGGAAAACGCGTATTCCTTGATGCGACTGGTGATGCTTCCCCACGACGCGAAAAGCGCGACCGGCGAAAGCGCGGTCGTCAGAATGACGAGCCAAAGCGAGAAGCCGTCGATTCCGACCTTGTACGAAATCCCGAGCGACTCGACCCAAGCGACGTGCTCGACGAAGTGATAACCTGCCGTGGAGTAGTCGGCGAAGAGCAACCGGAGGCTGACCAGCAGCTCCACCAGCATGGCTCCGATGGCGAATCGCTTGATCGTCCGCTCCCAGGGCCGGGGAAGGATGAGCACGATCACCGCGCTGAGCGCCGGAATCGCGAGGAGCCAGGAGACGATCTGCAGGGTCATCGTGCCACCTCCTCGAGCGCTCCCGGCAGCAACGATGCGTGGGAAGCCTCATCGAACACGAAGGGGAGCGTGATTTCGCGGGAAGCTCGTCTCGTGTTCCCGAAAGCGTTACGAACGTCGACGGTCGCCTCGACGAGCGGCCGGGCAAACACGCGGGCCTGTCCCAACCGCCCGACGCGGCCCATGGGCAAACGCATCTCTTGGCTACCCGTGGCTTTAGTCAGAGCGAACGGCTTGCGAAAGAGCAGATCCTGGCCGTCGGTACGAACCTCGAAACCGGTCTCGGAGCCGGTGAGCCGTTCCTTCGGCACGACGGATTCGACCGGCAGGCGCTTCCACTCGTCGGTAACACGCATCTCGCGCTCGAACCCGGTGTCGATGCTCCGAAGAAAAAGCGTGACTCCTCGAACGTCGTCGTCTCCATATTCGAAGGAAATCGCCGAGGCCTGGCTCCAGGCCGTCTCGTATTCACCATCGGAGTTGGCGTCCCAGCGATACTCGTAACCGAGACCTGGCGGCGCCGTGAGCTGCACGTCCTGCCCCTCGAAAGCCGCCTCGATGCTCGGATGGGGCATCCAGAACCACGCCAATACTGCTGCCACACCCAACACCATCACGGCACCGTACAACTGGACGACACCGTTCTGCAGTCGAGCGAGTACCTTGGCAGCCTCGCGCAGGTTGAAGCTCGGGAGCCGAGTCATGATCGCGTCGACGAACGTCAAGTCGGCGGCACCGATTGCAGTTGCGACCTTCTTGATGGGCTTGACGACGATCACCCCGTAGAGCTCGTCGACACGCCACTTGTCGAAGGCAAGCTGATAGAGCCACGAAGGCACGACGCGGGTCAAAACGTCTTCGTTTTCGTTGCGGTAGAGCACCCACGCGGCGCCGATGCCGATCGCCATCGCGCCAAAGGCGAGACCGGACGCCAGATTCACGACGCTCAGCTCCTCGGGCACCGGTCTGCCCGCGACCGAGGCCTCCATCCAGTGACCCCACCAACTGGGCAAGTGGGCACCCGTGATCGGCACGACGTGCGGCAACCCGAGAAAACCGACCGTGAGGGCCCCGATTCCGAGAACCACGAGGGGGATCGCCATGCTAGGCGGCGACTCGTGCGGGTGGGCATCGTACCCGTGCTCCACCGATTCTCCGGCGCTGCGGTACTCGCCCGTGAAGGTGAGAAAGTACAGCCGAAACATGTAGAAGGCGGTCATCACCGCGGCGATGCTGAGCCCGATCAAAGTGAACCAACCGACGGACCGCAGCACGGCACTTTCCGCACCGAGACTCTGCGCAGCCGCCCCGAGCAAGATCTCGTCCTTCGAAAAGAAACCGCTCGTCAGCGGGAAGCCCGCGATCGCCAAGCAGCTGAACAGGAACGTCCAGCGGGTGATCGGGAGCTCCTTCTTCAGGCCGCCGAGCTTGAAGATGTCCGCGTCGCCGTGGGCGTGGACGGCATGCATGACCGACCCGGCCCCGAGGAACAAACACGCCTTGAAGAAGGCATGCGTGAACACGTGGAAGAAGCCGGCCGCGAAGAATCCGACACCCACAGCCGCAAACATGAAGCCGAGCTGACTGACCGTGGAGTAGGCCAGGATCTTCTTCATTTCGCGCTGCGCCACGGCGATGGAGGCGGCAAGCAGTGCGGTGAGGGTGCCGACGACTGCGATGACCGACATGGCGACGTCGGAGGTGATGAAGAGCGGAGAGAGGCGGCAGCACAGGTAGACGCCCGCGGTCACCATGGTCGCGGCGTGGATCAGAGCGGAGACGGGTGTCGGACCCGCCATCGCATCGGGAAGCCAAACGTACAGCGGAATCTGCGCGCTCTTCCCGGTGCACCCGAGGAACAGAAAGAGGCAAGCCACGGTGGCCAGGCTCGGAGCCAGCCCCAGAATCCAGACCGGAAAGTCGGCCTCGAACCGTCCGTCGACCGCAGCCGCGTTGATGTCGGCGAACTCGAATGACCCGGCCACGCCCACCAGGATGAACATGCCCACCAAGACGCCGAAGTCGCCGATTCGATTGACGACGAAGGCCTTTCGGCCCGCCGCGGCGTAATCCCGGTTCTGGTACCAAAACCCGATCAGGAGGTACGAGCAGAGGCCCACGCCCTCCCAGCCCACGAACATCAGCGGGAGATTGCTGCCCAAGACCAGGATCAGCATCGAAGCCATGAAGAGGTTCAGGTAACTCATGAACCTCGGGTAGCCCTCGTCGTCCCCCATGTAGCCGACGCTGTACATGTGGATGAGGCCGCCGACGCCAGTCACCACGAGCGTCATCACGCCGCTCAACGAGTCCATCATGAAGCGAACGTTGATCGGAACGACCGTGTCGCCCGGGAGCGCGAACGAAAACCACTCGTAGAAGTGGAAAACCAACGCGGCGTGCTCCGTCTCGTGACGCAGCCCGAACAACTGGACGAACGAGGCGACCGCCAGGACGAATGAAACCGCCACGGATCCGACGCCGACCAGTGTGACCACGCTCTTGGTCATGTAACGGCCCACGAGGCCGTTGACGATGGCTCCGCCCAGCGGGAACAGGATGAGCAAGAGGAGCATGATCTGCTGAGTCGCTTCGATCTTCATGGCTTCAGTACCTCAGCAGGGTTGCGTCGTCGGTATCGACGGTTCTCTTGATTCGGTAGTAGGCGATGAGAATCGCCAAGCCGACCGCTGCTTCGGCTGCGGCCACCGCAATCACGAAAAACGCGAATACCTGGCCGTCATGATTTTCGGGGTGGGCCCGATTGAACGCCAAAAGCACGACGTTCACCGAGTTGAGCATGATCTCGATGGACATCAGCTGAACCAGCATGTTGCGCCGGCTCAAAAAGCCGGCCGCGCCGATGCCGAACAAGACGGAAGCCAATGCCAAGTACGTGCCGATGCCCATCTAGTTCACTCCGTGCGGCTTCGGGCGACCGCAATCGCACCGACGATCGCGATCAGCAACGTGATCGAGACGATCTCGAAGGGGACCAGGGCCTCGCGATAGACGGCCATGCCGAGCCCTTCGACCGTACCGAAACCGTCCGGAAGCTCGGCCCAAGGCGCGTCGAAGTAGGCGACGGAGGTGGCCACGGCCAAAACGATGACGGTGGTCAAGGCGATCCCGAGCGTCCGCGAAATGATGCGCCCCTGCACTGGGCCGACCTCTGCAGCCGGTCCGATCAGCATGATCACGAACACGAAGAGCACCACGATGGCACCCGCGTAGACGAGCAATTGAAGAGCGGCGAGAAGCTCCGCGTTCAACGTGAGGAACATGCCGGCCAACGAAACGATGTGCACCAGCAGACCGATCGCGCCACGCAGGGGGCGGCGGGCCCAGATGGTCATCAAGCCTCCGGCCATGGCGAAGATCGACGTCACCACGAATAGGGTTGCGCCCGGAATGCTCACGGCCTCACCTCGATCAAGCTGCGCACGCTGTGGTCGTGCCGGGTGCTGTCCGGGATCCCGTTGACCGCCGCCTCGAGGAATTCCTCCCGAAACTTCTGCACCATCCCGAGCATCGGCATGGCCGTCCCATCGGCAAAGGCGCAGATGGTGTTGCCCATCATGTTGTTGGCGATGTTCACCAACAGCTCGACGTCCTCGGGCTTGCCGCGACCGGAGCACAGGTTGTCGAGCACGTCGACGAGCCATCCGCACCCTTCTCGACAGGGCGTGCACTGACCGCAGGACTCGTGCTTGTAAAAACGCATCAGATTGCGGCACGCGTCGACCATGTTCACCGTATCATCCATGACGATGGCGCAGCAGGTGCCGAGCATGGTACCCAGCGCGCGGTAGGTGTCGACTCCCATCGGGACGTCGATCTCGCTCATGCCGTGCCATTGATGCAGGGGATGATCCGCATTCGGCGCCTCCACCTTGCGTCGAGGGTCGAGCACGGGAGTGGATGAGCCTCCCGGAATCACGGCTTTGAGCGGACGGTCGCCGAGCATTCCTCCGGCGTAGTCTTCGATCAGCTCGCGCATGGTGATGCCGACTGGGGCCTCGTAGAGCCCCGGCTTCTTCACGTGGCCACTCACCCCGTAAATGCGCACGCCGCCGTCACCCGGAAGCCGGCTCAGGGAAGCCCAGGCATCACCGCCCATCTCGATGATGTCGGGCACCGACGCGATGCTTTCGACGTTGTTGACGATGGTCGGCATCCCGAAGACGCCCTTCACCGCGGGAAACGGCGGCTTGAGCCGAGGCTCGCCGCGACGTCCCTCGAGGGAGTTCAGCAGCGCGGTTTCCTCGCCGCAAATGTAGGCGCCCGCTCCGAGGTGCACGTAGATTTCAATCGGGTGGTCGATACCGAAGGGCTTGGCGCCGAGATAGCCGGCTTCTCTCGCCTCGGCGATCGCGTCCTCGAGCCGGGCAGCCGAGAACGCCAGCTCACCGCGCACGTAGATGTACGCGACGTGCGCATCGATGGCGAAGCAGGAGATGATGGCCCCCTCGACCAATCGATGCGGATCGAGGTCCATGATGCTTCGATCTTTGAAGGTGCCGGGCTCGCTCTCGTCCGCATTGATGACGAGGTAGATCTCGTCGCCTTCTTGCGGATTCAAAAAGCCCCATTTGACGCCGGCGGGAAAGCCAGCCCCACCCCTTCCGCGCAGATTGGCCTTCTTGACCTCTTCTTTGAGCTCGGCGGCCTTGCGGCTCGTCAGGGCCTCGCGGGCGACACGATAGGCGCCCGCCTTCTCGGCGTTGGCGAGCTTCCAACTCTCGGGGATTCCGTAGCGCGAGGTCAGCAACGGCTTGGTCATGAGTCTTCACCCTCTGGCGGTCGCGACGATGGGGGCTGCGACGCCACTCGTACGGCCTCCTCGCTGGGAGGGGGTGGTGCCGAGCTCGCCCCTTGGCCAACGGTCTGTCGCGGAGCGTGGAACGTCGCGTGCGTCGCGAGCTCTTTGGCCGCGGACTCCGCTCCCTCGGTTCGGTGCATTTCGATGATGCGATCGAGCCGCTCGAGATCGAGGTTCTCGTAGTAGTGGTCGTTGATTTGGACCATCGGCGCTTGCCCACAGGCAGCGAGACATTCGGCTTTGAGCAGCGTGAACTTCCCGTCCGAGCTGGTCTGTCCCGCCGAACATCCGAGCTTCTGCTCGAGGTGGTCCTGAATCAGCTTGCCCCCGCGCAAATCGCAGGAAAGCGTCCGGCAGACCCAAATGATGTTCTCGCCCACCGGCTCGTCGAAGAACATCGTGTAGAAGGTCACCACGCCCTTCACCACGGCCGTCGAGAGATCGAGGCGTTCCGCGACGTAGTCGATCACCTCCGGGCTGATCCAGCCGTTCTGGCGCTGGCAAAGCCACAACACCGGCAGCAGCGCTGCTCGGCGCTCTGGATAACGAGTCAAAATCTCGTCGACCTGCTTTTCACGGTCCGGCGTCAGCGCAAAAGCCATGTCGGGGCGCGGGGACGCTAGGCCCGGGGACGCCGCCTGTCAAGCTCGCAGGAAGAGTGGTAATCCCGGGACCAGATGGAGCAAGAATCCACCACACCGCCTTCTCGCAACGTCGGCCTTTGGGTCGGACTCGGTTGCCTCGGCGTTCTGGTGCTTTCCTGTTGCCTGTTCAGCTATTGGGCGCAGGTCTACGGGTGGCGCTTCATTCTCAGCCAAGGGGATGAAACCAAGATCTGGGCGTCCAGGACGATCCTGGTCGGCGCGCTGGCGAGCGCGGCCAAGAGCTGCGAGGACGGCGCCGTGGGCGAAGACGCCCTGCCTTGGTTTCACGCCGATCTGCCCGGAGCGGTGCGCAATCGCGCCTGCCTGCTCGACCCTGCGGAGCTTCAAGAGCTGGCGGAGCCCGAGCGCTCGTCGACCGCAGTGCTCCGAGATACGGATCGGTCCGAGGCCGCAACCGAGCTCGGCCTGGATCCGAGTCTTTGCTTCGAGCACGCGACCGACCGGGTGGCCGCCGTGGGCTGCTTCGACCCGAATGCGGGTACCGGAGCAATCCCCTACCAGATCATCGACCTGAAGATTCAGGAGCCGTGATCTCGAGGGGCGCTCGGCGAAACGCCACCGTCAGGCCCGCGCTCCCCGGATAGTCGCGGGAACGCAGCTGCAAGAGTACACATGGCTGCGATCCCTCTTCGGTGAAGCAATCCGCGAGGCCCGCGTACGTTCGAGGTCGCCGCAAGCCATGCCATCGGACCCCGGCTGGGATCTCTCGCTCGCGCGGATGACGGAAAGTCGACACGGAGCCGTCTTTCTCGACGAACACGATCTCTGCCTGAAGGACGTTCGGGTTTTCGGAAAACGACTGATCCAACATGCGCCAAAAGAGCTCCTCACCCTGGTCCAGCTGAGCCTCGGTGAGCGTCGTGCCCTCGGCCTGCATGCGCTCGAAAACCGGGCGCAGATTGTCTGGAAGCGCCTCCTCGTTTCCGGCGGCCGCGTCGAAAAGCAAGCGCTTCCGCCCGACGTCGGCACGCAGCTCGAGCAGCCTCAAAGCCCTGGATCGAAGCTCGTCGAAATGCTCGACGTGAGGTTGGGCTGCGCGAATTGCCTCGGCCTTTCCCGTGCAGCCGACCAGGCAAACGCCGAGGATGAGCCACCCCACACAGCCGCGCATGCCTCTACAGTAGTCGACGCCGACCGCATGCCCAACTAAAGTTGCATCGATGGCGCTCATCGAGTTTTGCGGGGTCAAGAAGGCATTCGGGCCGAAGGTCGTCTACCGAGACCTCAATCTCGACATCCGCGAGGAAGAGGTCATCACGATCATCGGCGGGTCCGGCCAGGGCAAGAGCGTCATGCTCAAGATGTTGATCGGCTTGTTGGACGTGGACGACGGAGTCATCCACTTCGACGGCAAGCAAATCTCCGGCATGTCCGAAGAAGACTACGCGCCAGTCCGGCGTCGAATGGCGATGCTGTTTCAGTCGGGAGCCCTGTTCGACTCCCTCAACACCAAGGAGAACGTGGCGTACGGGCTCCGCGAGCAGCTGGACATGACCGAGCGCGAGATCTCGGAGCGCGTCCGTGAATCCCTCGAATACGTGGGCCTTCCCGGCACCGAGGAAACCTGGCCTCGCGATCTGTCAGGCGGCATGAAGAAGAGGGTCTCCTTGGCTCGCGCGCTCGCGATGCGACCGGAGGTGTTACTCTACGACGAGCCGACTACCGGGCTCGATCCGCTCAACGTCACTCGGATCGCGGATTTGATTCAGCATCTGAACGACCAGTTGGACGTCACCTCGGTGGTCGTGACGCACGACATGGACACCGCACTGGCGATCAGCGACCGCATCGCCATGATCCACGAGGGCTACGTGATCTTCGCCGGTACGCCGGAGGAGCTCAAGGCCTCCGAAGACCCTCGAGTGCGGGACTTCATCGAGGGCAACGCTCCGGTCGACGAGGACACCGAAACTCTGCTAAGGAGTGCGGGGTAAGGGCTGGGTTGGGCAGTCGATGAGAACCACCGCCGCTACTCGCATTCGCGTTGGGATTTTCGTCTTGGTCGCCCTCTTCGTCGGGGCGAGCGTCGCTTTTGCGATTGGGGCGCAGGAGAACGTCTTTGCGCCGAAGACCACGTATTTCGCGATCTTCGACAACGTGGGCGGCCTTCAGAAGGGAAACTCGGTCCGCGTGGCCGGCGTGAACGTGGGATCGGTGACCGAGGTCCTCATCGCCGAGTCCGGCAAAATCGAAGTCCGCTTGCGCATCATCGATGATGCAAACCATTTGATCCGCGGGAAGCCGGGGTTGACCGTGGGGCCGGATGACCCGCAACCGAGCATTGCATCAATCGGAAGCAAGGGTCTGCTCGGAGACCGCTTGGTCGAGATCTCGGTGGGCGCGGACGAGTATCCGGAGTGGGATCCGGAGGAGCCGATCCCCGTCGCGATCGGGGGTGGCATCATGGACCTGGCCGAGCGCACCCTGCACGAGGTCGAGGGAACGGCGCACAATCTCCGTCTGGCCACGGACCCCTTTGCCGACCAGGAGTTTTCGAACGACCTCAAGGAAACGGCGCGCAATCTCGCGAAGGCAAGCGGGCTCGTGGCGAGCGGCGACGGGACCATCGGCCGGCTCGTTCACGACGAAGAGCTGGGGCGGGACGTGAAGGGAGCCGTCGAAGAGCTCCGGGCGGCCAGCAAGCAGGTTGCCGAGCTCGGAAAGAACCTCAACAAGATCACCGAGGACATTCAGACCAACGAAGGCACCGCGCACGCACTCCTCTATGGAACGGAGGGCACCGAGGCGATTCGCAACATTCGGGACACCTTCGGCCAGCTCAACAGCATTCTGACCGAGGTGCGAGAGGGTGATGGCGCGGTCAATCAACTCATCTACGGCGAGCTCGGCGACTCTTTCATGACGAACCTGCAAAACGCGAGTGAAGACATCGCATTCCTCACGAAGGAGACCCGCGAAGGCAAGGGCACCATCGGGGCACTGCTGACCGATCCGTCCGTGTACGAAGACGTCAAGCGTCTCCTCGGGGATCTGCAGCGCAACGACATCCTTCGAGCTCTCGTTCGCTATTCGATCCGTCATGACGAGGCCCGTGAGCCCGTCGAAGTCACCGAGCAACCATAGACCGATGCATGCCTACCTGGATCTGCTCCGCAAAGTACTGAACGAGGGTGTCGAGCGCGAGGATCGCACGGGCACGGGAACCAGGAGCCTGTTTGGCCATCAGATGCGAATCGATCTGGCCGAGGGCTTTCCCCTGCTGACGACCAAGAAGATGCATCTGAAGTCGATCATCCACGAGCTGCTCTGGTTCGTGCGTGGCCAGACGCACGTCAGTCATCTGCAAGAGGTCGGAGTCACGATTTGGGACGAGTGGGCGACGGCCGAGCAAACTGCACGTTTCGGCCGCAAAGAAGGGGACCTCGGGCCGATTTACGGACACCAGTGGCGCAACTTCGGAGCGACTCGACGGGAGGACGGCTCGTACCGCAACGATGGCGTCGACCAGCTCGCATACGTCGTCCAGCAAATCCGAACGAATCCGGACAGCCGCCGGCTGATCGTATCGGGTTGGAACCCTGCCGAGGCGGAGCAGGTCGCGTTGCCGCCTTGCCACACGCTCTTTCAATTTTACGTGAGCCGAGGCCGTTTGAGCTGTCAGCTCTACCAGCGAAGCGCGGACGTGTTTCTCGGCGTGCCGTTCAACATCGCGAGTTATGCGTTGTTGACCATGATGATCGCGTCCGTGACCAAGCTGGAGCCGGGAGATTTCATTCACACGTTCGGCGACGTTCATCTCTACAGCAATCACGTCGAGCAAGCTCGTTTGCAACTCTCGCGTCAACCGCGACCGAAGCCCACGATGTTGATCGATCCCACCGTGGACAATCTGTTCGACTTTCGATACGAGCACTTCCAACTCAAGGATTATCATCCGCATCCCGCGATCAAAGCGCCGGTGGCCGTGTGACGGGTGAGGCCATCGACCGGGCTCCCCTCGCACTGATTGCGGCCGTCGCGCGGAACGGTGTCATCGGAAAGGGCGGTACGCTCCCTTGGCACGTTCCGGAGGATCTCAAGCACTTCAAGAAGCTGACCGAAGGCCATGCGATCATCATGGGTCGAAAGACGTACGACTCGATCGGCCGGCCTTTGCCCAGGAGGCGCAACATCGTCGTTTCGCGCAACCCGGCGGCCGAGCTTCCCGGTTGTGAGACCGCCAGCAGCCTCGACGAAGCGATCCGGCTCGCCAGGGGCACCGACCCCTGCCCTTTCGTGATCGGGGGGGCGAGCTTGTATGAAGCCGCGCTTCCGCTCGCCACGGAAATTCACCTCACGACGATCGACCAGGACGTGGAGGGAGACGTTTTGTTCCCGGACGATCTCTCGGACTTCGAGGAGGTGGAGGCGCGCCCGGGCCAGACCCCGGGCGTGACGTTTCGCCGGCTCGAACGGCGTCGACGCTAGCGAACGACGAGGTCCGTCGTTCCAGGGGGCAGATCGAAGACCATGCCGTCCTCGGTGAGGATGGTCCCACTCGGAAGATCGCGCAGAAAGATCTGCTCCATGAGCACGTTTCGCGGTGCCGGCACCAAGTGGTAGAGAGCCAGCCGACGGACGCCGGCGCGCTCGACCGCGTCGCCGAGCGAGGAAGTGCTCGCATGATAGTCCTGAATGTCCGCGAGAATTCGCGCCTGCCGTTCGCGTCCTGCCTCGCGGGCTCCCTTCTCCAGAGCCTTCACGATGGGCATGGAAATGGCATCTGCGAGCAGCAGATCCGCCCCCTGCGCAGCCGCGACGAGCTCCTCGGTCACGACCGTGTCGCCCGTGATCACCACCGACCGTCCACCGTAGTCGAAACGGTAGCCCACAGCCGGCTCCACAGGCCTGTGATCGACTGGGAATGCGGTGATGACCAGGCCGTCTTCATCGAGCACCACCCCGGGCTCGATGCGGCGCGGGACCAGCTCGTGCAACCCGGGCGGCAGAAGGCCGGCTCCATGATGCTTCACCCGGTATTGCCCATCGAGCGCGTAGAGCTCGTTTAGACCGGAGACGATTCGCTCGACGCCCTCGGGACCGATGACTTCGAGCCGTTGCGCCCGGCCGGCGACCCACGACAACAGGTTGAAATCGCCCACCGCCGCGACGTGGTCGGAATGAAAGTGGGTCAGGAAGATCCCTCGGAGGTCCTCGAGCGGCACTCCCTGAAGCAAGGCAACCTGGGGTGAGCCGGCTCCTGCATCGACCACGTACAGGCGATCGCCAACGCTCACCGCCAAGCACGCCTGAGCCCGGTTGGGGGCCGGTAACGGAGACGAGCTCCCGCAGACCCATACGCGCAGCCCACCGTCGGGAGCCGAGCCCGGGCTCCTGCGCATGGCGGCCGCAACCATGCGTTGAAGAACGAAATCCTGCCCGGCGCGGGTATGAACGCCCCAGCCGTAGGCCAGACCCAGTCCCGCCAACAGGAGCAGCACGCCGATCCAAGCTCGCCGCATTGCCCTCACCTCCTGTCCATGTGTTGCACGAGCACCGCGTACCCTCGCTGCGCCTGCACGTCATCTGCGAAGATCGCAGGGCCCGAACCGATTGGATCGGGCGCAGGGGCCCCGCGCTTCGCAGGCGTATCGTCCGTGCGCTGCGCGGCGAGGTGTCCCGGCAGCGATTCCTCGCGAAGCGGCCCTGCGTCCCCATCGACGCGAGGCTGCTCCGCCACGAAGTCTGGAGTGACACCTTCGGCTTGAATCGAACGCCCCGAAGGCGTGTAGTAACGAGAGGTCGTGAGCTTGAGCGCGCTTCCTCCCGGAAGCTCGAAGACGTTCTGCACGCTCCCTTTGCCGAACGAGCGGACGCCGACGAGCGCCGCGCGTCCATGATCTTGTAGCGCCCCCGCGACGATCTCCGAAGCACTGGCCGTGTTCTCGTTGATGAGGATGACGATCGCCCACTCGGGTCGCGTTCCGGCGCGGCGAGCCGTGTACTCGCGGATCACGCGGCCGTCGCGTCCACGGATGCTGACGATCGTTCCCGAGGCCAGAAACTCGTCACTGACCCAAACGGCCTCTTGGAGGAGACCGCCTCCGTTGTTGCGCAGATCGATCAACAAACCTCGGAGACCTCGGCGCCGATCGAGCTGGGACACCGCTCGATCGAGCGCCCGGCTCACCGCACGAGCAGTCCCGTCTTGAAATGCTTTGATGCGGAGGTAGACCGCACCGTCGTCGAGAGCCTGCATTTCGACCGGATCGATGTCGATGAAGGCCCTCGTCAGCGTCCTTTGGAGCGCGTTTTCGGAGCCTTCGCGGCGGATGGTCACCTCGACGACCGTCCCTGGCTCGCCACGCATTCGCTGAACCGCGTCGTACAGCCGAATGTCGCGGGCTTCTTCGCCATCGATGCTCAAGAAGCGGTCACCTGGACGCAGGCCGGCCTGGTGAGCCGGACCTCCTTCGAAGACCGAGAGAATCGTGAGCCACCCGTCTCGTAGCGATACTTCCACGCCGATACCGGCGAACCTTCCTTCCGCATCACTCTTCAGGATTGCGTACTCTTCCGGATCGAGGAACGCGCTATGCGGATCGAGAGCATCTGCAAGACCGCGAATCGCACCCTCCACCAGAGCTTCCTGATCGATCGCTTCCACGTAGGCGAGCTCTACGTAGGAAAGCGCGCGAGCAAAGACTGCGAGAGGCTCGAACGGGCTTCGCTTCGCAGGAGCTCGCGAGCTGAGAAACGCAACGAGTAAGGACGCGAGCGCAATCGCACCGATGAAGCGGAGAATTTTACGTCGTGATTTGTGATGGAACACGAGGACTAGACCTTTGGCATTGACACTGCAACTATCCCTGGCTAGGACCACCAGATACACGCGTTGGGCGCGACCTAGCAACGGCACCGTGTCCGCATGGAGGATTCTCGACGATGTCCACTACCGACAAGCGAAAGCAAAGCCTCTACTTCCCGGAGTCGATGCTACACGACATCAAGCACGAATCGGCAAGGTTGGATCGCTCGCTCTCGTGGATCGTCCAGCGGTGCGTGAAGATCGCTCTACCTGAAATCCGCAAGCTTCCTTCGGTCAACGACATCCCCGATACCCCCGAGGACGTCACGAAGAAATAATCTTCGAAACGCGTGCGATACGACCAAGAGGGGTTTGTCGAAGCGAGGGACGGAACCCGCCTATTCTTCGAGGTTCTCGGGCAGGGTCAGCCCCCACTCGTCCTGACGGACGGAATCGGCTGCGATGGGTTTGCCTGGCGATACCTGGCACCCAGGTTGAGGCAGTCACACCGCATCGTTCACTGGCATTTCCGCGGCCATGGCCGGAGTGGCCCACCACGTGACCGCGACGAGCTCTCGATCGAGACGCTGGCGATGGATCTGCGGCAAGTGTGCGATCATCTGGAGATCGAGCGCCCGGTCGTCGTGGCTCACTCGATGGGCGTCCAGGTCGCGCTCGAGTACTGGAGGCAAAATCCGCAAGACGTGGCTGCGCTCATCTTGATGTGCGGCACCTTCGGAAGGATCACGACGACGTTTCACGGCACCGATCTGTTGGATCAGTTGCTTCCTGGTCTCGTGCGAGGCGCGAAGATGTTCCCGACCTTGGCCCGGGCCGTTTGGGGTCGCGTTCCTGCGGCCATCGCGTTTCGCGTCGCATGCGCAGGTCGTGAGCTCGATGCAGAGCGCATTCAGGAGGAAGACTTCCGACGGTACTGGGAGCACGCATCGTTGATGGATCCGGACGTGTTCTTGCGAATGTTGCAATACGCAGGGGCGCACGATGCCCGCGGATTTCTGGCGGAGGTCGACGTGCCCACGTTGGTTCTCGCAGCAGAGCACGACACCTTCACTCCCATGTCGCTCGCAAAGGAAATGGCGGAAGCGATTCGTGACTCCGACCTCGAGGTGATCGAAGGGGCAAGCCACGCTGCGCCCGTCGAACAACCCGATCGTATCGCCGAGCTCATCGAAGATTTCTTGTCCTCGCGCCTCGGAATCCCGCGCCGGCAGCCAGCTCAGTAGTCGGCGCGGAACAACTGCTGACCCATCAAAACGTAGGTGCCTTTGGGCACGAAAGACTCGTTCGACACCCGGACGAAAGTGCCGTTGGAGCTGCCCACGTCGGTGAGAAAGACGTGGCCGACCTCCGAATGGATGCGGCAATGCAACCCCGAGACGTAACCGTCCTCCGGAAACAGCACGTCGCCGCGCTCCCGGCCGAGATGGATGCCCTGGGGCGGCACCGGATAGCTATTGCCCGTGGCATGCCGCCCGATGACGAGCGAGATCCGACCCAGGAAGCCATGGTGGGGGCTCCCCATGTGTTGGGTGCCATCGGGCTCGGGCTCGGGTGCGGCGGGAGCCTCGAATCGCAAAATTTCTTGGCCGATGCGGAAGATCGTGCCGTCGAAGAGCTCGATCGGCAGGTCCGGCTCGATCCGAATGTAGACGCCATTCAGACTCTCCAGGTCGCGCACGACGAGCTGGTCGTCCTCGAATCGCAGCTCGGCGTGCTCAGGCGACAAGTAGGCATCGTTGGCGAACACGCCACCCACGCTCCGCCCGATCAGCGTTCGTCCTGCCGAGAGAGGGAATGCTTCGCCCTCGGACCCGTCGGGTTGAATCAGAACCAAGCTCGCTCGCCTCACCTCCGGCCTGGGCTCTGCCACTGCGGGAGCCGATACTCGCTCCGCGGGCGCATCGGAAGACGATCCCACGAACCCCGTCTCGGCGTGGAGGTCGTTGCCGCAGACGTGGCAAAAGCGGAAATTGACTGGAACGTAGGCGCCACAGTTCGAGCACGGTGAGGTGTCGTCTGCCAGCGGAGCCAACTCCCTCGGCAGATCGTCGAGTGGGACTGCCGATGGCCGCGGTAGCGACGAGTCCACGTCGATTTGCGCCGCGGACGCGGCAGCCGGGCCCCCTCGGGCTCGAGACGAAGCAGTAGCGCCTTCGTTCACGACCGACGATTCGGTGTCTTCCAGCTCCGGTGCCACAAACGACTTCGGCTTCGACGCGTGGCGCGGCAGCTCGGCACCACACCCTAGACAGAACTTGTAGTGCTCCTGATTCTCCTTGCCGCATCGGGAACAGACGATCACGCGGTCACCTCCACCCGGAGCAGGTTCCGGCCCATGAATAGATAGTCGCCATGACCGAGCTCACGCTCTCCACGAATGCGAATGTACGTTCCGTTTTGGGAGCCGTGGTCGGTCAGGCTGAGGGTCTCGCCGGACATTTCGACACGCGCGTGCTTGGGAGACATGTAGACGTCGTCGGGGAAATTCACGTCGCAGTCTTCACGCCCGATTTCGACCGCGTGCTCTTGTGCGCAGCAGACGATGCCGTCCATTCCGCCCTCGAGAATCTGCGTGATGCGAAATGCGCTCGGGCGCCTGGGTGATGCGTAGAAGTACGTTTGATCGGCCTCGGGGCCAGAGCTGTCCTTTGGTGTCGCATCGACGCGAAAGACCTGTTGGCCGCACATGAAGTGATCCCCGATCTGGATCGGGGTGGGTTTTCGGATCCGCAGATAGACGCCGTTGAGACTCCCCTCGTCTCGCACGCACAGCTTCTCGCCTCGGTAGAGGAAGTTCGCATGAATGGGGCTCAACCAGTTGTCCGTCGGAAACGGGATCTGATCGGCTTCTCGCCCCGCGACGTGCTCGGTGGCCTGCAGCAGATAGCTCAACCCCTCCCCCATCGCCTCGTCGCCCCGAATGACGATCAAGCGCGCTTTGCCCGGCGCTTGCAGTGCACCAAAGAAGCGAGTCTCGAGCTCTTGAGCCTCGGCCGGGACGGTGGCTCCGCAAGCTCCGCAGAACTTGTGTCCCGAAGGGACGGAGCTTGCACACTCCGTACACACGTAATTGCGAGCTTGCTCCATGCCCTGGTTTCCCCTCTTCGCCCTGCCCCGACGGTAGCAATGCTTGGGCCAGTTTTAGGCCATCCGATCGGCACTAGTCAATCGGGGGCGCCGGAGCGATCCGCAGACGAACGCGGCTTTGCGTGCGCTCGCATGCCGATTACCATCCCGCAAATGCAACTGTTTGCAGGCGCTCTGCTGGATCGGCCCCCCGGCCCCAAATACCTGTCCGAGCTGCGTTTCGCAGAGCTCGCGCTGAAGGCACCTCTTCCGAAGGCGTCGACGCTCGCCAAATGGCGACAGAATCTTCCCGAGGTCTTCGAGATCGGCCTCCGGGCGCCGGAGGAATGCTGGCGGACGGAAAGTGGGCCCCTTCGTGAGGGTGACGAGATCGAAGCTGCATTGGGATGGTTGGACGAGGCCGCCGACGCCCTACGAGCATCGATGCTGGTGTTCGTGACCGGTGCGGCCATCACCACGGGAGCCCGCGACCGCGATCGACTGCGCAGGTACTTCGAACGAGTTCCTCGAAAAGCCAATCGCATGATCGTCTGGCGTCCGACTGGTCTTTGGGAGCCGGAAGCCGCGCAGCCGATGGCACGCGAGCTCGACCTGATCGCTGGCTTCGACGCGGTCGACGACCCAGTGCCACCAGGAGACGTGGTCTATGGGACTCTCGTCGCAGAGGGACTCCGGCGTTCCTTTTCCCATTCCCAGCTCCTCGAGGTGAGTGAGAAGCTTCGTGACTCGGAGGCGTCGCGCGCCTTCATCAGCATCGATTCGCCCCGTTCGTTTCGGGAAGCGAGCTCGTTGCAGATGCTTTCGGAAGGCTCGGGGTGATTCGATGGAACGCGAGAGTTTCGCGCGTCGATCAGCCCATGCCGGGACTCCTCGCGCTGTCGTTGCGCGGCCGTGAATCCCCGGGCGTCTTGATCTTGGTCACGTTACCCGGAGCGCTCGGGGCGGGATTGATGGATCGCCGTCCGCGAGGCGCACGGGCCGCCCCGGCGATCTCTCAGCTACGGCACCACCTCGAGGGAGCCACGATCGAGAGTGTCGCGTCCGGCCACAACGCCACCTGCGTGTCACTGGAGCGCGACGGCAAGCCACTGCAGCTCCTGACCGCCGGCACCAGACCGTACGGAGCCTGGTGGCTACTCGGGCCTGATGGCTCGATCGTGCTCCGTTCGCCAGGCGCGCCGCGAGAGGCGCCGCGCGAGCAGGACCGGCTCGAATCGATCGGCGCACAGCAACTGCGGGCTCAGGCCCCTGCGACTTGGGAAGCCTATCGAAGCGCCTCCAAGCGGCAGCTCGAACGAGCGCTTCGGACGCGAATCAAACGTCTCGAGAGGAAGCGCGAGGCGATTCGTGGTGACCTCGAACGCGCGTCGTCGGCCGGAGCATTGCGCGAACGGGCGAGCCTCCTACTCGCTCACGTGCACGAGATTCCTGCTGGCGCGGACCACGTGCGCGTGCGGACTTGGGACGACCCGCCCCGCGAGATCCGCATCGACTTGGATCCGCGCAAGAGCGCGACCGAGCTCGCCCAAGAGATGTTCGCCAAAGCGAAGCGCCTCGAAAGAGGTCTCGAAATCGCGACCGGACGACTCGACGCCGTCGAGGCGGAGCTTTGCGATCTAATCAAGCTCGTGGAAACGATCGGCGACCGGGATCCCGAGGAGCTGGCAAACGAGCTCGATGCACTGGGCCTCGACACCATCGCGCCGAAGGAGCGTGCGCGAAAGCGCAAACGCGCCACCGAACGACGCCCGTACCGTGAATTCGCCATTGCCGACGGCGCCGTGGCACTGGTCGGGAGATCGGCGGCCGACAACGATCGATTGACGCTGCGAGTGGCAAGGCCGCACGACTTGTGGCTTCACACGCGCGGGGTCACCGGCGCGCACGTGGTGGTGCCGCTGAGCAAAGGCAAGACGTGCACGTCCGAGGCGCTCGTCGATGCCGCCACCTTGGCAGCCCACTTCAGCGATCTTCGAGGCGAGCCGGTGGTCGACGTGCTCTACACGCCCCGCCGTTATGTCCGCAAGCGCAAGGGCGATCCGGTTGGCGCCGTCGTGCTCGACCGAGAGAAAGTCCTCGCGGTACGGGTCGAGCCCCAGCGGCTCGCGCGTCTTCTCGAAAGCGAGACGCGAAACCCGCGAGACTCCGCTTAAACACCAACGCCCCAGCCCGAGAGCTGGAGCGCCGGCAGACGAACACCCCCCACGAATAAAGAGGGATCGCCACGACAGACTGCGCGAAGGCCCCGACGAAGCGGGGCCTCAGGCCAGGGGCCACGGTCGTGACCCCTCGACGAGCTCGAGAGCTCGCCGCCGAGAAGCTTACTTCTTCTTGCGAGTCGTACGCTTCTTCGCAGCCTTCTTCGTCGACCGCTTCTTGGTCGAGCGCTTCTTGGCTGCCTTCTTGGTCGAGCGCTTCTTGGCTGCCTTTTTCGTCGACCGCTTCTTGGTCGAGCGCTTCTTGGCTGCCTTCTTCGTCGTCCGCTTCTTGGCGGAGCGCTTCTTGGCTGCCTTCTTCGGCGCCCGCTTCTTTGCGGAGCGCTTCTTGGCTGCCTTCTTGGTTGTACGCTTCTTTGCTGGCCGCTTCTTCGCAGCCTTCTTGGTTCGTTTCTTTGCAGTCGCCATTTCGACCTCCTCCAAGGTGGGTCAAGATTGCAGGTGCACGTACCGTATTGTCACGTCACTTCACGTGTCAAGCGGAACCGCACATGAATTATACATAACTTTGGTGTATTTATGCGAAAAGTTTTGCAATCTCGGCAGCTAACTATATGAAATTGCAACAAAAGGTGTCTCTATCAGATCTGATTGAAAAGGTGAAGAAAGTTCGTACGTCGCTGGTGTCGGCCGCGATCCGGGCCTGCGATCTGCGATCGCATCCGGAGTCCGGGCGCGCCGGATCGCGTTGACCGGACACCCTTTCCGGACTACCTTTCCGCCCGGCTGGGGGCTCTCCCTGGCTCCACCGAGAGGCGGGGACGCGCGAAGTGCGACGCGAGAGTCGGAAATAACCACTGCGCAGCGGCCGTGTCGCCTGCGCCCATCGAAACGGGCGGTCGGGGATATTTTTGGCGAGACAAGGAGTCCCGATGCAAACGGGAGCATACGATTTCAAGGTTGGTGACAAAGCCATCTATCCAAAACAAGGCGTAACGGAGGTCGTATCGATCGAGCAGCGCAAGATCGGCTCGACCACCATGGAATTCTACGTGCTCAAGCCGCTCGACGCGAAAAACAACGACCGCATTCGCGTCGCGGTGGCACAAGCCAAGAAGGTGGGGCTTCGTCCCCCGATCTCCGAGACCGACATCAAGGAGATCTTCGCCCTGCTGGAAGAGCAACCCGTCGTCTTCGACAACCAGACGTGGAACCGCCGATATCGCGGCTTCATGGACAAGATCAAGACCGGTTCCGTCTTCGACGTCGCCGAAGTCATGCGAGATCTCTACCGCCTGCAGGTGGAGAAGTCGCTGTCCTTCGGGGAGAAGAAGATGCTGGAAACTGCGCGTAATCTCGTTGTGAAGGAGATCGCCGTCGCGCGCTCCAAGAGCGAAGAGA
>CAZBWQ010000018.1:20269-49562 GCA_964495565.1 uncultured Sandaracinaceae bacterium | reverse complement strand
ATCGGGTCGCGGCCGTTCGCCCTCTTCGGCGGCAATGCGGACCTCGACCGAGCTCCCGATGCGCCCCGCTTCGTAGGTCGTGAGCAGGTAGTCGCCTTCTTGGTGCTCGTAGCCATCTCCGTCATCTTCGTAGAGAACTCCGCGAGCGGTTCCCGCGTCATCGAGTGAAACCACGAGGGTGAGTGGGTCGAGGAGCGGCTCTGCAGTGCTCTGCACGACACGTCCGAGGGGTACGATGGACCCGCCGCGAATCTCGAGCCTCGGGAGTGCCGGCGTTTGCGCAGGGTCTTCGCCGACCAGCGTCATGTCCCGCCAGATCCCGGAGGGGAGGGCAAAGTCGTGCGGCTCGCTCTCGGTCAAGCGTGGCACCACCAGGACGTCGCTTCCGAGCAGGAAGGCGTGGTCTTCGTCGCGCAGAGCCGGATCCGACGGGTCCGCAAAAAATACCGGCCGCCACACGGGCAACCCGCTCACGGAAGCTTCCCGAAACAACGTGTAGATGTACGGGAGCATTCGATAACGGCGTTCGATCGCGGTGCGGGCGATCGCTTCGGTGTCCGTGCCAAAGGACCAAGGTTCCTGGTCCGCCGAGAATTGCATGGTGTGCGTCCGGCTGAAGGGAAACAGCGCACCGACGCCAATCCAGTGCGCATAGAGATCCGGGCTCGGGGTTCGCCAGAATCCGCCGATGTCGGGACCCGCGAAAGGCTGCCCGGACAAACCCATGTTGAGGGTCATGGTGACCGACCAGTAGAGGTGGTCCCAGGTAGCGGAGTTGTCGCCGGTCCACATCGCGGCGTACCGATGCCCCCCGATGTAATTCGAGCGCGAGAGCAGAAAAGGCCGTCGATCCGGTCTCTCCGCTTTCATTCCTTCATGGGTCGCTTGCGACATCAGCAGGCCGTACGCGTTTCGATAGCGGGCGTGGGTGTTGGGCTCGAGGTTGCCGCCACCGACGTGAGGCAGTTGCTCTGGAAACAGGGCGTTGGGAGGCGCGATGATCGACGGCTCGTTCAGATCGAGCCAGATGCCATCGATGCCACGACCGAGAAAGTCTCCGAGATAGCTCTGCCACCACGCCCGGGTCTGTGGACTGGTGTAGTCGGGCCATACGGAGTCCCCGGGCCAGCTGCCGGCCACGAAGAGGTCGCCCGAAGGCTCGCGGAGAAAATGTCCGCCCTCGAGCCCTTCGTCGTACACGAAGTAGCCAGGCTCGGCCTTCACACCCGGGTCCAAAATCCAGACGGACTTGAACCCGTGGTCGTGCAGGTATTCGTTCAAACCGTCTGGGTCTGGAAACCGGCTCGGATCGAAAGTGAAAATCCGAAACCCGTCCATGTAGTCGATGTCGACCCACAACACGTCGCACGGGATCGACCGCGCGCGAAACTCGTCGGCGATTTCGATCACGCGCGTGTCCGGCACGTAGGACCAGCGCGCTTGTTGATAGCCGAGCGCCCAGAGAGGCGGCAGCTCGATCGTGCCGACCAGCATGCCGAGCCGGGTGAGCACCTGTTGCGGCGAGTCGCCTTCGATCACGATCACCGGAAACGCCGCCGGCGCGGAGAAGCGGATGCCCTCCCGGAGATCGATTGTCGTTCGATGAGTCGTGTCGGCGAGCACGCCGAAGGCCGTGCCGTCCGGGCGCACGGCGAGAACCCACGGATGCGCTTGGTACAGATTGGGAGTGGCATCGTCGTATTCCAGCGCGAACAAGTCGGGGGGCGGCTCTTCCCGGTACGGTTGCTCGGTGAAGGCCTCTGTCACGGCGCCGTTCCGCAGCAACGGACCGGCGATTTCCCCGGTCCCGTAGAGGCTCGTGCCTTCCTCGATCGTCAGGGCAGCCACGAACTGGTCGCCGTCGTTCGAAAACGTGGGGACATCGGGCCAGTCGTTCGGGACGCTCCCGTTGCCGGGCCTCTGCTCGACCAAAGCGAGCGAGACGGGAAGCGTCTCGCACTCGACGTGGGCGGGAAGGAACCGCGCGGCGCCATCCGCGATCAGTCCTCCGGACTGCGGACAGCCGTTCGAGGAATCACTGCACGCGGATGCGAGGAGCGTGAGTATCCAGACTGTCAGACACGTATGTCGCGGCATGGCGCGAGGATGCCCAAACGGGCGGGTTTCCGCCAGACGAAACCCCACGGATTCGCTCGACCCGCGCGTTGATCCGGTGTCTCAGCAAATGAGCGTAGAGGAACCGTCGCAGGCCGTGAAGGTTCGAGCCGTGCTCGGCATAGAAGTCGTCGGGGCAGTCGAACACGCCATAATCCTTCCGTATGGCGGTGTGTTGAATGTAGGTGTCGGTGCCGTTCCATTCGATTGGGGGATTGAGGAGATCCTCGGTGCCGATGGCGTACCCGCAAAAGGCACCTTCGGCTTCCGGAAAAAGACGCCGGACGCCGCTCAAGTAGTCACGGTCGAGGATGAAGCCTTCGAGGCTCACCCACCGCCCCTCGTACGCGACTTCGACCCAGCTGTGAATGATCTCTCGGGGCGACAACGCGTAGGCGAGCCCGTGTATCGCGCCGCGTTGAAGCGCCTTGTCGATCGTGAAGGCATGGAAACGGCAGGGGACGCCGATCCCGCGGAGCAGGGCCATGAGTAGCGTTCCCTTGGTGTTGCATTGACCGTATCCATCGGCCAGCACGGCGGAAGCTGGCAGCTCGTCCGAGGCATTGTAGCCGAAGCGTATTTCATCGCGGACGAAGTCGTAGGCGGAGCCCACCGCGCGGTGAAGGTCTAGCTCCCGCCATCCGCGGGCTTCGATGAGCCCCGAGATTCGGGGGTGGGATCGATCCAAGAGCCTGGTCTCTTCGAGATACTTGATCATGAGCTCCTCCTGTCGTAGAAAATATGAGGTTTTACTCACATTCAGTCACCTCGCGTTTTCTTCGTCCGCCATGCCTTCCCGATCGCGCCTCGAGCCCCGTAAAATGCCGACTCAAGCGAGGTCCAAGGCGACGGTCACCGCCATCATTCAGGCAGCGGCTCAGGTTTTTCGAAGGCATGGCTACGCAGGAGCGACGACCGATCGCGTCGCGGAACGTGCGGGTGTATCCGTCGGCTCGCTGTACCAATACTTCCCGAACAAAGACGCCATCCTCGTCACGCTCGCCGAGCAGCACATCGACGAGGGGTTTGCCATGGTTCGTTCGTTGCTCCAGGGGTTTGTCGCCGAGATGCCGCCTCTCGAGATGGTCTTGCGCCGCTTCGTCGTGGCGATGATCGCTCTTCACGAGCACGAGCCGGAGCTTCACCGGGTCCTCTTCGAGGAGGCCCCGTTGCCGGCCTCGGTTCGGCGACGACTGCGAAAAGAGGAGAACCGCTTCGCCCGTGAGGTGAGCGCGTTGCTTGAGGGCCACCCCGAAGCGCGCGTCGATGATCCGGATTTGACGGCGTACGTGATGGTCCAGGCCGTCGATGCATTGGTCCACAACTTCGTTCTTCATCCGCCGAAAGAAATCGATGCGGACGCGCTGGTCGACGAAACCGTTCGCCTCTTGCACGGCCACCTCACGGGTCGTGCTGCCTGACGAGAGCGGCGGCTCTACGGAGTCACGATGTCGAAGGTTCCGTCCAGCTTGTCGAAAAGTCGGAAAAAGCTCAGGAGATCGAGTCGACTCCCTTGAACGCTCAAGTCATCCGAAAAGAGGGTTTCTTTCAACCCAGCTTGCCCCACCAGCATTCGCAAGAAGAGGTCGTGGGTGATGTTCATCGAGGCGTTCGCTTCCGGGTGTGGGTCGCGCTCGTAGTGCCGCAGCACCGAGTTCTCGAGCTCGAGCACGTAGGTCGTGTCGAGATCCGTGAACGTGAGATTGACGATCATCTCCTTGCCTTCCGCCTTCGGCCCGTTCAGGCGCACGGCCATCGCGTCGAGGAAGCGGCGAACCGGCGCGTACTTGAGCATGTCGAGGGCGTTCGAGAGGTCGATGCCCTCATCGGGGCCCCCGTGGCGAAGCTCGAAGGCCCCCGAGAGGTACACATCGCGCCATGGAGCGGACTCGGACTGATAGCCGAGCTGGTCGTACGTTTTGGCCAACAGCTCTTTGGCTGCGCCGTGGTCGGGATCTGCGAAGACCAGGTGATTGAGGAGCTCTGCGACCCAGCGGTAGTCGCCTTGGTCGTAAGCCTGACGCGCCTTTTCGAGCAACGGGTCGGCGCCGCCGGCGAGCTCCACGTACCTGCGCCCTGCCTCCTTCGGTGGAAGCGGGTCGAGGTTCGCCGGATTGCCATCGTACCAACCGAAATAGCGTTGGTAGACGGATTTGGCGTTGTGCTCGACCGTGCCGTAGTAGCCTCGATTGAAAAACGGTCGTGCCAGCGACTCGGGGAGCTCGAGGCTTTCGGCGATTTCGCGTGGAGTGTAGCCATGAAGGGCGAGCCGCAGCGTTTGATCGTGGATGTACTTGTACAAGTCACGCTGCTTCTCCAGAAAATCGACGATCCGCGCATTGCCCCAAACCGGCCAAAGGTGGCCTCCGAAGTACACCTCGGCGTCGCCGAACGACTCGAGGGCTTCGTCGATGTAACCGCTCCATTGGAGCGCGTCCCGAACCTTGGCGCCGCGAAGCGTGTAGAGGTTGTGCAAGGTGTGAGAGGCGAGCTCGGCACCGCAAAATGCCTTCTTCTCGGGAAGGTAGAAGGTCAGCTCGGCGGGCGCCTCCGAATCGGGCGTGTGTTGAAAGACGAGCTGGACGCCATCGAGGGTCATGGGGGTCGGCGTGACGGAAACGATCGAGGTCGGCTCGAGGATTCCAAAGGTCCCGTAGGCCGGTTCCTTTCCAATCCCGGACCCGAGGTGACCCCGTTCCGACCGGGGCAATCGTGACCCATACATGAACATCGAGCGCCGTCCCATGGTCACACCCGCGAGGATGTTTTCGCTCGTGGCCTCTTCGACGAAGGAGGCCGGCGCGACGATGGGAATGTTGCGCTCCCGGGCCTCGTTTGCGCTGACGATCCCGAGCACGCCGCCGAAGTGGTCGATGTGGCTGTGCGTGAAGATGATGGCAGACACCGGGCGCTCTCCGAGATGCTTGCGCGCAAACGTGATCGCGGCGCGTGCCGTCTCCTCGGAGGTCAAGGGGTCCACCACGATCCATCCCGTCTCGCCATCGATGAGCGTCATGTTCGACAAGTCGAATCCCCGGAGCTGATGGATTCCCTCGGTGACCTCGAACAAGCCATGAATCGCGTTGAGCTTCTCTTGGCGCCAGAGGCTGGGATTCGTGGTGGGCTCGGCCTCGCCTTCGAGGAAGCCATACGCAGTCATGTCCCAGACCACGTGGCCGTCCTCGCCGACGACGCGCAAGGCGGGGTCGCTTGCGATCAACCCGCGGCGGGCATCTTCGAAGTCCTGCGAGTCCGATAGCGGAAGAGCCGCGGCCACGGCGGCGTTGTGCTCGGTGGTCGACATGCTGGCGGGAACGTTCCCATGCGCATCGGGTGCAGCTCCGGAGCTCGGCGGCGCCTTTTCTGCTCGGCACGCAGCCAAGCAAAGAACCAGCGTGGAGGCCCATGCGAAATGCAGCTTCATGGGAAAGCGTCTTTACATTCTGGCGGGATTCTTTACAACAGAACCCGAGACGGCAGTTTGTCCTTACCGAAGCACTTCCATAACCGTTACGTGGAGCTCAGCCCGTTTTTGGACTCGCAGCAGGCGTCAGCCCTCGTGCGGCTCTGCGAGGATTTCGGAAGCTACGGCATGTACTCCGAGGAGGGCCTCAACCAGGGCATCGGGGAGGGGCTTCCCCAGCGTTTCGACGCCGCCTTCAATTTCCTTCGCACCGGGGGAAGGTTGGGGCGACGCGACCACGATTTGCAGACCCTCGTGGCGCGCACCAACTACTTTCGCGAAACCTATGCGTACGGCGAGGAGGTCTTCGCCCCGGCCATCGAAGCGATCTACCACAACGAACGGCTCATCGAATCCGCGAGACGGTTGTTCGACAGGCCGCTCGTCGAGCCCGCCATCGTGTACGCGAACATCTTGTTGCCAGGTCAAGAGCTGGCCGTACACACCGACGTTCCCGAGTTTCGAGGGCTGAATCGGAAGCTCCACCCGGAATGGTTGCTCGTCGTGATGCATCACTCCGGCCTTTTCGACGAATACCGCATGCCGATCGCGACTTCGGTGTCGTGGTACCAAGATACCAAAGGCGGTGAATTCGCTTTTTACCCCGACGGCATCGACGCCCCCGCGACAACGATCGACGTGCGCTTCAATACCGCGGTCGTGATGGACACGGACAGCATTTTTCACGGGGTCGATCGAGTCGTGGAGGTCGATCAGCCCATGCCCGGCTTCTTGCCGCACATGCGACTGGAGGCCCTGGGCGACGGCCGGTGGGTGGTGCGAGATGGAGAGAAAGAGGTCGGCCAGTACCGGTGGGACGACATGCGCTTCTCGATCTCGTGGAAAGCCTACTGTTTTCGCGATGAAGCCGAGCGAGAGGCGTGGCGCAGCCACGAAAGCGATCTGACCATCGACGACGTGCTCGAGGCCCTGTGCGCCGATCTTCGTGAACGAGGCCGCCTAGGAGACGCGCGTCCCGGCAATCGCGAGCTCGCGGAGCTCTTGGTCGACGAATACGTGAAGTTCCCTCCGCCATCGGGCCCTTGATCGGCAGCTGCACGCGGCCGACGGACCTGGTAGATCGACGTTCTGATGAACTTGTACGACCGCTACGTCCTTCCGCGGCTGATCAATTTGGCCTGCTCGTCGAGGCCCAACATGAAGCAGCGCGAAAAGGTCATTCCGCTCGCCGAAGGCGAGGTCCTGGAGGTCGGCCTCGGTAGCGGGCTCAATCTCCCGTATTACGATGCGTCGAAAGTGAGCAGAGTCTGGGGCCTCGAACCCTCCGAGGGAATGCGAAAGCTGGCCGAGAAGAGGCTGAGCCAGTCGTCGCTGGAGCTCGAGCTCATCGACTTGCGCGGCGAAGAAATCCCGCTCGACTCGAATGCGGTCGACACGGTCGTCGTGACCTACACGTTGTGCTCGATTCCCGACGCCGCGCGTGCGTTGAAAGGCATGCGCCGTGTGCTCCGACCAGGCGGCCGTCTCTTGTTCTGCGAGCACGGTCTCGCGCCCGACGAGAGCGTGAGGAGATGGCAACATCGCATCAATCCTGCGTGGCGACGGCTCTCAGGCGGATGCAACGTGAACCGGGACATTCCCGCGCTCCTCGAATCGTCGGGGTTTCGGCTCGTCGATGACGAGCGAATGTACATCCCCGGCGTCCGGGTTCTCTCCTACAATTATTGGGGTAGCGCCGTCGGAGATTAGCGATTCGAGCCCGTGCTCCGGTATGGTTTGACCGATGGAGAAGCTACTTGGCGTCTTGTTGGTGGTAGGAGGCACCGCGCTGGGAGCGGCGGCTCTCGGGTACGTCTCGGTCCAAGGGACGGCGCTTTCTCAGCTTCCGCCGTCGGGGCTCGGCATCGCCGCGGCCGCGGCAGCTCTCGTCGGTTTTCTCTTGCTGAGCCGCGATCATCGAACGAGCGACGTCCTCGGCGCGATCTTGCTGCTCGCCGTCGCCGCAGGTGCCGGTTGGGTGACCTTCTACGCACCCGAGGGCACGCTGGAACGCGCGTTGCCTTTCATTCCGGCATCCGTCGGAGACGAGCTCGCCCGATTGCTCTTCGGAGTGGGCGCCGTCGTGTGCGTCGGCATGGCCGTGATGGCCCTGCGACGCTTGTTCTAGTCAGGGTGCAGCCGCTTCCTCGCAGACGATCACGATGTCGTCACCCTGCTCGGTGAAGGGATCCTGGAACGGATTGGGGTTCGGCACGGGATCGCCGGGCAGGGTCAGCCCGCAATTTTCACAGAGCACGTTGGTCCATGCCGGGTCCCGTTCCGCCGGCCCGCTCGCGAGCATGGCATTGACCCAGCTCACGATGGTGGGGACATTCCCCGTGGTGTCGTCGTAGACCTTGCTGGCTCCCCACATGGTGTGACGCGAGCCCGTCCCGAAGTAGTATCGGTAGTTCCCGGACACGCCGTTGACGGCGTCGTATGTCGAAATTGACTGCGCGAGGGCGTTCTCGCCAAAGGCGCAAGTGGCGTCCCACCATGAAGTGGCGAACAGCGGGTTCCCATCGTTGAGCATGATGTTGTAGAAGCCCGTCTGTCCGCCGGCGCCGCCGTCGAACAGGGTGGAGTAGTGCGCCCAGTTCGTCTCCGGGAAGTAGGTCGCGACCGCCTCGGTGTATGCAGGCATGCCATCGCCCGACGTGATGGCTTCGAGCACGCCCGGGATGTCGGGTAGGTTGGCGGTGAAGTCCCAGTTGCTGAACTCGTTCTGCAAGAAGCTCTGCGTGATGACTCCATTGCCCGCATCCGCCAGCACGTGGAACTGCGAGGCCGGCCACACGTCTTGCAGGAGCGGGGCATTGAACCAGGCCCCGTAGGCTCCGGCGCTCGAGCCCGTCACGAAGACCTCCTCGGGATTCAGGAAGTGCTCGCGCGCCCATTTCTCCGCGACTTTGGCGTTGTGATAGCCCTTGTGCTGGACGGTGAGCCCTTCGTAATCCTGGGTCGCATCGCCGAAGTGGATGTCGCAGCTGCAGTAAGACACGAAGACGATGTTCCAGTCCCGGAACGGATTGTTTTCGTTGGTGAGATCGGCGAAACCACTGTCGTAGTTGTCTAGGTTCTCGTCGGGGAGGGTCTTGCACACGGGCACGCTGCACGTGAGGTTGTTCCAACACGCCCCGCCGCCTTGGTAGTACATCAGTAGCTTGTTCACGCTGCCGCGCTTGGCGAAATATCGATACTGTGCGCCTTGCATGCACTGAGGCTCGTAGGTGCGCCCGAGATAGTCGGTCGGCCCTGGCTCGAGCGTGGTGAACGACTGATCGTCGAGGCCGGGCGTGACCGTCGTGTCGAGCACGACCTGGTCCGTCAGGTCTTCCACGTCGCCCGCGATGCCCTGCTCGGTTGCGTTGGTCGGACACGTCCCCGACGTCGCGTCGCTCCACGAGCTCGAGAACGCATCGAGGGCTGCGCTCTTCGCTGCGTCGAGCGTCGAGCCATCCGGATCGGCAGCAAGGTCGGCGATGTACCCAGCTTCGGCTGCGAGCACCTGCTCACAGGCTTCCCCGGCGGCCTCCAAGAGCGCGCCACCGCATTGCGCTTGGTCGGCCTGCCCGAGGTCGAGGCCATCGTTGATGGCATCCTTGATCGCCGCGACCCGGGTTTCGATGTCGGTGCTCGCTTGGGTGGAGGTGAGCGCCAAGTCCGAGCAGCTCGCGTCCTGCTCCTGCGCGGCGGACTCGGCGGCATCCCAGGAGGTGGTCAGGATCGTGCGGGCCGATTCCACGGCTGCATCGCGAACGCCGTCGTCTTGATCGATGTCCCAGGCAGCCCAGGCTGCGAACACGCTCCTGCAGAAGTCGCCGGCCGCGTCTTGTTTGTCTCCGACGCACAGGTTGGCCGCATAGGTCTCGTCGGGGGTGCTGCCTCCCGTGCCCCCCGTGCCGGCACTGCCACCGCTGCCGCCGGTGCCTGCGCTTCCTCCGGAGCCGCCGTCACCGTCCGAGCTGTCACTGCAACCCACACCCAAAGAAACTGAAACGGCCAAGACGGCCAACAAAGCAAGTCCGGTCAGTCGCACGTCCACCTCCGATGGGCCGTTTGTGATACAGAAATCGGCCTGGGGTCAAGCCTCTAGGCTCCTCGAGGTTGAAACCGCTCCTCAATTGCGCCGAGATCGCTGTGTTTCCACCTCGACCGACGGACCCACGGAGCTCGTGCAGGCGGGCTTGCGATCGTCCCGCATTGCCTTAGAAAATTGGAAGAGCGTGGAGCTGCACGCGGTCGAGTCTTTCGCTCCTGCCAGCGCTCCCGACGTAACTCGAGCCGATGGATGAGTGAAAAAGACACGGGGAAAGAGCTCGGCGACTTCGTGCGAGGCGTGGAGCAGCGCAATCCGCACGAACCGGAGTTCGTGCAGGCGGTATGCGAGGTTGCAAGCTCGGTCATGCCCATGCTTCGGGACAACCCTGCCTATCGAAAGGCCCGGATCCTCGAACGGATGACCGAGCCGGATCGAATCATCATCTTTCGCGTCACCTGGGAGGCCGACGACGGGTCCGTGTGCGTGAACCGCGCTTGGCGCGTTCAGTTCAATCGCGCGATCGGCCCTTACAAAGGTGGGCTTCGGTTTCATCAGAGCGTGAACCAGAGCATTCTCAAGTTTCTCGGCTTCGAGCAGACCTTCAAGAACAGCCTGACCGGGCTGCCCATGGGGAGTGGGAAAGGAGGTTCCAACTTCCATCCGCGAGGCAGGAGCGAGCGCGAGGTGATGCGATTCTGCCAGAGCTTCATGACCGAGCTCTTTCGCCACATCGGGCCCGATTCCGACGTTCCGGCCGGTGACATCGGCGTCGGCTCTCGCGAGATCGGCTTTCTCTTCGGCCAGTACATGCGGCTCGCCAACGAGTTCGAGGGCGCTCTGACCGGCAAAGGGCTGCCCTACGGAGGGAGCGCGATTCGCCAAGAGGCCACCGGTTACGGCACCGTGTGTTTTCTCGAGAGCATGCTCGAGCGACGCGGGGAGGGCCTCGACGGCAAGCGGATCGTGATCAGCGGTGCGGGCAACGTGGCGCTGTTCGCTGCCGAGAAAGCGATCCGAGCCGGAGGGAAGGTCCTGACCCTGAGTGACTCGGATGGTTTCGTCCACTGCCGCCGCGGTCTCGACGAAGAGGCCTTGAGCAAAGTGATGCATCTCAAGCTCGAGGAGCGAGGACGGCTGCGCGAGCTGGAGGAGAAGATCCCCGGAATCGAATACACGGAAGGCAAAGCCCCCTGGGGCATCCCCTGCGACGTCGCGATGCCATGCGCGACACAGAACGAGCTCGATCGAGCAGCCGCAGAAACGCTCGTCGACAATGGGGTTCGTGCCGTCGTCGAAGGCGCCAACATGCCGTCGACTCGAGACGCCGTGCGCTGCTTCCGCCAGCGCGAGGTGCTCTTCGGTCCCGGGAAGGCCGCAAACGCGGGAGGCGTGGCCGTGAGCGGCCTCGAGCAATCGCAAAACGCCACACGCACGAGCTGGAGTCGCACCAAAGTAGAAAAGCGGCTCCACGAAATCATGCGTGACATTCACGACCGGTGCGTGGAGGAGATGGAAGCAGACGGCGACATCGACTATTTGGATGCCGCGAATCGGGCCGGCTTTCGAAAGGTCGCAGACGCCATGCTCGCTCACGGCGTGGTGTGAGCACCAGCGCTCGGGAGCTGTTATGCTCCCGGCGCCATGGCACTCGGTACCGACCCCGCATCGAACCTTCGCAAGCTTCTTGAGGTCGCCTTGGCGGCCTTCACAGCGCTTCTGATCTCGGGCTGCTCGAGCACGAATGGAGGCGAGCCCAACTATCTGATCGGCGCTGGCGCCGGTGACATCACCGGCCCCGTCGTCGACGTGGCCTTTACCGGCTATGTTCGACCGACGCACATCGCAAACGGCGTGCACACGCGGCTTCGAGCTCGGGCATTCATCATCGGCGACCTCGAGGGCACTCGCCGGCTGGTCTACGTGGTGAACGATCTGCTCAATGTCTCCCACGAGCTCCGGCTCTCGGTGATCGAAGAGCTTCGGGAGCGGCACGGCGACTTGTATGCGCTCGACAACGTCGTCTTGAGCGCCACCCACACGCACTCGAGCCCTGGCGGGTATTCCCACGACGAATCGTTCCGGCAGGCCTATTTCGACGCCGTCGTCGAGGGCATCGTGGAGGCGATCGAAGCCGCGCACGCCCGGCTCCAGCCGGGGCGCATCTTGATTGCCGAAGGCCTCGTGGAGAACGCAGGCATCAACCGCTCTCTGGTGGCATACGAGCAGAACCCCGAGCAAGAACGTTCGCGGTACCCGCACGACACGGATCGGGAAATGACCGTGCTTCGGTTCGAGGGGGAAACCGGCACCCTCGGTGCGTTGACGTGGTTCGCCGTGCATCCCACCTCGCTGACCTACGACAACCGCTTGGTGTCGGCGGACCACAAGGGGTTTGCAGCGCTTCAAATGGAGCGCGCGATGCGAGACCGGGTTGGCGCAACGAGTGCCTTCGTGGCCGGTTTCGCGCAGAGCAACTGCGGCGACGTCACCGGAAACCTCAATCTCGACAACACGGGCCCCGGGGTGGACGACTACGACAGCGCGCGCATCATCGGCCAGCGCCAGCTCGATACGGCCATGGAGCTGTTCGACGCGGCGGCAGAGCCTTTGAACGGCGGCGTCGACTACCGATTGGGCGCGGTGGACTTCACCGATTTGGCCGTGACGGACGAGTTCACCGGAGCGGGTCCGCAGACGACCTGCTTTCCGGCCTATGGCTACTCGTTTGCCGGAGGGTCCACGGAAGACGGTGGGGGCCACCCATTGTTCATGGAAGGCATGCTGGAGCGCGACGAAGGCATCGATGCGCTGGTGCAAGTCGTGCTCGACCCGCCGCCGTCGAGCGACGAGCTTCGCGCCTGCCACGCGCCCAAACCCATCCTCTATCGAAAAGCGCAACAGGATCCACTCCCGATCGGAGTCGCCAAGATCGGAAAGCTCGCCATGGCATTCGTTCCGAGTGAAGCGACGACCATGTCGGGCCGGCGAATGCGCGAGACGGTCCAGAGCGTGTTCGGCGCCGACGTCGAGCACGTGGTCATCGCAGGCTACGCAAACGACTACGCGGGATACATCACGACCCCCGAGGAGTATCGAGTCCAACAATACGAGGGGGGCCACACCCTGTTTGGCCCCTGGACGCTTCCCGCGTTCCAGCAGGAGCTCGCCAAGCTCAGTCGCGCCCTGGTCCGGGGTGAGCCCGCGCCCTCACCGGCCGATCAAGGGGATCTTCGCGGCATGGTCGAGTCGCTTCCGTTGGGGAGCGACTTCGACGAGCCGCCCGAGGATGCGGCGTTTGGTGATGTCGTCACGGGCCCGAGTCCGAGCTACGCGCCGGGAGAGTCGTTGGAGGTGGCCTTTTGGACCGGGCACCCCGACAGCTCTTTTCGGCGCGGGGCGCACTACGTCGAAATCCAGAAGATGGCGGGGTCCGAGTGGTCGACGGTCGTGACGGAAGGAGACTGGTTCACGCAGGTCCGGTGGACGCAGGCCAGCCGGGTGATCCCCCCGTACGATCCGCTCGATCCGTTTGCGGCACCGCCTGCGCCCATCAACGAGGCGTTCACCGTGTCGATCACCTGGCAGATCCCGCTCGATGCCGAGCCAGGCACCTATCGAGTGCGATTCCACGGGAGCGAAAAGCAGAGCGCCGAGGACGACGCCGTGCCCTTCACCACGGAAAGCGCCTCCTTCGAGATCGTGGCATCCGAGGAGGCCGCGCCTTGAAGGGAAAAGTGTTTCTCGCCTCGGTTGCGCGGATCGCGGACTTCGAAGCGGCAAGCTTCGACTGTGTACCGATGCCGAGAGAGGATTGGGAGCCCGGCGACTACGTCGTCGGGCGAATCACGATTCCCCCGGGCGGCATGCAAAACATCGAGCTTTGCAGCGGCAGGCTCATCCAGGCATCCACCGGGGATCTCGTGCTCGGCGCCCTCGCGGTTCGGCACGCGACGCTCGAAGTCGTCGGGTCGTACCACGAGGTCGGGGACGACGGGCACATGGAGCTCTTGAGCGGTGGGGGGCTTTTGGGGCGTTCGACCTCCGTCTCGGGCGTGTTGCCTGCGCTCATGCAAATCGACTACCAGGGCCACGTGGTGCGTGCGGGCCACAAGCTCGGCATGCGCGATTTCGCGAAGCGACCTAGCGCACGCACACAATACGCGGCGCCGACGATCCTGATCATCGGAACCTCGATGTCCGCAGGGAAGACCACCGCGGCCAAAGTCATCATTCGGCAGCTCAAGCATGCCGGATACCGGGTCGTCGGCGCGAAGCTGACCGGCGCGGGGCGCTATCGGGACGTCTTGGCGATGTCGGATGCCGGTGCCGACGCCATCGTCGATTTCGTGGACGTTGGATTGCCCTCTTCGGTGCTGGATCCAGAGGAATACCGCGAGCGCCTCCGCGACTTGCTGGGGCTCATCTCGGAGCACGAGCCAGACGTCGTCGTCGCCGAGGCCGGCGCCTCCCCGCTCGAGCCGTACAATGGCGAAATCGTCCTCGAAGAGCTCTCCGATGCGGTTTCGCTCAAGGTTCTTTGCGCTTCGGATCCCTACGCGGTCGTCGGTGTGATGCAGGGCTTCGACATCATCCCCGATCTCGTGGCCGGGCTCGCTACCAGCACGAGCGCTGGCGTGGAATTGGTGGAGAAGCTCAGCCGCGCCAAAGCCCTCAATCTCCTCGACCCGGAAGCGATGCCCAGCCTTCGCGCACTGCTCGATCGCGCCACGCCGCGTGTCTGAGATTTCCGAGGCAAGCGCGTCCACGGTACGGCAGTCTGGGGTGCGGCAATCTGTCACGCTGCGGCAATTTGCTCCTCTGCGCCCGCCGGCCTACCGATTCCTCGCGGTCTGCGCCCGCCCTGCCGCGCTGGCACGGTCGATGCAGCTCGAGGACACATGATCCACGAGCACCGCGACCCAAACGTTCGACTCGTCGATGCCATCATCATCGGAAGCGGCTTCGGCGGTTCCTTGGCCGCGCACCGCATGGCCCGACCTGGGAAGAAAGTCGTCCTCTTGGAGCGAGGGCCTTGGCGTGACTCCGCTGCGGTCGAGGCGCAAGGTATCGAACGACGAGCACCGTTCCCTTACGGTTTGCGGATCTATACGCACGGGTTCCGATCAGTTCATTTCGAAAGGGGCCCGAAGAACGGCATCACGGTCAACAAGAACGGATTGTTCGAATTGTTTCGGTCGGGCGGGATCGATGCGCTGTGCACGTCTGGAGTCGGGGGTGGAAGCCACGCCTACACGGCGATGTTGACCACACCGCAATCCCCTCGTTATTGGTACGATCGCCACCCGGACATGCGGCCGAGTCGCATCGAGCGATACTACGATACGCTCGTCGAAGACATGGGCGCGGTGCCGTGGGCGGAGGATACGCCAGCGCCGAACTCCGTGTGGTCGCAACTGCAGGGCTTGTCCTTGAGACGCTGCGCGCCCACGCGCGAACAACCTCGAATGGCGATGCGCTTGCCCCGTGAGCTTCCCTGGGACGACGGCGGAGTCTTCGGCTCTCCCCAGAACACCAAACCGTCCGTGGACGTGGTCTACTTGCTGCCGGCTACCCGACGGGGACTGGAAGTGGAGGACCTGTGCGAGGTGAAGGAGATTCGGCGCGTGGAAGCGAGCCGCGAAAGCGGAAGCGATCACTTCGAGGTCAGGTATCGCGACCATCGGCGTCGCACGGCCGATCGAATTCGGGCACCCCTCGTCGTCCTCGCGGCAGGGACCCTGAATACGCTGCGCATCCTCTTTCGCAGTCGAGCGCAAGGCGGTCTGCGTGGGATGCCAGCGCTTGGCAGCCGCTTTGGAGGCAACGGCGACCACCTCGGCCTATGGGCTCGAACCGATCGTGACCCCGACGTCTTCAACGCGACCCCGAGCCTCGGCCGCTTTGCCGTCGATGGGGCCCGCGCGCCCTACATGGTGCTCTTCGGGCTTCCGGGCTTCGACCGGATCGGCCTTCCCAGGCCAATTCTTCGTTGGTTGAGGTCGAGAGTGCCCGTCGTGGGAATGGGCGCCGACAGCGGACGCGGGTCGGTGACTTTCCAGAAAGGAAGGCTTCGTCTGCGCTACGATCGCGCATCCGAATCGGTGTTCGACGAGATCGAGGCCGCTTTCGATGCGCTCGCGACCGAAAGCGGAATGCCCATCGCCTACGGTGGAAAGCCCCTTACCGTGCATCAATGGGGAGGAGCGCATTTGGGCCGAGACGAAAGGCACGGCGTGGTCGATCACACGGGGGAAGTCTACGGGAATCGAGGCCTCTACGTCGCAGACGGCTCGGCTCTGCCAGCCGCGGTCGGGACACCACCATCGCTCACCATTGCGGCCTGGGCCCATCACGTGGCCGATTGCATCGCGACGAAACACTTCCGCGAGCGCAGCCAGTTCGAGATTGTGCCCGTAGTGGGGTAGTCTCCAGCGGCGTGAGCGGAATCCCGATACTGGGGCGACTTCGAAGCTATCTCGATTCCATTCGAGGGAGCTACTGGTTCTTGCCCACATTGATGGCAATCGGCTCGGTCGTGGCCGCGGTGGCCCTCATCAACCTCGATCGTGCGGTCGATCTCACGCCCCTGCCTTGGATCGGAGCCAGCGACGCCGAAGGCACCCGCTCCGTCTTGTCGGTCATTGCCGGTTCGATGATTACGGTCACCGGTGTGGTCTTTTCCATCACCGTCGTTGCGCTGACTCTGGCATCTTCACAGTTCGGTCCGCGGATCCTGCGCAACTTCATCCGCGATCAGACGAATCAAATCGCATTCGGCACCTTCGTCGCGACGTTCTTGTACAGCCTGTTCGTTCTCCGAGCGGTACGAGAAGACCAGGTTCCACACATCGCATCGACCGTCGCCGTAAGTCTCGCGGTGGTCAGCCTCTTCGTGCTCATCTACTTCATTCATCACACCGCGAGATCGATCCAAGCCTCGACCGTCATTGCCTCGGTCGCGACGGAAATCGCCGATCACATGGGACACCTGTTCCCGGAAAGTCTGGGGAAAGCCGAGTCCGACGAAGAGACGATGTCGGCCGACGAGCTACGGGCTCGAATCGCCGAAGACGGCAAGGAGATTCGCGCGACTCACGACGGTTACCTCCGGGTGCTCGATGACGAGTCCCTCCTCAGCACGGCGGCCGAGCACGACTTGATCCTCGTGATCCACCATCGACCGGGTGATTTCGTCTCCGCGGGAACCTGGTTGGTTCGCGCTGGCCCGAGCGAAGCGGTGACCGACGAAATCGCGAGCTCACTTCGGGACGCGTTCGTGCTCGGTGACCATCGAACCCCCGTGCAAGACTTTCGATTTCTGACCGGACAGCTCACGGAGATCGCAGTGCGAGCGCTGTCGCCCGGGGTGAACGATCCCAGAACGGCGACGGATTGCGTTCAGCGCCTGGGCGCGGTGGTTTGCGCCGTTTCGGATCGCGAGATGCCTTCCGGTTGCCGCCATGACGATGCCGGGCGCCTTCGGATTCTCGTTCCAAGCGCTTCGTTCGAGGAAATCGTGGCGAGCTGCTTCGACCCAATCCGGCGGTACGGCATCGGTCACGTCGTGGTCGTGATCGCCATGCTGGAGGCTCTCGAGGACGCGAGCGAGTGTTGCGCGGATCCCGCGCGACGCCGGGTGCTCGCAGAGCATGGCAACCAGATCTACCGGGCCTTCGAACGCCAGGTCGACTCGTCGGACCGTGACGTCGCTCGCGTGAAGGACGCGTACGCACGAGCCCTGAGTCGGATCGCGGATCGCCCTGACGACCATTCAGAGCAGTGAGCCGGCGTCACTGGCGCGGCGCGGCACGCCCCGTCACGAGTGGCAAGTCGAGATACGTCTTGATGCCAGGTTCCGCGCGGCACACGTAAGGAATTGCGCTCACGCAATGAATGGCAGTGGCCACGATCCCCGGATTTCGCTCGAGACCAGCCTGGATCGATTCGGGGTGGAAGCCGTGGAACGTCGTCTTGATCGTCGGATCGCCCGTGACCTCGACCTCGAAGCGTTCGCCCTCGGGGCCGAAGCTCCAAGCCGGATCCAGGTTCTCCTGACCCATGAACCAGTTCGTTCGGGCCGTGATCGCGGGCTCTCCCCCGACCAAGCCCTCCCAGGTGAAGCGTTGTGCAGCCACATGGCCGGGCTCGATGATGCCAATCGGAGAGTCGATGGGTGCAGAGGCGACGGAGACTTCGTGCGTGCTTCGAATTTCGGGATCCAGCTCGAATCCGAGCGCATCCGCAATCATCTCGATCGACTGCGAGAAACCTTCGGTGAGCAGCATCAGCATGGGGCTCATCTTGGCTTGCTCCGGAGTCTTGCCGAAGAGCATGATGTTGCGAATGACGTCGGTGGCGGAATAGCTTCGAATGTCGGAGAACTCTTCGGCACGAACGTGTGTCACGGCCCGGGAGAGAGCGGCGATCGTGAGGGGCAGACGCTCCGTGATGCCGCCAGGATGGATGCCCGTCCCGTGGAGTGTGGCGTCGCCTTTCTCGCAAGCGGCCTGCAGATCTCGAACGTCACGGGTTCCAGGGTAGAACCAATTCAATGGCGTCACGACGTTGCAGCCCGACTCGAGGAGCCGGATCACCTCGGCGCGATTGGGCAAGAGGGGCGCATACAGAACGCAGTCCGGTCTCAGGGCGAGCACTTCCTCCATCTGGTCGGTTGCCTCGACACCGAGCGGAGCGAGACCGCAGAGCGTGCCCACATCCTGACCCACTTTGCTCTTGCTGTGCACCCAGGCACCAACGAGCTCGAGCTCGGGGTGAGACACGATCCCTTCGACGGCCGCGCGCCCGACGTTTCCGGTTGCCCATTGCAGGACACGGTATGTCATCGGGCGACGATAGCGCCTCCCGCCGCGCAAACCAATCTAGACTTGGAACCGCTCGCGATAATCCGCGAAATGGGCTTCGATTCGATCCGCCGTCAGTCCGTAATCCGCGATGTGGTATTCGTGCTCACCCTGTTGCGCTTTGGGCTCCTCGGCGATTCGTGCTTCGAAGCGAGCGCGGAGTGAGTCGTCGAGGGGTAGCTCGAAGCGTTGGTAGATGTCTTCGAGGACCTCGAGCGGGCTCGCGTGGAGATCGCGAAGGCGCAGGTCGTACACCTGCCCGTCCGAAAGCGATTGCCTGGCTCGAAGACCTCGATCGAGCCCCGTACGCGAATACTCGAGCCAGAAGCGACCCACTTCGTGCAAGTCGACCTGGCGGCGAAACTTGGATGCGATTCTCCCGCTCAGGCTGCATTGGGACCCGATGGCGGGGACCACGTCACGGTGGGTCTGAATGACCCGCGCGTCGGGGTAAACCGCGAGCAGCGCCTCCAGGTTCCACAGGTGCCACGGGCATTTCAAGAGCCACCGCTCTGCAGCTCGCTGCGCCCACAAGATCTGAAGCTGTCGCTCGTGCCACTGGTAGGGCTCGATCATGTCCCAGCTCAGCATCTCCCTGGCGTATTCGAAGTCGCCGAGCCCGACGAAGAGCTTCATGACCGCCATGTCGTTTTCCAGCAAAAAGAAATCCTCTTCGTATGCATCGACCGTCACGTGATGGGCTTCCGCCTGCTCGGGGATCATGATGTCGTTCATCGCGACCTCGTGACTTGCGCGCCAGCGACGCCACCGGTCGTCGCCGAGAAGATCCCGCTTTCGTCCGACGGGGTGCGAGAGCTCCCACATGCGCGCAGCACGATTGCTCGGGTCGGCCGCCAAGACGTTGTGGAGGTAGGTCGTTCCGGTTCGAAAGAGCCCCGTGATGATGATGGGGCGTTCGATGGGGATCTGCGGGATGTCGGGGTGACGCTTCAAGAGCTCGACCAAACGCAATCGGTTGCTGAGGTGCCAATGCAGAATGTACCGCAAGCCAAAGCGGCCGAGCGTGTTCCAATCGGTACGAAGCACGGTGTCCACCGTTCGATCGAGCCGCCACCGAAACGCACCGTCCGGGTCCCCATAGTCGTGTAGCCCGGTGAATCGTTCCGCGAGCCTCATCGCTTTGCCGACATCCAACGGAAGAAGCTGTTTCCGAATGGGATCGAGCAGCTTGACCACGGAGAGTGGGAACGTGAGACCCACTGGCTTTGGTGTCTGGCTCATGAGTGGTGGACCCGATCAGCTCCGAACGGGAGCATCAGCATACAAAAGAGCGGAAGAGCTCACTAGGAAAGCGGGAATTGCCTCCAAAAGCGGACGCTCCCGCGCAAACTCGTCCTGCTTTCACTTCCTTGTTAGCATGATCTGAGGTGACCCTTCGTGGAATGATTTTGATTGGCCTCTTGTCGTGCACCGCGCTTCTCGCGGGTACGCGGCTGATGCCTGCGCCGAGCCGAACTGGCATGTGCAAGGCGATCGAGATCGTGACCGGTGGGGCGGGGCGAAAGTCGAGCTTCTACACCTTTCGTGCGATTGGAGAGCTCTACCAGTGGTCCATCCGCGATGGAGTCTTGGTCATCGAAAACGGCGTGACCGGTCGCGCCGAGCTTGCCAAGAACACGATCGAAATCTTCAACTGTCAGCTGCCGGATTCCTGAAGCGGAAAGTTCGTCTATGATGGGCGGCGTCGCGAATCCAGCGACGCGAGTAAACCGAACGGGGGTGACGACGGAGGGGAGCCCGTCATGAATCGAGGCGACGCCAGCCGCACGGCTCAATACGTGGCGCTCTTTCGCGCCATCGAAACACGGATGCCCCCAGGAAGGCGGCTTTTCGAAGACCCTCTGGCGGAGCTTTTTCTGACTCCGAACCTCTCGATGGTGGCTGCGCTGTCGCGTGTGCCTCGTGTGGCTGGCCGGATTGCGTCGTTCATCGATCGTCACTGGGGAGGTGCACTGTCGTCGGTCGTCGCACGCACCAAGCTCATCGACGATACGATCGTTGCAGCCCGCGCCGGTGGCGTCCGGCAGTTCGCGATTCTCGGTGCCGGATTCGATTCGCGTGCATATCGGCTCCGGGCTCTGCATGACGTACCCGTATTCGAGGTCGATCATCCAGACACGCTGGCTCGAAAAAGTAACGTGCTTCGGCGTGCGAGCGTCCGTCTGCCTCCAAACGTGAGGCTGGTGGAGTGTGATTTCCAAGAGGGTGAGATTGGTCGCGCGATGACCCGAGCAGGGTACGCGGTGAGTGTGCCTTCCTTCATCTTGTGGGAAGGTGTCACGGCCTATCTGACCGAGCCTGCCGTCGACTCGACCTTGCGATGGTGCGCCCAGTCTGCTCCCGAAAGTGAGCTCTTGTTCACCTACATCCATCGCGCAGCCCTGGATGACCCGGTCGCGTTTGCCGGAGCTCGCAAAGTGTCCAAGTCGGTCAAAGCCGCCGGCGAGCCATGGAGGTTTGGTTTTTATCCGACCGAGCTCGCCAGCTACCTCGAGACTCGGGGCTTGATCCTGGAGCAGGACATCGGTAGCGCCGAGTACCGCGCCCGGTACTTGCCCGTCTCCAGGGAGACTCCGCAGGGGCATGACTTCTACCGGCTGGCGATCGCTCGGGTGGCTGCTGACTAAATGGGCGTTTGCATCGGCTAGATCTCGGCCCTGCGGGCCGAGATTGGATGGGCTCCAAACCGAGCTCGATGCGGCCTGAAAAAAGCTGCTGGCGTTTTGGCTGACGCGGGTGGTACGCCGCTGCGTGCGCGTCGCGAAAAGGTGGCTAGCGTGCCACGTGTTCTTCGTCTAAGTAGCCGCGCGCGAAGAATCGAGGCACGGCATGAGCGTCGAAGCTTGGATCGCGATTGCGGTCATCATGGCGGTGTTTGGCGTTCTGGCCTCCGGCCGATATCCGCCCTACCTGGTTCTGCTCGGGGGGCTCACCGTGCTTCTGGCAGGCGGAATCATCGACGCGGCACAGGCGTTCGGGGGCTTTGCGAACAGTGGGGTGGTCACCGTCGGTGTGCTCTACGTCGTCGCGGCGGGCCTCAAACAGACCGGCGCTCTCGCGTTCTTGACGTCACGAGCCATGGGACGGCCGCGCACCGTGCGTGCTGCGCAAGCGAGGATGCTCGTCCCCGTCACCATCGGCAGTGCCTTTCTCAACAACACCCCGCTGGTCGCCATGCTCCTTCCGGTGGTGATCGACTGGAGCCGCTCCGCCCGCATCCCCGCTTCCAAGCTGCTGCTCCCCCTGAGCTACGCGGCAATTCTCGGTGGTCTTTGCACGTTGATCGGGACGAGCACCACCCTCGTGGTGCACGGTCTCCTGCTAGACGAAGGCAAGCCGGGTTTGGGCATGTTCGACATCACGTGGGTGGGGCTTCCATGCGCCGTGCTCGGGTCCGCGCTGCTGATGTGGATGGCCCGGCGGTGGCTTCCGGCTCACGAGAGCGCGCTTCCGATTCCCGAGGATGCCAGGGAATACACCGTAGAAATGCGTGTGACTCCGAAAGGCCCTCTCGTTGGAAAGAGCATCGAGAGCGCGGGACTGCGTCACCTTCCCGGTCTCTATCTCATGGAAATCCATCGGGGTGCCCACATCTTGCCTGTTGTCGACCCCGCGGAGCGTCTCGAAGCCGGGGACCAGCTCGTGTTCGTCGGCGTCGTCCATTCCGTCGTGGATCTTCAACAAATCCCCGGCCTCGAGCTCACCACCGAGCAGGTTTTCAAGCTCGACTCGCATCGGTCGCTTCGCTGTTTCGCGGAGGCCGTCGTCTCGCAGACCCATCCCATCGTCGGCCAAAGCATCCGCGAAGGCCGCTTCCGAAATCTATACAACGCGGTGGTGATCGCAGTCTCTCGCAACGGAGTCCGCGTCCCAGGACGCATCGGCGACATCAAGCTTCACCCTGGGGACTCCCTGTTGCTCGAGGCGCTTCCCTCCTTCATCGAGCAGCAGCGTAACTCGACGGACTATTACTTGGTGAGCCGACTCGGGGAAGCAGGCCCTCCCACCACGGCGCAGGCCCCTGTGGCCTTGCTGATCCTCGCTGCCATGGTGGCGGTCGTTGCGACGGGGCTACTCAGCATGCTGCAGGCGTCACTCCTCGCGGCAGCGGCGATGCTGTTGGCCCGATGTGTCTCGGAAGACACGGCTCGAAAGAGCGTCGACTGGTCGATGCTCGTGGCGATTGGAGCCTCTTTCGGGCTCGGTGCTGCCCTCCAGAAGACCGGTGCGGCTGAGTCTCTTGCGAGCACGCTCCTCGCGCACTCCGGAAGCCATCCCTGGCTTGCGCTCGCCATCATCTACGCCACGACGACGCTCGTTTCCGAGTTCGTGACCAACAACGCAGCCGCCGTCATCGTGTTTCCCATCGCCATGGCGACCGCGACCACGTTGCAAGTCGATTACATGCCTTTCGTGATCGCGGTCGCCGTTGCGGCTTCGGCAAGCTTTGCCTCGCCTTTGGGCTACCAAACCCACCTCATGGTGTACGGCCCGGGCAATTACCGGCTTCGGGACTTCGTCAAGATGGGCGTCCCCATGAACCTACTCTTGTGGGGCGTCACCACTGGGCTTGCGCCCCTGGTGTGGCCTTTTCGTTAGTGCCCGGCGAGCAGGCCGTAGAGAACCAGCAACACCAGCGGGACCGTCAGCCACAAGAGAGGCCACATGGCGCTCATTTCGCGGCGGGTCGGCGAGTCGCTCCAGTCTTCGGCCCACGATCCCGCGGGTCGGTGCTCGCCCTCGGGTGGGGGGCTCGGCTGCGCGAGCTCGCTCGCGCTTTCAGGCACAGAACGAGCCGAGGACAGACTCGGGGAATCAGACATCGAGCTACTTTTCACGTTCGTACGCATCACACATGCCTCCATGCGCCGGCCGATACGGACGGCGTCTTCAAACAGACCTGGACGTTCAACTCAAGATGAAAGTCGAGGTGGCTCGGGAGGCTCGTCGTTCGAGTGCGATGCCCGTGTTCCGTGGCAAGTCAGTCGGATGGTGCGGCGCTGATCGGTCGGAGCCCGGTTTCGTGCGCCCACCGTGAGGCGAGTCGAGACCCCGGAAGAACCATGTTGGGTCCAGGCCGGTAGCGCTTTGCCGCGATCCACGCGGGACCGGTCGACGGTGAGGAAGCTTTCGGCAATCGGCTCCGCGTGAGCCGCGGCCGCACTGAGCGCCGACTGGAGCTCGGCCGAAGCCTGCTCGCGGCCGCTCTCGCCCTGACCGCGCGATGGCTCGCTCGGAGCCACGCCACTCGCGGCGAAGCAGATCACCGCGAGACAGATCAGACGAAGGGAGATCCCCATGGGCGTAATTTGAATCCGTCGAAGGCCGCTGCCAAGCCCACGCACCGCGCCTCTCGGGAGGGCCGGCGAGCGCGGCCATGTCGTCAACGGTGGGCAAGCTGCCGACCCACCGCGTCGGCCACCCGCTTCCCGTCGAGCGCCGCACTGACGATTCCACCGGCATACCCGGCACCCTCGCCCGAGGGGTACAGCCCGCGAAGCCCCAACGACTGCAGGGTTTCGTCGTCCCGTCGGACCCGGACCGGACAGCTGGTTCTCGACTCGACGCCCACCAGGACGGCTTCCTCCGTGAGGAAGCCCTGCATCCGCTGGGCGAAAACCTCGAGCCCGGTACGCAAAGGCTCGGCGATGCGAAGCCCGGCACAGTCGAGCACCTCGTCGAGCGCGGTCGCGTGAAGACCGGGTCGGTAGCTGCTGGGCGGTACCCGGGTGGAGCCCCTTTTCGCCAAGAAGTCGGTCAGGGTCGTGGCGGGTGCCCTCAGATCGCCGCCCCCCGCCGTGTATGCAGCACGTTCGACTCGGCTTTGAAAGTCGACGCCCCCCAAGGGCCCCTCGAAGCCGTGCGCTTGCCAATCGCGAGGTTCGACTCCGACCACGATACCCGAGTTTGCAAACGGCGAGCTCCGCTTGGACAAGCTCATGCCGTTGACCACCTGAGCGTCAGGCTCGGTCGTTGCCGGAACGATCCAACCGCCGGGACACATGCAAAACGAGAACACGCCGCGGTCTTCGACGGTTGCCGCCAGCCGGTAGTAGGCGCTCGGAAGCGCAGGATGGCCGGCGTCGCGGCCGTATTGAATTCGATTGATGAGGGGTTGCGGATGCTCGATCCGGACACCCAGCGCAAACGCCTTGGGCTCGAGCGTCACCCCGAGATCGCGAAGCAGGTCGAGGACGTCCCTGGCGGAGTGTCCGGTGGCGAGCACGACGGCATCCGCTTCGAAGGAGCGCCCGTCGGCCAGGTCGATGCCGCGGACTCGACGATCGGCGCCATTGCCGCCAACGACGATGCGTTCGAGCTTCGCTTCGAAATGAAACTCGACGCCGACGTTTTCGAGCCGTTCGCGCATGGCGGTGACGACCTTCGGCAATTTGTTGCTTCCGATGTGGGGGCGGGCGTCTTCGAGGATCGCGCTCGGCGCGCCATGCAACGCGAGGATCTCGAGCACGTCGCGAACCGAGCCTCGCTTGTGCGCGCGGGTGTAGAGCTTGCCGTCACTGAACGTCCCAGCGCCGCCTTCGCCAAAACAATAGTTGCTGTCGGGATTCACACGCCCCTCTCGGTTGAGCAGGGCGATGTCCCGGCGGCGAGGCTGGACGCGCTTGCCCCGGTCGATGATTCGGCTGGCGATGCCATGCCGGGCGAGCTCGTAGGCGCAAAACAACCCCGCAGGGCCCGAGCCTACGATCACCACCCGCGCGGGCGGCCGCACCTCACGGGGGTGGGGCAGCGCCCATTGCTCCGGGGGCAAAGCGGGCCCCGTGGCGACGAGCAAGTGAAAACGCACGCGCTTGCCGCGGGCGTCGATGGCCCGCCGCAGAACGTGAATCTCGGGCAACTCCGACGGGGGCACTGCGAGCTTCTTCGCGACGGCCTCTCGAATCGCAGTCGGGCTCAACGCTTCGTCGAGCGCGAGGTGAATCTCGACGGGATCATCGGAAAATTCGCTGCTCATGGGTGCGCGGGCGATCGCTTTCGCCGTCGCTCTATAGCTGGCCTCCTCGTGCGCATCTAGGCGATCGCTCCGGTGGGAGTAGAATGCGTCCGTGCCGAAGCGCGTGGTGGTGGTTCTCGGGCTCTTGGGGGGATGCGCGGTCGATCCGGGCGCCGAAGGCCAGGCCCACGGGAGCACTGCCTCGGTTCCGATCTCGATCCTGATCAAGACTGTGCTCGGGCTCGTGCTCCTGATGGCGCTTTTCTGGGCGGCGTCGCATCCGAAGATTCAGCGCTTCCAAGAATGGTTGGGAGTTCGACAAGCGATCACCGCAGGTTTTGCGTTCGTCGCGCTCGGGCTTCTTGCGAGCCACCCCTCGGTGGGGATTCTCAGCGGCAAGGTTCTGTATGATCTGGCCCCCTTGATTCATTTCGCCCTGGGGTGGCTCGGGCTGATCATCGGGTTCCAATTCGACGTGCGCGTGCTCGACCGGCTTCCGCGGGGCACTGCCTTTCAGGTCGCGCTTTTCACCCTTGCTCCCTTCGTGAGCGTCGGCGCGGTCGGGGCCGTTCTGATGCTCCTGTATGGTCGCCCCTGGACCGATGCGACATTCCTGCGCGACGCGCTGGTGCTCGCAACGGCTGGAGCGATCTTCGCATCGGGGAGCGGTGATCGGCCGCAACCACGAGATAGGCTGGTCGGCGAAGAGTCCGACGAGCGTCACCGGCTCGGGCAACTCGACGAAATCGCCGCAATCGCTGGTCTCGCGGTCCTCGGGTCTTTCTTTCGTCCGAGATGGGTCGGCTTTCAGTGGAACCTCCCAGGTTCCGTTTGGCTGATGATCACGCTGGGAGTTGGCGTCTTCACGGGACTGCTTGCCTTTGCAGTCTTGTCGGGCGGCCGGCGCGGGGCTCAGTTTGCCGCTCTCGTCGTCGGATCGGTCGCTTTCGCTTCGGGCGTCGCGGGCTATCTGATGCTGCCTCCGATCGTCGTCTGCTTCATCGCGGGGGCGATGCTCGTGAACATGCCTGGCGACCATCGGCGGCGCCTTTGGGACGTGCTCACCCGTTTCGAACGGCCGTTGTACTACCTCTTTCTGACTCTGGCGGGAGCGCTTTGGGATGTGACCGATTGGCGAGGCTGGTTGTTGGTGCCTGCGTTCATGCTCAGCCGTGCCATGGCGTATTTTGCCGCAGACCGCATCGCTCCGGATCCGGAAGGCACTGTGGCCGATCTCCGTCCACGGTGGTTTGCGGCCCCCGTGAGCATCGTTTCGATCGCCATCGTCATCAGCGCCCAGACGATTTATCGAGGCCCTGCAGTTCCCTGGATTGTGACGGCCGTGTTGGGAAGCGCGATTCTCGTCGAGCTCATCGGGCCGAGAGGAGCAGTGCGATGAAGAACCTGCTGTGTCTCGTCGCCCTCGCCATGTTGCTCAGCGCCGCGCGTAGTCTCCTGCCGGAGGGAGGCGATGCCCATGGCGTGGCGCAGACCGAGCTCGCCTTTGGGTTCATTCTGCTCAGCGCGTTCCTAGTCAGTGAGATTCTGGCGAATCTGGGTCTACCCAAGCTCGTGGGCTACATCTTGACCGGTATCGCGGCTGGACCGCACGCGATGAATCTTCTGCCGGCGAAGATGGCTGCCGAGCTCGACCTGGTGAGTGGCGTGGCGATCTGTCTCATCGCATTGACTGCCGGGGGAGAGCTGAGCTTCCGCAAGCTCCAGCCCCTGCTCAATACCATAAGCGCCCTGACGGTTTGGGGAGTGCTGGGCACGACGCTCGTATTGACCGCTGCTCTCTACGCCCTGTCTCCGTGGCTTCCCTTTTTTCAAGGGCTGAATGCAACCGCCATGCTTGCGTTTTGCGGCATGATTGCGGTTGCGCTGAGCGCTCAATCCCCCGCTGTGGTGATGGGGCTCCTCAGCGAAACTCGCGCCGAGGGAGTCTATAGCCGGACGATCCTCGGGACCGTGGTCATGGCAGACCTCCTCGTGATCGCTTTGTTCGGGGCTGTCTCGGCGGTGGTTCGCTCGAGCCTGGGAGGCGAGATCAGCGTCCAGCAGACAGCCCTGAGTGTTGCATGGCAGCTCTTCGGCTCCATTGGCGCGGGCGCTGTTCTCGGGCTTCTCCTGTCTTTGTATCTACGCAGGATTCGAGATGGAGCGCCGGTGTTCGCGACTCTGATGTGCATCGTGGTCGCCGAGCTTGCGGTACCTGTTCACCTCGATCCCTTGATCGTGATGCTTTCAGCAGGTCTCATCATGGCAAATCTCGTGGAACAGGAAGCGTCCAACTTGGTGCGCGACCTGGAGTCCGTGGCTTTGCCAGTCTACATCGTGTTTTTCGCGACGACCGGTGCAACGCTTCACGTGGACGTGCTCGTCGAGGTCGCCCCCGTTGCGTTGGTGCTCGTCGCTCTCCGGGGAGTGAGCTTCGGAGTTTTCAGCACCATCGCCACGCAGACGACCGCCGCGTCCACGCACCTCCGGCGATGGGGTTGGGCAGGGATGTTGCCCCAGGCCGGGCTCGCGCTGGCTCTTGCGCTTCTCGTGCAACGCGAGTTCGGCCGTGAAGGCGCGGAAGCGAGCGCCCTGCTGCTCGGCGTCATTGCCATCAACGAGCTCGTGATGCCGATTTTGCTTCGAACAGCGCTCCTTCGCTCGGGCGAAGCCGGGCTGCACGTGGTGGAGCGCGACTCGATCCCCGCCGAAGGACACGCCCGGCCTTGATGGAGCTGTTTCCGCTTTCGGCGCCTGTGCACCGATTTTCGGCATTCTGGCTCTCGACTTTTTCGTCGAACATCACGTAGCCTCCCGCCGTGGCATCCGGCTCGACCAAGGCGATCCTGGCGGCACTTTTCGCCAATCTCGGGATCGCCATCGCGAAGTTCGTGGGCTATGCGTTCACCTCGTCTTCATCGATGTTGGCCGAGGGCATTCATTCGGTCGCGGACACCTCGAACCAAGCGCTCCTGCTCTTGGGAAGCGCACGGGCAAAGAAGGTCGCCACGCCCGAGCACCCATTCGGCTACGGACGAGAGCGCTATTTTTGGTCATTCGTGGTCGCGATGGTTCTGTTCTCGCTCGGCGGGATGTTCGCGATCTACGAGGGAGCCCACAAGCTTCAGCAAGCAGCGCACGAGGTCTCGAACGCGGAGTGGGCGATCGCGATCTTGCTCCTCGGCGTCGTGCTCGAGGGCTATTCGTTTCGGACCGCGGTCAAGGTATCTTTGCCGCTGAAGGGCAAGGCGTCGTGGCCAGACTTCGTCCGCCATTCGCGTGTGCCCGAGCTTCCCGTGGTCCTACTGGAGGATTTCGGAGCTTTGACCGGACTGATCTTGGCGCTTTGCGGCGTATCGGTCGCAGCTTGGACCGGCGACTCGCGCTGGGATGCCTATGCGACGATCGCGATCGGCGTTCTGCTGGTGATCATCGCCATCGTGTTGGCTGCTGAAATGAAGAGCCTGATTATCGGGGAGTCGGCGATCGAGCCCGTGCGGCATGACATCGTCGCGGCCATCGAAGGAACCGACGGCATGGGCCGAGTCCTCCACATGCGGACGCAGCACATCGGCCCCGAACAGCTCTTGGTCGCCGCCAAGGTCCAGCTCGATCAGCATCTCGACACGGCGGGCATCACGGTCGCCATCGACCGAGCGCAAGAGCGGATACGCGAGGTCGTGCCCATCGCGACCCTCATCTATCTCGAGCCCGACGCCTCCGAGCTTCCCGAGCGTTCCTCCGAGAGCTCGGAGAGCTCTTGAGCCGCTGAAAAAAGCGAGGCTGTACGCTTCGGCTCACCTCGGACCCTTCGTTCGTGCTACGAGCGACGCGTA
>CAZBWQ010000018.1:0-20169 GCA_964495565.1 uncultured Sandaracinaceae bacterium | reverse complement strand
GGCTGTACGCTTCGGCTCACCTCGGACCCTTCGTTCGTGCTACGAGCGACGCGTATGCATCGCCCGATGTCTTTCTTCTGGTGGGCAGTGGCGCTGGGCGCCATCGCAAGCTGCTCGTCTGAGCCCAGCGCACAGTCTTTGCCCGAGGCCGTCACCAACTGGGCCCCCGAAGGACCGAGAACCGTCGGCTCGTATGCGTACGACGTCATTCCGCAGCCTGATGCGTTCCGCACGATGCACGTGGGGCCCAACAACAGCGACCACGTGTGGGTCGCGACCGCTCCCGAGATGGAGCTCGACTGGGTTTCCGAAACGAGCTTCTACGTGCCCGAGGGCCCGACGTTCGACAATCGCGGCAACCTCTACTTCAGCCCGCTTTTCCCTCAGGAAAACGTTTCGCTCGTCTCCCTCGACGCCGAGACCGGCGAACGAAACTGGGCGATCGAGGGCGATGGCATCAATGCGGGCAGCGGGGCCATTCTGATTCTCGACGATCCCGAGACGCCGGGCGAGCAGATCGTCTATCACGCGACGTACACCGAGGCGATGGCGTTGCGGCCCGACGGCACGCTGGTGTGGCGAAGCCCGACCGGCCTTGCGCTGCCTCCGGTAATACCCGGCGAGCGAACCCCGATACACTCGTTCGGCTTCAACTACCATCCTCGAACCGATTCTTTGATCGGTGTCACCATGGGCGGCGTGCTTTTTGCATTCGATCGCGCGACCGGTGAGAGCGTGGCGCCGCTCGGCCAGGTGCCCGGCTCTCCTGCGAAGAGCGTCGAAACCGGTCTTCCCCCGTTCCTCGTCGAACAGAGCGATCTGTTGACCGATGAAGTGTTTGGAAAGACTCCGACCGGCCTCAGCCTCTTTTCCCTGATCGTCGACACGATCTTCGGGGGCGGCTCCGTCGTCACCAACTACTTCGCGATCGATCCGAATACGAGCGTGATCTACGTCGCTGCGACGGCCGAAGACGCCGAAGACGGCGTGGAAGACGGGCAGTCGGACCTCGGAGCCCTCTACGCGATCGATTTGGTGGACGATGGAAGCAGTGGCTTCGAATTCCAGGTTCAGAACGCCGTGACCTTCGCTGGGGGAACCGGTTCGACACCGACGATCAGCGAGGATGGGCTCCGCATCTACGTGTCAGACAACGTAGGAAACGTCCTTGCTCTCGACGACGGTCTCGAGGAACGATGGCGCTTCGACGTCGGCGCGCCGATCGCGGCATCCATCGCGGTGTCACCCGACAACGACGAGCTCTACGCCGTGACGCGCAAGGACGTCTTCAAGCTCATCGACGAGGGGGAAGGTGCGCGGCTCGACTGGGTAGCCACCCTCGACGCGTTCTCCGGGGATCCCGACATCGACGTCGAGTTCCAAGCGCTCACCCCGACGATCACCGCCAATGGCCTCGCCATCAGCATCGGGGGCGGGAAGCCGGTTGGCGATCGCGAGGTCATGCTGAAGGTTGGAATCGGGCTTCTCGACCGGGAGACCGGGCTTCTTCGCTCGTTCACGGTCGGTCGCGAAGAGTCGATCGCGGTCACCTCGGTTGCTCCAGATGGCGGTATCTACACGGCCAGCTCGCCCGTCCGCAGGGTGTCGGGGAAGGTCCTATACCCCGATCTCACCGAAGAGATCATCGGGGGAATCTCTCGATACAAGCCGATACGCAACGACTTGCTCGCGATGGACGCGAGCTGCGCAGCCGGGGCGCGGGCTCGAAACGCCGCGACGATCGCGGAGTCTTTCCCGCAGTCCGCCGCCCAGGATGCTTTGCACGTGGGGGTGCTGATCGGCCAGATTCGCACGGCCGTCGACCGAGCGGTCGCCGATGGAGACTTGTCGGAATCGACGGCAAGCGGAATCCGTGAGACGCTCGAGACCGCACAGAGCGCCTCGAGCTCCGGGGATTTTGCGACCGCGGCTCGCGAGCTCATCGCCGTTTGCAACCGGCTGGCAGAATGAAACAGTGACGTCATGGAGAACCTGATCGATTTGGAGAGACGCGGGTGGACGGCCATGTCCTCGAGCAAAGCGGATGCGGTCGCCTTCTACGAGCCATTGCTGCTTCACGATGCGACGATGGTGTTTCCTGGCGCCGTCAGGCTCTCGGGCAAGGCCGAGATTCTCGATGCCATGGATGCTCAGCCTTGGGACTCCTTCGTTCTGTCCTCGCCCCGCGAAATGGCCCTCTCGGAAAGCGCTCGAATTCTGTGTTACTCGGTCACCGCCCAGCGCGAAGGAACCGAGCCGTACGTGGCCTTGGTCAGCAGCACGTATGTCCTGCGGGATGGAAATTGGAAGCTGGCCTTTCACCAACAAACACCGGTGTAGAACCATGCGCACGAAACTCTTGCTCGCATTGCTGGTCTCGACTGTCGCCTCTTGCAACGACGAGGGCCCTGCCGCCGTCGATGCCCCGGATGAGCTCGGCTCTTTCGCCGTCGGGCACACGCTCTTCACCGTAGTGGATGCAGACCGCGATGATCGGGAGCTTCGCGTGGACGTGTGGTATCCCGTCGACCAAAGCGATTCGATGGACGGTCCCTACAGTCAATACCCCCTCCAGGGCCCGTTCACACTTGGTTCCGAAGTCGCCGTCGACGACCTGCCGGTATCCTCGGTAGGGCCACACCCGCTCTTGGTGTTCTCGCATGGGTTTGGAGGCATCAACACGCAGTCCACGCAGCTCATGGAGGCGCTTGCCAGCCATGGGTTCGTCGTGGCCTCGCCCGAGCACACCGGAAACACCGCATTGGACTCGAGCGACGACATGCCGGCGGAGAAGCGCGTGCCCGATGCGTCGCTGGTGATCGACGAAATGCTCGACCGTTCGGGCACGTCCGGAGACGCATTCGAGGGCCGCATCGATGCGACCCGGATCGGTGCGCTCGGACATTCTTTCGGCGGCAGCACTGCGCTCGGGATGGTCGCTGGGTTCGGCGGCGCGAATCCGGATTCGCGGGTCGGGGTCGTGGGCGTGATCGCCGGCGGTGTGGGAAGCAACTACTTCAGCGAGGAGGCGCTCGCGGCGGTGACGGCCCCCACCATCTTCTTGGTTGGTACGTTGGATCCAAACGCCGTCGCGAATCACGAGTATGCATTTGCTCGAATGCCAAACGCAGAGGCACTTTTTTCCGTGGAGATCACGGGAGCCAATCACACCCACTTCGCCAACGTCTGCGCGATCGGCGATTTTCTCTTGGAGATCGGCCTGAGCCAAGACGCATGGCCCAGTGTGGGCGCAGAAGCGTTGATTCAGCCCTACGACGATACCTGCACGGCTGACGTATTTCCCATCGCCGAGGCGCATCGCCTTCAAAATCTCTACATGGTCGCGCACTTCAAGAGATATCTGCTCGAGCAACGCGGATACGAGCGCTTTCTCTCGGCCTCGTACGCGGAGGCCAACGAGCCGGCCGTTCGCTTCATCACCAAGTGAGCAGGCGCTCGGGTGGCGCAGTCGCCACCCAGGTGTTTAACTATCCCTCTTTGGGGGACAGCGCTCATGAGGAATCAGCTCATCTCGGTCGCGACGCTCGTCGCGCTATTCTTTCTTTCGGGCTGCGGTGACTCGGACGGCGGCGCCGCGGGCGCCGGTGGGGAAGCAGGCACGGGCGGCGCCGCGGGCGCCGGCGGAGAAGCAGGCTCCGGCATCGTCGACCTGAGTGTCACACCCGTTCTCCAAGGGCTCGACAACCCCTGGGACATCGCCTGGCTTCCCAATGGAACGCCGCTCGTGACCGAGCGTCCGGGCCGGCTCAGCGTCTACGGCAATGGGCTCGACCAGGCGCCGACGTTGGTGATCGAGCCCTCGGATCTCGTGGCAAGCGGGGAGGGCGGCATGCTCGGCCTCGAGGTCGACCCGAGCTTCGATACCAACGGCTACGTGTACGTTTGCTTCTGCTCGGACGCATCGGGGACCAACGACGTCCGCGTCGTTCGGTACACGTTGTCGATTCCCGACGGCGGCACCGAAGCAGACCGCACCGACATCGTGACTGGGATGCCTTACAGTAGCGGCCGGCACAGCGGCTGCCGTCCGCGGGTTGGGCCGGACGGTTACCTGTGGGTGGGTACCGGCGACGCCGCCATCGGCACGACGCCTCAGGACGACGAGTCGCTCGGTGGAAAGGTGCTCCGCATTGACCGGGATGGGAACGCAGCACCGGACAACCCCAGCGGATACCGCTGGTTCTCCAAAGGCCATAGGAACATTCAGGGCATGGCCTTTCGCGCGTCGGATGATCTCGGCGTCTCGGCCGAGCACGGGCCCGATGTCGACGACGAGATCAACCTCTTGGTGCCGGGGAACTTCGGTTGGGACCCTGTGCCCGGATACAACGAAGCGGTGCCGATGACCGACACCGAGAAGTATCCCGACGCGGTGGAAGCGATCTTTTCGACCGGCTTTCCGACCCTCGCGTACTCGGGCGCCGAGTTCGTCGAAGGCGCCGGGTGGTCCGACTGGGACGGCGCGCTCGTGGTCGCCACGCTGAAGGCGCAGCATCTGCATCTCTACTTCGTCGACTCGGAGGGCGCGGTCACCGACGGAGGTCGCTGGATCGAGGACCGGGGCCGGCTTCGCTCCCCGCGCATGGGTCCAGACGGCCTCTTGTACGTCACGACGGACGGGAGCTTTGGCAACGGACAGGTGCTGCAAGTGGCGCCGATCCTTGCGCCTTAGTCACCGTCGCTGCGCCAGAGTTCGGCTGCTCTGCAGCTGAGCTTGGAACAAGCGATCCCGAGGTGCGCTCGAAGTGCAAACCGGGGTCACACGCGGCTCGTGGCGGGGCATGGTGCCGCCCATGGTGAGGAATGCGTCGAGCATTTCGTCCGTCACCGGATTCCAAGGTTCGTCCCGATACCAGTCGATGCCCGCTTGAAGCGGATCATCGGCAAAGGCGATCTTCAAGATGTCCTTGAACTGAAACGCAACGCCGATGCCTGTGCCCACTCTGGTCCCCACCTCGGACCCGATCCCAGACATGAAACCGGTGTTCTCGGTCAGCGCGTCGATGCCGTTGGCAATCGACCATTCGGCAGCCCGCCCGATCGAGTCCTCGAGCAATGGCTCTCCCGCTCGTTTGTAGAAGAAGCGACCGAACCCCACGGCTTCGTTGAACGCATCGAGGCCGTACGGGTCGCGATGGCTCACCGGGTTGTTGGCCGCATACGTGTAGGCAGACGTGGCTGCGAGATGGGGGAGGGGATCGCGCTGCAAGAAGCGACCCGTCTCCGGGTCGTAGAATCGCGAGCGCACGTAGTACAGGCCCGAGAGAGGCTCGTATTCTCTCCCTGCAAAAGTGCGTTCGTTTTCTACGGCGCCGTCGGTGTTCACGATGGATCCAAAAGACTGGTATTGGTATGCGCCCGCAGGATCCCCGGCGGTGTCGAGAAAGCCGATCACCGTGCCGAGCGGGTCCGTGCCCACGGCGTAGTGATCGCCGTCGGAGATGAGACCTACCAACATGTCGACGCCATCTCGCATCACGTATCGGCGCACCATGCTTCCGGCTCGGTCGAATTCCGCGATCACTTGGTCTCGGTCGTAGACGTAGCGTCGGATGGCGCCGGTGCTGTCCTCTTTTTCGGCCAGCCTCCCGAGCGGGTCGTAAGCGAAGCGCACCCAATCGCCGGTGGGCAGGGTCACGCGCACGAGGCGGTTTTCGCTGTCGTACTCGTAGCGCGTGAGAGCACCTCCGCCGCGCCGGTCCCGCGTTTGCCGGTTTCCGCTCCAATCGTAGGTGTAGACGTACTCTTCATCCTCGAGCAGCTGGTTGGCAGCATCGTAGACGTATTCACCCTCCGCGCCGGCAATACGGCGATTGCCTGCTGCATCGTAGGTGTACGCTTCGTCGTCGTTGGCCGGGTGCTCGTGCGTGGCGGAGATCAGGCGGCCGGCTGCGTCAGCGCCATAAACGTCGTCGAAGGTCCCGTCACCATAGGTCTCTCTCAGCCCTGAAGGCGTGTAGCTCCAAGTCAGGCTGACGAGCACCGCATCCAACGAGTCACGATAGATCGCGCGCAGGAGCCGATCGTCTCCGTCGTAGTCGAGCTCGGCGGAGCTCGAATGGGTCGACGACCACCAACTCTCCAGCCGACCCCCGTCGTCGTAGCTCATGTTGAGCGTAATGCCGCTGAAGTCTCCCGCGGAGAGGTAGGTAGGAAGCCAGCCGTCCTCCAGATAGCCCTCGATGAAGTCCGTATAGGCTCCGGGCGCGTACGTCAGCCGACGCAGTTGCTCTGGATAGCGCGACGAGCGGTAGTCGTACGAGAGCGTTGCATCGGGGCTTCCGCCTGTGAACCGCGTTCGCACCGAGGCGACGAATCCATCGTCGTCGTAGGTGAAAGTCGAAGCGCACGTGCCGTTGGACATCGAGCTCAGCCGGCCGGACACCGCGTCGTAGGCATAGACATTCACCTCGCCGGTCGAGAGCTGCTTTCGAGTCAAGGCGCCCGTTTCATCGTAGGAGTGCTGCACCCATTCTCCCGTGGGCATGGTGTGTCGCTCCAACCGGCCCACTCCGTCGTATTCGAACACGTGCGAGCGTGACAGCGGGTCCGTCGTTCGCACGAGCCGGCTCATCTCGTCGTACTCGAACGTGGTGGTGTGACCTCGGGGATCTTCGATGGAAGTGATCAGGTAGCCCGGCGCGACCCTGCTCGACGACATGCTCCCAGTCGCGGCGGCGTAGCCAATGCGCGTTGCTTCACCTTCGCCATTGGCAAGAGATTCCGGGAGATTCATGACGTCGTGGGTTGCGGTCCGCACGTTTCCGTCGGGATCGGTCACGGCGGTGACGTTGCCATACTGGTCGCGCTCGAAAGCCCACGAGCCTCCAGTAGGCATCGTCACGCGCGCCAGGTTTCCGCGTCCGTCGTAACGAAATTGTGTCGTTCGGCCGCCGATGGTCGCGGATTCCCGCAGGCCTCGCGCATCGTACGTGAAATCGTAGCGACGCCCGTCCATCATGTCGGCGCGGATCAAGTTGCCTCGCTCATCGTACGTCGCGGTGGCGGTGCCTGCTGCATCATCGGTGACGGACCGCAAGAGGTTGAGCTCGGCGTCCCAGGCGAAGCTGTATTCGTCACGCACTCCGGCTCCCGCCGAGGGCCCAGTCATGCGAACCGGGTTTCCTTCGGCGTCGTAGTCGTAGGTCACCGCGTCGCTGCCCGGGGCTCGTTGCAGGCTCAGGAGGTCGTTGCGATCCCGGTACATTTGGGTGGTACGTCCAAGCGGGTCGGTGATCGACGTTCGAGTGCCGAAGGTATTGACGGTGAAAGCGTAAGTGTTGTCTTCTGGATCGGTGTAGGTGGAGGTTGCGGGAGGCGCTGGATTCGACTCGGTCCCGGGGTCTCCCGGACGGAGACCGGCGGAGCCCGCCGCTCCAATCGACGAGAAGGCGCGGGCGTGGCCGTCGGGGTGGTCCACTTGGATGACCGAGCCGGCACGGTCGTAGTGATACGTGGTCGTATGTCCAGCCGCGTCGGTCTGGGTCACCATACGATGCTCGTCGTCGTATGCGAAGCGCCTCGTGCTGCCATCCGGGTTCGTGATTCGCACGAGATCGCCTGCGTCGTCGACCTGGAAGAGCGTGGCTCTTCCATGGGGATCGGTGATCGACGTCAGCCGCTGCGCCCCGTCGTATGCCAACGTCGTCGTGCCCCCAAGCGGGTCGACGCGCGTCGCCAGACGACCTGCGCCGTCGTATCCGTAGCTGATCGTGTTTCCATTCAGGTCCGTGCTGGTGACCATCCGGCCGCTTTCGTCGAAGACGACCCTGGTTCGATCCTGGCGCGTCCACGAAAAGCCGGTCCCTTGCCTCTCGAGAGACGTGAAGTTGCCGGGGGTGGGCGAGAGCCGACCGTCGGAGGACTGCACGAAGGACAACAAATTGCCTTCTCCTCCCATCACGAAGATGCGGTCGCCCTCCTGGTACAGCTCGTGGAGCCCGATGAGCCCCCAACCCATTCCCAAGCTTCTCTGTGCCGGAGCCGTTCGCCGCAGGACGACCGTGCCTTCGAAGCTCGTCGCAAGCCCACGCAACTCATCGGCCGTGACGCCCGTGGTTCCCGTGGGCGCCCCACCAAATCGATCGACCGTGACGAACTCCACGGCGTATTCGTTGGCGAGCGTGACTCGATACGTGTAAACGCCGTCGGGAAGATCTCGCCCGATTCCATCTCTGCCGTCCCAACGGTGAACGAAATCCATCGGTCCCTCGATCGGCTGGAAGAACCTCTCGATTCGCTGTCCGCCGATCTCGACGAGGAAGCGCATCCGTTCGGGGACGACCGTCGAAGTCTGGCTGATGTCGTACGTGATGCCGAGCGTGGGTAGCCCGGCGTGGAGATTCGAGTTGTACCGAAGGCCAACGGTCCATGCCTGCGACAGACTCTGGTAAGCGGGCAGCACGTGATCCACGGAGAGATGGCCGTCCATGACGTCTACCGACGAGCCGGCGGCTACCGAGCCACACGGCTGGTCGTTGCGTCGCGATGCATCCGTCGTGTCCTCGGCGTCCCCGGGCTCGCCGCTGCCTGCTGGATCCTGCGCGCCCAAATTGCAGTCACGAGGCGAGAAATGGCCGACCTCGAACTCGACCCACTGCCCATCGGAGCTCACTACACCCATGGACTCATGGGTCCACTCGAGCGTGTCCGGGCTGTAGACACCAACCGGGATGGGGGTACCCGGAGCGAATCCGCGCTCGTTGCGCATTCGGATCGTGGCGGGCTGTGCGAGCTCCTGGCCGTCCGGGCTCAGCTCGGCGGCGTAGGTGAAGTGTGAAGCTTCGGGAAGAAAATTCGGCAGGTGCTTCCCTCGTTCGAACCAGGTCGCGCGCATCGAGACGGTTTCGCCCAATGCGCCCGGGGGCACCTCGACCTCGATCCGCCCGTCGGAATTCGTATCCCGTCCGCCTTCGGGTCCCATGATGATCGCTTTGGGATCGAGCGGCGTGAGGAACATGTCTGGGACGCTGACGAGCTCGTCTTGCGACGCTTCCGCACGACGTTGCGCGTACGTGTAGCCGTCGAGGGTCGCGGTGACGGCGTAGGATCCCGCTCCTGGGAGCGGAAACCTGAACCGGCCCTCATCGTCGGTGGTGACCGTCCCTCGAACGTCTGCGACCGTGATCACGGCGCCCTCGATCGGCGTTTCATCGACCGCGCTCCGGACGCGACCATAAACGCTGGTTTCGACTGTCACCTGAGACCCGGAGCCATCGCCTCCGCAGGTCGTGAGAACCAACCCGATGGCCAACGCCGTCGCAAGCGAAACCGCTCGCTGCCGCGCGTTCGGCCTTCCTCCCATACGAGATGAAAGAACCATGCACGCATGGACACGCAAACCGCATACCAAAGGCAATTCGCCGGATATTCGAGCTTCCTCGACTCGGAGGGGCGCATGGTTTGCGCCAAGCTGCCCCGATCGCGCCAACGGTGCGTTTCAGAGCGGCGAGGCGCCCTCGTCTTGCTCAGAGCATGGCGCGCTTCCAGGCGTCGAGGATCTTCTCGGAAAACAAGACGAAGCGAATCTCGTCGAGCGGCCAGTCGCGCGTCCTGGCCACGCGCAAGGCGATCGCAGCGGCTTCGTCGAGAGGATAGCCGTAGATTCCGCAGGAGATGGCGGGGAACGCGATCGTGCGAAGGCCATGCTCGGCTGCCAGCTCGAGCGAGGACCCATACGCCCGGGCGAGGAGCTCGGCATCCCTGGGGCGACCTCGATAAACAGGACCCACCGTGTGAATCACGTGGCGTGCACGCAGCCGAAAGCCGGGGGTGATCCGCGCTTCGCCGGTGGGGCAACGAACGCCCGGGCGAAGCTCGGGAACGTGGCGACACGCTTCGAGGAGCTCCGGGCCGGCCGCACGATGGATGGCGCCGTCGACGCCGCCGCCCCCCAACATCTTCTGATTGGCGGCATTGACGATCGCATCGACCGCCTGTTGGGTCAGATCTCCTTGGACGATCTCGATGCGTGCAGCCATCACCGAATCTCCATGCTCATTCCGGCGAATGGACCACGATACGCTCTCCGACTCGCACGTGGTGGTAGGCTTCGCCGAAGGCTTCGTGGAACATCGCGATGACCTCGTCGCTGCTGTCGTGACCCCCGACTCCGACGAGACCGAGCTTTCGTTGGCGCAGCCTGTTCATGTCTTCTTCGACGTCTTCCATGGTGATCGGGGAGAACATGCCGGTTCCCGATGCAAACAGTCGTTGCGCGTTGAGCCCGAGCAACCGAAGGCGGCCTTCGGGCACCGGAAAATGAAGCCCCCCGACGATTCCGTAGAGCGGCTCTTCGAACAATTGGTCGTACCGCTCGAGGAGCTTTTCGATCGTTTGATGGCCGCAACCGACGATCAGCACCGGGCCTAGACCGGCGACCCTAACGACCAACGCCTGCTCGTCGATCCAGCCGAACACGAGCTGACGCGGAATGGTGCCGGTCGAAGCGATGCCGCGACCAAGAGGCCTCGGGCTCGGTACGTGAGCCGGCTGCAGACCGGGATAGCTCATCGGGATCGGCACGAAAGCCTCCACGCCCGGCAAGGGAACCTGCTCGAGACCGATCGAGAAGGTTCGCTCCTTCTGCCGGTTCCGTCCGCCGACGTGGTCGAAATGGTTGTGGGAAATGAAGACCATGTCGATGCTGTCGAGAGCGATGCCGAGGGCGTCCATGTTTCGCTCGAGCGGGGAGGGCGACTCCTCGTTCGCGTTGTGTCCGACGTCGAACAGAATTCGCTGCTCGTCCGTCTCCACCAAGTAAGACACGCCCATCTCTCCTTCGAGCCCGGCATCCGACGTGTGCCAGTCGATCAGGGGGAGGATCGAGAGCGTCTGGGTCGCTCCGAAATCGCCCAAGGGTGCCGGCCGAGCACGGGCGAATTCAGCCTCCGCTCGCGCGACTCCGGCACGAGTCCTGAGCTCGACGAACGTCACCATTCCGACGATCGCCAGCCCCACGATGCCCGCAAACCAGACGAGAGCTCTACGCATCGCCCGACCGTACCAGACGACGTGATTCGGCGGAATCGCCGAGCATTTCCGACACCGGCCGCAAGTCCCGTGGTACAAACGCCGCCATGACGGACTCCCGCGTGCCTTTCCTTTTCGCGGCGGCGCTTTGGGTCACCGCCTGCAGCAGCTCGAGCTCGGACGGCGAGGTCGACTTCACCACTTTCGAATGGACCGAAATCAACGGCGACGCTCCCTGGGCGCCCCGTGCCGGTCTACACACGGTCGAGCTCGGAGGCAGGCTCTACCTCATGGGTGGGCGAACACCAATCGATCCGGCCGACCTTCCATTCCCGATTCCCGGCGCGAGCACCTTCTGGGCCGACGTGTGGGTCAGCGCGGATGAGGGGGCATCGTGGGAGCGCATCCTCGAGAGCGAGACCCCGGGACACTGGGCGCCCCGCGCGTACTTTCAAACCGTCGTGAAAGGCGACTCGATGTATGTCCTCGGCGGCCAGGACTTCGGGATGGTTTCGACCTTCTTCAACGACGTGTGGGCCAGTCAGGACGGCGTGCAGTGGACGCAGCTCACCTCGGACGCAGGGTGGGCGGGGCGCGCCGGTCTTCGCGCAGTGACCTTCGAAGACGAGATCTACATCTTCGGAGGCTCTCAGTTCGACGACGATGCCATCATCGGACCCGGTGGCCCGACACGAATCTATTTCAACGACGTCTGGAAGTCCGCCGATGGTGCGAGCTGGGAGCTCGTGACCGACGACGCTCCGTGGGAGCCCCGAGCCGGCGCCGTGGTCGTCGTCAAAGCGGGCGCCATGTATCTCCTCGGTGGCGAGCGCGGCTTTCTTTGCGATCCCTTGCCCGATTGCGAGCTCCCCTATTTCAACGACGTCTGGAGGTCCACCGATGGCGCAAGTTGGGAGCTCGTGACGGATTCGGCGGGATGGACGCCGAGGCCAGGTCACCAATGTGCGGTGGTCTTCGACCACATCGTCTGCTTCGGCGGGTTCGGTCTTCCGGAAAACCCGATGGACGTGTGGGTCAGCCCCGACGGTGCGAGCTGGGAGCAGGTGAGCGATGCCCCTTGGAACGCTCAGAGCCCAGACGACATCAAGTACGACTTCGAAGGGATTGCCGTCGGTGACGCGATCTTCACCTTTGGCGGCGACCGCGAAACCTTCGATTTCGACGATCCCGAGAACTACCTGCGCGTCGACAACGACGTCTGGCGCTACGCTTTGCCCGCGGATTGAAAGCTCGCGGCTCCGAGGGGTCTGACGATCTCGGCCGTTCCCTTCACGGCGCAGATGCGTTGCCGTACCGAAGGCCGCGGTCGCTCTTCGAAGCCATGCTGGTACGCAACGACGACCAGCTCCTCCGAGAATGCGCGCAGGAGCTCGTTGGGCTTCAAGAGAAAGGCAGGATTGGCGGGTCTTCCGTATCGCTCGTGACCTCGCGCGAACGTCTCGAAGATGAGCACGCCGTCATCATCCAACGCATCGACCAACAGCGGGAAGTGAGGCCGATGCAAGTAGTTGGTGACGATGATCCCCGCGAAGACACGTCCTTCGAACGGCCATTCTCCGGACTCCAAATCGGCCTCCATGATTTCCACGTCCTCGTCCGGCTCCATGTCCCGCACGCCCGACACGTCGACGTCCACGGCCACGACGCGACGTCCCGAAGCACGAACGAATCGAGCATGGCGACCTCCGCCGCAAGCCACGTCGAGCACGGTGCCCCCGGCGCGGATCAGGGGCGCGAATCGCTCGACCCAAGGGGAAGGCGCGTCCGAAGCGCTCATCGTTCGTCGCTCTCGCAAGACCTTCCACGAAGCGCCGCCACGATGCGAAGAGGTCCGCCCGAGCCTCCCGCGATCTTCATGGGCAGCGCGATGATCTCCGCTCCGCGAGCAGGCACCTCGTCGAGCTGAGCGACGTTTTCGAAGCCCGGAATGCCGGCCTCCATCAAAGTGCGGTGCGCGATGAAGTCTTTGGAAGGTCCGTGGTCGATGCTGGCGGTATCGATTCCGACGGCGGCGATTTCGCGAGCCGCCAATGCGCGGGCCGCCTCCTCCGAAATGCCAGGGAAATGCTCCGACTTCGTCCCGCCAGGCACTCCTTGATGGAGACCGATGGGGCGCGCAGCCGGAAGCAAGCGCCCGTGACGCGCCTCGTGCTCGGATGTCTGGTCCCGTCGCCGCATCGCTCCTCCTTCTGCTCGGGTCCTGCAGTTACCTCGAATCGAGAACTTGACCCATGCGCATCTGCATGGTCAATCGGGGTGGGCTCGCCCGTTACTGGCCGGGCCGCCCAAAAGTACGTATCGTCGTGCCGCCGCACGGGAGGCGAACGCTGGAGGCCCTCGAGAAACTGAGCCATTGGATTGACGCTCTCAACCTGTGGGTCGGCCGAATCGTCGCCTGGGCCACGGCGTTGGTGGTGCTCGTCGTATTCGTCGACGTCGTGATGCGATACGCGCTCAACATGAGCTTCGTGTTCACTCAAGAGCTCGAGTGGCATTTGTTCGCATTCATTTTCCTGATGGGGGCGGGCTACACGCTGCTGAAGGATGGGCACGTTCGCGTGGACATCTTCTACCAACGCTTGAGCGCACGTTCTCAGGCTTGGATCAACTTGATCGGGGTCCTTCTCTTTCTGATTCCAGGTTGCGTCATGATCATCGCGACCTCGTGGGGCTTCGTGGCGAGCTCCTGGGTCGCCATGGAGGGTTCGCCCGATCCTGGCGGCATTCCTTATCGCTTCGTGCTCAAGGCCTGTATTCCTGCTGGGTTCGTTCTCGTGCTGCTCCAGGGAATCTCGCTCGGGATCAAGAGCCTCTTCACGATCATGGGCCGGAATGCTCCGGAAGAACCCGGTCCCTGATGGAATACCTCGCCGCATGGATGTTTCTCGCGTTGACCATCCTGCTGCTGGCGGGCTTCCCGGTCACGTTCACGCTCATGGGAACGGCCCTGATCTTCGGCCTCATCGGCTTTGGCTGGGACTTCTTCAACCTGCTCCCGCTGCGCATCTGGGGCGTGATGACGAACGTGACGCTGCTGGCCGTGCCCCTCTTCGTCTTCATGGGGGTCATGCTCGAGCGCTCGGGCTTGGCCGAGGAGCTTCTGGAGACGATGGGCCTTGCCTTCGGCCGCCTCCGGGGCGGGTTGGCGATCAGCGTCGTCGTGGTCGGTGCGTTGCTGGGTGCCTCGACGGGGATCGTCGGCGCGACCGTGGTCACGATGGGGCTGCTCGCGGTGCCCACGATGCTCAAGCGTGGGTATCACGAGGAGCTGGCGACGGGCACGGTATCGGCCTCGGGAACCCTCGGCCAGATCATTCCGCCCAGCATCGTGCTGGTGTTGATCGGCGACATCGTCGGCGTCCCCGTGGGCGACTTGTTCATGGGCGCCGTCTTGCCGGGCCTCGTTCTCGTCGGGCTCTACGTTGCCTACATCGTCGCGGTCGCGTTCGCCAAGCCCGACTGGGCGCCTCCCATCTCCGATGAAGAGCTGTCGAGCCTGAGCTCGGCGGACTTGCTCAAGAAGTTCAGCCGGGCCCTCTTTCCTCCTCTCTTCTTGATGATCGCCGTGCTCGGCTCGATCTTCGCCGGCATCGCTTCGCCCACCGAAGCGGCGGGAGTCGGCGCCGTCGGCGCCACGGCCCTGACGATCATGAACAAGAGGTTCAGCCTGACGATTTTGCGCGAGGTGATGGACTCCACGATGCAGCTCACCTGCATGGTGTTCATCATTTTGGTGGGCGCAGCAGCCTTCGGGCTGGTGTTTCGCGGCATGGGTGGAGACGAGCTCGTGCGTGGATTTCTCGCCAGCGTGGCCGCGAGCTACGGTCAATGGACGGTTCTCGCGATCGTCATGGGCCTCATCTTCGTGATCGGCTTTTTCTTGGACTTCATCGAGATCACGTTCATTCACGTGCCGGTGTTGGCGCCGATCATGATCGATTTCGGCTTCGATCCGATTTGGTTCTGCATCCTGATCGCCGTCAATCTGCAGACCTCTTTCATGACACCGCCCTTCGGGTTCTCGCTCTTCTATCTCAAAGCCGTCACGCCTCCCGAAATCACCACCGGGCACATCTATCGCGGCATCATTCCATTCGTGGGTTTTCAGCTCATCGGCTTGCTGCTGGTCGTTTTCTTTCCGATTCTCGCCACCTGGCTGCCCACCGTCGTTTTCCGCTAGACGTCGCCGTCGCCCACGGGACATCCTAGGCCGCGCCCGAGGGAGGAATGCCATGGAACGACGACGTTTTCTGAAGAAGGCAGGTCTCACGGCTGCCGGGGCCGTCGCTACCACCGCGGGAGTTGCCGGCTGCAAACGAGAGCAGCAAGAGGGCGCTCCCGGCGCGCAAGCTCCGGCGGTTCACACGAAGCAGCGCTACCAATGGAAGATGGTCACCACGTGGCCGCCGAACCTTCCCGTGCTTCAGACCGGGGCCGAGCGTTTTGCCAAGCGAATCAGCGAAGCATCCGGTGGGCGGATGACGATCCAGATCTTCGCGGCCGGTGAGCTCGTGCCTGCGCTGAGCGTGTTCGATGCGGTGTCGGCGGGTACGGTCGAGTGCGGCAGCGGTGCGTCGTATTACTGGGCGGGAAAGGTGCCAGCGGCCCAATGGTTTGCCGCGGTGCCTTTCGGCTTCAACCCTCAGGGGATCAACGCCTGGATCTACAGCGGCGGAGGTCTCGAGCTTTGGGAAGAGATCTACGCGCCGTTCGACGTCATCCCTCGACCTCAGGGGAACACCGGCGTGCAGATGGGTGGTTGGTTTCGCAAAGAGATGAACACCATCGAAGACTACCAGGGGCTCAAGATGCGAATTCCCGGTCTCGGCGGAAAGGTGATCAGCAAAGCCGGCGGGACGGTGGTTCTGCTGCCTGCGGGCGACATCTTCACGTCGCTCGAGCGAGGCGTGATCGACGCGACCGAGTGGGTGGGGCCGCTCCACGATTTGCGGATGGGGTTCTACAAGGCCGCCAAGTATTACTACTACCCGGGCTGGCACGAGCCGGGCACGGTCCTCGAGGTCATCTTCAACAAGAAGGCCTACGAGTCGCTTCCCACGGACCTGCAGCAGATCCTGGACGCGGTCGCAGCCGAGATCAATTTGTGGAGCTTGTGCGAGTTCGAGGCTGGCAATGGGGCTGCCCTGCAGACGCTGATTTCGGAGCATGGGGTCAACCTGGTGCGTTTTCCGGACCCGTTGCTCGACGATTTGCGAAAGTTGGCCAAAGAGACCCTCGAGGAGGAAGCCGACAAGGATCCCGCATCCCGCAAGGTCCACGAGGCCTTCAAGAAGTTCAAGGCGCGCGTCGGCGCCTGGGGATCCGTTTCCGAGAACGCCTACTACGACGTGATCGCGGACAAATACGCGCTCAGAAAATGAGCAGAAGAGGTGGCGCTTCGACGCGGTCGCGTCGGACGCCGCTACTGCTCGATGCAGAAGAGCCGTAGGCGCGTGGCGCAATCGGGCGTTTGATTCGCCGTCCAATTGGCGAGCACAGAGCCCGTGGTGCCGCACAGGCCGACGCCTCCCGATCCGCTCGTGAACCCCTCGCAGTCGACGGTGGGCACACCTGCATCGAGGGCCGCATCGTTCGTGTAGGAGGAGCCATCGGGCAACGTTCCGGTCCAGACGTCTCCGCTCCGAACGTCACCTCGTGCGTCCAGGTTGATCCGCGCTCGAATCTCCCCGTCGGTGAGGTCGGCCCAGTCGTCGGCGATGACCGTGCCATCGACCAGCACGTACGGGCGGCTCGACTGCGTGACGCGAGCCGCCACGGGCGATGAAACCGACGAGAGCCACGCCCTGAACTCGCCGTCGAGGCCGGCTTCGCTCGCTTGCGATGCGCAAAGCGCATCGGCGCCTGCAATTCCACCGAAGTCGGCGGCCTGCGCCGTGTCCGTCACGAAGATCCGAAGTGGCTCGACCCCCGCATCGACGCTCGCATCCACACCGGCGTCCTCCACACCCGCATCGCTCGCCTCACAGGCAAACCCGAAGAGCGCAAGCAACAAGGGGACACGCACCCCCCTCAAAACCGTCGTCTTTGCGGACACTTGGAACCCATACCGCGAGAATTCGCCCGTGTCGACGCAAAGCACGCGCCCGCGCACCGCCCCAGCCGCTCTCGAGCGAGGCCTAGCCGTCGTCCGCGTGGTCGACGACGATCTGGTGCACTCGCGCTCGCAGCTCACTGCGAACGTCTCGCGGCACTTCTCGGTACTTTTTTCGAATGGTCGAAAAGAGCTTGGTCAGACGCTTTTGGGTGCTCGCATCGATCGCATCGAGGATCTTGGGCTCGTCTTTGGCCGGAGGCGGGAGCTCCTGCCTCGCGTGCGCCCAGGTTCGGACTCGATCGAAGTGACTGAGCGCCCGCGCCAGCAGAACGAAGGGAAAATTGAGCGACGGGTGCGGGCCGACTCGGATGCGGTATCCGTGCTCCGATGGCTTCAGCACCGACTTGGCGTGCTCGGCGATGTGCGAAGCGCGCGCGTATCTTCTCGTCAGCTCGTAAACCCCGACCCCGAGCCCGCTCAGGCCCCCGATCACGGTTCCCGTCAACGCGGACGCAAAGCCCACGGCGGCATCGATGGCGCCACCCGCGGCGGCTCCAGTCACGACCGTCAGCGTCAGGAGCGCCCTCGGCGACAGGCCCATCACGTCCCACGTTTCTTTCGAGAAGAGGTCATCGCTCGTTTCGAGCTCGATGTCGGTCTCCGGAGACCAGCCTTCGAGCCGGTGTAGATAGATCCTCGCGATCTCTTGGTGGGCCTTCCTTTCGATTTCTCGCAGGGCATCGTGGAACTTCCTCTCGAGACGAGGCTTTTCGTGCGGCAGCGCACGCTCGTCGGGGAGCCCGACCGTCGAGTAGAAGCTCAGGGCATCGACGAGCATGTCCGCGATGACGTTGGCGACCTGGTAGTGTCGACGCGCCTCCTGGGCGGCGAGGGCGACCACGGCCTCCCGCAACGGTTCTTCCCACGCTGGCTCGAGCGTGGCGAACGCTTCGAGCAGCTTGCGGCGCTTGTCCCAGGTGACGGTATGCGCGTCGAAGAGCATGACCAGCTTGAAATACTGATTCAGGGCGCGCTGCCAGTCCTGGACGTGAGGGCTGGTTTCGCTTCGGTTGATGAGCGCCATGGCGGGCCGGCCCGTGTACCGAAGAATCTCCATCTCGGTTTCGTAGTTCTTTCGATACGGCTCGTCGCCATTGACGACGTACAGGATGGCTGCGCCCTCCAGAATCGGCGTGAGCAGGCGTCGCTCTTCGACGAACTCGTCCGTGCCCTCGAATGCATCCACGAAGTCTCGGACGCGCGCCGTACGATCGGCAGCCGTCCCCTCGCGCTCCTCGATCCAATGAAGGGCTCTCGGAGCATCCTCGAATCCCGGCGTGTCGATGACCGAGAACAACACTCGTTCGTCGACATCGACGTCGTAGCGAACGCACTCGGTCGTGGTTCCGGGCCAGGGAGAGATCTTGACCGCATCGTTTTCGATCAGGCTGGCGATCACGCTCGACTTGCCCTTGTTGACGCGCCCGACCACCGCGAAACGCGGTACTTCTGCCGGCTCCGTGCTCATGCTTCACCGAGGGCCATGTAGGGGTCCGAAAGCGAGGCGAGGTAGCCGGCCCATACGCGTCGCTGCGCATCATCGCCGCCCTCCGTCAACAGCACGTAGATCTTTCGCTCCGATGCGCTTCGCTCGCGCACGTCTTCCACGAATCGCTTGAACGCTCGATCCGGGGCGTTCCAGGGCTCGACGATCACGATCACAGGATGATCACCGCTTTCGAGTCTCGCCAGAAGGGCTTGCTCGGCGCCATGGTCGTGGCCGCCAGCTTCCCCGATCGGCTCTTCGATGACGGCACCAAGCCCCTGCTGCAACCGCTCCGCAAATCCACGTTCGGGAATGACCGCGTCTCTCCAGGAGACGACCACGGCAGACTGGTTTCCGAGCGGGGCGGGACGCGGCAAGGAAGGTTGGTCTCGGCCGAGCGGTGCAACCGAGCCCGGGTCTTCTCCGTGGACGCTATGCACCCAGGGGGTGGCCAACCGAGCGATGACCTCGGCCTCTTCAGGAGTGTCGAGCGGAACCCGCGCGATGGCCGTTCGAGCGCCCCAGCTCGCCCAAATGACGAGCATCAACCTCGGAACGAGCCCATAAACGACGAGACACATCAGCAAGAAGGGCCACCAACCCCCGGTGACCCCCGGATCGCGTACGCGCATTCCCGGAGGCGCGTCCACGTAGGCCGCATCGAGGCGGAAGTATCGAGTCGTCTCCACGAGCTCGAAAGAGGGCACCGCCTCGGGCAACCACGCTCGCCACGGAAGAGCCAAGGCTTCACAGAACTGATGAACGCTCTGCGCGCCAACCTGCAGGGTCGTGCTCCATGCGAAGGCGAGATCGGTGAAGGACACCGCCGCGAAGAAGGTTCCCACGGCGCCGATGTTGAACGCGAGCGCTCCCATCTGCATCATGCGGAACCAGATCCAGCGTTCGACGCCTCCGTAGAGCGAGTGCCTCGCCAAAAACCGCCCGACGTCGTCGGCTCGGACGCGGCGAACGATCCATCGTCGTGCGACTGCCACCATCGGAAATTGCGTGATCGCCCCCGTGGAAAAGCGGGACCAAACGAATGCGCCCAATCCGACGAGCAGGTTGAGGAGTTGCAGCACGACGAAGATCCCGAGCACCACCAGGACGTTGATCGGATGATCCCCGGTGAATTGAAGCACGGCCAGCGCCACTGCGATGCCGACGAGCCCGAACGAAACGAGCACCAGCCCGTTGACGAGGCCGTGCGCACGGGCGACTTTTTGTCCGGTCGTTGGCTGCGGTTTCCCGCGTCGCAACGCTTCCACCCAGCGTGCCGCCAGCTCCTGCGGTGTCCGCGCCTCGTCGGGCCAATCGCTCGCGATCCGCCGGTCACGCTCGAGCAGCTCCCGGTGAGGGCGCTCCCTATCGGCTGCCAACTGCAACTCGAAATCGACCAGCTCGGCGAGCCCCAAGCGACTCCGCATCGACTGTCGCTCAGACGCCATCACGCGGCGAATTGGTACCACGGGACACGCACCCCCGCCAAAAGCGCACTCATTCCACGCGCTTGCAACCCACACCGCGAAAACCGCCCGTCCGCCTCGGCTCGAGC
>CAZBWQ010000017.1:13093-50052 GCA_964495565.1 uncultured Sandaracinaceae bacterium | reverse complement strand
ACGGTTCTCAGAGCTCGAAGTCGCCGTACTCGAGGATTTCAGCGATGCGGTAGAGGAAGCCGTTTGCATGGACGCCGTCTACGACGCGGTGGTCGTAGGTGAGCGCCATGTGCATCACCGGGTGAATCGCCATCAAGTCTTCGCCATCGCGCTCGACGACGACGACCCGCTTCTTGATGGTGCCCATTCGCAAGATGCCGACGTTTGGCTGCGAGATGATCGCGCCGCCGACCAAGTTCCCTCGCCGACCCGGATTCGAAATGGTGAACGTCTTGCCGGAGAGGTCATTCGGTGTGAGATTGCCTTCGCGCGCGCGCTCTGCGAGATCATCGACGGCACGCGCAATTCCGCGAATGGTCAGCTCGTCCGCGTTGTGAATCACGGGCACGACGAGACCTTCCTCGGTATCGACCGCAATCCCGATGTTGACCTCGGCGAGCTTGACGAAGGCATCATCGAGCACGCGCGAATTGAGCTCGGGGAACTCTCGGAGCGCTCGCGCCGTCGCCGCCGTCGCGAAAGCCAAGAAGGTCAAGCTCAGCCCGTCTTTCTTGAACTGGGCTTTGTGCTGCTCGCGGAGCAACGACGTTCGGTACAAATCGCACTCGGCAAACGTCACCACGTCGGGCGCGGTGCGTTTCGAGTAGACCATGTGGTCGGCGATGATGCGCCGGCGTCGCGTGAACGGAACCAGCTCGTCGCCTTCCTTGGGCACGTAGGGTGGCAAACGAAAGGCTCCAGCCGGACCCGTCTCGCGGGCGGCCTGGGGCGGCGTAGCCGGTCGGGGTGCGCGCTCTTTGGGAGGTGCCTTCTTCGAAGCCGCCTCCTTGGGCGGAGGCGGCGGTGGGGTGGCCATGCGGTCACGCTTGGAGGGCTCTTCGTCCTCGGTCGCGGCGAGCACGTCTTCGCGCTTGATGCGGCCTCCCTCCCCGGTGCCCTCGACGGTGGACAGGTCGACGCCTTTTTCCCGCGCAAGCTTGCGCACCGCAGGAGAGGTGGGCGCCCCAGCCTCCCGTCCGGACGCGTCTTCCCCGTCTTCCTCCTCGGATTTGGAAGCCTCTTTGGCCGCGGCAGGCGATTTCTTCGGCTCTTCTTGGTCGGGCTTCTCGGCTTTTGCCGCATCACCCGCCTCCGCGGTCTCGTCGATCTCGCACACGGGATCGCCGACCGCGACGATGTCATCCTCGGAGGCAAGGAGCTCGGTCACGACGCCCGCGACGGGCGAGGGAAGCTCGCTGTCCGCCTTGTCGGTGAGAATCTCCACCAGAGGCTGGTCCTTTTCGACCGCCTGCCCCTCGGAGACGAGCCATTTGCCGATCGTGCCCTCGACGACGCTTTCGCCGAGTTGCGGCATGGTCACTTTGGTCGCCATCAGGAGCCGCAACATAGCCCAAAATCCGTCGAACGGTAGCGTCTTGCGGCGAATCGCGCGTCGTAGGACCCTGTAGACCATGAAAGAGGGGAAACCTTCGCGGATTCGCAAGGGAGACCCGGGCTTTTTGCTCCGCCTGGCTGGGGGTCTCGCGGTGGCCGTGCTGCTCGCTGTGCTGGTCTTCGGGGTTCTGGACAGATCCAGGCTCGGAAGCTGCGCCGCCCGTGGCTTTCTCCAGGTCACCGAGACGCCCTCTTCGGACTAGTCCCGAAGCCCGGCTCGGAGTACAGTCACGGCGATGCTCGACGTTTTGGATCGTGAGGACCGCCTGCAGCTCATGCGCTTCGTTTGCTCCTTTGCCTGGGCCGATCTCGAAGTGAGCGAGGGTGAGCGTGAGTTCATCGTCAAGATGGTCGACCGCCTCGATTTGGACGAGTCCGAGCGAGCTCAGGTAGCCGAATGGCTCGAGGTTCCTCCGCGTGCAGACGAAGTGGATCCGACCGACATCCCGAGAGAGCACCGCGAGCTCTTCTTGGACGCTGCCCGGGCGATGATCCTTTCGGATGGCACCATCGACGAAGTCGAAGCAGAAAACCTGATCATATTCGATCAGCTTCTGCGCTAGAGGGCACGATGGCTGCTGGCAGCGGTCAACCCGCGGGGTCGAGCAGCTCCGAAACCGCCGGCCGCGCCGCGGCGAGGCTCGCGCCGAGGCTCACCACCTCCATCGGATCGAGGTCGAAGCGAGGCCGCTTGCCGAAATAGGACTCGACGTACGCGCGCAAACCCGGAAGCCTCGTGCTTCCACCAGCGAGAAAAATCGCCTGCATGTCCCGGGCCTTGAGGCTCGCTTGGGCCAAAACCTCGTCGCAAATCACGAAGGTTCGGCGTACCAGGTCGAGCGTGAGCTGGCGCACGTCTTCGCGCGTGATCGACACCACGCCACAGCTCGCGGGCGCTGCCGGATCGACGCTTGGAATCGCGATCGCGGCTTGCTCCACTTCACCGAGCTCGCACTTGGCGAGCTCCGAGGCATGCACCAAGCGATCGAAGGTGACGGCATCGTTGGTGAGGTCCCAACCTTCGCGGGAAAGCATGCGGTCCGCCACGTGCAGCGCGATGGTTCGGTCGACGTCGTCGCCGCCGAGGTACGGGTCTCCGCCGTGTCCGATGACCCGAAACGGATAGCTGCTACAGTCGACCACCGCCGCGTCGAACGTGCCGCCGCCGAGGTCGTAGACGAACGCATACTTCAAGCTGCTGCGATTCAAATAAGCAAGCGCCGTCGCGATCGGCTCCTCGACGACCCGAACCGACGAGAACTTCGCCTTTGCAACCGCGAGGGCGGTCGCGTCGCGGCGGCGCTTGTCGAAGCCCACGGGCGCGGTCACGACCGCGTGCACGTCCTCGGTCTGGCATCGGGTGAGCTCGGAAAGACCGCGGACCACCAGAGCCCCCACGTCGACGGGCGACACGATTCCCGCGCGGGTCCGGAACGAGGGGCCGCCCTCCGAGTCCTGGACTAGGCTGTAGGGATAATGCTCTCGAAACTGCGCGGTGTACGAGGAGTGCCAGCGTGCACCGATGATCCGCTTGGCCGACAGGAGCGTGTTGCGCGGATCGATCGCGCGACGCCTGCGTGCCGCGTGGCCGACGAGCACCGAGCCGTTCGGAGGAAACGCGACCGCAGACGGCATGACGCTCGTGCGGTCGTCCATCCGGAGCGCCTCGAAGTTCCGCGCGATCACCGTGTTGGTGGTACCAAGATCGATTCCGACCGTCTTGCGGCGGCGGGCCGGCACCGGCCTGCTCGGCGTAAAGGACCGGAGGTGGCTGTGAAGGTTCATGGGGGGGACTAGGAAATGAACAGGCTAGGGGATTTTGACGCGACCCGCCACAGCCAATCGGTCGGCTGGACCGAATCCAGCCTCTGCCCTAAAGTGAAACACGTTCTACTCGGAGGCCCCGATCGATGCCTGCGGATTTTCATTCCCTCAAAATAGCAGGAATTGTTCAGGAAACACGCGATACGCGATCGTTCTTGCTCGATGTTCCCGAATCGTTACGCGCGGAGTTCCGGTACCGGGCAGGCCAGTTCCTGACCTTCGAGATTCCGTGGAGCGGGATGCAACTGCGCCGTTGCTATTCGCTCTCGAGCGCTCCGGAAACCGATGCATGGCCCAAGGTCACGGTGAAGCGAGTCGAGGAAGGGCGGGTGTCCAACTGGTTCAACGATCATCTTCAAGTCGGCGACGCGATCCTGGTCCAGCCTCCCGAAGGCCGATTCGTGCTGCGCTCGAACGAAGGCGATCACCCGATCGTCCTTTTCGGAGGTGGCAGTGGCATCACGCCAGTCCTGTCGATCATGAAGTCCGCGCTGCGCACGACGGCTCGCAAGGTGAAGCTGGTGTACGCGAACCGCGATCACGAGTCGATCATCTTCAAGGACGAGATCGAGCTGTGGCGAAACGAATTCCCGGCACGCCTCGAGGTGGTGCACCATCTGGACTCCGACCGTGGATTCATGTCGGTCGGCGACATCCAAGAGCAGATTCGCGGTTGGGAAGAGGCCGAGTTTTTCGTCTGCGGCCCGACCGGGTTCATGGATACGGTCGAAGAAGCATTCAAAGCCTCGAACATCGGCCCGAGCCGGGCGAAGTTCGAACGGTTCATTTCACCGATTGACCCCGATCGGAAAGACGCATCCGCCACCGTGCTGCCCGCTCAATCCGACGCCGAGACGCCCGACTCCTTCACCATCGTCCTCGAGGGGCAAAGCCACCAGGTTCCGTATCGGAAGGGGCTCACCCTGCTCGAGTCTGCGGTCAAAGCAGGCCACAAACCGCCTTCGTCTTGCGAAGACGGGTACTGCGGCTGCTGCATGGCCCTGCTCAAGAGCGGGCGCGTCAACATGGCCAATCACGATGCGCTGGAGCCCACCGACATCGAGCAGGGCTGGATCCTCGCGTGCCAGGCGCGCCCTGCGAGCCGCGACGACATCGAGATCGATTTCGACGCAGAGTACTGAGCTCAGGGACGCTGGCGGTCGGGCCAGTCCCAATACGACGTCTTGCCGATCGTCCAGTCCGGGCCGTCACCCCAGTGCTTTCGCGTTCGCTTGTTTCGATGGTCGGGGTCGTGCTGCGCGAGCGCCTTGGCGTAATCGTGGAACTGCTGAACCCCCAATTTCTGTTCCCAGTAGTCTTCCTCCGAGGACCACTGGTTGTTGCCCGCATACTGCAGAATCGTGACCCCCGGGAAATCCATGACGCCCTCCCCGCTCGGATGGTCACGGCGATTGATCATCCGAAAGACGACGCGCCCCGAAGGGTCCGCCATGTGCCAATCGTATACGCCGTAGATCTCTCCATACTGCTCCATCAGCGGCACGATCCAAGATCGGACCGCTTCACGGCCTCGCATGGTGCCGAGAACGCGCTCGTCATAGACCACGTCTTCGGTGAAGAGATTCGCCCAGGCGTTCCAATCCTCGCGGATCATCCCCGTCTGCCAGAAATGACGAAAAGCCTCTTCGACTTCATCGAGATCGAAGCGTCGAGACACTATTGGGCTGCTTCCTGCCCTTCGGGCCAGGAGTAGAACTGCGTGCACCAGCGCCGGAATAGCGCGATGGGGCCGTCGCCGTCACACAGGAGCGGCTTTTCGTGCTGGATCTTGTTTTCCCAAATCGGGATATCCTGCTCGAGCTGGCGCGTCACCTCGGCCACGAACGCCTTGCCTACGCCCCGCGCCATCTCGGCCCCAGCGGTCTTTTTCACGCTGAAGTGAAAGCGCAAATGCACGTTGTCTGCATCGATCGGGGTCGTGGTCGCCACGTTGAGCGTTTCGACGATTCCCTTGAAGCGCACCACCGAAAGGCCGAAACCGTAGTTGAGGCTCTCGATCGAGCCGTCGACGGTACCGCGCGGGGTTTCCATTCCGGCTCCCGAGTAGACGCGCAAGATGGGACCCTCTGCGCTCGCCTCGGACTTCGGCATGTTGGTCGTGCCGTGGAGGTAATGAAAGTGCGCCGAGTCGACGGCGTTCTCCGCCATCTCCTGATTGCGCGTGCGAATCTTCCACTCACGCAAGACGAAGTCGGTCCATTCTTCGTTGCGCGTTCCATCCTGCGAGCCCCACTCCGGGATTTCGTCGGGGATGTCGAACGTCGGCGGCTCCCCCTCGGCGTGGTGCCAACACATGACCATGTTGGCGAGCTCTTTGATGTGCCAGGTCGGGAGCTTGGCCTTGCGCGGCACGTGCTCGGCGTAGGGAACGGCGGTGCAGCGCCCGTCCGTACCGAACTGCCACGCATGGAAGGGACACTCGATCGAGCTGCCCTTGACCTTGCCTCCGTGTCCGAGGTGCGCGCCCAGGTGCGGGCAAAACGCATCCAGGACGCTGAGCACTCCATCCTCGGAGCGCCAGATGACCAGGTCCTTGCCGAAGTATTTGAGCGGTTTGACGTCGCCCGGCTGGATCTCGTCGGAGGCGGCGATCTGGAACCAACCGTTCGGAATGGGGGGAGTGAAGTAGCGGTCGTCCATCCGCCAAAAATAGAACGTGTTTCACTTTTTTCAACCCAAAACGTGGTGCTAGGCTCGACCCGGAGGCAGCGGATGGCAGGCATCGGCGTGGGGGCGACGGCCCCGGACTTCACGAAAACCACCCAAAATGGCGAGGCGATCACCTTGTCGCAGTTCCGGGGCGACAAGGCCGTCGTTCTTTACTTCTACCCCAAGGACGAAACTCCGGGCTGCACTGCCGAGGCATGCACCTTCCGGGACAACTTCGAGGACTTCGTCGACGCTGGCGCGGTCGTCATCGGCGTCAGTCAGGACAGCGAGGAGAGCCATCGGAAGTTCGCGGAGCGTCACCGATTGCCGTTTCTTCTCGTCAGCGACGCCGACAAGGCGCTCCAGAAGGCCTATGGCGTCCCCAAGACGATGGGATTGCTACCAGGCCGCGTCACCTACGTCATCGACCGCGACGGTGTCGTCCAGCACGTCTTCAGCTCCCAGCTGAACGCCAAGAAGCACGTTCGAGAAGCTCTCGAAGTGGTCAGACGGCTCGCTGCCTGAACCGGCGCGCGACGAGCACGAGCAAGAGCCCGAACCAGAACGAGCCGGCTCCGACGGGCTCACCGACGGCGCTGCAGCCCGAGCTCTTGGCCGCCGGCACGCCACCCCCGTTGCCGCCATCGGGAACGTTCGGTGGATCGCAAGAGTCTCCCGAGCAGGCCGAGGTTTCGCAGACGTCGCCGCGGCTCCACCCCGCATCGCACAGTGCTTTCACGATCGTCGAGATGTCGTGCGCGATCTCCCCGGCCTCGGAGTCGTCGAACACGTTCACACGAGCGCAATCTTCGTCGGGCGCGGTGACGTAGTCCGGCACGCGACCGCCGAGGAGTATGCCGGCCAACCGCGCCTCCGAATCGAAGGTGGCACTTCCCGAATGGCCCTCGAATGCATCGAGATTCGCCACGAAGAAATCCCGGCCTGGAGCCGTCGGCTCGGCCACGGATGCGCCCGAATCGATCTTGGCGGGCAGCCCGCTACCAAAGCCGATCATGGCGAGCGGCGCGCCTCGCTCGAGAGCCGATGCCGGCCGAATGTCGACAGGCACGTGGGAGCCTTCGACTGGCCGGTCGAGCTCGATCACGGCGAAGTCCGGCGTGACCTCGCCGATGTCGGCATCGCGTTCGAGAAAGACGCGCTTGCACGAATAGACGTCCTCGTCGCGAATCGGGGCGAGCAGGCTCGGTCCATCGAGGTAGTAGCCAAAGACGTAGTGGAAGCTGCCACAGGTGCGCTGGGCGCTCAGGCAGTGACCTGCCGTCAGCACCAAGTCGTCGTCGATCAACGTACCCGAGCAAGACGCCGCGACGGGCTGATCGGCAAAGCGCTCGTCCTCGCACAGGCCTTGCTGGTCTTGTAGGACCGACGCAAAGAAGCTGTACGTTCCGTCCTCTTGTCGCTCGAGCCCGACCGACTGCGGCATGAGCGCCACGATCGACTCCCGGGCAATCCGTTGCAGCTCCGCGTCGGGATGGGCGTAGACTTCGAGCCGGTCGTCCGTGCCGTACACGACGGATGCGCTCGTCTCGCTGACCGAGAGCTCGTCTGCAGGCCCACACGACGCGAGCACGGCGACCCACCCGAGCAAGAAAGCACGTAGTCCAAGCATGTTCTCACCGTTGTAGAGCCAGCCAGCTCGAAACGCTACTCGGAGACGCGAACCTGAATGCTGGTGACCAAGTCGCCCGTCGCCGTGGCGACGTCGGAAACTACGACCACGGGCTCGCCGGGCTCGATGAGGTTTCTCTCTCGAAGCTTGCCGAGCGCATTGACGATCGTCTTTTCCGGATCGCTCGACAAATTCATGCGGAAGGGAACCACGGACCGATTCAGCCAGAGCTTGCGTCTGGTCGTGCTCATGTTGGTGAACGCATAGATGATCGCCCGCTGCGGCCGGTAGCTGGCGACGAGCTGCCCAAACTGACCGCGACGCGTCATCACCACGATAGCTCGGGAGCCCAGCGAATCGGCCAAGCGGCACGCCCCTTGGGCCAAGTGTGCGCGCTGCGTCGTCGGTGGAGGTCTTTGCTTGTAGAAATCGAGACCCGGCCCCATCTCGATTCGTCGCGCGATCGTGGAAAGAACCTCGACGCAGCGTTGCGGATACTTTCCAGTGGCGGTTTCACCACTCAACATGATCGCGTCGACTTGCTCGTAGACGGCGTTTGCGACGTCGGTGACTTCTGCGCGCGTCGGCAACGGGTTGTCGATCATCGACTCGAGCAAATGGGTGGCGACGATGATGGGCTTGCCGGCAATGGCGCAACGGCGAACCATCTCGCGCTGCAAGACGGGAAGCTCCTCGAACGCCACTTCCACCCCGAGGTCGCCACGCGCCACCATGATGGCGTCTGCAGCCTCGAGTATCGCGTCGAAATTGTCGATGCCTTCTTGGTTCTCGATCTTCGCGACCAAACGCTGGTGGCCGCCGGCCTGCTCCACGATTTCGCGAACCTCGAGCACGTCCTTGACGTGGCGGACGAACGAAAGCGCGATGAAATCCAAATCCTGCTCGATGGCAAACGCGATGTCCTCCCGGTCTTTCTTCGTGATGGAGGGCAAGTTCACGCGCACGCCGGGAAGGTTGACGTGTTTGCGCGAGCCGAGCGTGCCTCCGTCGAGCACGCGGCACTTCAGCCGATGCTCCGAGACATCCAACACTTCGAGATTGATCAGCCCGTTGTCGACGGTCACCCGCTCACCCGGCCGCAAATCCTTCACCAGGTCCTGGTAGTTGACGTGGACGCTGCGCTCCTCGGCATCGTCCGCCAGGACCGTGAAATAGAAGACGTCGCCGGTCTTCAAATCGAGGCTCTCCGACAGCTCTCCGGTCCTGATCTCCGGTCCCTGAAGGTCCATCAAGATCGACACCGGATGGGAGAGCTTCTTGTTCAGGCTCTTGATGTTGCGGATGACCTGGAGATGGGATTTGTGGTCGCCGTGGGACATGTTCAGCCGCGCCAGGTTCATGCCGGCACGCGCGAGGTCCGCCAGCGCATCCGAGGAGCTCGTCGACGGACCGATCGTGCAGACGATCTTGGTTCTTCGGTCGGCAGACTTGAGGTGTATCGGGGTCACGGCTGGCTGGAGCCTAGGGCACGCTCAGCGTCGTGACAATCGACGTGACAGACACACCGCCGCGAATAGCCACCACAGAATCGACATCGCTGGGCCGCCGTGGACAGCCCTCGTCGAGACTGCGCAGCCTCCGGATCGGCGCAATGCTCCCCCTTTGGCCGTGGTGATCGGATCGGCACCCTCCGCCAAGAACGACACTTCTTGCTCTCCCGGCTCGGCTCTCGGTTGAAATCTCGGTCCGGCGGTCTGGGCAATCCACGGAAGGTGCGCGGACAAGAGGGTATACACACCCCCATCGCCGCAATCACGTTCGACGTCGGAGCGCCCGCGCGACACCACGCCCACGACGAACTCCCCTCGATCGGTCGGCACGTAAAGCGGGCCGCCAGAGTCGCCATAACACGAGTCACCCAGCGGATCGGTCCTTCGTGTGAGCAGCTCCTGCGGTCCGATGATGTCGATGATGGCGTCGGAGATGTGGAGCTGACCCGTTCGATTTTCGTCGAGGTCGTAGACGCCATAGCCAGCCACGAAACCGACGTCGCCGTGCTGGATCAACTCCCGTTGACGGCTCTGCGTGAGAAGCGGAGCGAGGGCGGTGGTCTCGAAGGGGCGCGCGATGAAGAGGAGCGCGATGTCGTGTGGCGAGCCGATGCCGCCCTGGCCTGCCCCGTCCCTGCTGCGCCCCATGATGAACTCGTGGTCGTAGTCCTCGTGGACACGCACCTCGTAGACCGTGCGGAGCATGCGAGGGGCGACCGTCCGGCTCGACAGATGACCCGCCACGACCTGGAGCGTGCCCGGCGAGGCCGGCCGCACGACGCCCTCCTCGGGCTCGACCACGGCACAGTGGGCCGCGGTCACGACCACCAAGGGCGAGATCAACGCGCCCGAGCAAAACCCCGAGGCGGCCCCCGTGCGACGGATTTCGACCGTCGCGAAGATCTGGTCGTCGGTGGCGGCCCATCCCCCGACGACTCCGGCTTCCGCCGCCTGGACGGACGGGTCCCAATCCGCCTCGGAGGGATCTCCACAGGCGACGATCAGACCCAAAAGGGCTATGATTCCGGCCCTGTACGCGGTGGGGGGACGCATGGGGGGCAAGGTGCGAGGAGGTATCACGGCTGCACCGATCTTGACCAGGGTGAAGATCGGCGCCTCCGCGAGGATCTGGCGATCCGGTGAGATCCCCCACGTTTCACCGTCGTGCGGAAAACTTGGTGCCCAGCGTGACCACGACGACAGTCGTAGCTGGAGTCGATGAGCCGAAGAGCACGCCGCAAGGAGGAGACCCTGAGACGCATCGAAGAGGCGGGACGCCGACTCTTCGAAACTCACGGCTACGAAGCGACCTCGACTCGCGCCATCGCGGACGCAGCGGACATCGCCGCCGGAACCTTCTTCAACTACTTCCCGGAAAAGCGCTCCCTGTTGATCCACCTGATGCGCCAGGAGATCGACGAAGCGATCGCCCGGGCATTCGAAGCGTCGGGGTCCGGCACGATCGAGCAAGAGCTCTTGCACGTCTTCGGGGCGTTGACGGAATGCCACGCGAAGGATCGGAGGCTGAGCCGCGTCTTCATCAAAGAGCTTCTGTTCGTCGAAAGAGCGCAGCGAGCCGAAGCGGCTTCGTGGACCTTCGCCATCGTCCAGCGGATCGCCGCGATGCTTGGCCGCGCCCAGGAGCGCGGAGAGCTAGACGCGGAAATCGACCCGCTCGCGGTGGCGCAGCAAATCTTCAGTATGCACTACTTCGGCCTGGTGACGTGGCTCGGCGGCACGATCCCCTCACGCGCCGCGCACGAAGAGCGCTTCGAAGCTTCGCTAGGATTGCTGCTCCGTGGTTTGCGTCGACGCGTGGCTTAGACGGGCTTCGACATCCAAGACCGCGGCCGCGATCTCCTCGGGCACCTCTTCTTGCAGGAAGTGCCCGGCCTGTGTCTCGGTGACCGGAGGATCGCCGAGCAATTGCCGCGTCCGTTTGAGGGCCCGGGCCAAGATCGGATCGCGTCGGCCCCACACCATCGCTTTGGGGCCATCGAAGCCACGAACGAATTCAGCGCACTCGTGGAGCGCGGGAATGGAGGGATGATCCATGTCGTTGACCGCCATGCGAGCCGTCGCGAGCGGCGCCACGCGGTCGCGCATGTGACGCAATGGGTACCGATAAGCGCGTGCGACCTCGCCGCGAATGCTCGATTTGTCGCCCTGCGCCACGTGCAATGCGGCCTGCGGCAACGGCAAGACGCGAAAGACGAAGTCGCTGATGACCGGCAGGTGCGAAAAACGGTGAAACGCAGTGGGCTTGAACCCGGGGGACGGCGCATCGAGCACGGTGTTCAGGACGACCATCCCGGCGAGCCGTCGTTGTCGCGTGGTGAACGGGTGGACTCCGATGGCCCCACCCCAGTCTTGGCAGACCAAGATGACTCCCTCGAGGTCCAACTGATCGATCAGCGAGCCGAGCCACTTGCTGTGGTTGCGCAGGGTGTGCACCGAGAAATCACGTGGCTTGTCGCTGAAACCGAAACCGATGAGATCCGGCATGATGAGGCGCAGGCCCTGCCCCTGCAGACACAACGCCACCTTGCGGTACAGAAAGCCCCAAGTGGGGTTTCCATGAACCATCAGAACTGGCCTGCCGCGGCCCGTTTCCATGACGTGCATGTGCAGACCGTCGCCGACCGCGACGCGATAGCGGGTGAACGGAACTTTTTTCGCCAACCAGGCTGGAAGCTCGGGAGCGGGCAGCTTTTGCACGAGTCGAGACTATCGCGTCGGCTGCTTGATCTCAATCGATCGTATTCGCTCGCCATTTGCGAACGATGAGGATGCTCAGTGCCACGACGACGACTGTCGCGAGGATGATGAAGGGCCAAATCCGATCCCAAGGCCAGGTGGCGACGGGATGTTCCTCGATCCAAGCCGCGGCACGTACACCCAAGAGGGTTGCCAAGAGTGTGAATGGCGCGACTCCGACCACGGTCGCCGACAGAAACGGCGCGAAGCGAACACGTGAGACACCGAGAGCCCATTGCACCGACGGGGCCGTGTAAAAGATGAGACGCAACAAGAACACCGTCCGAAAGCCGCGCGTGTAGAGCCGGTCGTCGAAACGCCGGATCCACCTCGGAAGTCGCTGCTGAATCCATTCCCGGGCGGCCCAGCGTGCGCCGAAGAACGAGAAGAGCCCCGTGCCGACGGTGCCCGCCCAATTGAGGACGAACGCCTCGGCGGGAGTCCAGATGAGAGGCGCGCTCAGCAGAAACACGAGCCCATTGACACCGAGGGGCTGCAAGATCGAATACGTGACGATGAAAACCACGCCGCCCCAGGGGCCTGCGGCGCGAAACCAGGTCCGCATGCTGGCGGGGTCGAAGCGTTCGTACGCACCGCTCGCGTAGATCCAGGCGACCAGACCTGCGAGGGCCGCCGCGACGGCGATCTTGACCAGGCTGCGCCGATCCATGAATCAATCCTAGCGCACGTCCCACGAAGGCATGGGGGGCCCTAGACTTGCCGGGGCACACTCGTATAAAACCGACGGCATCACGGAGGGTGGCGGTGCAAGAAGCAGCAGAAGCGAGGCTGCCGGCTGCGGCGGCCGACCGAGGCGCGACCGATGCCAATCGGCGAGAAGCGCTCGAGTTTGGCGGCACGTTCGGGGCCGCATTCATCATGACCTTTTCGCACCTGTTGATGCTCTATCTGTGGATCGCATGGCGTTTCCACGATGGAGCGCTGTTCTATCCTGCCGGGCTTTCCGACGTGGGGCCTTTTTTCGCCCGAGTCTGGGACCAGATCGTGGCTCATGCCGTCCCCACCTGGAGCATCTTTGCCGTCTATGGCGTGTTCCTGATCGCCGAGGGCTTGATGGCCGCATTCCTGCCCGGGCTCGAAATCAAGGGGTTGCCGATCCCGTCACGCGACGGGAAGCGCCTCACCTACCGCTGCAACGGCATCACGGCGTGGTACCTGACTTTGGCCGCAGTCGCTGCCCTCCACTTCACGGGCGTTTTTCCGTTGCAGACGATCTACGACCAGTTCGGTCGCTTCATGGTCGCTGCGATGATCATCGCAAACGCGATCGCGGTCGCCGTGTACTTCGGCGCCAAGGCCACGGGCAACGCGGAACGCATGTCGGGGAGCTTTCTCTACGACTTCTTCATGGGTGCGTGGCTCAATCCACGAATTGGGCGGCTCGATCTCAAGATGTGGGCAGAGGTCCGCGTGTCTTGGCTCACGTTGTTCATCCTGACCACCAGCGCAGCCGCGCACCAGTACGCCGTCTACGCGACGGTCAGCACGCCGATGATCTTCATGATCGTCGCGCACTTTTTGTATACCAACGCGTGCATGAAGGGCGAAGAGTGCATTCCGACCACCTGGGACATCTTCTACGAGAAGTGGGGTTGGATGCTGGTGTTTTGGAATCTGGCAGGCGTGCCCTTCGTGTATTGCTTCAACTCGATGTACATCGCTTCGCGGCCTCCGTTCGAGCACTCGGTTCCGTACACCGTGCTTTGCTTCGCGCTGCTGATCGGCGCGTACTACGTGTGGGACACCGCACAGAGCCAACGCAATCGGTTTCGAATGCAGCTGAACGGCTCGTACGTGAAGCGCAAGGCGTTCCCACAGCTACCCTGGGGAACGCTGAAGAACCCGAGGTATTTGAATACGAGAGCCGGGTCGAAGCTCCTTGTCGATGGCTGGTGGCGGTACGCACGCAAGATTCACTACACCGCCGACGTGGTGATGGCCCTCTCGTGGGGTCTGATTTGCGGCTTCGAGCATTTCCTGCCGTACATGTACGTGACGTTTTTTCTGGTCATGATTCTGCACCGGGCAGGCCGAGACATCGCTCGGTGCAAGCGCAAGTACGGGGAGGATTGGGATCGTTACTGCGAGGAAGTCCCCTACTTGTTCATTCCGTACGTGTTTTGAGACGTGAGCGCTCAGAACAAATAGGCCACGTTGAGCTGGAGCTGGTGGTATCCCGTGCGGTACGAGGTGCTGGTCGCGCTGTTCATGCTGATCGAGTAGTTGAAATCGAAGTTGAACATTGCGAGGTCGAAATTGATGCCGAACCGGGCGAGCGCCTGGTAGATGGCCAAGTCGATTTCCTTGGGCCTCAGCTTGAGAGACACGTTTCCAACGTCGATGATGTCTGCGTCCACCAGGATCTTGGTGTTGAAGTGGTTGACGTAGCCCGCGTACAAGAAAAGCTTGAAGTAGGCGTTTTTGTACGGGATGAATCCACCCTGGAACGGGAGCTCGAACGAGTTCACGCGTCCGCGAATGCTACCGAGCTCGGGGTCGGTCGCCGAAAACGCCCATCGATTGAACGAGAACAGCGTTTCGATGAACCACCGCCGCCGGCGCAAGCGCGGGCCAAAGCCGATCTGCCATCCCGCAAACGTGTCTCGCTCTCGACCCGTCTCGAGCATCGAGACATAGGTCGTGGCACTCCCCCCGACGAAGAGCTTGATGTCCATCTTGGGCTGCTGCGCGGAGCTGCGGGATGGCGTGGCCAGCGCGACCAACGAGACGACGACGAACACGGATATGGAGAGCGCCTTCATCGTCACGCCGGAAAGAGATATTCCTTGCCGTCGAGCACGAACTTCTTGTCCATGATCCGCGGCCACATGGGCTTCGTGCGAAGCTTCTCGTCTTGCCATTGCTCGTGCTCTTCGCGGAGCCTCTCGTAGAGCTCGGGCATCTGCTCCTTGAGATTGATTTGCTCGGACTTGTCGACTTCGAGGTCGTAGAGCTCCGCCCACCCATCACGCGTGCTCAAGATCAACTTGAACTTGCCGTCTCGGATGGCCCAAATGTGGTCAGCGCGCCAAAAGAGCCGTTCGTGAGGAAGCCCGTCGTTCTCTCCCGTGAGATACGGGACCAAGTTGACGCCGTCGTACTCCCGGTCGCTCGGTAGCGCGCCACCCGAGACTGCAACCGAGGTGGCGAAGATGTCGGTCGACGAGACGGGGTGCGAATAACGCGTGCCGGCAGGGATCGTACCCGCCCACTTCATCATGAACGGCACGTTGATGCCCCCCTCGAACTGCGTGAGCTTTCCGCCCTTGAGCGGGCCATTGTCGGTCGCACCCGTATACGACGCCCCACCGTTGTCGCTCAGAAGAAAGATGAGCGTGTCTTGCTCGATCCCCGCATCTTTGACGGTCTGGTGGATCTCGCCGATCGCGTCGTCGAGCGCGGAGATCATCGAGTAGTAGACGCGCTTGTTGTCGTCCGCGATGTAGTCGTAGCGACAGTAGTACTCGACTGGCGCCTGAAATGGAACGTGAGGAGCATTGAACGCCGCATAGAGAAAGAAAGGCTCATCCTTGTGCTCCCGAATGTATTCCTTCATCCGGTCCCGGAAGGCGAAGGTGAGGTATTGCTCCTCCCGTATCTCTTTTCCGTTGAGCAGAATTCGTGCTTCGTCGCGCCGTCCCATGTTCCACTGGTGCTGGGCGCTGAACGATTTGTGCTCGTGGTTGATGATGTGGGCCCAGTTTTTCTCCGGCGTATAGAGGGAAAACGCTCCCAGAAAGCCATATTGGTAGTCGAACCCGCGAGCGAGCGGGACTTGATCGCGCGAGATGCCTAGGTGCCATTTCCCGATCAACGCGGTCGAATACCCGTACTTCTTGAGCACCTCTGCGAGCGTGATCTCGGTCGGAGGGACGCCTTGCTTGTGAGCCTGCCACTCCGACGGGAAAGAAGGCCTGGCCTTGACGACGAACTCGCCGGTATCGACGATCCATCGACCCGAGATGTATTCGACCCAATTGGTAGGATAGTGCTCCATGATCTGGGTTTCGAAGCCGTAGCGATTCTGAACCCGGCCGGTCATGATGCCGGCTCGCGACGGCGCACAAGTGGGCGCCGTGACGTAGCCCTCCTCGAAGATCACGCCTTCTGCCCCGATTTGGTCGATGTTCGGAGTCGCGATGTGCTCCGCGCCGTATGCGCTGACCTCGTACTTCCCGAGATCGTCCGCCAACAAGACGATGACGTTCGGAGGGCGCCCAGTCTTGGTTCGAGCGATGGGGGCGTCGAAGTACGCCTCCTTGCCCTCGGCCATCTTGTTGTCGGTCTTGATGCGCCACTTGACCCGGGTGATCGAGCAGCTCACCAAGACAGCGCACAGTGCTAGCAAGGCTAGGAATCGCAGCTCGCGAGGACGCAGTTGCATGTAGACCTGGCGCCTAGGTATCCGCAACTCTCTTTCGAGCGCAAAAAACAGGCAGGCATGGGCCCCCTTCGGTCACCGCCACAATGCTGCTAGAAGGGCCCGGGAGGATGCCCCAGATGATCAAAGCCGCCGTCATCGCCGCTTCGGCAGTGGCCCTGCTCGGGGTCGCCATCGCCTACTATCTGTTCCGTCCATTGCCCAAAAAGCCGCAGCCGGCCGAGCTCGAGTGTTACGATCTCAGTCGCGGGTCCTACGTACCCCTCGAGGCGCCACCGCGGGCGTTTGGAATAGGCCTCTCGTACGCGGGGCACATCGAAGAGACGGCCTCCTCGTTCGATCCGGACGCCGTCCCGCCCGTGTTTCGAAAAGACGTCCGGGCTTTGGCTCGAACGGACGCCGAGGTGCCGATGCCGGACCTCGACGCGATCTGCGAAGCTGCCGAGGGCGTCGAGCCGGGTCTCGGCGAAAAGCTACGCGGAGACCACGAAACGCTCTCCCCGCTCCTCGATTACGAGGTCGAAATGGGCGTCGTCTTGCTCGAGCGCATCGACCCAGCCTCGCTCGACGATCCTGCGTACATTCCGCCTCTCGGCTTCTTCATCGCCAACGATCTGTCGGCACGCACGCTTGCGATTCTCGGCGACGGGCAACCGAATACGATGGACTACTGGGGAGCCTCGAAGAGCTTTCCTGGGTTCATGCCAGTGGCGGACAAGGCCTGGGTTCCGGATGAGCCCATCCGCGATGCGATTCCGTGTGTGGTCATCGAAACGCTGGTGAACGGAGAAGTCCGGCAGCGGCAGTCGACTCGAGATCTCATCTACACGCCGCGGCAAATGCTCGCCTTCATCCATGCCACGTATCCGGACGCTCCCCTGGACAAAGGCACCATCGTATTGACCGGGACGCCGAGCGGGGTCGCCGTGAAGACGCCGCGCTCGCTCGTGAGGCTGAGCAAATTGCTGGGCATGAGTCGATTTACGAAGCTCGAAGCGAAGCTCCGAGGTGACACCGAAGCATTCCTGAAGCCGGGAGATCAGGTGGTCGTTCGCGGCAAAGGTCTCGGCAAGGTCGCCATTCAGGTGGCTCCGGCGTCGTCGGCAAACGACCCGTAACTTTGGATCAACTGAATGCGGTTCTTCACGCCGAGCTTTCGCATGGCGGATGAGAGAAGCGCCGACACCCGGCCTTTCGACAGCCCGAGTTGATAGCCGATGAGCTTGTTGCTGCTACCCGCGGCTGCGCAGGCGACGACTTGACGCTCACGCTCGGTCAGACGCCGCGGGTCCGCGATGCCGGGAGCGTTCGGCACGCCTACGATGTAACGGCGCCCGTCGGAATCGAACCAGTCGATGGTCGACCAGCGTCCGCGGACCAACGCACGCCAGAGCTCCAATGCGCGCTGTGGCTCTTGCTTCCGAAGCTTGCCCCGAGCCCGGTCGACGTCTACTGCGGCCTTCCGAAGCGCGTCGAGCGAAGCTGCCTGCTTGGCCTCGCCCACGACGTCGGTGACGCGGAAGCTGCGGGGCTCGATGATCGCCTCGGCACCATACGGGAGCTCGGACGGGGACGTATCGCGCCGCGAGGCCAGCGCTCGACGAAGACGGTAGCCCGCTCGCAAGTGCGCGGCGATCATGTGCCATCGCTCCCGCTCCGCGGTAGTCAACTGGGCCTTTCGGGACAGAGGCAGGATCAAATAGACGCCGTGGCCGTCCTGCTCGAGCGCCGACAGACCGAGCGCGTCCTCGATCGGACGAAAACCGCGGGTGAGTGAGTCGAAGATCTCTGGCGCGTGGTCTCGTGTCACCTCGCTCAGCGTCTTGGGCGCGGCCGACCGCGTGATCGGCCAGAGCGCAGTCATGACGTCGGCCTGGCCCTGCAGGCGGCTCAAGCCTTCTCCCAGGCGAGCCACGCCTTCGCGCAGGCGAAGGTTCTCGATGAGCACCGGCCCAGGTCTCGGAGGGCGCACCACATCGAACGCAAACGCCCCGAGCCCGGCATCGAGCAGCGGCCCGCCTCGTTCGACCAGTCCGTCCAGCCAGCGGTCTTCGTCCGACTCCAGATCGTAGGTGGCTTCGATGAAGTCGATGACGGCCGGGCCGCGGGGGTCCATCAAGCATCTAGTGACTGGACCGGTGCACGCGGTCCATACGTAATTATTCACATCCCCGTTGAAAGGCGCTTCGGGTTGTCGTACTCGGATGGCAGGAGAGGATCATGTCCAGGACGAGCATCGACGAGTGTCTGAGCAATCGGGATGGCGTGTTGTTCATCGAAGAGATCGCGAGCACCGAGCTGATCGAGCGCTTCGGATCGCCTCTCTTCGTGTTTTCGGAGGACCAGATACGGCGCAACGTGAGGCGCTTTCGCGAAGCCTTCGAGCGCGGATGGACCGCGGGACCGGTCAAGGTGATGCCTGCGGCCAAAGCCAACTGGATCTTCGCGATTCAACGAATTTTGGCCGACGAAGGTTGTGGAGCCGACATCTACTCGCCGGGGGAGCTCGACGTCGCCCTCCGCGCCGGCGTCGACCCGCAATTCATCTCGGTCAACGGCGTGCCCAAGGACAGAGAGCACATTCGTCGCACCTTGGAGGTGGGCGCCAGGCTGACGATCGACAGCTTGCGCGACGTCGACTTCCTCGAGGAGCTCGCTCCGACGCTGTCGCGGAGGGCCTGCGTGCGGCTCCGAATTCGGCCGGCAATTTCCGAGTTCGTGAAGAAGAGTGACTTCGCGGCGGACGGCATGGTGCCGACGGATCTCGTGGCGCTCGTCTACAAGGGAGGTCTCTCTCTCGACGAGGTCATCGAGGCCGGCAAGCGCGTGATGAAGCTACCGAACGTCGAGATCGTCGGCTTTCATGCGCATCACGGCCGCCATCATCGCTCGACTCGATATTGGGAAGCTCAAATGCACGCCTACGCGCGCGACATCGGACGCGTGTGCGCGGCGCTCGACGGCTATCGGCCACAGGAGATCAGCATCGGGGGCGGCTTCGCGATTCCCAGGGATCCACACAACGCGGCCACGGACTACCGCGATCCGTTCTTGTTGGGTTCGTTGCACGTGCTTTCACTGAGCTTGAAGCGCTTGGGCGCGAAGATTCGCTACAAGGCGATCGACAAGATGTTGGGCCTGATCGAGGGTCACCCGAACGAGACCGCTGCGCCGAGCATCGAGCGCTATGCGGAAGCGACCACCGCGGCGCTACTCGATGCGCTCTCCAAGCACGGCATCGACCCGGCGGGGATCATGCTTCAGCTCGAACCGGGCCGTGCCATCCACGGCAATGCGGGGGTGCATTTGACCACGGTGCAGGCCACGAAGAAGATGACGTCGCCGATTCGATGGAACCTCGTCACGGTCGACACCTCCGAGTTCTGGATGACCGGGGGTCGCTTCGAGCATCACCTCCATCAGCACTGCATTGCGAACCGACTGAATGCTCCAAAAGACATGAAAGCCGACGTGGTTGGTCGGAGCTGCTACGGCGATCGACTTCTCGGAGCCGTCCGGATACCAGAGCCGCGCGTCGGCGACGTTTTCGCCTTTCTCGACACGGGCGCATACCAAGAGGTTTCGGCCAGCAACTTCAATGCCATGCCCCGGCCGGCAGCCATCTTGGTGACCGACGACCGAGCTGCGGTGATCCGACGCGCAGAAGATCTCGATGACGTGTTCCGCCGCGACGAGCTCCCGGAGCATTTGGCGTCGTCGGAGCAGTCGGAGGAGCCGTCGACGCCGGCAACGCACGCTCAGAACAGGGTGTAGATGAATGGGGCCGCCGCGGTCCCACCGAGCACCACGAGCAATCCGAGAAGCAGGATTGCGATGATGATCGGCGCGAGCCACCACTTCTTGTTCGCTCGCAAAAAGCCCACCAGCTCGGACACGAGCCCGGCCTGCTTGCCGGCAGCCTTGTCGAGAAACTCCTCTTCCTCGGAACGGTCGTCTTGCGTCATGGCATCTCAATACTGATGGAAGTAGCTGTCCTTGTCCCGGCGAGGTCTCGCAGCCGACCAATAGGATCGGGCCGACGGATCATGGCGTCGATGCATCGGATCTTTGCCCAGCATGCGGAGAAAGACCGCAATCGGGCCGATAATCAGGAAATACAGGGTTCCCATGATGACGAAGGAGATGACCACGCCGATGGGAAATGCCAACACGCTCAGCCCGACGTAGAGAGCTCGATTGGCACGGGGCGCGACTACGGAGAACAGCAACGCCAACGTGCCGAGCGCGGCCAAGGCGAAGGCGACGGTGGCACGCGCATCACCGAGCCCAAACGAAAAAATCAGCTTCTCGTGGTAGGCGAGCACGGCCAGCAAGCCGAAACCCACGAAAGCGATCACGCCGAACTGTCGCAGCGTCTTGACGTCTGGATTGAAGTCGATTTCGACGAGCTTGCTCATGATCAATCCAACACGAACTGCTCCAAGTATGCGTCTCGGTCGACCATGGATGCGTTCGGCTGCTGCTCCTTTCTCAGGATGAAGTTGTCGATGACGAGCGCGTCCATGTTCGTCGCCATGAAGCATCGATACGCATCCTCGGGCGTATTGACGATGGGCTCGCCGCGCACGTTGAAGCTCGTGTTGATCATCAACGGGCACCCCGTCTTTTCGTAGAAGGCTTCGAGGATGCCGGCGAATCGAGGATGGCGCTCGCGATCCACCGTCTGCACCCGAGCGGACCAGTCCACGTGGGTGATGGCGGGTACGGTCGAGCGGGCCTGACGCAACTTCGCCAAGCCCACGGCTTGGCCGTTCACCGGGAGTCGCTTCTGCTCCTTGAGTGGCGCCACCAAGAGCATGTAGGGGCTGTCCTCGTTTGGACGCATCTCGAAATACTCGTCGACGTGATCACGTAGGATCGCCGGTGCGAACGGCCGGAACGATTCCCGGAACTTGATCTTGAGGTTCATCGTGGACTGCATCTCGGGTGACCTGGGGTCGCCGAGAATCGAACGATTCCCGAGTGCTCTCGGTCCGAACTCCATGCGCCCCGCCATGTGACCGACGACGTTTTGCTCTGCCACGAGGTCGGCCACCGCCTCGCACAGCTGAGCCTCGTCGTCGTACAGACGGTAGACTGCGCCCGCGGCATCGAGAAAAGAGCGCGTCTGAGCCTCCGTGTAGGAGGGGCCCAACAAGGACCCTCGCTGACTATCTCGTCCTCGCGGGTCGCGCGGCTTGGCAAGCAGTTGATGCCAGGCAAAGAGCGCAGCGCCCAACGCGCCCCCTGCATCCCCCGCGGCCGGTTGGATCCATACCTGATCGAAGGGACCTTCGCGTAGCACGCGACCGTTGGCGACGCAGTTCAACGCGACGCCTCCCGCCATGACGAGGTTGGACATGCCGGTCACGCCATGCGCGTGGCGCGCCATGCGAAGGACGATCTCTTCGGTGACCTCCTGGATCGACGCTGCAATGTCCATCTCTCGTTGAGTGAGCTCGCTTTCGGGCTGCCGCGGCGGACCATCGAAAAGTCGGTTCATCTTGGCGGACGTCATGCGGTCGCGGTAACAGAACGCGAAGTAGTCCATGTTCATGCGGAAGGAGCCGTCCTCTTTGAGATCCAGTAGCTCGTTCAAGATCCGGTCCCGGTAGATCGGTCTTCCGTAGGGCGCGAGGCCCATGAGCTTGTATTCACCGCTGTTGACTTTGAAGCCGGTGAAATAGGTAAAGGCCGAGTAGAGGAGGCCCAACGAATGGGGAAACCGAAGCTCCTCCAACAGCTCGATCTCGTGACCCCGCCCGACGCCGATGCTCCCGGTCGCCCACTCGCCGACGCCGTCCATCGTGAGGATGGCTGCCTCCTCGAAGGGCGACGGAAAGAACGCGCTCGCTGCATGGGACTCGTGGTGCTCGCAAAACACGAAACGGCCCTGGTACTTTCCGTCGAGCCCTCTGCGCAGCTCCCTTGGCGTGTAGAGCTTTTGCTTGAGCCAAAGAGGGAGGCCCATCAGAAACAGCTTGAAGCCTGCGGGCGAATAGGAGACGTACGTCTCGAGGATTCGCTCGAACTTCAAGAGCGGTTTGTCGTAGAAGACGACCAAATCGAGCGCTTCCGGTTCGAGCCCGGCTTCTTCCAGGCAGTAATCGATCGCCTGGCGCGGAAAGCGATGGTCATGCTTCTTGCGGGTGAAGCGTTCTTCTTGCGCCGCAGCCACGATCTGGCCATCGCAAATCAGCGCGGCAGCGCTGTCGTGGTAATATGCGGAGATCCCTAAGATATTCATGCGGGTCGAAGCAGCGTAGGCTAGCGGATCCCACCGACCTGGACCAGAGGGGTCCGCCGGTCCGGATGGACGCCTTCTTGGGCGCCGGAGTATGATGGGCCATGCCTCTTCCCCTTTCGTGGATCGCCTTGTGGTTGGTCATCGCGCTGGCGGGCTCGGCCTGCGGAAGCGACGAGTCGGGGAACGCCGGGATCGGCGGCAGTGGGGGAACTGGAGGCGGCGGCGAAGGCGGCGTGGGCGGAAGCGCCGGCGCGGGCGGAATGGGCGGGATCGAAGTTCCCGAGTGCAATTTTCCACGTGACTGCGACGACGATCAGCCGTGCACCCGGGACCTCTGCGTGGAACGCTTTTGTGAGCACGAGCCGCTGGCTGACGCGACCATTTGCGTGTCCGACACGGGCTTGAGCGCTTGTCTCGAAGGCGTCTGCCAGTTGATCTGGCCGAGCTGTACGAACGCCGACGCCGAAGAGGGCGATTTCTGCCAACCCGCCGGGATCACTGATCGCATCGGCCGCTGCTCATCGGGCGAATGCACGGTCGAGCCGTGTGCGATCTCATTCGATTGCTGGGACGGCGACCCGTGCACCTCGGACCTCTGCGAGGTTTCCACCGGGGAATGTGCTCACCCGAACGCGCCCGACGGGACACGGTGCGGGGTGGTCACCCCGATGCAGTGCATCGAAGGCGAGTGCGTGAATCCCCCGCTCAACTGACTCGGATCATCGAACCTGGTGCAGGTCGCGCCGAATTTGGATGAGCTCGACGTCGACGACCATCATTCCGGAGGGTCGGTGAGGAGCGCCCGCGTAGGCCAGCTCCTCGGGAATCCAGAGCAGCCGCCGCTCTCCTTCCACCATGAGCTTCATGGCTTCGGTCCATCCTGGCACGAGCCTCGAGATCCCGATGGTGTCCGGCCGGCCTCGCAAGACACTGCTGTCGACGACCTCGCCATCGGCGGTCCACATCGTGTAACGCATCTCCACGACGCTGGTGTCGATCGGATGGTCCGTCCCGACGCCCTGCTCCAACACACGCCACGCGAGGCCCGATTCGCTCCGCTCTGCGTCTGCGGGAATCGCGCCAACGTCTTTTGGAGCCGCGGGAGGCTCAGGCGCCTCTTCGAAGTCGATCAGCTTCACGTCGAAGACGAGCATGCCAAGGGGCTGACTGGGCGCGGGTGGCTCCCCCGCGCCTGCCTCGCCGTATGCGAGCTTTCCAGGAATCCAGAGCCGCCTCTTCTCGCCGGGAGCCATGAGCCGAAGGCCTTCGGCGAACCCGGGAATCACGCGATTGAGAGGGACTTCGAGCTCGCCCCCATGGCGTGCGGAGCCGTCGAACATCACCCCGTCGGTCGTCCAACCCGTGTACTCGATCGTGACCGTGTCGAACTTGCCCGGCCGGCGGCGGCCTTTTCCTTTTTCGAGCACCTTCCAAGCGAGCCCGGAAGCGCTGCGTTTGGCGCCGTCTGGAGGTCCTGATACGTCCGGGGGCGCGTTTGGATCCGCCACGGCGGGAGTTGGCTCCGGCTCGGCCGGCGTCGGGGATGCCGGCTCGTCCGGAGCCGCGTTCTCGGCGGGCGCTGCCTCGGCAGCCGGGGAGGCCGGCTGAGCAGACTCCTCTGCAGACTTCGATTCCTCCGCCGGAGCCGAAGAGCCGTCTTTGCACGCGCTCAGAAGCAAACCAAATGCGACCAGAACGAAAAATCTCATGAGCGCGACTATAGCAATCCGAGCTTGCGCGGCCACGATTTGGTCACTCACCCCGGTAGACGCAACCCGAGGTGCAGGTTTCTCCTACCTCGACCCGGCTCAAGATCGGCAGAGTCGGCGCGAGGCGGACCCAGATCCATCGCGCCAGCGCCTCGCTCGTCGGGTTCTCGAGCCCTTCGATCTCGTTCAGATAGTGGTGATCCAGTCGAGCCCGTAGTGGCTCGAATGCCTCGGCGATGTCCGCGAAATCGATCACCCAGCCGAGCGTGGAATCGGGCTGGCCTTCGACGAAAATCCGCACGCGATACGAATGTCCGTGAAGCCGCTTACATTTGTGGCCCTCGGGCACGTTCGGCAGCAGGTGCGCCGCCTCCAGACGAAACTCCTTCCAAATCTCCATCGGAAAGCGATTTTGCGCTTCAGCGTACGTTGGCGCCACCCAACAACGCTGCGCCGTACGCACCCATGAGCTGAGGCTGTTTGGGCAAGAGCACGTCTTGTCCCGTGGCTTCCGAAATCATGTCGCGAACGGCTTCGTTGCGCGCGACTCCGCCCGAAAGCATGAGCGGAGGAACGATCCCGACGCTCCGTACCATCGACACGACCCGGCCGACCAGCGACCGATGCAGCCCCCGCAGAATCGCCTCGGGGTCCGCGCCCCTCGCGATCAGCGAGATGATCTCCGACTCTGCGAAGACCGTGCACGTCGAGCTGATGGGCTCCTCGTGGTCCGCCCGAAGAGCGCGAGGGCCGAGCTCGTCTACGGAGACCGCGAGCCGAGCTGCCGTGTGCTCGAGAAACCGTCCGGTCCCCGCCGCGCACTTGTCGTTCATCATGAAGTCGACCGGTTTTCCATCCTCGCCGATCTGAATCACTTTGCTGTCTTGTCCGCCGATGTCGATCAAGGTTCCGGGGCGCCCGAGCGCCCGGAACACCCCTTTGGCATGGCAAGTGATTTCCGTCAGGTTGCGGGCAGCTTGCTTGATCAGCTTGCGACCGTAGCCCGTCGCGATGGCAGGCACGGTTTCGTCGATCCCGAGCTCGTCGCGTAGCGACTCGAGCATCCGTCGAACCTGAAGCTCCACCCGAGGCTCGGTGGTTTCGAGCAACGAGCCCACGATCGCACCATCTTCGGAGACGGCGACCAATTTGCAGGTCGTCGAGCCCGCGTCGATGCCGATCGCGACGGCGCCGCTCACGCTCTCGCCTCCATGGTTTCGACGAATGCTTCGAGGCGGTTCGTCCCCTGCTCGTCCGCATAGTCGCGCGGATCGTTGTGGTCGGCTTCGAGCAACAACGCCGGCACTCCGAGGGTCTTCACGAGTCGATCGCGCTGATCGATCTGACCCAAGGAGTACGGTTTGCAGGAGCGGTCGGAGTGGAGAATCACGCCATCCAGCTGGAACTCGTCGACCATGCGCTTCATCGATCCCAGCTTGTGGCCGGTGGACCGGTTCAGGATGGGGTGAAGATAAACGCGCGCCATCGAATCGAGTGGGCGCTCGGGATCGATCATCGGCGCGAGCTCGCCCCAAGCATAGGTATAGGTGGAAGCGACGACGTTCACTCCGCGCTCGGCGAGCCACTTGGAGAGGTCGCCGATCTTGAACCAGATGGGCAGATTGTCCCACAGAACCCGAAAACGCTCGTTCTTGATGGCTCCGATGCCGCGTTCGACGCGCTCGTCGAGCTCTTCGAGCATGCGCTCGTAGTAGCGCACGGTGACTTCTTCTCCGCGCATGTCGACGATCGGCCCCATGTGAATGAACCCGTCGAAGGCGGTCATCGGTGCGGGGCGGCGCTGAGAGCGGTTCAACACTTCGAGCCAAAGCTCGGCGCCACGTCTCGCATTGGTCATGACCTTACGAAAACGCTTGTCGTCGAGAGACGTGCCCGCGATTTCCTCGGCCACGCAAATCATGTCCTCGATTTGTCGCCGCACGTACGAGATTTCGTGCTCGTGAGCCTCGCGATACAAAAAAGGCGTGTCGATCAAGACCAAAGGGCATTCGAAGTAGTCGGCCAACACCCGGTACCAGTGCAAGACCGTCTGACAAATGTTGGTGCAACAGACGAGGATGTCGGGCCTCGGCAGGCGTCCGGCCGGCGTCTTTCCCGAAAGCATCGCCCCGATGTCGGTTCGGGCGTAAGAGCAGATGTCTCTCGACCAACCTGCGTGCTCGGCCTCTTCCGCGATGCTCTGCGCTTTGCGACGGACACCGCAAAGAGCGGCGTGGTTCTCGGGATAGACCAGGAAGTACCCGAGGGCTTGAAGGGGCTCCGTCGGTGCGCCGCTCGTCACCCAAGCCACCTTCCGAACGCCTGCCGCGTAGCGTCCTTCGAGATAATGACGGCTCATGATCTCCTTCATGTGAGCGACGCAGCGAAGCGGAGGGCTCAAGGGGCTGTCCGGACGCGCTCTTCGGGTGGCGAGCTTCCACTGATCGCGCCATCGCTGCAGTCGCAGCGCGGGCTTGCCGAGAAGCTCGTACTGCACGAAGTGCTGAAGACGGCTCGATTCCACGTAGTGCGGCAAGGCTTCCCGGGTGCTCACGACAAGGTCTCCACGAAGGCTTCGATGCGTGACAGGGTTTGATGGGGTAGCGTTTCGCCCATCTCGAACTCGACGTGTAGGACCGGAAAACCGGCGTCGTGCAGGTGCTTCCGCAACAGCGGCACGTCGAAAAGCTCGGGCTCACAGAACTTGGGGCCGTAGATCAACAACCCTTTGGCGCCCGCCGCGCGCATTCGTGTTTGAAGCGCATCGACTCGATCACGCACCGGAGCACCGCAGGTCGGATCGGGAGGCCCTTTGAGAAGACGCGCCGCGCTTCGTTCGAACGGATCGCTCTGCATTGAAGGAGCGTAGACTCGTCGAAACCCGCAGGCGAGATCGTCCGCCACGACGTGGGCGCCCATCGAGTCGATCTGATCGAAGAGCTCGAGGGGCTCCGCAACGATGCCGGAAATCACGAGCGCGACGCCGTTTCGAGGCCGCGGCCCTTCTGGAACACCAGCCGCCTGCTCGCAGAACTGCTCGGCAGTCAGATACTCGCGCGAACGCACGACCTGGTAGAAAGCGCGATCGGAGACGGCCAACTGCTCCCGGCGACGATAGAGATCCGACAAGGCAGCGTCTGCGCGACCTTCGGCCTCGAATGCCTCCTGCCAGTCCGTCTTGGTGGGCTCGTGGCCGCTCACTTCTGCCAGCTCACTCGACAAGCGTTGAAGCTCGTTCCGAAAGAAGTCTCGGTCGGACGTCCGGCGACCTCGGGGCAAGTAGAGTGTCAGAACGCGCTGATCGGGGTCGAGAAAATCCGTCAGCACCGAGGCCATGCCCTGGAGAGCGTCGCACGTGTGCGGCACCAAGATCGCTTTGCAGGCTTCGATGCCCCCCGAGCGCAAGAACGAGGTCGCCTTGACGACGATGTCGCACGTGTAGGCCTGGAAGTGCCTGCTTCCCTCGTGGCGGGTCACGTGCGGCGGGCCCCAAATCTCCATGGGATGAAGCCGGTGCGCCCGCAGTAGGGCCCGCGGGTAGTGAATGGGCATGACCGCGACGACTTCGCGTCCGAGCGCGCGGACGTGGTCGATCACTTCGAGACGACTCGGAATGGCAGGCACGAAGCCGGTGGACGGCGACACGCGACAAGTGTGCCTGAAGGAGCTTCTTTTTCCAGGCGCAAATGTTTCGCTTTCGGCGAACCGAGACGAAGGTGTAGAGTCCCTGCTCGCGCTCAGGCGTGGCTCGCTCGTTCGACCATGCACGGGGGCGCAGGAAGGATCGCCATGACCCAAATGGTTGGAGGAGAGGCGCTCGCCCGCATGCTAGCCGCGGAGGGCGTCGAAGTCGTCTTCGGAATCGTAGACGGCACGTACATGGGCTTCTTCGCGAGCTTCGAGAAGCACGGGATACGATTGGTCTCGCCGAGACACGAAACGAGCGCTGCCCACATGGCCGGCGCGTATGCTCGATTGACCGGCAAGCTCGGGGTTTGCATGGCCTCCAATGGCCCGGGGGTGGCGAACATTCTACCCGGTGTCGCGGTCGAGAACGGGGAAGCCAACCGCGTGCTTCTGATCACGTCCAGCCGCCGCACACCCATCGCGTACCCGGACCGGGGAGGAACCTACCAGTACTTCAATCAAGCGGGCGTCACGAGGCCGATGACGAAGTGGAGCGGCGCGGTTCCGTCTTTCGATCGGTTGCCCGAGCTCTTCCGGCGTGCCGCGCGAATCAGTTGGATGGGTCGCCCTGGCGTGGTGCATCTCGACGTTCCCGAGACGATCATGAATGGCGTGTTCGAAGCCGACGGCATCGACTTGCGGCCGCCCGCAGCATACCGCCGCACGGCTCCCATCGACCCACCCGCCAGTCAGGTCGCCGAGGCTGCCAAGATGCTCAGAGAAGCCGAACGGCCCCACATCCACGCCGGCAGCGGCGTCCTGCATTCGGGCGCAACGGAGTCGCTTCGCAAGGTCGCCGAGGCTCTCGGAGCACCCGTGACGACCAGTTGGGCAGGCCGCGGCGCGTTGCCGGACAAGCACGAGCAGATCGTGCCGATTTGGGCCATGGCCCCCATCAACCAGGCTCGGAGCGAAGCCGACCTCGTTTTGGTGGTCGGGTCGCGGCTCGGCGAAACCGACTGGTGGGGAAAGCCACCCTATTGGGGCAAGCGCGGTGAGCAGAAGATGATCCAGGTGGACGTCGACGACGAGATCCTCGGGCTCAACAAGGCCACCGACCTCGCCGTGTTGGCGGACGCGAATGCGTTCCTCTCAGCGCTCGCGGACGAGCTGGCTCGGTCGCCACTGAGCGAGGACCGACTGCAAGCCAATCGTGCACGGACCGCCGGCCTCCGCGAAGGCCGGGCCAAGGTACGCGCGGAGCTCGATGCGGCGTTGCAGAACACCTCGAGCCCGATGCACAGCGCACACGTACCCGTGGCGTGCCAACGATTCTTCGGTGATGATGCCGTCTACGTGTTCGACGGCGGCAATGCGACCGTTTGGGCGAGCTTCTTCTCCGAAATCAATCGACCCGACTCGCTACTTTCGACGTTCAAGTTCGGAATGCTCGGGGCGGGTGTGGCCCAGGCACTCGGCGGACAAATCGCGAGGCCCGACGCGAAGGTGGTGTGCATCATCGGCGATGGAGCGATGGGTTTTCACATGCAGGAGCTCGAGGCGGCGCTTCGCCACCAGTTGCCCGTCATCTATTTGGTGCTGTGCGATCGGCAATGGGGCATGGTGAAGCTCACGCAGACCATAGGCCTCGGGATGCTCCGGCCCGTCATCGGGACCGAGCAACAGGGCACCATCAACGCCGACTTCGAGGAGATTGCATTCGACAAAGTAGCCGAGGCGATGGGCTGTCACGGTGAGCGGGTGTCCGATCCTTCCGAGCTCGAGCCGGCGTTGCAGCGATGTGTCGACTCGGGCAAGCCGTCGGTCATCCACGTCGACGTCGATCGAAACATGCATCTGTTCGCTCCTGGTCTTCAGGAGTTCAAGGCCATGCACCAGGAGCCGGGGGCCTGATGGGCGGAGGCCCCGCGGTCTTGGTGACCGGGGCGGCCGGGTACATCGGTCGTCTCTGCATCGCGGCCCTGGCTGACCGGCGGGACGAGCTCTCGGCGCTCGTGTCGCTCGACTGGACCGAGGTCGAGCCATCGGAGCGCATCGACGGCGTCGCGTACGAGCGCGGTGACATCTGCGACCCTGCGCTGAAAGAGCTCTTCGGCAAGCATGGCATCGACACCGTCGTACATCTCGCTTCGATCGTACGAACGCCAAAAGGGGCTCCCGAGGACTTGGCCTATCGCGTGGACGTACTGGGAACTCGAAACGTGCTCGAAGCCTGTGAAGCCGTCGGCGCAAAGAAGCTGATCGTGACTTCGAGTGGAGCCGCCTACGGGTATCACCCGGACAATCCCGATTGGCTCGATGAAGAGGATCCGCTCCGAGGCAACGACGAGTTCGAATACTCCAGGAACAAACGGTTGATCGAGGAGATGCTCGCGAGCTGGCGGGAAGAGCGTCCCGAGCTGCAACAGGTCGTGTTTCGGCCGGGCACCGTCGTCGGCGAGGGTGTCCACAGCCCCGTCACGGATCTCTTCGAAAAGCCGGTCATCATCGGAATCGCCGGCTCGGAGTCACCGTTCGTATTCATCTGGGATCGGGACCTCGTCGCCTGCCTGGTCGACGCGGTCTTCTCGGACAAAACGGGCATTTTCAACCAAGCGGGGGACGGCGCGCTCACCCCCCGCGAGATCGCCACCCTGCTGCACAAGCCTTACGTCGCGCTGCCGGCGGGGGCGGTCAAAGCTTCCCTGTGGTTGCTGAAGCGTCTGGGGCTCACCGACAACGGCCCGGAGCGAGTCGCCTTCTTGCGGTATCGGCCGGTGCTGTCCAACCGTCGCCTCAAGGAGGAGTACGGCTACGTGCCTCGGCTGAGCAGCCGCGAGGCGTTCGAGCTCTATGCGCGTTCGCGAGGTCTGCTTGAATCGTAGCTTCGATGGTCGAACCGTGGTGATCACGGGCGGAGCGGGCGGGATCGGACGAGCGCTCGCGCGGAGCTTCGGCGAGGCGGGCGCGAAGATCGTGCTCTTGGATCTGCCGTCGAGCCCATTGGAGGAAGCGGCCGATTCCCTACGCGCGCAGGGCATCGAAACGCTCGGTCACGCCTGCGACATCACCGACGTCGACCAGGTTGAACGCGCGATGGGCGTCGTTCGCGAGGCTTTCGAAAGCATCGACGTGCTCATCAACAACGCGGGCATCGTGCATCGAAGCGCGTTTTCCGAGACGCGACCGGAGGTCTTTCGCCGTGTCATGGAGGTCAATCTCTTTGGAGCCCTTCACTGCACGCAAGCTTGTCTGCCGGACCTCCTGGCCAGTCGTGGGCTGATCATCGCCGTCTCGAGCATTGCGGGGCTCGCGCCGCTCTACGGGCGCAGCGGATACGCTGCGTCCAAGCACGCCATGCACGGTCTTTTCGAGAGCCTGGGGGCCGAGCTCGCTGGCCGAGGAGTCGACGTCTTGATGGTCTGTCCTTCCTTCGTCGAATCAGGCTTGGAAGCGTCGACGCTCGGCGGCGATGGACGACGGGTCACGCGCCCCCGCTCCAAAGTAGGTCGACTGGGGAACCCGGACGACGTCGCTACAGAGGTCTTGAAGGCGGCGCGTCGAGGCAAGACACGTCTCGTGCTCACGCCCGTCGGCAAAACCAGCGCGATTCTCTCGCGGATCGCCCCCGGCCTCTACCAGCGTCTGATGATTCGCAGCTTGCATTCGGAGCTGGAAGAGAGCTGACCGACGAGCGCACGTCAGGTGCGTGGCGCTTCCATTCCTTTGACCGGATGTGCGCGATACGGGGCTTCCAACTCGTCGACTTCCTCTTTGGTGAGCTCGATTTCCACCGCGGCGATGGCGTCTTCCAAGTGCCTCAGCTTGGTTGCGCCCACGATCGGTGCGGTCACTGCGGGTTTCGAGAGCAGCCAAGCGAGGGCGATTCGCGCAGGAGGCTCGCCTCTTCGTCCTGCGACCCGTTTGACCGCGTCGACGACGTCCCAGTCGGAAGGTTGATCGTAGAGCTTCTGATCGAGCTCGTCGGTCGAGGAGCGACTGGTCGAGCTGTCACCGAGCTTCGCGCGTGTGCCTGCAAGCATGCCTCGCGCCAGAGGTGACCACGGAATCACGGCGATCCCTCGATTTTCGCATAGCGGAATCATCTCTCGCTCTTCCTCGCGGTAGACCAGGTTGTAGTGATTCTGCATGGTCACGAAACGTGCCCAACCGCGTTGCTCCGAAAGAGACAATAGCTGCTGAAACTGCCAAGCGAACATGGAGCTGGCGCCGATGTAGCGAACCTTCCCGCTCGTGACCAAGTGATCGAACGCGGCGAGCATTTCGTCCATCGGCGTGTTCGGATCGAGACGATGAATCTGATAGAGGTCGATCGTCTCGACTCCCAGGCGACGCAGACTGTCCTCACAGGCTTGTTGTATGTGCTTGCGCGAGAGGCCGCCCATGTTCGGGCGGTCATTCATGGGAAAGAACACCTTGGTGGCGATGACCAGCTCGTCCAGCTCTCCATACTCGCGGAGCCACCGCCCCGTCACCTCCTCGCTGACCCCGAGCGAGTACATGTCCGCCGTGTCGAAAAAATTGATACCCGCTTCGATCGCTCTTCGGAAAAACGGCGCAGATGCTTCGGCGTCGAGCACCCAAGGACGCCACTCGGGCGTTCCGTAGCTCATGCAACCGAGGCAGATGCGCGAGACGGTGACGCCCGTTCGCCCGAGGTGGGTGTATTTCATGGCCCGAGGCTAGCTCATTCCGTACACGGGCACGAGCGCGCCACGCGTCACGGCATTCTGAGGAGAAGCCAAGAACGCGATCGTTTCGGCGATCTGAGAAGGCTTCGGCCAGCGTGACCAGTCCGCATCGGGCATGGCGGCACGATTGGCCGGGGTATCGATGATGCTCGGTACGACGGCGTTGACCCAGACCGAAGACGCGGCGAGCTCCTCGGCCAAAGACAGAGTGATGGCGGCGACTGCGGCCTTCGACGCGGCATACGCGGTCATCTGGGGAGTGGGCACGAGCGCAGGCCGCGCGGCCACGTTGACGATACGACCCTCCCGCTCTCCCATGGCGCGAACCGCTTCGCGGCAACACAAGAAGCAGGTCGTGGCATTGATCCGAATAAGGCGGTCCCACTCGGAAGGCTCCGTCGAGGCGATGGGCCCCATCGCGAAGCCGCCAGCCACTTGGATGCTCGCGTACAAGGCCTCCGTGGCAGCGAACAACCGGGATGCATCCGATGGCACGCTCAGATCGAGCCCTTCATGAATCCTGACTGCTGCGTGATCCCGATAGGGAAAGCTCTCGAGCTCGTCCGAGTCGTAGACTGGAACGTGAACTCTCGCCCCTGCCGCTAGAAGACGGCCTATCACCGCGGAACCGAGCGCACCCGTGCCGCCCGTGACGATGGTTTCACGACCGAAAAAATCCAACATGTGGACAAGCGTAGTCCAAGACGCGGCTGCGCTCACCCCCCGGGTCGCCGCGAGGATGCCGGCTCGCGCCCTGCGCTCTCACAAACGAAGCGTCATCCCGTCTTCCGCGGCCTCGACGTCGAGATCCTCCACGTGCGCGAGCATCGCATCGCTCATGTGGGTGATCAGCAGGCGACGACAGGTCAGGCGGCTCCGATTGCGCGCCAAGGTGCGATAGTCGTTGTGTAGAGGCACCTCTCGATCGAAGGCATAGCACTCGCACACGAACAGATCCGCGTCCGCCGACGCCTCCAACAACGTGTCCGTCCATTGCGTGTCGCCTGAATAGACGAACACTTTGCCCTGGACCTCGACACGCAGACTGTAGGAAGGCGCCCCACTCGAGTGCGCCGCAGGAAAGGCCGTCACCCGGATCTCGTCGATCGCGGTCGGCGCTCTCGGACCGATCTCCAAAAAACGCAACTCGAACGGTGGCTCCACGCCAGAAGAACCCGGAAACAAGCACTCCATCGTCCGGGTCAAGCGGTCTTTCAAACCAGGCGGCCCGACGAGGGTGAGCGGAGCGCTACGTTTCGAGACGAGGGCAGCGTCGAGCAAGAAGAATGGAAGCCCACCGAAGTGGTCGCCATGGAGGTGTGTGATGAGAATCTTGCTGACGTCGTTGGGCTCGATCGATTGCTGCCGCATCCCGACGAGGGAGGTGGCCCCGCAGTCGACCAACAACAGGTCGTCGGCGGCTCGAATTGCGATGCACGTCTGCAAGCGGCCCCCACTGCCGAAAGCGTCCCCACTCCCCACGAACTGCACCTCGACGGGCCTCATCGCTCGGCGCCCACACTACCAGAGAAACCGAGGGAGCGTCGAAGGCGCAATTGGGCTGCCACAGCGCATCTCGTTCGGTGTATGCTCCCCGCCGCAATCAAGCGGGAGTGATCATGGCTGAGCTTCGTACTGCACTGGACGACGTCTATCACTGGGAGAAGACCGAGCCCAATCGGCTCTGGATGACCCAACCGATCGGCGCCGGAAAGGTCGAAACCTACACCTGGAGCCAAGCGATGGACGAGGCGCGCCGAATGGCTGCGTACCTGAAATCGCTCGACCTCGAGCCCGGAAGCCGCATTGCGATCATCTCGAAGAACTGCGCGCATTTCATTCTTGCCGATCTCGCCATCTGGATGGCGGGTCACGTCAGCGTGGCGCTCTACCCGACTCTGAACGCGGACACGGTCGAGTACATTCTCGACCACAGCGAATCCAAGCTCGTATTCGTCGGCAAGCTGGACGATTGGGACGAAATCCGAAAAGGCATTCCGGATGACATGCCTTGTGTTTCTTTCCCGCTCGCCCCACCCAATGACTACGAATCCTGGGATGCGATCACCGCGCGAACGGAGCCACTGCAAGGACACCCCTCCCGCGGCCTCGAAGATCTCGCCATCATCGTATACACCTCTGGAAGCACCGGCCGGCCCAAAGGCGTCATGCACAGCTTCGGGTCGATGGCCGCGGCAGTGAAAGGCGGCGAAGAGATCTTTCACGCCAGCCCCGACGATCGCATGCTCTCGTACCTTCCGCTGGCGCACGTGTACGAGCGGGTTTGCGTCGAGGTTCAGGGATTCCACACGGGCATGCAGCTCTTCTTCGCGGAATCGCTGGACACCTTCATCGCCGACCTGAACCGCGCTCAACCCACGATCTTCATCTCGGTCCCGAGGCTCTGGCTCAAATTCCAGCAGGGCGTCTTCCACAAGATGCCACCGGAAAAGCTGGACCGGCTGCTGAGGATTCCTCTGTTGAACCGCGTCATCAAGAAGAAGGTGCTCACGGGGCTCGGCCTTCAGCACGTTCGGCTGGCGATGAGTGGGTCGGCCCCCATTCCCCCGGATCTCATCCAGTGGTACCGCGACCTCGGCCTCGAGCTCCTGGAGGGGTACGGGATGACCGAGGACTTCGCTTATTCGCACGCCTCCCATCCAGGCCGGGGCCGCGTCGGATACGTGGGCAACCCCATGCCGGGCGTGGACGTGAAGCTCAGTGAAGAAGGTGAAGTCTTGATCAAGTCGCCGGGCAACATGATGGGCTACTACAAGCAGCCCGAGCTCACGGCCGAATGCTACACCGACGACGGCTACTTCCGAACGGGGGATCGGGGCGAGCGGGACGAACAGGGCCGCTTGCGGATCACCGGCCGCGTCAAAGAGCTCTTCAAGACCAGCAAGGGCAAGTACGTGGCACCCGTGCCCATCGAAAACCTCTTGAACAATCACGCCGAGGTCGAGCTTTGCTGCGTGAGCGGTTCGGGCTACCCGCAGCCCTTCGCACTGGTCCTGCCAGCCGAAGAGCTACGCCCCAAGTTGAGTGAAGCCTCCGAGCGCAATCGCTTCGAGCAGGAGCTTCAGCGCTTGCTCGCCGAAGTCAATCGCGAGGTCGAGGCGTTCGAACGATTGCAGTTCTTGGCCGTCGTCAAGGAACCGTGGCTCATCGAGAACGGGTTTCTGACTCCCACCATGAAGATCAAGCGGAGCAAGCTCGAAGAAGTCTACGGCCCGAAGGTCGATGCGTGGTATGGCGTGGGTCAGCCGGTGATCTGGGAAGTGTGAGCCCGCGAAAGGGCGATCACGACGCCATGGCCGAGATGAATCCGCCGAGCCGTTCGAGCACGGTCATCGGAATCTCGTGACCGCCCCGGAATGGGACCCATTCCGTTTGCAAGCCCTTCTCCCGCATGACGTCGCGAAGCTGCTCGGCAGCCTCGAAGGACAGCAGAGGATCGCTCGTGCCGTGGCTTTGGAACACCCGAAGGGCAGGCCTCGCGCCGATGCCGCGCTTCCAAGCCTCGAGGTGGACCGGAGTCCCCGACAAGATCACCAAGCCGTCCGCCTGGAGGTCCCTGGTGAAGAGCGCATTGCAGGCGGCCATCGATCCCTGCGAAAAACCGCCGAGGACCAGCCCTCCCTCGGGGACTTTCAGCGCGAGCCGCATGCCCTCGACCATGCGGACGACGCGATCGGTCGCTTCTTCCATCCCCGGTGGGACCTCGTCCGCATAGCTCTTGGGCCCCGCGGCCAACGCTTGCTCCGTCCTGGCCAAATCGAGCATCCACCAAGCCCGCGCACCCCACATGCCCGGTATTTCGTGGGGAGCTTCCGGGAACGCGAAACGCACGTTTCGGGGCACGTCCAGGACACGCCAGAGCCCCACCAGGTCCGTGCCGGGCGCCCCGAATCCGTGCATCAAGACGACGAGCGGCCCCTCACCGCCACCCTCGCGATCGTCGCCCCCGGTCAGACGAACCAAGATGTCACCGAATCGTTCCTCCCGCATGCCCGCAATCTAGCGCATCGGGCCCCACCCGTCGGACGCCCCGCATCGAAGAAACGAAATGGAAAGAAAACCAGCACACATTTCGTCGATCGGGGCCTTGATAGTTGTCGAGTTGGCTCCAAATAGCTACACAGCGCAAGCATGACGGTGGAGACGAAAGCGAGGGCAACCTCGAAGCTCGACGGCGATGCGCTCGTCCTAGCCCCGCCGTGCGCGGTCGTGACTCGAATGGTTTTCGACGCGTCTCCGGCGCAGGCTTGGTCGAGCTTGATGTTCTACGAGGAAATCGGGAAACGGCCGCCCTTCTACCTGCGTCTGTTGCTCCCAGTTCCGATCCGAACCGAAGGCAAAACGTCGGTGGTCGGAAACGAAGCCAAGTGCATCTACGAAGGCGGTTATCTTCTGAAGCGCACGACCCACATCCA
>CAZBWQ010000017.1:0-12993 GCA_964495565.1 uncultured Sandaracinaceae bacterium | reverse complement strand
GGAGGGAATGTCGATGCCGGAGCTCATGCCGCCCTACTGGTTGATTCGCATCGCGGTCGCAGGCGTTTGGCTGTACGAAGGGTTGTGGTGCAAGCTCTTGCGCGGCGAGCCGAGAGAGCTCGAAGTCGTCAAAGCGGTGCCTCGTTACGGCCCCCGTTTCGGCGTGCCATTTCTCATGACCTTGGGCGCGGTCGAGGTGGCACTCGGGCTTTGGGTCTTGAGCGGTCTCGAGCCGTTTCTCTGCGCGCTGGCGCAAACGGTTCTGCTCGTTACTTTGAACGTCAACGGCTTGATTTGGTCGCGCCATCTGATTCACGACCCCAAGGGGATGCTGGTGAAGAACTTCGCCTTCCTCGTCCTGGCGTGGGTAGCCGCAAGCATGCCCGGCGGAACGGGGTCGTGAGCGAATGACCTCGGCCGTGACCGTCTGGGAGCGAGGGCGCCTCGATGCACGGGTAGGCCCCCGCCAAGTCCTCTTCGGAAGGATGTACGAAGACGCATCGATCGAGCTCGAGGCTTTCAAACCGGGAGCACGGGTGATGTGCATCGCATCCGCGGGGTGCACGGCCATGAAGCTGGCGCCGCATCACCAAGTCGTGGCGGTCGACATCAACCCCGTCCAGCTCGCCTACGCCCAGCGTCGTATCGATGGAGACCCAGGGTTTCGCGGGAGAGCCGAGCGCATCATGGACTTCCTTCGATTCTTCGCCCCTCTCGCCGGATGGTGGCCGTCGAAGGTGCGCGCATTCGTCGATTTCGATGATCTCGAAGCTCAGATGTCCTATTGGCAGGACGAGCTCGACACGTGGCGCTTTCGAAAGGGGATCGATCTCCTGTTCTCCGTGACCGCGTTGCGCGCCGCCTACTCTCCGCGCTTGCTCGACTTCCTCCCGAAACGGCTCGGGGCCGTGATGCGAGGACGCATGGAACGCTGCTTTGCACGCCATCCGAACCGCAGCAATCCGTTCGCTCGGGCGCTCTTGCTCGGCGAGCTGACGCCAGCGCCTCCGCCTCCGGAAGCGAGGGACATTCAGCTAGTGCATGGGGATGCCGCTCACTTCCTGGAACAGCAACCCCCGGGCAGCTTCGATGCCTTCACCTTGTCGAACATCCTGGACGGCGCTGACGAAAATTATCGCCATAGGTTGTTTGCTGCCTTGAAGCGCGCCGCCGCCCCCGACGCGGTGAGCGTGATCCGGAGCTTTGGCAACGCGGAGGCGGATTCCCGCTGGAATCGCGCTGCGGACGACCGGTCGATGCTCTGGGGGAGCGTCTTGGTTCGGCCCGTGACCGAGATCTAGCAACCGCCTCGAAGCTCGGACCTTTTCGGCAGGGGCCGAGTTGTGGGACCCTGAGCGCGTGACGTTCGTGATTCGACCCGCCGCGATGGGCGACCTCGATTCGATCCAAGCACTGATCGGGGAAGTGCGCGTCGGGCTCACCTCGCTCGCCATCGACCGAAAACGGTTGCACGAGAAGATCGAGGCGTCGATCGATTCGCTCGGCAAGCGCGTCGTGGAACCAGGAGACGAGGCATACTTTTTCGTTCTGGCAGACGAAGAGTCGGATGAGATCGCCGGCATGTGTGCGATCAAGGCAGCCGTCGGGCTTCGCGAGCCTTTCTACAGCTATCGCATCGGGACCGTCGTTCACGCCTCCAAGGAGCTGGAGGTGCATCGCTCTCATCCGGCGCTGTACTTGTCCAACGACTACACGGGGTGCAGCGAGCTGACCTCTCTCTTCCTGAGCCCATCCCATCGCGGCGAGGGCCTGGGCCCGCTTCTGTCGAAGTCGAGGCTGCTGTTCATCGCGGAGCTTCCCGAGCGTTTCGCCGACAAGGTGATCGCAGAGATTCGGGGTGTCTCCGACGAGCAGGGTCGTTCGCCTTTCTGGGACGGTCTGGGGCAGCATTTCTTCGCGATGGACTTCCCAACCGCGGATCACTTGGTAGGAAGCGGAAACAAATCGTTCATCGCGGAGCTGATGCCAAAGCATCCGATCTACGTGCTGTTTCTCCCAGAAGAGGCGCAAGCAGCCATCGGGAAACCCCATCCGAACAGCCAGCGTGCGCTGGAGCTCTTGGAAGAAGAGGGATTTCATTTCGAAAACTACGTAGACATCTTCGATGGAGGCCCCACCGTCGAATGCCGGCGGAACGAGATCCGTTCCGTGCGGGCAAGCGAACGGCGATTCGCACGAATCGGCAAGTCGATGAAACGCCCGCGCAAGTGCATGCTCGCGAGCACCGAGGCGCAGGGGTTTCGCTGTTGCATCGACGAGGCGGCGTTCGACGAGGCCGACCGAGTGATCCTGTCGGACGAGACGGCCCGGACGATGCGTATCGGATCGGGTGAGCCCGTACGAGTGCTGGAGCTGTAAACGAAGATGACGGAAGAAGCCTACATTGGGGGCCGGTGGGAGGGCGGAAGAGGCGCCGAGCTGCGCTCGTACGATCCATCGGTGGGTCAGGTGGTTTGGGAAGGTCGTGCAGCGAGCTCCGAGCAGGTAGATCGCGCCTTCGCCTCCGCCCGCGCGGCATTTTTCGGGTGGAGCGATCTCGATCTCGACGACCGCCTCGAGATCATCCGGAAGTTCGGTTCGCTGCTCGAACGAGATCGCGAGAAACTTGCCGCGACGATCTCACTCGAGACGGGGAAACCGAAGTGGGAAGCGCTTTCCGAAGTGGCCTCCATGGTCGCAAAGATCGACATCTCGAAGACCGCATACGAAGAGCGCACCGGGACGACGAAGCAGAAAAGAGACGTCGCGTGGTCGGTCGTCCGGCACCGACCCCACGGCGTGCTCGCCGTTCTCGGCCCCTACAACTTCCCTGGGCACCTTCCGAACGGTCACATCGTCCCAGCGCTCCTCGCGGGAAACACGGTCGTATTCAAGCCGAGCGAGCACACGCCCTGGACGGCCGTCGAAACGATGAAGCTGTGGCAAGAGGCTGGAATTCCCTCGGGCGCTCTGAACATGACGCCGGGCGCCAAGGAGACCGGCGAGGCCGTGGCCGCTCATCGCGATCTCGACGGCCTGCTGTTTACCGGAAGCGCCGAGGTCGGGCATGCGTTGCACAGTCGGCTCGGGGGGTCTCCGCAGAAGATCCTGGCGCTCGAAATGGGCGGCAACAATCCACTCGTCGTGCACGAGTCCGCGGAGCTCGGGGCTGCGGTATGGATCATCGTTCAATCCGCATACATCACCGCAGGCCAACGTTGCACCTGCGCGCGACGTCTTCTCGTGCCGCGCGGCGAATACGGACGAGCTCTGATAGCCCGCTTGACGAAGGTGACGAGCAGGCTCCGCGTGGGCCGATTCGACGAAGAGCCCCCACCGTTCATGGGACCAGTCATCTCCGAGCAAGCCGTAGATGCGCTCCTCGACGCGCAATCGAGCTTGATCCGGGCGGGGGCGAAGTCGCTGTTGGCCCTGCGGAAGCTACGACCCGGCAGTGGGTTCGCATCGCCTGGGCTGATCGACGTGACCGACGTCGTGGAGCTCCCCGACGAAGAGCACTTCGGCCCCTTGCTCCAAGTCCTCTTTTACGACGACTTCGAGCAGGCCATCACGCTCGCGAACCGGACTCGGTTTGGGCTTGCGGCAGGCCTCGTCGGTGGCGATGAAGCTCGATGGGCCGAGCTGCGATCTCGCGTACGAGCGGGTGTGGTCAATTGGAATCAGCCTTTGACCGGAGCGAGCAGTGGCGCTCCATTTGGTGGCATCGGTGCCAGCGGAAATCATCGGCCGAGCGCCTACTACGCGGCGGACTACTGCGCCCATCCCGTCGCCTCGCTCGAACGCAAATCACTCGATGTTCCCGAGCAGCTGCCACCGGGGTTGGAGCTTTGACTGCATACGAGGTGAGCTTCGACGGCATCGTCGGCCCAACGCACAACTACGGAGGCCTTGCCGAGGGCAATTTGGCGTCACAGCGAAACGTTCACCGAGCATCGAACCCGAGGGCGGCCGCACGACAGGGCCTTCGCAAGATGAAGTCGCTCCACGATCTCGGAGTCCGCCAAGCGGTTCTTCCACCGCAAGATCGACCCGCCGTCGGCGTGCTGCGCTCGCTCGGCTTCAGCGGCGACGACCACGAGGTACTAGCCAAAGCAGCCCGCGAGAGCCCACGGCTCTTGGTGGCCTGCGCTTCGGCGTCGAGCATGTGGGCAGCCAATGCCGCAACGGTTTGTCCGAGCGCCGATTCGGCGGATGGCAGGGTACACCTCACGCCCGCCAATCTCCGCAGTCATTTTCATCGGCAGATCGAGGTACCGGCCACGGCTCGCGTTCTCGAGGCGATCTTTCCGGATGCGGAAGCTTTCGCGCACCATGCACCTCTCCCGCCTTCCGTTCTTTTCGGCGATGAGGGGGCCGCCAACCACTCGCGCTTGTGCCGGGAGCACGGCGAAGCCGGATTGCAGCTCTTCGTGTACGGGCGCGAGGCGCTCTCGCCGGGGTCCGAGGGCTCCACCAACCAAGCGCGCCAGACTCTGGAAGCGTCACGAGCGATAAGTCGTCTCCACGGTCTCACCCGACGGAACGTGGTTTTTGCCCGACAGAATCCGGACGTGATCGATGCCGGAGTATTCCACGCCGACTTGACCGCAGTCGCGAACCAGACTGTATTCTTCTTTCATCACGATGCCTTCGTCGACGTGGATCGACTGCGGCAGGACGTCGATTCGGCAGCGAGCTTCGACGTTCATTGGATCGAAGTGAAGCCGGATGAGCTCCCGATCGAAGCGGCCGTCTCTTCCTACCTTTTCAACAGTCAACTCGTCTCCCTACCGAACGGCACGATGGCTCTCGTGGTGCCGTCCGAATGTCGGGAAGACGCGCGGATATGGGGATACTTGCAGAGCTTGGTGAGCGGGGATCCGTTCATCCGGCGAGTCGAGGTCACCGACGTACGCCAAAGCATGCGAAACGGGGGCGGCCCGGCTTGCCTGCGCCTGCGCGTGGTGCTGACTGAACGAGAATTGGCACGCATCCATCATCCGGTCTTGTTCAGCGACGACCTCTACGAGCGGCTCGATGCTTGGGTCGGGCGGCATTATCGCGACCGTCTGGTGGAGGGCGACCTGCAGGACCCTCAGTTGCTGGAGGAATCGAGACGGGCTCTCGACGAGCTCACACAGGTCTTGCAGCTCGGGGCACTCTACGATTTCCAGCGATGCGCCGCACCCCGTGAAAGGACCGATCGGCCTTGATCTGAGATCGCGAGCGCGCGTACCGACCCGGGGCAGCTCGGTTACGCATCAAATATTCAGCCATGCCCGTCGCCTGCTGCTGGACAGGTCCGAATTGGATCGCATACCGTGGGACATGTTCGAACGGAAGTTCCTCGCGGACGACATCCGCGCTGGCATCGTCGTATTCCTCGTCGCTCTCCCGCTGTGCCTAGGGATCGCGCTGGCGTCGAACGCTCCACTTTTCAGTGGGCTCATCGCGGGCATCTGCGGAGGTCTCATCGTAACCACGTTCAGCGGCTCACGCCTCGGCGTCAGCGGGCCTGCAGCGGGGCTCGCCGTGATGGTCGCCGCAGGCATCGAAGAGCTGGGCTTCGATGCCTACTTGCTGGCAGTGGTCTTCTGCGGATTGGTGCAACTGGTGGCCGGTTTCGTGAAAGCCGGAGTCATTGCGCACTACTTCCCTTCGAGCGTGATCAAAGGCATGTTGGCTGGAATCGGGGTGATCCTGATCCTCAAGCAGATCCCTCACGCGCTCGGGTATGACGAGTCGTGGGAAGGGGAGCTCGAGTTCTTCCAACTCGATGGACTCAACACGTTCACCGAGATCGGTCGCGCGATCTCGGCTTTCAGCCCTGCCGCCATCGCGGTCACCATCGTGTCGCTTGCGGTTCTACTCGGCTGGCAGCATCCACTTCTCAAGGAGAGACGGCTCGTCAAAGCGCTTCCCGCACCGCTGGTGGTGGTCGTGTTTGGTGTTTCGCTCACGTTGGTCTTGTCGGAGGTCGCCCCTCACCTGGCGCCGTCTCCGGAGCATCTGGTCGCGGTTCCCGTGTCCTCGTCGATCGGCGAGTTCTTTTCGAACTTCAGGAGGCCCGACTTCTCCCAAATTACCAATCTCGCCGTCTACACGACCGGTTTGACGCTCGCACTCATCGCGAGCATCGAGACTTTGCTTTCGGTCGAGGCCACGGACAACCTGGATCCAGAAAAGCGGGTCACTCCCACCAACAAGGAGCTCAAGGCGCAAGGAATCGGAAACATGGTATCCGGGCTCCTCGGCGGGCTGCCGCTGACGCAAGTCATCGTTCGAAGCTCTGCCAACGTGAACGCAGGAGGCAAGACTCGGCTTGCTTCCTTCGTACACGGCATTCTTCTGCTCGTGTGTGTCGCGACGATCCCCGAGTTGCTGAATCAGATCCCGCTTGCCAGCCTGGCTGCCATCCTCTTGGTCATCGGCTACCGCCTTGCACCCATTCCGCTGTTCAAGAGGATGTGGAACGAAGGAATTTGGCAGTTCTTCCCGTTCATCGTGACGGTCGTTGGGCTCGTCCTCACCGATCTATTGACGGGAATCATGCTGGGGATGGTCGTCGCCTTTTTCGAGATCCTCATTTACAACTACCAACTCGATTTCTACCGCGAAGAAACGGCACCGGGTTGCATCAGGATCCGGCTGACCGAGCACATGACGTTTCTCAACAAGGCAGCTCTCAAGCGCATCCTTCGAGAGGTTCCGAAGGGCTGCGAGCTGACGATCGACATGACGGGTACCCGGATTCTCGACCACGACGTGCGCGAAATCATCCAGGACTTCGCCACCCACGCGGAAGCGGACGGGATCGACATGAAGATCCTCGGCACGGCCGGACCCAAGATCGCCCTGACCGGCCCGCGCTCCTCGCCTCACTGAGCGCTCAGACGTCGCGCTCGAGAATCATCGCCTGCGCCATGGCGCCTGCCGCACAAATGCTGATGAGGCCGTAACGCACGTTTCGTCGTTTCATCTCGTTGGCCAACGTGGTGGCAATGCGTATGCCCGTAGCCGCAAACGGATGACCGACCGCGATCGAGCTGCCGAGCTGGTTGAGCTTCGACCGGTTCACCGACCCGATGGCCTCGCGTTTCCAGCCTCGCTTCCAAGCTTCGATGTTGGCCAAAACCTGACCGGCGAACGCTTCGTGCATCTCGATGAGTCCCATGTCGTCGAGCGTCAGGCCGGTTGCGGACAGCAACTCGGGCACGGCGATCCCCGGCCCCATGAGCAATCCATCGGACGGATCGATCGCCACTTTCTTGTAGGCTTTGATGAACGCGAGAGGCTCTCGACCTTCACGATGGGCACGACCCTCACTCATCAAGACGAGCGCGGCGGCCCCATCGGTGAGCGGACTGGAGTTGCCTGCGGTCAGTGAGCCCGCGTCGGAACTATCGAACACGGGTTTGAGCTTCGACAGCTTCTCGAGAGTCGTGTCGGCCCGAATGATCGTGTCGTGATCGAGGCCATCGATGGGAACGATCTCCGATTTGAGACGTCCGTCCTCCGTGGCGGCCGCAGCATTCTGGTGGCTGGCCAACGCCAGCTCGTCCTGCGCCTGCCTCCCGATGTTCCACGCCTTCACGGTGATTTCGGTGTGCTCGCCCATCGACAACCCCGTGGAAGGCTCCACCACGCCGGGGGCATTTGGGACCAGATCCTTCGGGCGCAGCTTCGAGAGAAGCTCGATGCGGTCTTTGATCGTCTTTGCATTGGAAAGGTCGACGAACACTCGGCTCGCTCGGGGCGAAAACAGTACCGCGGGGTTCGACATGGACTCGACCCCTCCTGCGATCCCGACCTCGGCACGTCCCGCCCGGATCGAGTCGGCGACGGCCATCATCGCAGTCGTTCCCGTGATGCAGTTGTCGGTCACGGTCCATGCGGGCGTCCGCGAAGGCAAGCGGCTCGCGAAAGCGACCTCACGAGCGAATTGGGGGCGTCGCGGGTCGAGCACGACGATCCCGTAAACCATCTCGTCGACGATGGCGGGATCGAGGTCGTGTCGCTCGAGCAAGCCGTCCACCGCATGTGTAGCGAGATCCAAAGCGGCGTATTGCTTGAGCTTGGTTCCGGCCTTGGCAAAGGGCGTTCGCGCGCCGGCGATGATCGCGACGCGCTCGTCTGACTCGGGCATTCACCACCTCCCAAAGGATCCCTAAGTAGGATCCAAGAGGTGGCAAGGGTGGCGCACCAAATGAGGCGTGGCCGATTTCATCGGCTACCATGCGGGCCGGCTGATGAGCGCATCAAAGCACGTCAATCGTTTGATGTTCATGGTGGCGTTGGTCATCGCGGGAGAAGCGGTCTTCAGCCTGCCTTTCCACGTCACACGCTTTTTTCGCCCTACGGTCCTCGACGTTTTCGGGCTGACCAATACCGAGCTCGGCGCCGCCCAAGCCGCGTACGGGATCATCGCCATGCTGGCCTATTTTCCGGGCGGTCCGCTGGCCGATCGATTTCCCGCGCGCCGGCTTCTGACCGCATCGTTGATCTGCACCAGCCTCGGAGGGCTCTACTTTGCGACCTTTCCGCCCTTTCGGGGCCTTTGGGTTCTGTTCGCCTTTTGGGGCCTCACCACCATTCTTCTCTTTTGGGCTGCTCTGATTCGCGCGACCCGCGAATGGGGAGGCCGAGACGAGCAAGGGCGCGCCTATGGAATACTCGACGGCGGACGTGGCTTGGTGGCTGCATTGCTCGCGGTCAGCGCCGTGTATTGGTTTCAGACGTGGTTGCCTTCCGACCCCGACGGTGCGACTTGGCTCGAGCGCAGCCGCGCGCTCCGCGGAGTCATCTACGGGTATACCGCGACGACCGCGGTCGCAGGCATCCTATGCTGGCTATTCGTGCCAGAAGAAGATCGCAGCGCCTTGGATCGCAAGGGCGCATGGAGCCACTTGAGGCTCGTGCTTCCGATGGGTGCGGTGTGGCTGCAAGCCACCATCGTCGTCTGCGCATACGTGGGCTACAAGGGCATCGACAACTACGCGCTCTTTGCGGTGCAGGCGTACGGACTGAACGAGGTCGAGGGAGCCAACCTGTCGGCTTCGAGCGCGTGGGTACGTCCGTTTGCGGCACTTGGCGCTGGCTGGCTCGGTGACCGAATCAAATCATCACGCGTCATCTTGCTTTGCTTTGCCATTCTGTTGATTTCGTACTCGTGGTTTTCGCTCGCGGTGCCGAAGCCATCGTTGACCTGGGCACTGTATGCAAACGTCGTCGTCAGCTCGGCCGCCGTCTTCGGCCTGCGCGGCGTGTACTTCGCGTTGCTTCAAGAGGCACGAGTTCCGTTGCCGGCGACGGGCACCGCGGTGGGCATCGTCTCGGTGATTGGCTACACGCCCGACGTGTTCGTCAATCTCGTGGCAGGATGGCTCCTCGATCGCTCCCCGGGTGTCCTTGGACACCGGCACTTCTTCGCGTTTCTCGGCGCCTTTGCGTTGCTCGGACTGCTGGCCACGGTGGCGTTCCGGCGGACTGTGGCCACGCGCTAGATCGAGCGAATCATCCGAACGCTCGGGAAAAACACCCCTGGGCCCATTTCGACTCGAAGCATGCTGATGCGATCGAAGCCGAGCGCACCGTAGAAGCGCTCGGCATTGAGGCTCGCGTAGCATTCGAAGCGGGTGCACCCGGCGGCGCGCGCGTCGCGCTCACATCGTAGGTAGAGGGCTCGGCCCACCCCTCGCCCGATCCAGTCGGGATGGGTCGCGAAGTGACGCACGTGCGCGAGCTCCGGCTCCACAGTGCGATCGCCCGGGCGTTCGATGCTCCAGCCACCGCACCCGACGGTCTCCCCGTTCGTCGATCGTGCGACGTAGAAGCGGCCAGATTCGAGCAGGCCGAGGTTCGCCTCGGTCATTCGTTCGAGCGCGGGACCGAGCACGCTCTCGGGATAGGCAGTCTTCATGAGCTCGGGGTAAGAAGCTCTCAGGAGCCGAGTCACCTCGCCCGCCTCATCGACAGTCGCCACCTTCGTCACATAGTCTCTCATGGGCCCCTCGAGACATATCATGGACGAGCGCATGGAGAAGACCTCGAAAGAGCCCGTCCGACGGCCGAGCTGGCCGAAGCGGACGTGGAGCGCGCTGATCGGTGCGCTCGGTTGGTTGCTGTCGCCGCTCTCCTGGTGGAACGACCTCTTGGTCAACGTTCCCCTGGCTTATCTCTTCGCCCTTCCCTTCTCCTTGATCGACGAAAAGCTCTACGTTCCGAGCTTCGTCGTCGGCTACTGGCTCACGAACGTCGTGGGTTTCGTGCTGCTGCACAAAGGCGTCGTGGGTGTGATGCGCGACCGGAAGTCCTCGCTGAAGAAGGACCTGATCGTGGCCACGGGATACACCGTCGTGATCGCCACGGCGGCTTTCCTCGGCTGGCTCCCGTCTCCATCTTCCCTGCTCGAGCAGTGGCGTGAGCGTTGAGCCGGGAGGCACTACACTTCCAGCACAGTGCGCGACCCACCTTGGAAACGGCTCGTGGAAGAGCTCAAAGGCGAGGGGTATGAAAGCGTCTACCTCGATCGATTGCGAGCAACCCTCGACGTACAGCAACAGCATGCCATCCTCGAAAAAGAGATCATCCAAGAGATGGCCTACGCACTCGGACAAAGCGCCGCGAAGGTCGATCATGCCCTGCTCGAGTTGGAGCTACTGGACCGGGATTTGCGCGCCGAGCTTGATGCCGAGAAGAGACGTGGGCTTCTGGCGGCTCGCGAAGAGAAGCGGCAAGAGGCGTTGCGCCTGCGGCGGGATCTTCTCATTCACCGAGAAGCACTCGGAATACGCAGAAACGAATGCTTGAGCCAGTTGTACCCCGTGCCTCCGCCGAGAGCCTGAGCTGGCCCGCGCGAGGCGCGCAGACTTCCTGCGATCGCCGTCATCGGCGCGGCGGCCGTGGGATCAACACGGGCGTGTTCCTCTTGTATTCACGATAGCTCTCGTGGTCACCCCAGCGCTCTTCGGCGCGCTTCTCCAAGATGGGAATTCCACTCACCTGGGTCAGCAGAAAAACCACGAAAAGGGGTGAGATGACCGTGACCCACTGCCAACCCCGAAGCGTGGCCGAGGCCGACACGAAGACCCCGACCCACAGCACGATCTCGCCGAAGTAATTCGGATGGCGGGACCAAGCCCACAGGCCCGTCTGAACGAACCTGCCGGGATTCCGCTCGCGAAAACGCCGCTTCTGCCGGTCCGCGATCACCTCGATCGCGAATCCCGAGGCCCAAATGCCGATGCCGAGGGCATCTCGCCATCCGAGCGGCTCCGGATCGAGCGCCGTGATGGCGGCGAGCGCAGCCGAAAGCGTCAGGAATACCCATAACCCCTGCAAAGTCCACGCCACGAAGAACCGAGATGCGCTCGGCTTGATGTCGTCGAAGCGCTCATCGGCGCCCTCCGCGCGAATCCGACGAAACAAGAAGGTGCCCAATCGTATCGCCCAAACGGTGACCAGCGCAGCGAGGATGACCGAACGCCAGTCGAAACTCATCGACGCGAAGACCGCGAAACCGGTCACCATCACGTACGTGATGCTTCCGGTGAGGTCGTAAAATCGCTCCGTTTGCTTCCAATAGGCCGGGACGAAGGCAGCCCATTGCACGGCGAAGGCGAGCAACGCGCACCAACCGACGACCGACCACGGACCGAGGTGGGCGCCACCCTGACTCGCCGCCCAAGCAACGACCGCGGCCGAGCCGATCGCCACCAAGGTGACCGCAAGAGAGGTGCCGATGCGTTTGAGAGCCGTGCTCATCGGAAATCACTCGACGGGAGCCACCACGAAGACCAGCAGATCCCAAACCAGGTGCGCAGCCCACGGCGCCAGCAGGCCGGACGTGAACGCCCGAAGGATACCCCAGATGAGCCCACAAAGTAGCGCCGTCAGCATCAACAGGGGAGAACGGAATGCGATTTGAGGCAACACGTACAATGCTGCCGACGCGACCACGGCCGCGCGTACGCCGAATCGCTCAGCGAACACGTCGATCGCGAGCCCCCGCCAGATGAGCTCTTCGGCGCTGACGACGAGGACGAGCACGGGGAATGCCCACAGAGGCCCAGGCGGCTCGCGGAGCAACGCGTAGAGCCGTTGGACCTCGCGCGACACCTCCGGCACCGCCTCGGCGGCAAAGGGATAGAGAAGCCAGGTTCCCGCTCCCATCAAAACGCCGACGCCGAGACCGAGCACGAGGCTCTTCGTTGCGGACGTGGCTCGCTTCGATCGAAGGCGGGGTCGATCCAGAGCAGCCAAGATGGCAAGGGATGCGAGAGCGGCAGCACCCGTCCCTACCCAGATGTTGACCGAGCTGCGAAGCCCCATCGCGACACAGAAGCATCCCACACAGAGGGCCAGAGCGACCCGACTTCTCCTACGCTGGCTATCCACGGACGAGCTCGGGTTCGAGGCGCGACCGCATACGACGGACGAGGTTGGGAGTCGGAAACGAATCAGCACTTTCGTCCTCGAGGGCCTGATCGACGGCCGTTTGAAAGAATGTGGGGTGTTCGCCAATCAGATCCCAGAAGACATCTCCACTGGGATCGAGGTTGCTCTGAAGCCCTTGGACCAGCTCACGAGCGAGAGCGAGATCCGCGCGGGTGACCAGGGCGATCCAATAGCTCGACAGCCTCGGCGTAATCACGGGGACTCCGAAAATGGTCGGGTCCTTTCCCATGCGTTGCGCGACGCGAGTGAGTAACTCTTGGTGAGTCATTCGTTCGGGGCCAGGCAGGTCGAACCAAGCGCTGCCCTCGATCGGCGCGTCCAAGGCGCGCGCAATGGCCACCACGACGTCTTCGATGCACACGGGCCACGAGGAATACTGAAGCCAGCGCGGAAGCAACATCGCCGGCAATCGTGCGGCGAGGTCACGCACCATCATCCAAGAGCTGCCCCCTGCGCCAACGATCAAGCTGCATCGGAGCTCGATGGTGGACACGGTGCCGGCCCGCAAGATCTCGCCGGTCCGAAGCCGGCTCGCCA
>CAZBWQ010000016.1:0-50727 GCA_964495565.1 uncultured Sandaracinaceae bacterium | reverse complement strand
CATGTCGCGTTTTCAAAACCCCCTGCACACGACTCCTCGCGCAAGGAGGGGCTCGAGGGACCCGTATTGCCAGACCACCTTCGTACGAAGACGGACACCAGGAGAAGCGATCGGGATGCCCAGCACAGCGAGTGGGCTGGAGGCTCGCTGCAAGCTCCACGAAACATACGTCGAGGTGTGGACGCAGCGCATGGGCCCTTCATCCCCACCCCGCCGCCCCCACACGAGCGCCTAGGTCCCGCTCGCGAGCACGGGCGTCGCGATGGCTTCTCCGGCGTGTTCGTTGGAGCCGAGCCGTCCGGCACGACCCCGTGTCTCGTGTCGTGTTCCGTGTGGTCCCGGCCTCGTCCGTCGGGGTCCTGCGCTAGCTGACGACGTGGAGACGGACCGCTTCGTCGGCTGCGGGTTTCGTCCGTGGCGGAGCCGGGATGTATTCGTGCTCGGTGGGAATCGCGGCTTCCGGGGTTTCGTCCGCTCGGGGAACGGCGCGCCGCATGAGCTTTGCCCAGGCCTCTTTGGGCGCCGGGACCTTGTCCTTGAGCTCGACGTAAAGCAACCGTGCCAGCGAGGGAAGGTACGGGGCCATCTTGTCGAAGGTCTGCTTCGCGTGGCTCAGGTCCTCGGTCACGAAGTCTTTGGTTCGACTGAGCGCCCGGGTGGCGTGCACCTTGGCTCGGCCGAGCCGCCCCTTGCCGACGAGCGGCCCGATCTCGTGAACGAGGTCGGCGCCCGTTCCTGCGACCACGTGCGGCGCCTTGTAGAAAGTCTTGGCGTAGCGAGTGCCCTCGACGAACTCCCGTGCTTGTGCCTCGGTGATGCCGTACTGATCGAGCGCCGCTTGTAGCTCTTGGCGCGCGCGCTCACGAGCCTTGAACATGTACATCTGGACGCGGGAATGGAAGTTCACCGCGCCATCCCCGCTGGTCTCCACGGGGCAATAGATCGCGTCGGGATGAAGCTCGGTGATCACGGTCTGAATCCCATCGGAGACCCCCGAGCTCGGCATGCATCCGAAGGGCTTCACGCTCAACGTCATGTGGGCTTTCTGCTTCGCAACGTTGAGCACGAGCTTGGCGACCTCCATGTGTCCCTCGCCGCCACGCAGCTCGTTGTTGTAGTGGCTGTGGCCGATGCGCGCGATCTCGTCCATGTCCGGCAACGACTGCCGCTTCAGGCCCCCGACCGCGCAGAAGGCCGCAAAGGTTGCTCGCAGCGCGAGCTCCCCCAACCAGACGCCCGCCATCTTGTAACCGACGTCGGATCCCTCGAGCCCGTAGTACGACTGATCGGTGTCGCGGAGGGTCATGCGCCGCTCGGTGTCGTGCCGCATTTCCCACAAGGTGTAGAGGAGCCAGTTGACGAGTGTCTGAATGTCGTTCTCGCCGCCCTCGGACTCGACGAAGCGCTGCAAGTGGTAGTTGCCGTCGCCCTCGGTCGTCATCGCCCAGAACTCGCCGATGATGGCGACTTTGGGCTTGGCCTGAAGCCGATCCACCTCGACGGCCTCGAGGTACTTCCTGCTACGCCAGAGCGCCCGCAAGACGCTTCGATTCTGCTCGAGCGCCTCCCGAACCTCTCGCTTGACCTCGGCGATCGCCCGGTCCGTCGCACCCTCCTCGACCTCGTAGGGTCGGATTCGGTAGCTGAGCACGTTGATCACGTCTCCGGCGAACAACCCACGCGCGAGGGCCATGAAGAACTGGGGATTCAAGACCAAGCCGACCTCTTCGCCCGTGGCCTGCTTGAACCCTGCCTGCTGCTGGAACAACACGACCCGAAACCCGTCGAAGCCCGCGTCACGAAGCGCTTTTCGATACTCGGTGACGTACATGCCGAATCGGCACGGGCCGCACGCGCCGGCGGTGAGGAACACGTAATGGTCGACGATCTCCTGAGGCGAAAGACCCTCTTCGTCGCGCAACCGGCACAGCTCCTTGACGAGGTTTCCGACGGTGAAGTAGGTCGGATTGCACTGCGCCTTGTTGCCGAACTCCTTCCCGCGCCGGAGCGCCTCGGTATCGGCACAGTCGAGTGGTCGCGTGTTGTACCCGATCCCCTTGAGCGCTGCGGCCACGAACTCGTCGTGGGCCATGGTCAAGCCGCCGTTGAGAATCGTCGTCGTGGGTCGCTCCTTGGCCGAAAAGAAGGGATTGACCATCGAGTCGGTCCACTGCTCTCTGCCGTCCTCGAGCCCCAGCCTCGCGCGTTCCTTCGCCTCGAACTCGGCGAGCTCTTTTTCGATGTCGATTTCGAATCCATCAGCCATGAGTAGCCCCTTTACACGCGGACGACGTCGCCGTCCTTCGTCTTTCTTCCCAACCGGATCAACCCATCGGATATCGCCCCGACGACCTCGTCCTCTCGTTGCCGGCGCTCGGCTTCCAGGTGGTATCCATTCACCCTATCGACGAGCTCGTGAATCTCTCTTTCGAGGCCGAGATCGGCTTGCTTCCGCGATGCGAGCTGCTTCTGCTTCAGACGTAGAAGCTCGAGTCTCTTTTCGTCGATGCGGCGGCGCAGCTCGGCCTTGCGGAACGCGACCTCTTCGAGGTGCTCCTCGCGCAACTTGAGCGAGTGAGCGTACGTCTTGACGCGAATCTTGATGGAGCCGCCCGGCTTGTTGGCATCGATGTCGTGCAGAGACGACGAGGGCACCCCGCTCTTTTCGACGATTCGGTCGATGATGCCGTAGGTCGGTGCGTCATGGCCGCACTTGAAGCTGCTCAGATCCAAGATCGCCACGTTGGGGTGCCGCGAGGCGAACTTGGCGGCCCAAACCTTCTGCGCGGAGTTGGCGGAATAGTTCTCGGGCCAGACGTCGCCGACGCTGAGCACGTCCTCGTCGTCTCCGTAGAACCGCCGGAGCCACTCCGGGTCCTTGGGGATCGAGCGGATGCTGAGAATCGGGTAGCCCAGTGCCTGAAACTCGTCGGGAATGCCGTGATGGAGACCGGGATCGTGGTGGTACGGCCTCCCCAAAACCAGGATCGCCACCTTGTTGTCGTGCTCGACCTGCTCGAGGATGGCTTTGCCTTTGGCTTGCACGTCTCGATCGAACCTCTCGAGCGCGGCCAAGCTTTCCTCGGCGGCGAAGTCGCTTTCGTCCTCGGTGATCTCGAGTACGTCTCGAAACGCTTCGAACAGGTCGCGCTTGAGAAGCGTCGGCTCGGCAAAGCTGAAGGCGGGCGCGAGATACTGAATGCCGCGATTCGCGAAATAGTCCTGTTCTTTGGTGAACGCGGCCTTCATGACGTCGGGCGTGCCCGCCACGATCGGACAGCTCGCGTAATCGACGACACCGGTCACGAAGGAGGGCACGTGCGTGAGGATCGGAAAGAAAATCGCGTCGAGCGGCGTCTGCGAGTGCCTGTGAAAAAGCAACTGATGAAAGTGCGCCTGCGCCACCTTCGACGGATAACAGGGGTCGACCGAGCCGTACTTGCCACCTTCGGCAAACATCTCTTCGGAGCTCGGCTCGCTGAAGATGATGTTCTTCGGCCTCACCCCGAGGACCTCGAAGTAGGTTCGAAAGAACGGGGCGGTCGAGTACATGTTGAGCACCCGCGGAATGCCGACCCGCCACTGCGCGCGCTTCTCGGCTGCGGCCTGCGACGAACGCCGAAAGCCCCGCGTGTATCGCGTGCGCTCGATCGACCCGAAGAACCCGCGTCGAACCCGTACGTCTTCGAAGGGCTCGCCGGCTTCCGGCATGGGCTTGACACCGGCCACTCGCTTGAAGGCCTTCAGCCCCTCGTACGTCACGAGATTCGGGAATTCCTTCATGATCTTGCGGCGCTCGCGGACGATCTCTTCCATCGCGTCTTTCGATTCGACCATCCCTTTTTCGCAGGAAAAGCCACTGATGTAGCGGCTGGTGGAGCCGTCTGGACGAAAGGCGTCGATGAACGTGCGAGAGCAATTGTTGGCGCAGAAATGACAGGTCGTCGTCTCGTCGTTCTTGGTCTCGTAGCGAAGGTCGATCGCGGCGTCCAAACCGATGAACGTCGACCCACCCCGCCTCTTCACGACGCGAAGCGTTTCCATGGCCGCGCCGATGGCGCCCGCCTCGCCGCTGTGCGGATGCACGTAGACCTCCGCGTCCGGAACGCGCTCCTTGATGTAGTCGACCTGCGCCTTGACCGCGGCCATGTTGTATTGGGTGCCGCCCTGGAGCACGAACTTGCGTCCTAGGGCCGACATTCGCGGAACGCCGACCACGTACTGCCAGACGTTCTTGGGTAGCACCTGGGCGAGGCCGGCCAGCAGCTCCTCCTTGGTGAATCCTTCCTTTTGGAAGTTGACCCGATCGGTGTCGAGGAAGACGGCACAGCCGTAGCTGAACTTCGGCGCGAGGTCGGCCTTGAAGGCGTTGTCCGCGTATTCCGTGACCGGCAGACCAAACTGATCCGCCATCGCTTGCAACAACATCCCGTTGCCTGCCGAGCACTGGTTCGAGAGCTTGAAGGTCTTGATGTCGCCGTTCTCCATGAACAGCACCTTGATGTCCTGACCTCCGATGTCGCAGATCACGTCGACGTCCCCGAAGTAATGGGTGGCGCTCATCATGTGAGCGACGGTTTCGACGATGTTGACGTCCGCGCGCAGACACTCCTCGAGCACGTCGGCGGCGTACCCCGTGGCCCCGAAACCCAACACCTCGATGCGGGCGCCCTTCTCGACCATGCGCGAGCGGAGCTCCGCGAGGAGATCCTTGGCGTCTTGAATCGGATTACCCTTCGAAAGGGTGTACGCCTTCATGAGGACCTCGCCGTCCTCACTCAGAAGCACGGCTTTGGAAGAAGTGCTTCCGCCGTCGAGACCGACCACGGCTCGAACGGCGCTGCCCTGGACCTCGGGCTCGATGAACTTCGGGATCCGGTAGGCCTCGAGGAATCGACCGAGCTCCCCCTCGTCACGCGCGAGCGGCGGGCCTGCGCTTTCGCCCAAACGCTCCTTGCGTCCTTCTTGGATGTAGCGTCGAAGGCCTTCCAGGCTTTCGTAGGCGCCCACCTCTTCGGGCTCGTGCATGCCGTAGATCACGGCGCCGTACGCCGCGTACAGAGCCGCGTTCTCTGGGACGACGATCAGCTCTTCGATCGGGACGTCCCGCGGGTAGTCGTACCCACGCTCGTTCCACGTCTCCGGAATGCGCTTCCGCCAGCACTCTTGGAGAAACGGAAGGAACGTGTTCGGGCCCCCGAGCAGCAGGACTTTGTGGCGCAAAGTGTTCCCTCGCGTGAGCACCGACAGGTTCTGCATGACGATCGCATCGGCGAGCGAGCACATGATCTCGTGCGAAGGGATTCCCGTCTTCACCAGATTGACGATGTCGGTCTCCGCGAAGACACCACACTTCGCGGCGACGTGGTGAAGGTGCGTGTCGTCGAAGTGAAGCTGCAGCGTATCGGCCAACGGCATGCCCACTTTGATCATGCACTTGTCGATCGTGGCCCCGGTGCCCGAGGCACACTTGTCGTTCATCGATGCGATGGCGGCCTTCTCGCCCGTCTGTCTATTCTCTTTGAAGACGATGATCTTCGCGTCCTGGCCCCCGAGCTCCACCACCGAGCCGGCGTCGGGATGCAGGGTTTCGACCGCCAAGGTCACCGAGTTCACCTCTTGGACGAACTTGGCTCCGAGTGGGGCCTCGAGGGGCTTGGCGCCCGAGCCCGTGGCGAACACGCGAACGTCATCGCAGTTGCGCTCGGCGAGCACCTGCCCGATGCGGACCATGAATTCCAGCACGCATTCGGCCTGCTTGGTGTGATGCCTCTGGTAGTCGCTCCAGAGGATCTCACGCGAGGCCGGATCCACGATGACCGCCTTGACGGTCGTCGACCCCACATCCAGTCCTACGATGGCTTTGTGCATACGAACGGCTCTGTCCTCCCCTGAAGGTAACAGAGGTAAACACAAGGCCCGGGGAAAGTCACGCGACTTGGCTTGCAAACCCGGAACGTCGAAGTCACACCTTCGCGTGTTGGGGATGGACCGACTCTCACCAGCGAGGGAAGACGAATGAGCAGGGTTTTAATCATAGGCGCCGGCGGCGTCGGAGGCGTCGTGACGCACAAGTGCGCGGCCGACGAAGAGACGTTTTCGGAAGTCGTTCTCGCCAGCCGCACCCTCGCGCGGTGCGAAAAGATACGAGACCAGGTCCGAGAGCTGCGGGGCCGTGAAATCGAGATCGCGCAGGTCGATGCCGACGACGTGAAACAGACTTCGGCGCTGATCGAACGTGTCAAGCCGGATTTGGTGATCAACGTCGCGCTGCCCTATCAGGACCTTCCGATCATGGACGCGTGCTTGGCGACCGGCGTGGACTATCTCGATACAGCCAACTACGAGCCCCCGGAGGAAGCCAAGTTCGAATACAAGTGGCAGTGGGCCTACCACGACCGCTTCAAATCGGCGGGGCTCATGGGTTTGTTGGGATCGGGCTTCGATCCTGGTGTGACCAACATCTTTTGCGCCTATGCCCAGAAGAACCTGTTCGACGAAATCGACTACATCGACATCCTCGACTGCAACGCGGGACAGCACGGCCACCCCTTCGCCACGAACTTCAACCCGGAGATCAACATCCGCGAGATCACGCAGCCGGGTCGATACTGGGAAAACGGCAAGTGGATCCAGATCGAGCCGATGTCCGAGTCGTGGACTTTCGATTTCCCCGAGGTCGGGCCGAAGAAGGCATATCTACTCTACCACGAAGAGCTCGAGTCTTTGGTCAAGCACATCGACGGCCTCAAGCGTATCCGCTTTTGGATGACGTTCGGCGAGGAATACCTCACGCATCTACGCGTGCTCGAGAACGTGGGTATGACGAGCATCGAGCCGGTGGAGTTCCAGGGGCGCGAGATCGTTCCCATCCAGTTTCTGAAAGCGTTGTTGCCCGATCCATCGACCCTCGGCGAAAACTACACCGGCAAAACCAGCATCGGCTGCCTCATCGAGGGACGCAAAGACGGCAAGCCGAAGAAGGTCTTCATCTACAACGTCTGTGATCACCAGGAATGTTGGCGGGAAGTTCGCGCACAGGCGATTTCCTACACGACGGGCGTCCCCGCGATGGTCGGAGCGAAGATGATGCTGACCAACCAATGGCGGGGCCAGGGCGTATTCAACGTCGAGCAGCTCGATCCCGAACCCTTTCTCGAAGAGCTCGCCAAGCGAGGTCTTCCCTGGCACGTCGAGGAGCGCTAGTGCGCCCGTGTGAAACGCTGAGCCTGGAGCGAGTCGAGACGCCCGCGTACGTGATCGATCTCGCCGCGCTGGAGCGCAACCTCGAGTTGCTCGCGCACGCGCGCCGCGCAGCCGGCTGCCAGATTCTGCTCGCGTTGAAGGGTTTTGCCGCCTGGTCGACGTTTCCACTGGTTGCCCAATACCTCGACGGAACCGCCGCCAGCGGCCCCGACGAAGCGCGTCTCGGCCGCGAGGAGATGAACAAGCAAGTTCACACCTACTGCCCGGCGTTCGACGAAAGCTCGTTGCGAGAGTCGATCCGCCATTCGGATCACGTCGTCTTCAACTCCCCCTCGCAAATCGACCGGCTCCGGCCGATCATCGAAGAGCATCGGGCGAAGGTCAGCTTCGGTCTGCGCATCAACCCGCAGCACTCCGAAGTCGAGATTCCGATCTACGACCCTTGTGCCCCTCGCTCGCGCCTCGGCACCACCAAAGAGTCGCTCGTCAAAGCCGACCTTCGCGGAATCGAAGGCCTTCACTTCCACACGTTGTGCGAGCTGGGGGCCGATGCGCTCGCGCGCACACTCAGTGCGATCGAAGACCAGTTCGGTCCGTGGCTCGATGATGCGAAATGGGTGAATTTCGGCGGTGGCCACCATATCACCCGGCCTGATTACGACGTCGGATTGCTGATCGACCTGGTCCGTGAATTCAAGCGAGAGCACCGGGTCGAGGTCTTTCTCGAGCCGGGTGAGGCGATCGGTCTGGAAACCGGAGTTCTCGTCGCGACGGTGCTCGACATCATCGACAACGGAGGCTCGATCGCGGTTTTGGACACGTCCGCCACCGCGCACATGCCGGACGTGCTCGAAATGCCCTATCGGCCTCGGGTACGAAACGCAGCGATGCCAGGCGAGCTCGCGCACACCTACCGGCTCGGTGGTCTGAGCTGCCTCGCGGGCGACGTGATCGGGGACTACTCGTTTGCCGAGCCGCTGCGGGTCGGTGACCGCCTGATCTTCGAGGACATGGCGCACTACACGATGGTGAAGAACACGACCTTCAATGGGGTTCGGCTTCCGTCGATCGCGCTGTACGATCCGCGGGACGACTCGTATCGCGTCCAAAGGAAGTTTGGCTACGAGGACTACCGCAATCGGCTCTCCTGAGGTTGAACTTCGGCGCGGAGCGGTAAGAATCGCCCGATGGGGTCCTTTTCCGATTTCACCGAATACGCCAAGCAGACCGGCCGTCGCTTGAGCGAGCAGCCTCTGCTCGTCGAGGAGACGCGGCTTTTCGACACGACCCAACAGGCGTTGTTCGACTACGTCACCGATTTCGACCGTCTCCACGAATGGATTTTCGGGGCCAAAGAGAGCTGGTCTGACGACAGCCGGGCAGAAGTACCAGGCCAGGTGGGCGCGGTCCGGATGATCCGTCCCGCGGTGGGCAAACCCCTGGGCGAGACGGTGAAGGCGTTCGAGGCACCCCGCATGCTCGCCTACTCCGCGGACGACGCCGGCTTGTTCGGGCTCTGCACCGATCACCTCGGGGTGCTTACCTGCGAGCCCCATCCCGATGGCGGCACCGTGCTTTGCTGGCTGGCATACGGGCGTTTGGCCGAATCCCCTGTGAAAGCTTGGGCGGGGACAAAGCTGTTCCAAGTTGCGCTCGGCAGAAGTATGAAGAACCTGGCGCGCCGACTTTCGCGCCGTTGAACGCATGAGGCTCATCCGGAGCAACCGAACCGAAAACCTGGCCGATGCGCTCGCGGAGGCCGTTCGACGAGACCCCCTCCCCCCCTTCGAGCGGGAGGCGATCGTGGTGCAGAGCCGGGGAATGGAACGCTGGCTCACCCTGGCGCTCGCCGAACGTCTGGGCGTGTGGAGCAATCCGTTCTTTCCGTTCCCGCGCGTGGTGATCGAGCAGACGCTCGAGGACCTGGCCGTCGGATCCGCGGAGCAGGCCAGACGCTACGACCCCGACCGGCTCAAATGGATTGTGGCCAAGCTCCTCGTGCAGAGCGCACCGACGGACTTGCGGGCTTACTTGGGCGAGCCCACGGACGACGATCGCGCGCTGCGGCTCGCCGGAATCCTGGCAGAGGTATTCGACCGGTACGTCGTGTTCCGGCCTGACACGCTGCGACGATGGCTCGAAGACGATGACCCCGATTGGCAGGCGGTGCTTTGGCGGCGCGTCGTCGGCGAGATCGGGCCCCACGATTTGTCGTTTCGGATCGAAAGCGCGCTGGCCGCGCTGCGTGCAGGCGCGACCGGCGATTTGCGCTTCGAGAGACTTCACCTCTTTTCTCTCGAAACGCTACCGCCGCTCTTCTTGCGATTCTTCAGCGAGCTGTCACGCGCGGTGCCGACCACGTTGTATGTGCTCGAGCCTTCGTCGGAATACTTGGGCGACTTGGATCCGGCCCCCCAGCTTTCGCTGGCCGTCGAGGTCGAGCCGCACGGGGCCCATCCTCTGCTCGCGAGCGCGGGTCGCCTTTCACGTGATTTCCAGCAGGTGTTGCTCGAGTTCGACGAGTCGTTCCTCGACCGAGCCGACGCGTTCGAAACGCCGGGGCGCTCGACGCTTCTGAGCGCCGTGCAAACGGACATCCTCGAGCTCCGGGGCCCGCCCCCCGAAAACGACCGACCCATCGTCGATGCGAGCGACGACTCGATCTCGATCCACGCCTGTCCAGGGCCGATGCGCGAAGCCCAGGTGCTGCACGATCGAATCCGCGAAGCACTGGAGGCCGATCCCTCGCTCCAGCCGGAAGACATCGCCGTGATGACGCCCGACCTCGAGACCTACGCGCCCGTCTTCCGCGCGGTGTTCGGACAGGGACACAGGAACGGCATACCCTACGAGGTCCACGACCGCCGGACTCGCGAGGACGCCCCTCTCTTCGACGACTTCCTCGCGGTGCTGGAGGTGCTCGATTCGCGTTTTTCGGTGATGGACCTGGTTCGTCTGATGGATGCCGGCTCGCTGCGCGAAGAGCTCCGCTTCAGCCCGGAGGAGCGGTCGCGTCTGACCGAGCTGCTCGCGGCGGCCGGTGTGCGATGGGGCATCGACGCGGAGCATCGTGCCGAGCTCGAGTTTCCCGCCGAAGACCTCCACACCTGGCGCGCGGGGCTCGGACGGCTGTTCTTGGGCTTCGCCTCGATGCCGGATGCGATGGAGGTGTTTCAGGGCTTGCTCCCGCGGGGGGCGCCGAGCCTGGGGGACGCCGCTCTGGTCGCACGGCTTTCGAGGCTTTGCAGCGTGCTTTTCGACCTCCGAGAGCGCGTGAGCCACCCGCTTTACATCCGCACGTGGGTGACGGAGCTCGAGCGCCTTGCAAACCTGCTGTTTGAAGAGGACGAGGACACCGGGGCGGCCGTCAGGACCTTGCGCGCCACGCTGCAGGGCCTCGAAGCCTCGGCGGCCGAGGCCGGCTACGAGGGCTCGTTGTCTCTGCGAGCGATGCGTAGAGAGATCGGTCTCTCTTTGGCCAAGAGCACACCTCCCGTCGGCTTTCTGCGAAGAGGCGTGACGCTCACCGAGCTGGTGCCGCTTCGGTCGGTTCCGTTCCGGGTCCTCTGCTTGGTCGGCATGGGTGAAGAGACGTTCCCGCGAAACGACGAACGACCGGCCTTCGACGAGACGCGAAAGAGGCATCGGCCGGGAGACCGCAGCAAGCGCCACGACGACAGACACTCGTTTCTGCAGGCGATCCTGTGTGCGAGAGACCGCCTGATCATCACCTACAGCGCGCCGACTCGAGGCCTTCACGCCGAGGCGAGCCCGTCCCCCTTGGTCTGGGAGCTGTGCGAAACGGTGAATCGGTACTACCAGGCGCCGGAGCGGGATCCACTGTCGAGTCCCGTCGTCCATCCGCTCCACGCGTTCGATGCGCGCTACTTCGACGGGGAGGAGCTACCGCAGAGCTTTTCGGACCGGCAGCTTCAGATCGCGCGCGCGCTCCGAGAAGCCCCGAAGGAGCGGCCCCGGATCGAGCTCGAGACGGAGCCTACGGAGCCGAAAACCTCTCTTTCCGTTGGCGAGCTGGCGAGCTGGCTGTGGAGCCCGGCGAAGGCTTTTCTCGACCGAGTCGTGCGTGCGAGGTTCGACACCTCGGCTATGTACGAGCCGCGAGGCGCCCTGACCGAGATCTCGCGCTTGGACGCCGCCGTCGTGGGCAACGGTGCGCTTCGGGCGGGGTTGCAAGGAGAGGCGCTGGCGGCTTATCTCGAAGCCGCGCCCGAGTTTCCAGATGGAAGCGCCGGGAGGCTCGAGCGGCGAAGCCTGCGTCGGGAGATCGAGGCGTTTCACGGGACGAGGCGGGCGTTGGAGTCGGGCCACGCCTTGCGCTCCGAGCGCATCGCCACGACGCTCGGGGACCTCACCGTGAGCAGCCGCCTCGACGGTCTGGCTCCGCATCATCGAATCGTGGAGCGCTTCACACGAGCGGGCCGCAAGGGGGAGCTTACCACCTGGCTCGAGCATCTCTTGATGCAGGCAGCCCCCGGTGGACCGCGACCCGAGGACACGCACGTGGTGCTCCGTGGAGCCCGGGCGCGGCCGTGCGTCGTGTCGTTCCGACCGGTGAAAGAGCCTGCGCGGATTCTCGGCGATGCGCTCGAGCTCTATCGCGCTTGCCTTCGAGCACCACTGCCGATCTTCGAACAGTCCTCGCGCACCTATGCGGAAAGCCTCGTCGGCAAGGCTGGGGATCGCGCAGGGGCGCTCCGGAAGGCTCGTGAGAAGCTCGCGCGCAGCCGTGAATGGGATCCGAGGCTCGACTACCTGCTCGGGCCCGAAGACCCCTTCGACGATGCGGACTGGGCCGAGGGGTTCGAGCAAGCTGCCCTCACACTCTACGAGCCCCTCCTCGCACACCGGAGCGAGCGATGAGAAGGGGACCCGCCGAGCTCGCGCCCCTCGATGCGTCGACGCTGGTCGAGGCGAGCGCCGGCACCGGAAAGACCCATACGATCACGACGCATTTCGTCCGTGGGCTGCTGGAGCTGGAGCTCGAGGCCTCGCAAATCCTCGTCGTCACGTACACGAAGGCGGCAACCGCCGAGCTTCGGGTCCGCTGCCGAAAACGGATCGCCGAAGCGTTGGCGTTCTTGGATCGACACGCCGACCCGGCGGACGCCTTGTCCGAGGTCGTCTCCGCCGCCGTCGCGCGAGTGGGACGCGACCGCACGGAGGAGCTTCTGCGAAGAGCGCTTCGCGACATGGACCAGACCTCGATCTTCACGATCCACGGTTTCTGCCAGCGGCTTCTTCAAGACTATCCCTTGGATTTTGGGGTCGATTTCGAGATTGAAGTGGCGGAGGACACATCCTCGGAGTGGCGCGACCTGGCGATCGATTTCTGGACCACCGACCTCTACGACCGGCCCCCGTGGCTGGTGAAGGCGCTCGCCAAAAAACGAATCGACGTCGATCATCTGACCCGGCTGGCGCGGATCGCGACGACGCCCGGTGTCACGCTGCTGGGCCCCGAGCCCGGCGGGCCGGCAGAGGAAGCGGCGACCCGAGTGGCGACCCTTCACGAGCAAGCGGCAGCCCTTTGGGCCGCGCATCGCCCCGAAGTCTGGGAGATTCTGAAGTCCGACGCGGGGTTGAATCGGCGGAGCTACAAAGTATCGACCATCGCAAAGTGGCCCCCCGAGCTCGATGACTTCTTCGGCGAGGATGGGTTTCAGACCCCGCCAGACTGCCTGGCCAAGCTCACCCCGGCGCAGATGATCGTCAAAAGCGGGCACGAAAAGCCCAAGCATGCCTTTTTCGATGCCTGCGGGCGGCTCCAGGAAGCCCACGAAGAGCTCGCTCCCATGCTCGCGTACGAGGTGTTTGCGTTTCAGGCTCGCTTCGTCGAGTTCGTCCGGCAGATGGTGGTCGAGCGGAGAGAAGAGTCGGCGGTCTTGTCCTTCGACGATCTATTGACGCTCGTGTATGCGCCTTGGGATCCGGCAGGCAACGCAAGCGGGTCGGTCGACGCCGACCGGATCGCGCGGAAGATCGCCGAAGCCTATCCGCTCGCGCTGGTCGACGAGTTCCAGGATACCGACTCGATTCAATACGGGATCTTCAAGGGCATCTACGGCAGCGGCCGCGTGGTGTACGTCGGGGACCCGAAGCAAGCGATCTATGCGTTTCGGGGTGCCGACGTCTTCTCGTACCTCGGAGCAGCCAAGGACATCGGAGACCGCAAGCACGAGCTGCGAACCAATCGGCGCTCCGACCCCGATCTAGTCCGCGCGGTCAATACGCTCTTTTCGCGACCTCGTGACCCATTCATCCTGGACGGGATCGCGTTCGAGCCAGCTCTGGCCCACGAGCCTGAAAACCGAACGAGCCTCGCACCCGCCATGGAGGTGGTCTTGTTGGAAGATGCCGACCAGCTTCGATCGCCCATCGAAGTGGCGGTGGCTCCCGTGGTCGCCAACGAAATCGCACACCTGTTGGGCTCCGGCGCGTCGATTGGAGAGCGCCCCGTCGATGCAGGAGACGTCGCGGTGTTGTGCCGGAGCAACAAGCAGGCCTTGGCGGTGACCAAGGCGCTGCGGGCGCGAAGCATTCCCGCATCGCTCGACGGGGATTCGAGCGTCTTGCACACCGAAGTCGCGTCTGATCTGCTCGCGGTCCTCGAGGCGACCCTGATGCCGGGCGATGGATCGGGCATCCGGCGCGCGCTGTTGACGTCGTTGATCGGGACCTCGCCGAAGGAGCTTTCGACGATGGACGACGAATGCTGGGCTGGGTGGGTGGCCAAGTTTCGAGGTTGGAATGCGACCTGGCACGATCAGGGCGTCGTTCGCTTCCTCGAAGACATGCTGTCGGACAGCGCCGCCGAAACGCGCTTGGCGACGCGCATCACGGCTCAGCGCGATCTCACCGACCTTGCCCACCTCGAAGAATTGCTCATGCGAGGAGAGCGGGAGCAGCATCGCGATCCGGTGGCGTTGATGCAGTGGTTTCGTCGCTTGGACGAAGGCACTTCGAACCAAGGCGCCGTGGCGTCCGAGGACTTGCAACAACGGCCGGACGCGCAATCGGGGGCCGTGCGCGTTTCGACCATCCACAAGAGCAAGGGCCTCGAGTACGGCATCGTCTTCATTCCGTTCACCTGGAACGACGCATCGCTATTCAAGTTCGAGCGCGACGCGGTGAGGTTCCACGACGAAGAGGGACGCATTCGAATCGACCTCGGCTCCGACGCCCACGCGGAGCATCTCCGCCGGAGCGAGCGCGAGGCCTACTCGGAAGCGATTCGACTGCTTTACGTCGCGGTCACCCGGGCTCGACACCATTGCGTGCTGTTTTGGGGCCAAGCGAACCGGTGGAAGAGCTCGGCTCTGGCGCATCTCCTGCACGGCCGAGAACGCGTGGATTCGATCGACGCCGAAGCGATGCGCGCGGACCTGGATGCGCTCGCAACCGCGTCCGCGGGCACCATGGGTTGGAGAACACCGCGACCCGAATCGGAGCGCGCCCCCCGCGAAGAGGCGCCCGGACCAGAGCTCCGAGCGCTTCCCGCGATCCGCAGCTTCGATCCCTCGCGTCGAATTGCGAGCTTCACGAGCCTCACCGGCCTGCACGAAAAGATCCCCGCGGCCGGAACCGACTCGCGGGGCCCTGGGGCGCCGGCGCTGTTGTTCCCGGAGCTCCCGGCAGGCGCGCGGACGGGGTTGTTTCTGCATGCGATCTTGGAGCGCGTCGACACCTCGGATCTGACCGGGGCCGAGGCCCGCGTCATCGTCCGCGAGCAGCTCCGCGTGCATGGATTCGATTCCACCCTCGAAGAGGCCGTCCTGCGTGACCTCTCCGCGGTGTGCGAGACGCCTCTCATCGGGCCTGAAGCTGGGCCTCGGCTCGTCGACCTGCCGCGGGGCAAGCAGCTTCGCGAGCTGGAGTTCATCTTGCGCGCAGACCGCGCGGATCTGCCTTCGTTGGTGCAGCTCCTGAAAGAGCACCGCGCCCCCGCGGGAGCGCCTGAATACCCACGGCGGCTCGCGGAGCTCGGCGCACCTTCGATTCAGCGGTTCCTGCGCGGCTACATCGACTTGGTGTTCGAGTGGAAAGGCCGATGGTACGTGGCGGACTACAAGTCGAACACGCTGCCGGCGTACGATCAGGCCGCGGTCGCGGAGTCGGTTCAACGCGAGCACTATCTCTTGCAGGGCCAGCTCTACAGCGCCGCAGCGCGGCGTTACCTGAAACAAAGACTGCCCGACTTCGACGAAGAGACCCAATGGGGCGGCGCGCTGTTCCTGTTTCTCCGGGGCATGCGCGGCCCGAACGGGCGAGGCAGCGTCTTTTTCGATCGCCAATCGCCCGAGCTGCTTCGTGCGGTCGATCGATGGCTGGGAGGTGTATATGAGCCTCGCTGAGCTCCGCTCCGCAGGTGTCTTGGAGCTGCTCGATCTGGAGATGGCGCAAGCCCTCACGCGTATGGGAGGCTCCGCCGATCCCGACGTGGAGCTGGCCATTGCGCTCACGAGCCGCCACGTGCGTAGCGGTCACACCTGCTTCCCCCTCGACACCCGCATCGAGGACTTGCAGCCCGCCGAGTCGATCGACCGAACGCGATTCCCGGAAGGCGCGCTTTGGGAATCCGCATTGCGACGAAGCGTCCTGACCCACCAGGGCCCCCTCGTCCTCGATGCACGCAGGCGCCTCTACTTTCGGCGATACTGGCAACTGGAGCGCGACGTGGCGCAGAGCCTGGCGCGTCGGGCCAGCGCACCGAATCTCCAGGTGCCCGACCCCCGGTGGCTCGAGCCGACCCTCGAAAGGCTCTTTGGCGCCGACGGCTCGGCGCAGCGAAACGCGGCGATGAACGCCTTGGCACACCGCGTATCCCTGTTGTGCGGGGGACCGGGCACAGGCAAGACGACGGCCGTCGCGGCGATCGTGGCGTTGTTGGTCGAGCACATGCTCCGTGAGACGGGCGCCACGCCCAAAGTCCTCTTGCTGGCGCCAACCGGCAAGTCGGCCGCGAGGCTCGCCGAGGCCGTGACCCAAGCCAAGCAACGCATCGGTGGACCCGGGCCGGTGCTCGACGCAATTCCCGAGGACGCCCGCACGATCCAGAGCGCACTCGGGATGCTGCCCGCGGGCATGGCGTTTCGTCGCGACGCCGACCGCCCCCTCGAGGCGGACATCCTGGTGGTCGACGAGACCTCGATGATCGATCTCGCGTTGATGCGCCAACTGTTGGAGGCCACCCCGCTGAACGCACGGCTGTTGATGGTGGGGGACCCCGACCAGCTCACGTCCGTCGAGGCAGGCTCGGTCCTCCGCGATCTGGTGTCGGCAAGCGAAGAGACCTGGTGGAAGGGCCGGACCACCCACCTCACCAAGACCTTTCGCTACGCGGCGGATCAGCCGCTCGGGAAGCTGATCGCGGCCATCCGATCGGGCCAAGCCGACGAGGTCGACGCGCTCTTGAGCTCGTCCGACGCCGAGGACCTGACCTGGATGGGACCAGACGCGCTCGAGGCCGAGCTCGATCGGGCCGCGGAGCGCTGGTCGCGAATGCTCGAGCCAACCGAGCCGGAGGCGCATTTCGCAGCGCGGTCGCGTTTCGTGGTTCTGAGCCCGTATCGGATCGGAGCCACCGGAACCCGGCAACTCGGCGCCGCCATCGAGGACCGGCTGACGCGCAAGCACGGGCGCCCACCGGGCATCATCCCGATCATCATCGAGCAGAACAGCCAGGAGCTGCAGGTCTACAACGGCGACTTTGCCATGCTGCTCACGACCGAGCCCCCAATGGTCCGCTTGCGGCGAGAGCCCGGGAGCTTTCCCCAGATTGCCGAAGCCCGACTGCCCGCATACTCCCAAGCCTTCGCGCTCAGTGTGCACAAGTCGCAAGGGTCGGAGCTCGACGAAGTCCTCGTCGTCTTCCCCGACGAGGCCGCGCCGCTTCTGACGCGAGGGCTGCTGTACACCGCGGTGAGCCGGGCCAGGCAACGGGTCCGGATCGTGGGACCCCGAGAGGTCCTCCTCTCGGCGCTTCACCGACGGGCCCAGCGGCATTCGGGACTGGTCGACGCCATCGCCCAGGCGGCGCCTGGGCCCGGCGAAGTATCGGGCGCTACCCCGTCCGAGTGAAACGTGTTTCACTTCTCGGGCGGCCATGGCGGAATACGACTACATCGTGATCGGGGCGGGCTCGGCCGGAGCGATCGTGGCGAGCCGGCTCTCGGAGAACCCCGACGTCGACGTGCTCCTTCTCGAGGCGGGCGGCACCGATCGGACGACGCTCGTGCGCAAGCCCGGGATGATCAGCCTCGTTCACCAGGTCAAGCAGCTCAAGAAGAAGCTCGACTGGGGCTACACCACGGAGCCGCAGACGCACATGAACGGCCGACGCTTGCCCTATACCCGAGGGAGGGTTCTCGGCGGATCGAGCTCGGTCAACGGGATGTTGTATCTGCGCGGCAACCACGCCAACTACGACGACTGGGCCGATCGGGGCTGCCCGGGTTGGCGCTTCGAGGACGTGTTGCCGTACTTCAAGAAGCTCGAAGATCACGAGGACGGCGAGACCGCGTACCACGGAGCTGGCGGTCCGATCCGAATCAGTCGCCATCCGGATGCTCAGCTCAGCCCGGTTTCGAGAGCGTTCCTCGAAGCGGCATCCGAAGTCTGCGGAATCCCGATCTGCGATGATTTCAACGCGGAAACCCAGCACTGTGCGAGCATCTTTCAGATGTCATCGGCCAAGGGCGTGCGAAGCAGCACTGCCGAAGGGTACGTGCATCCGAGCCTCCGCCGGCCGAACTTTCGGCTGCAGATCCGGGCGTTGGTCCATCGCGTCGTCATCGAACACGGACGGGCCGTCGGCGTCGAATATCGAGTGGGCGGAACGAAAGCCCGGGCTCGCGCGCGGCGCGAGGTGATCGTCTGCGGGGGCGCGATCGGCTCGCCCCAGATTCTGATGCTCTCGGGGATCGGCCCAGCCGATCACCTCCGCGAGCACGGAATCGAGGTCCGAGTCGACCTGCCGGCAGTCGGCAAGAATCTCCATGATCACCTCTTCGTGCCACTCACCTATCGATCGCCGACGAGCCGGCACCGAGGGACCGCGCGGCACTTCTTCGGCGGTATGCTTCAGGAGTATTTCCTCGGCGACGGATGGTTCGGCCGCACGGTGTTCGAGGCAGGCGCGTTCATCAAGAGTCGCGAAGACGCCCCGATCCCCGACATCCAGATCCATACGCTCCCGTGGGGCTACCCGACGCCCAACCAGGACGGGCCCGAGCGCCCCGACCTCGACACCGGCCGGTGCCTCACCGTGATGCCGACCCTGATCTATCCGAAGAGCCGTGGGGAGATCCGGCTTTCGTCCGGCGAGCCCGACGCAGCGCCCTCGATCGATCCGCACTTTCTCGAAGCGCCCGAAGACACGCAGCTCTTGGTCGACGCGATTCGAAAGTGCCGTGAGATTTGCGTGCACCCTGCGATGGCCGGGCACCTCGAAGAGGAGCTGACACCAGGTGCCGATCGCGTGAGCGACGAAGCGCTCGTCGAGGAGATCAAGCTACGAGCCACGACCGTCTATCACCCGGTCGGCACGTGCAAAATGGGCGTCGACGAGGCGGCGGTCGTCGACCCGGCGCTGCGGGTGCACGGCATCGAAGGACTGCGTGTCGCCGACGCGTCGATCATGCCGCAAATAACCGGCGGCAACACCAACGGGCCGAGCATGATGATCGGAGAGCGGGCCGCCGCGTTGATTCGCGAGGAGTGAGCGAGCAGCCGGTCAGGCCGCGTTCGGCGGCCACTGCCGTCGAATCTTCTGGGCCACCTTGGCGGCCGTTTCCTCGTCGATGGGCTGCGTCGGATCCGCTCCGAGCTGCTTCAGGATCACCTTGCAGTGCGCAGGGTTCCAGTTGAGTAGCTTGGCGAGTTCTTTGAGATCGTAGGTTTCGGTGACAACCATCGGTGCGCTTCCTTTACGAACCGTAAATTTATAGCGCACCTCCGGGGCTGGATCCAAGCCTTAATTTCCATTTAGTAAATAAACCGCAATTCCCAGCAACCCCAGGAATATCAGGCTGATGACCAGCCATCCCGGCCCCCGGAGACCCGGCGCGGGGCCCCGATCGGGGGGCGGGGCCACCGGCGGGCCCTCGATGGGCTGCGCTGCGATGAATTCCTCGATGAGCCGCCTGGCCTCCGCGACCTGATCGGCTTCGACACGAATCTCGGTGCCGTGACGCTGGCGATCCGTGATCCCTGGATAGGCCGTGTCTCGGTGGTTGACCAGCACGGCCGCGATGCCCTCGGCCTCGAGCGCCTCCTGAAGGGCTAAGGCCTGAACCTCGTCATCGGTCTCGTAAACGCTTCGTGTCTCCATGGCGCTACCTCGATTGCACAAAAGGGGGCACTGGACAATCGAGACCATCGCCGATGGCGCGAATCAGCTCGGCCTCGCGATCGGTCACGTTGTCGTCGGCCATGACGGTGGCCGCGCAAGCCATCAACAGGTTCTTCTTGAGCGCGGGCGTCGCGGCATCGTAACGCGCCAAGGCTTCGTCGACCGCAACGAGCGTGCATTCGCTCGCGGGCAGAATCGGCATCGCCGAAGGATCCAAATGAAGCGCGTGTGCGCCGTGCCGAAATGCCCGTGCTGCCTCCTGCTCGGTGCGGCTGCCAACACGCGCGAGCGTCGACAACAAGACGCGTGCGTCCGGCAACAGCTTCTTGAGCGAGCGAAAGCGGATGCGCGTCGGGCCAGCCTCGTCGAAGTGTCGATCGAGGTGACGCTGAATCATCCGGCTGAGCGTGTATTCGAAAAGGTCGATCCGCTGATCGCTTCGCATCAGGGCGTCGAGAGCGGCACGAAAGCGCCCGTACTCTTCGCGCGACAAGCTTCGGAGGGCTGGGATCGCCAAGTCGACGACCGCGATCTTCTGCGCAGAAGATCGATCCGAGATCTCGGAGTGAAAGCGAAGCGCGAGATCGGCGGTCTGCGCGTCGGTCAGCTCGGCCAAGCGAAGGAGCTCCGTGCCTCGCAAGGCCTCGTCCTGTGCAAGCAGGAGCCCGAAGATCAACGGTTGTGCCATCGGAGGCTGATGAACCGCGCGAAGCCAGTGCGGCGGCAGCGAGGCGTGCAGAGATCGCGCGAACACCAGTTGCTCGGGGCGTGGGCTTCCGACGTGCTCGATGGCCTGGCTGACGGCCTCTTCGGTCGGCGCCTCGGCGAAGGCGAGGACGTCCTCGGGCGGTGCGCTCGGCGGCGTGCTCAATCCTTCGGCAATCGGCGGAAGCGAAACCTCGACGAAATCGCCGTCCCACTTCGGGTCGAGCTTGCGGATTCGGGCTTCGAGCGGGGGGTGGGTCCGAAACAGCCCGGAGAACAACCGCAGGCGTCGAATCGCCTCGGAAAAGAAGATGTGGCTGGCCTCGTCCGCAGCCGGCGAGCCCAGGTACGAGTGTGAAGAGGCGCCGCCGATCTTCTTCAGGGCGGACGCCAGTCCTTCGGTGTCTCGGGTGAACTCCACGGCCGACGCATCGGCCAACATCTCCCGCTGCCGCGAGATCGCGCTTTGAATCATCCGGCCGAAGAGAACGCCGATCGAGCCGATCGCGAGCAGGCCCACTCCGATCAGGGCCACCCCGCCGCCTTCCTTCCTGCGACTCGCGGTCGACCCATGCAAGAGAAACCGGCCGATCAACGCGAGGAGAAAGATGCCGTGGAGCAACCCGATGGCGCGCACGTTGATGCGGGCGTCGCCGTTGAGGATGTGGCTAAACTCGTGTGCGACGACGCCCTGAAGCTCGTGCCTTCGCAGCAACTGCAAGGTGCCGTTCGTCACGCCGATCACCGCATCGCTGCTCGTCTTTCCGGCCGCAAAGGCATTGATGCCCGGCTCCCGATCGAGGACGTAGACCTCGGGCACGGGGACACCGGAAGCGATCGCCATTTCCTCGACGACGTTGAGAAGACGCTGCTCTTCGAGCTTGCTCGTGTCCGGGTCCATCTTGCGGCCGCCGAGCCCGAGCGCGACCGCGCTACCGCCGTCGCGCAGCTGTGCCGTCTTGTAGAGCGAGCCGAGCCCCACCACGAATGCCGTCGCGCCACAGGCGAAGAGGAATACCGATGGGTTCCACAGGGACACGACGGATGCGCCCGACACGCGATCGTAGCGGCCCACCACGTAGGCCACACCGCTCGCGTCTTGGATGGCGGCCGTGTACACGAGCATCGACAGCGCATAGACGGCCGCGACGACTCCCACGATCGCGAGCGCGAAGAGCACGCCCAAGCGAATGGTCCGCTTTCGCGCCAGAGCCTGCTCCTCGAAGAAGTCCATGGCTCAGAACTGTACTTGAACCGGTGCCCGCTCGCTCTCGGCTTCGATCTCGAAGAACTCGGCCTTTTGAAATCCGAACATGCCTGCCACGACGTTGGACGGCACCATCTCGCACTTGTTGTTGTAGCGCATCACCGCGTCGTTGTACGCTTGGCGCGCGAAGGCGATCTTGTTTTCGGTGGTCGAAAGCTCCTCCGAAAGCTGCATCATGTTCTGGTTGGATTTGAGCTCCGGGTACGCTTCGGACAGCGCAAACAACCTTCCGAGCGCGCCGCTCAGGCCCGCCTCGGCGCTGACCAGCCTTTTCATCGCCTCTGGATCGGCCGGATCGGCCGCCGCGCTTTGTCGTGCACCCTCGGCAGAGTTGCGTGCAGCGATGACGGCTTCGAGCGTTTGTCGCTCGTGGGCGAGAAACGCCTTGGCGGTTTCGACCAAGTTCGGGATCAGGTCGTGGCGTCGTTTGAGTTGGACGTCGATCTGGGCAAACGCGTTTCGAAAACGGTTCCTCAGGTTGACGAGGTTGTTGTAGATGCCGACGAACCATGCAATCAGCACGCCCGCGACCACCAGCAAACCGATCAGCCACCCCATGACGCCCTCCCTGCCCAACCGGGCCCTTCCAGTGTAAGTGCGTGGGCGGTGCTGTAAACTCAAAAGCACATCACGCGAAGGCTCGAAGGTGCCCTGAGGGCTAGGCCGAGTGGCGGGCGATGTACTTTTGCTTTTCCTTCTCGCCCTTCTTTTCGAGGACGGGCAAGACGACCCTGCGGACTGCGGGGAAGAGGTACCCGAGCGTGGCGAGCATGCCGCTTGCGACCGGTTTGGTGCGTTCGCGGGCGCCATCGGCGGCGGAGTCGAGGACGAGATCGGCGATTTCTTCCGCGGTGCTCATGGGTTGCGAGAAAACCAATGCAGGCACGTTCTCGATGACGTCTCCTTCGGTGATGAAGGCCGTATCGACGGGGCCTGGAGAAACGACCGCGACGCGAATGTGGGTATCGCGGAGCTCCTCGGCCACGGCAAACGAGAACACGCGAAGCGCGAATTTCGTCGCAGAGTACGTGGCCTCGTCGTCGAGCGGGAACCGGCCGGCGAGCGAGGCGACGTTCACGACCGTGCCCGAGCCTTGGGCCCGCATGGTCGGAAGCACGAGCCGCGTAAGGACCAGCGGCGCGCGAAGATTCACGTCGAGAATCTGCAACATGTCCTCGACCGGCAAGGCCTCGAGCGGGCCGCGCCAGTTGTAGCCGGCGTTGTTCACCAGGACGTCGATGCTCCCGAAACGTGACTTGGCCTCGTCGAGCAGACGCTCGCACGCCGCGACGTTCGACACGTCGGTCGGAACCGCGTAGGCGACGTCGGCGCCGAGCTCGTCGACCAAGCGGCGAAGAGGCTCCGCACGCCGGGCGGCCAGCACCACGTTGGCGCCCTCCGCGACGAACTTCCTCGCGCAGGCCTCGCCGATGCCCGCGCTCGCTCCGGTGATCACCACCGTCTTGCCATCAAACCTGCTCATGCCGGACCTCTTTTGTGGGGAAACGTGGACCCTATCGCCGGCACCGATGGGGTGCAACGGGCGCCAGGGCCGCGTCATCAAAGAGAATTTTCGCCACATGCACTCGAATGTCGCTTTCGGACGTTTTTGCCCTAAAGTCCCGCCGATGACGGAGCAGAAACGAAAGCTCGAGTTCGGTGGCGTGCCAGGCAACTTGGCGATGATTGTCGGGCTGCCCTTGTTCACGGCCTATCTCTTCTTCGCGGTTCGGTTCAACGGCGGCGAGGTGCTTCCTGGGCCCGAAGCGGACTGGAGCGGTTTCTTGGAAGCCATGACGCCGACTTGGCGAGCCGCCGTGATCTACGGTTTCTGGCTCACCTTGCAGGCCCTGCTCCAGAGGTACGCCCCCGGACGTGAGGTCCTCGGCGCGGAGCTCCCCGACGGAAGCCGGCTGCCTTACCGCATGAACGGTTTGTTTTCGCTCGTCGTCACGTTTCTCGTCGTCGCGATCCTTCATTGGTCCGGGCTGTTCTCGATTCGAGAGCTCTACGACCAGTTCGGGGCGCTGATCAGCGTGATGACGATCTTCGTGTTCGCGTTCAGCGTTTATCTCTACTGGTATGGCAAGCAACACGGTCAGGCCCGTCATCTGAGCGGTCGCTTCATTCACGATTTCTGGATGGGGACCGGTCACAATCCACGCATCCCTCCCCGGCCCGACGGGTTCGATTTGAAGCTGTTTTGCGAGGCGCGCCCCGGCCTCATCCTCTGGGTGCTGATCAACACCTCGTTCGCGTACGTGCAGTACCAAGAATACGGGTTCGTCTCGACCTCGATGGCGCTCGTGTGGATCTTCCAGATGTTCTACATCGTCGACTATTTCTGGAACGAAGAGGCCATCCTCACGACGATGGACATCAAGCACGAGAACTTCGGATTCATGCTGGCGTTCGGTGACCTGGTGTGGGTCCCGATGACCTACTCGTTGCAGGCCCACTATCTCATCGACCACGTGCACACGCTCCCGTGGTGGGGGGCGGCGATCATCATCGCCGTCAACATGCTCGGCCTGTACATCTTTCGCGTGGTCAACCTGCAGAAGCACAAGTTCCGCAGCGACCCGGAGAATGCGCGCATTTGGGGGAAGAAAGTCGAGTACATCCAGACCGAGCAAGGCGGCAAATTGTTGCTGTCCGGTTTCTGGGGTTGGTCTCGCCACTTCAACTACGTGGGCGACATCTTGATGGCGTTGTCCTGGTCGCTTCCGTGCCTCTTCGATTCGGCGCTCCCGTACTTCTATCCGATTTACTTCGCGATCCTGCTCATCCACCGGGAGCGGCGCGATCATCATTTTTGCCAGAAGAAGTATGGCGCCGACTGGGACCGGTACTGCGAGCGCGTACGCTGGCGCATCATTCCCGGTATCTACTGAGTCGATCTGTCCCCTTTTTGAACGGACGGATGCGCAGTAGGCTTGGGGGGTATGTCCCGTCCCCCGGTTGCGTCCACGAAGGTCGAGCGCGTCGAGCGAGCCAAGCGGGAGCGGGATACCGACTTGGTGGCGGTCGAAGAGCCGCTGCAGATCATCGTCGAGCATGGTGAGCCACATCGGCGTCGCGAGACCCCTCTCGCGCTGACCATGCGCACTCCAGGGCACGACGCCGACCTGGTGATGGGCTTTCTCTTCGGCGAAGGCGTCGTTTCGACAGCGGACGATCTGATCCGCGTTCGCCATTGCGCGCGGTCCGAGACGCCCGACAACGTGATCCGCGCGGTGTTGCACGAGCGGGCGCGCGTGCCGAACCGTCTGCTCGAACGCAATCTGATGGTGACGAGCGCCTGCGGCGTCTGTGGCGAGCGAACGGTGGAGGGCCTGTTCGAGCGAGGCTGCAGCGACATCGCCGTCGAGGAAGGGGTGTTCGCGCCCAGCGCGATTCGGGACGCGCTCGCGTCGCTCGAGAGCTCGCAGGCCTGGTTTCGCCATACGGGAGGAACCCACGGCGCCGCGCTCTTCGATCGCAACGGCGTGCTCCTGCTGCACCGCGAAGACGTGGGCCGCCACAATGCGCTCGACAAGCTCATCGGGGCCTGGCTCCGTGGAGGCTCGCACGCTCCCGGGGAGTGCTTCGTCGTCGTCAGCAGCCGGGCGAGCTTCGAGCTCGTGCAAAAGACCGTGCGCGCGCGCTTTCCGCTGTTGGTGGCCATGGGTGCCCCGTCGAGCTTGGCCGTGGAGACCGCGAAGCGCTTTCGTCTGACCCTCGTCGGGTTTGCCAAAGCAAATCGCTTCAACCTCTACTCCGGCAACGAGCGGATCGGAGCGGATCCACGTGGGTTTTTGGTCGTGGAAGGCGGCGCGGGTCGATGACCAAGCATCAGCCCACCCGAGCGGAGCCTCCGGAAACCGAAGACAAGCTTCGTGTCGGCCCACCCAAGACCAAAGCCGCAGGCATGGCGTCGGTGCGCTCGGCGTTCGCGCACATGCTTCAGCAGGGTCACTCGCTCCCGTCCGCCGTTCGCATTCTCGGCCAGATGAATCAAACCGACGGGTTCGACTGCCCGGGCTGCGCCTGGCCCGATCCGGACGACCGCGCGGCCCTGACGGAGTTCTGCGAAAACGGCGCCAAGGCCGCCGCGTGGGAAACCACCAAGCGACGTCTCGATTGGCAGTTCTTTCAGGAATACAGCATCGACGACCTCGCCGCAAAGTCGGACTACTGGCTCGGACAGCAGGGCCGCTTGACGCAGCCTCTCATGCTGCGACCCGGCTCCCGCTTCTACGAGCCCATCGACTACCAAGAAGCTTTCCAGCGCATCGGAAAGGCCCTCAAAGAGCTCGCCTCTCCGCACGAGGCGATTTTCTACACCTCGGGTCGCACCAGCAACGAAGCCGCGTTCTTGTACCAGTTGTTCGTGCGCGCGTACGGGACGAACAATCTGCCTGACTGCTCGAACATGTGTCATGAATCGAGCGGCGTCGGGCTCGGCGAGACGGTCGGCATTGGCAAGGGCTCCGTCACGCTCGAAGACATCCACCAGGCCGACACGATCGTGGTGATAGGCCAAAACCCCGGTACCAATCACCCGCGGATGCTGACGGCGCTCCAGCAGGCCAAGAAGAACGGTGCGCGAATCATCGCGATCAACCCGCTGCCCGAAGCCGGGCTGATGGGCTTCGTCAATCCGAAGAGCCCGGGCCAGCTGTTGTCGGGCGGCACTCCGATCGCCGACGTCTTTCTGCAGGTGCAGATCAACGGGGACGTGGCCCTGCTCAAGGCGCTCATGTGCTTGATCTTGGAGGCCGAATCGAAGGCGCCTGGAACGGTTCTCGACGAGGACTTCATCAGTCTCCACACCGAGGGCTTCGATGCGCTCCGCGCGCATCTCGAGTCGCAAGACGTCGATGCGCTCATCGCGGCTTCCGGGGTCTCGCGGGAAGCGCTCGAGAAAGCGCTCGCAATCGTCTTGCGAAGCCGAAAGACGATCGTGTGTTGGGCGATGGGTCTGACCCAACACAAGAACGGCGTCGGCAACGTGCGAGAGATCGTCAATTTTCTCCTCATGCGCGGAAGCATCGGCATCCCGGGCGCGGGCACCTGCCCCGTGCGCGGGCACAGCAACGTCCAGGGCGATCGCACGATGGGCATCCACGACCGCCCGTCGAAAGCCTTCCTCGACCGTTTGCAGGAGGTGTTCGGGTTCGATCCCCCTCGCGAGCACGGTTTCAACACCGTCGAGGCGATTCAAGCCATGCTGGACGGCCGGGCCAAGCTGTTCTTTGCCATGGGAGGCAACTTCTTGCAGGCGACGCCGGACACGCAGCGCACGGCGCGTGCCCTCGAGCGCTGCGAGATGCTCGTCCACGTGAGCACCAAGCTCAATCGCAGCCATCTCTTGCACAACAAATGGTCGATCATCTTGCCGTGCCTCGCGCGGTCGGAGATCGACCAGCAGGCGTACGGGCCTCAGTTCGTCACGGTGGAGAACTCGATGGGCGTGGTCCATTCGTCTGAGGGTCGTCTCAAACCGGCTCATCCCGATCTGTACAGCGAGTCGTCGATCGTGACGCGGATCGCCCAGGAGGTGCTGGGGCCGGACTTTCCGGTGAGTTGGTGTTGGTTGATCGAGGACTACGACCGCATTCGCGATCTCATCGCCCAAGCCATTCCGGGATTCGAAGACTTCAACACGCGCGTGCGGCAACCGGGAGGGTTCCACCTCGAAAACGGCGCCCGCGAGCGAAGGTTCGAAACCGACACGGGCAAGGCCAAGTTCACGATCAACCCCGCGCCGGACCTGTCGCTGCCCGAGGGCGCGTTCCGCATGATGACGATGCGTACGCACGATCAATACAACACGACGGTCTACGGGCACGACGATCGATATCGCGGGGTCCGTGGCGGTCGCCGGGTGGTTTTCATGAACGAAGAAGACATCCACGAGGCGGGTCTCACCCCGGGCGCTCGGGTGGACTTGATCAACGACCACGGCGGGCGAACCCGCGTCGCGCCTCGCTTCACCGTGGTGCCGTATCCCATCCCGCGCCGCTGCATCGGCACCTATTTCCCGGAAGCCAACGTCTTGGTGCCACTCGAGCGCTACGCCGACGGAAGCTTCACGCCTGCCTCCAAAGACGTCACCGTGCGGCTCACGCCGAGTGCCTGACACGACGGCAGTGGCTCAAAGCCGGCGGAGCACTTCGTCGGCGGCGCGCTCACCCGATTGGATGGCGCCTTCCATGTAGCCGATCCACTCGGTAGCCGCTTCTGTGCCGGCCCAATGGATTCGGCCCTCGGGCTTGCGAAGGTGCGGGAACGAGTGCGTCAACACCCCGGGTGGCAGGCCACCGACCGGGCACCCACGCGACCACGGCTCGGCGCCCCAGTCGAGCTCCCGATACTCCTGAAAAGACCGCGCTTGGTCACCGAAGTAGCGTTCGAGCTTCGCGATCACCCGGCGCTGACGCTCGGACTCGGGCTGCGAAGACCACTGCCGCGCCTGGCTGCCCACGACGAAGCCGACCAGGGCCGGCTGCCTCGCGTCGTGCGAGGTGTTGTCGTACACGACGCTGAGCGGGCCGTCACTGCTGACCACCTCACCCGACCAGCCCGCTTCGCGCCAAAAGGCGCGCTCGTAGGTCACGAGCACTTTCACGGCGGCTCCCATCGCGAAGCGCTGGGTGAGCTGATCGCGCGACACCGAGACGCCGGGCTCGTATTGGATCCGACCCGCGAGGGTCGGAGGAATGGCGACGATCGCGAATCGCCCGCCCACCGCGTCTTGGTCCGAGACCGCGTCGACACCGTCGCGGCTTTGCACGAGCTTGCGCACGGGCGTGGCGAGCCGCACCGAATCCCCGAGCTCGGCGGCGAGGGCCTCGGAGATCGACTGCGCGCCGGTGACGAAGCGGTCCTGCTGTGCGCCGCCGCGAACCTCCGAAAGCTTCAGCAAGCCCCCGCCCGCATTGAGATACATGAGAAAATAAAGCGCAGAGAGCTCGCGGGCCTCGGCGCCGAAGATCGTGCGCACGGCGGCATCCATGATCGCGTTGATCTTGCTCGATTTCACGAAGCGCGATCGCCAAGTCTCGAAGGTCTCGGCATCGAGAGCCTGCGCGCCGTCCATGCTGAGCGGAGCCTCGGGGGAAACCTGCTTTCGAACGCGCTTCAAGTAGCTGAGCGCCCCCTGCATCTGAATCAGATTCGCAATCGAAAGCGAGGGAATCGATCGTTTGTAGGTCGAAAGCCCGCCCTCGACCTCCAACACCTTCTTGCCCTTGCAATAGGTCGGAAAGGTTTGAATCCCGAGCTCGTTCACGAGCGCCCAAAGCCGCTTCTGGCCCGGCCCCATCCATTGGCCGCCGAGATCGAAGTCACCGTTTCCGATGCGCTGCGTGTGCGTACGGCCCCCGACCCTGTCCCGGGCTTCGACGACCGCCACCGACGCGCCCTGCTTGCGAAGCTTGCGGGCCGCACACAGCCCCGAAAGCCCGGCGCCTACGATCACCACATCCGCCCGCTCACCCATCACGCCCGCTTATAATACCGAGCGCGCTTCTACTCAATCTTGGTGATCTTTCGACGTGGCTTTCGCTTTCTTCTCGTTGGCTTTTCGATCTCGAAACGCTGATCGAACAAGAACGCCTCGTCGGAGTCCGGCACCTCGAACACGCGACGCGGATTCTGCGGAACGAGCTTTGGCCTCTCGGACGTGTCGAGCCGCACCGAGAGCTCGGTGCCAGGCGGCGCAGTCGTCGACAAGTGTGCAACGCCCGTGCTGCCGGTGCGAGACTCGACACGATCGTCCAAGAGAACCGGAAGGTCGGCTCCATTTTCAGCCCGAACCGCAATGACGACGACGCGCTCGCTCGGGGGGCAAGGCAGCGCGAGCTCGATCACGGGGGAAGCGGCACCGCCGACACGCTGGTCATGCGACAGCTTGACGAGCTTGGGCTCGACGGGGTCGCGAAAGCCCGCAGGACAATCGTGCTCCACTCGGATCGTCGTCCCGGGCGGCCGCGCGATCGACGTCCGAAGCGGACCGGTGGCACTGCTACGACCGACGGGTTGCCCGTCGACGGTGATCCAAACGCCTTCGAGTGGAGCTCCGGGATCCGATTCCGCCGCGAGGTCGAAAACGGCGAGAACCGTGTCGGGCTTCGCCTCCGTGCAGCCCGCCGCGAGGACGATGCCCCATGCGATGGCCAGCACGATGCCCAACACGACGCCGAGACCGATCATGCGACGCGTGCTCAGCGGCATGCGAATCCCCCGGGAAAGCCTGGAGACGAGCATTGGTGCTTCACCAGGAGCACCTCGACCATCGCGGCAAACGCGGGCTCGTCCGGAAAGAGCTCAGCAAGCCGGCGGTATTGCCCGATCGCTCGGTCGTAGTCGTTGGCAGCCAACGAATCGATCGCATGCCTCTCGAGCTCGACACGGCTTCGTGGGTCGGACAGAGGATCCGCCGACCCCGCAACCGGTCGTGCGTTCCGAGCCGAGGCATGATCGTCGGCAAGATTTGCGGCCGTCGTTGGAAATGCGACGCGTTCGGCACGCGCGAGCTGGTCCAGCTCCGTCTTCAGCTCCCGCACGGTCTGGTGTGTGCGATACGCCAAGGCAGTGGGAATGGTCATCAAACCGATGGCAAGAGCCAACAAGGACAATGGACGCCACTCGAAGGCGCGCCTGCGCTCGATCGGACCCGACACGCCAAAAGATCTTTGTTCCGCGCTCAAGAGCACGGTTTCGGGCTCCGGACGAGCATGGTGGGCAGCGCCATCCACGACGGTACGATCGTCGTCTTGGTACGGACACTGCGAGGTCGATTGGCTCACTTTCCGAGCTCCTCGACGACTGGGTGCTCGAAAAGCGTCTCGAGCTGGTAGCCCCTGTCCTCATAGCCGCGCACCTCGACCACGTGCGTGATGCAGCGCCGCCCATCCGACAGCCGTGCGACCTGGATGATCGCATCGATCGCCGAGGCGATTTGCGCCCTCAGCACGTGCACTGGAAGTCGCACGTCGCTCATGAGCGCCATCGTTTCCAGGCGGTGCAGCGTGTCGACGGGCAGGGTCCCGTGCACGGTGGCGAGGCAACCCCGATGTCCCGACGTCATGGCCTGAATGAGATCCAATGCTTCGCCAGCACGGATCTCCCCGATGACGATTCGATCTGGACGCATGCGTAGAGTGGCGCGAAAAAGCTCGCGGATCGTGACCTCACCATTCCCCTTGGAATCGGCGGGCTGCGCTTCCAACTGAACGACGTGGGGAAGCCTGAGCTGAAGCTCTTGAGCATCCTCGATGGCGACGACTCTTTCCCGTTCGGGGATCAAATCCGATAGCGCATTCAAGAGGGAGGTTTTTCCGGACCCACTTCCTCCCGAGATCACGAGGTTGTGACCGCGTTCGACCAAGGCCCGAATCAGATCAGCCTGACTTTCGGGGATCGCGCCGAGCTCGACGAGGCGAGTGAACGTGAGGCGATTCGTTGGAAACAAGCGGATACACACGTGTGCACCGCGAGGGGAAGCGGGCGGAATGATCGCTTCGACACGCGACCCGTCGGGCAGTCTCGCTTCGAGAATCGGCCTCGCACGCGTGAGCTCGCGACCGACGAACTGAGACAGGTTCCGCAGGGCCGAGGTCAACGCATGGTCGGATGCAAAACGGGAGCTCGTGAGTTGCAGCTGCCCATGCTTTTCCACGTAAATTTCCTCATGCCCGTTGATCATGATCTCGGTGACGTCTCCATCATCGAGAAAGCTCTCGATTGGACCGAGCAATGCACGAAGAGTCTGTTGGAATACGCGTGCCGGAACCGTCATGGCGCTTCCCTCGCCAACACGTGCCAATCACTGGGCCGGGAACGCACCTCGGAATCGCCGTCCTCGTGACCAAGGGCATCGATAGCCGCCACGACCTCGACTTCGTGCGCGCCACTCGGAGCGAGCCTCAGGTACTCGCGAAGGTGATGTTCTACCCGATCGTTGTTTGCGCGCTCCGTCTGATAGAGCATTCCGAGTCGATAGTGTGCCAAAGCCGAGCTTGGCTCGAGGTCGACAATGGCCTCGAGCTCGGAGATGGCATCCCGGATGTTTCCCAGTGCTTCGTGAATGCTCGCGACGACGAGTCGAAGCGGCCAATGACGGGGATGGTCGCGCAGGTATGATTCTGCGTGAAGCAAAGCCGCATGATAGCGGCCACCGGCGATGCACACGCGCACCAGCCAGGCAACCGCTTCGGACTCGTCGTGCCCCCGTTGCCTAGCGGCTTGGAGGTACTGCTCGGCGCGATGGACGTCACCAAGACGGGCATGGTGGATGCCTAGCGCAAAGAGATCCTCGCTCGAGACCAACGTGGCAAGCTCGCGCGCGTCGCGGGTCTCCTCGCGGACGGCATGCTGACACCCAACGAGCGCGATGATCGACAATGTCGCGACCAAGACGTGCAAGTGCTCACAGCGCCACGTCTTCACGCGTGCTGAGCCAACCCATCGTGCGGTCGAGCCAATCCACATAATCGTGATCTCCGAGATGTCGAGTGAGAAGTCGTAGCTGGCGAGCGTGTTCGAGAGCCGAGCTCCAGTGCTTCGAGTCGAGCGCGCGCACCAAGCTCGTTCGTGCGGCCGCGTAGTCCGCCTCGATCAGGGCCGTGAGGGTCAGCGCTGCGGCAGCTGCCCGCGATGCTTCGTCGTGTCTCCCGGCAACGCGATAGCAACTTTCTGCCTCTTGGTAGCGGAAGACCGCCAGGACGCCGTCATGCGGATCGTAAGGGTATCGATCAGCGCGGTACTGCGCATGTTCCTCGAGCTCACGGCCGAGCGCTTCGGCCCCAAAAGAGCGTGGGCAGCTTCTCGATCCCTCGAACAGCACAGGTTCCTCCGGCATGGATCGTGCTCTCCGCGGCGCCGCTGGCGTCACCGTGAGCCACCACGCGAGGGCGGCGGCGATGCCGAGCAGCCCCAGCAAGCCGTGCAAGCCTGGCTTGCGGAATGCCGACGAGAGATGGCGGTGCACGACGTGTGTCACGAGATGCCCAGCCCCCCCGACATCAATCGCACGACCACCGGACCTAAAAGCAGAACGATCACACACAGAAAGATCAGGGTCATCGGTCCGATCAACATCAAAGCCGCACCGGAAGCGACCTCCTCCGCAGCCAGGCTACGCCGAAGCCGTTGGGTATGCGCCTGGATCGCCAAGACCGGTCCCAGGGGGCTTCCCTTTTGCTCTGCTTGAACGATGGCGCTGGTGAGCTCGCGAACCTGATCGGTCGGCACTCGATCTGCCAAGTTCGCGAGCGCGCTTCGCCGCGTATGTCCGAACTCGAGCTCCCGAAGAACCTTGGACAGCTCCTCGATGATCGGTTCTCGTTCATCCGGCGCGCTGCTCACGATGCGACGCAACGATCCCGGAAAATCGAGGCCGGCGCTCATGCACATCGCTGCGAGCTCCAAGACGCCAGGGAGTGAGCGGTCGACCCTCCTGGCTCGCTCTCGTCCCAAGCTACGCAGCCGGAACCATGGGCCCAACGCCCCAACCATCCCGGCAAGCAGGATCGCAAGAGAGGGCCAGCCGAAGACGTGGGCACCCCCGACGGCCGCGATCCCTGCACCCAGGGCGCTCAGCAAGCTCACCGCGAAAAACTCGTCGTCCGAAAGACCCAGGTAATCACCTGCGCGAAGCAGAGCGTGTCGACTCGATGAGCGCGCAGATTTCCACGAGAGCCCCTGCAGCCAGGAGCCGGTGAAACGGATGAGAGGCTCGATGATACGGAACACTCCGCCTGCCTGGAGCGCTCGACTTCGTTCGAGACCACGGGTACCCAACGTGGGCCGCGGAAGAGGCGCCGACTTGGCCATCTGAAACGCGACGCCCGACATGCCGAGGACGATCGCCAGCGAAGCGGCTGTCAGCACGAGTCGTGCATGGCCACTCATAGGTCCGCCTGCACGATGTAGTGAGCCCAAGCGACGGCGACAGCCCATGCAAGGCTGCAGCCCATGAGGAGGACGCGACCCGGAGTTTGCTGCAGCATCGGATCGAACCAGCTCGGGTCGAGCCACGAAATGATGACGCCAAGAACGAACGGAACCGCAGCCAGCACGAAGACTTGACCGCGTCCTTCGGCCGTCTTCGCGCGCAGAACGCCGTCGAGTCGGGAGGACTCTCGCAAAGCCGCAGCCGATCGCTCCAAGGCTCGGGGAAGATCGCCTCCGGTTTGGCGTGCCACGGCGATCATGCCGAGCGCGCCCGAAACCAGTGGGCTTCGGATTCGCGAAGCCATCGAATGGAGACCTCGATCGAGAGGAGCTCCGAGTTGGATCTCCTTGACCATCAAGCTGACCTCGTCTCGAAAGGGCTTGGGCGCCAGGACAACCGTAGAGGCGATCGCTTCACCTACCGAGGAAGTGGCCTTCAGACCATTTGCGAGCATGAGAAGCCAGGTATCGAGCTGCCCCTCCAGCTTGGCAACGCGCGCCTTGTGTTGTCTCCGCAAGAACCAACTCGGAGCCCACACGATCGCAGCGGCCAACGCCCCGAACACGGCGTGGCGGCTCAGCACCCACAAACCAAGCGACCCGGCGACGAGGACGAGCTGTGCGCGCGCAATCCGGGACCCTCGCACCCCGAGCATGAGAAAGCTCGCATGGCGGTCCAGCTTGTTTTCGTACGTCGAGAGGATGCGTACGAGTGGGACGGCGGGATACGCCAACAGCCAGTAGACGGAAGCGCCAACTCCTACGGCCGCACATGCCGCCCCGACGATCAGGGGTGACAGGCTCGGATTCATAAGTAGTCACCCTCGTCGATCAAACCCTGTGTGATGAATTCATCGATGAACGTCGGCACGTAACCAGTCGGTCGGTATTCCCCGAGCACCTCGCCCGATGGCCCGGTGCCCGTGCGATGGAAGACGAAGATGTCGTGCAACAGAACTTCGCCCCCTTCTCCGAGCATCCCGACCTCCGTGATGGAGCTCAGCCGCCGCGACCCATCGGAGAATCGGCTTTGTTGCACGATGACGTGAATGCTCGCTGCGACTTGCTCTCGAATGCTTCGTGGAGACAGATCGAGGCCCGCCATCATGCAAAGCGTCTCGATCCTTTTGACTGCATCACGCGCGCTGTTCGCATGCGTAGTCGTCATGGATCCCTCGTGGCCGCTGTTCATGGCTTGAAGCATGTCGACGGCCTCTCCGCCTCGGCACTCGCCAACCAGAATTCGATCGGGCCGCATCCGCAGAGCGTTCTTCAGAAGGTCCCGGATCGTGTAGGCGCCCTGCCCCTCCAGGTTCCTCGGCTTGGACTCGAGTGCCACCACGTGGGGCTGATCGAGCTGCAGCTCAGCCGCGTCCTCGATCGTGACGATCCGCTCACCAGCGGAAATTTCGGCCGAAAGAACGTTCAGGAGCGTCGTCTTGCCACTTCCCGTGCCTCCCGAGATGACGATGTTCTTCTTCGCACGAACACAGCGGCGGAGGAAAGCAGCCATCTGGGAGCTCAGACTGTCGAGAGACACCAAGTCGCTCATTTGCAGAGGACTGCGCGAGAATTTGCGAATCGTGATGCAAGGGCCTCGTAGAGCCAGGGGCGGAATCACCGCATTGACGCGCGAGCCGTCTTTGAGGCGCGCATCGACCATGGGTGTGCTCTCGTCGATTCGCCTCCCGAGTGGGGTGATGATTCTCTCGATGGCAGCACGGCACGACTCGTCGTCACTGAAGCGGAGTCGAGTGAGCTCGATCTTACCCTTCCGCTCGACGTAGATGGTACTCGGATCGACGACCATGATTTCGGACACGCTCTCGTCATCCAACAGGTCTTGGAGAGGACCAAGGCCCAAGACTTCATCGGTCATTTCGGCGATCAACTGCGTCCTTTGCCGTAGATCGCCGATCTCGGCCTCGTGCTCCGCAACGATGCGTTCCAACGCCTGCACCACCTTCGGTCTCAGGACCGCGTCATCGAGGTCGGCGCCGTCGAGGGAAGCGAGCTCCAGATGATCGAGAAGCGCCTGGTGGATCGCGCGCCGAAGTGCGGGAGACACGGGCTCTTGGGTGAGCTTTCGCGGGTGCTGCTGGATGTGTAGGGCGTAGGGCCCGATCCGTATGTTGGCACTCGTCGGGAGGGAACGAGCCGCGGACCGAACTGCCTCGCCTTCCAAGATGGTCCCGTTGGAGGATTGGTCAATCACGCGAAAACCCTGGTCATCCCGCTCGATCTGCATGTGAAAACGACTGACCTCGGGAGATGCCAGGACGACATCACAACCCGGGTCGCGTCCGACGCGAACGCATCGCGCGTCGGAGAGACTGATTTCTTCGACCGAGCCATCCGGCGCATGAATGGATAGGCAGAGCTCGACGTTCACCGAGAAGACTCCGCGTTTCGCCCTACTCGGGGCGCATCCACGAGGTGTTGGGCGTCGACTCCACCGCGGAAGCGTTCGTATGTGCGCAGCGCTTCCTCGACTCGGTCGCGCTGAGCCATGCTGACCGGCTCTATCACCGAGGGCACGATGAACATGTAGGCCTGATTGTCATCGACCTGACGGGCATGCCGACCAAAGAGAGCGCCAATGAACGGAATGGTGGCGAGGCCTGGTATCCCATCTTTGCTTCGCTGCTCGCTTCGAGCGCGAATCCCTGCGAGGGAGACCGACTCGCCGAGCTCCAAATTGACCAGACTCTGCACGCGGGAGGTCGTTCGCCCCGGAATTCCTCTCGTGCCACGCTCAGCATCCAAATCGGAAACCTCTGCGCTGATCTCGAGCTCGATGCGACCCGTTCTCGCGTCATAGCGAGGCAGGACGGTCAATCGAGTGCCAAACTCGATCGCCTGGACGTTCACCGTGAGATTGTTCTGTACCTGGACGTTGAACTCTCCCCCGGAGGTGAAGACGGCCTCGGTTCCGTTGGCCGTCACGAGCGTCGCCTGCCGGTAGAGCTTCGCCCAGCCCTTCGCTTGCGCCAAATCGAAGCTCGGCAGGAAGGTCTGAGAGAGAATTTGGAAAGCGCTCTGCGTGGCTTGCGCGCTACCTCCCGTAATCGCGATCGTCGCCTCCGACGGAACGGCCGTGCTCCCGATGTTTCCCGGCCAGTCGAGCCCGATTCGGTGTGAGTAGCGGTCCTGGATGAGAACGAAGTAGAGGTCGAGGCGTATGTTCTCTCGCCCCCCGAAGCCCATTCGCGCGTCCGCCTCCATGACGCGAATGGTGTGTTGTATCTGGGTTCCATCGTGTCGGATGAGCAAGAGAGAAGTCGTGCCCTCGCGCTTCCCGACGAGAACGAAACGGCTTTGATCTCGGGTGACGCGAACGTCCACGAAGCCGGGTGCGCCTTCCGAGTAGCTCTGCACACCGTCAGCCGGCAGGCTCTTTTGCTCCCCGACACGCAAGACGATCGTGGTCGCGCGGTCGGTGCTCGCATCGGCGTTGCTCCCTGCCAACACCATCGACAGGGCCAAGCTCGTGCAGCAAAGCGAGACGCGGCTGGCCAAGCTAGTCGAGCCTTTCGATTCGCGGTCTTCGGGTACGTTGCTCGAGATGGATCTCCAGGAGGTCCGCGTCGTTGGTCTCCGCGACCCCTTCGCGAATTTCGAGATCGTTCTCGTTGCGCAAGATTAAGCTCAACTCTCCGCCGCGTTTGGCTTGAACGAGCAGGCTGGCCTGCTCCAAGCTGACGAGGAGCGTGACCGTCGAGGACCGGAATGCCCGTGCGGGCTCGTCCATCGGCTCCACGCTTCGCCCAACGGCAAGCACGAGCAGATTTTGAAGAAGCGGAATCGTCACGAGGGCCGCGTCCTGCGTCGGTTTCGCTTTGGTCAGCAAGACGTCGACCCGGTTTCCCGGCCGAACCAAGTGGCCGAGAGACCGGCGCTTACCGTCTTCGACGGTGATGGCACGCATCCCTTTTGGAATGCGACTCGAGAGGGAGCTGAAGGTTCGCTGACCCGTCGCGAGGTCGCTCCAGAGGAGTGTTTGATTGGCCTCGAGGTCGGACCGGACGGGAACTCCGAGCACTCGCTCGATCTCCGAGGCACGCACGTGGCGGGTCTCGACGTACGCCTCCGGTAGCTGGCGAACCACGAGAGACTCTTCGTCGAGCGGCTGCTGCGCGACGGTGTCCTTGCGGACAGCGAGAACTCTGACGAGATCGCCTCCGCGGGCTTCGCGTTCAAACTGCCGCAGGTAGATGGCCAAGACTGCGAAGCCGACAATGGCGACGGCAAGCGAGACCAGAAGGGGCGTTCGCTTCAGCTCCGAAGATTGGCTCACGGCGACCCCGACGTGAGGATGGTGAGGATGGTTCGGCCCTGCTCCGATCGGTGAGCGAGGATGGTCGTCAGTTGCGCACCTCTCTCGGCCGAGAGCAGCCGAATCCCATCGATTTCGATCGACTCGCTCGCGTGTCGCTCGAGGAGCGTCCAAGCGTCCTCGCGGAGCGCATGTCGATAGAACGACTCGAGGTCGCGAGGGGTATGCGCATCCGTGACGTACGTGAAGACACCGCTCGGTCCGTTCACTTCCCACGCCGACAAGAGCCTCTGCATGCGGTCTGGCCTAGGGACTCCCGGGGCATCACGACCCTGGGCGTCGTGGCCAGCGTGAGGCACCATTCGACCCAGCAGAGAATCGGAGGTCGCGAGTGCTACGAGGACGAAGCTTCGCTCTGTAGGATCAGGCTCTGCACGTTCGACATATGCGTAATGAAGCGGACCGATTCCCGTCAGATCGCCATGGCTCGCGATCTGTTCGACCGCGTTCATCAAGCCTTCGGTGTGGCTCCCGGCACCCAGGTCGGCGCAAGCCACGTAACCTCGATCGGCTCCGCGGTGGCTCGAGGTTGCCAGAGTCGCGAGAGCTCGCGCCGAGGGAGTGACTGGGCCGCCTACGACGTGGCCGAGGGTGCGAAACATCTGGTAGTTGCGCGAGCGACAGGCGGCTTCGTAGTGGTCCAAGAGCAGCGCCAATGGCGCATCGACGCTGTACGTGCGAAGCAGAACCCGTGCCCCGTTGACTCGAATTTCTCGAAGAGGTTCCGACGCGACGCCGGGGAAGCTCGCCAGCGCAGAGCCGGCATCGAGCAAAGCGCTTTCGAGCTCGGCACGCACTTCTGCATGAGAAACGGCGGCAAGGGTCAGCAATGTCCCGACGAGGAGGCTTGCGCGCCAAGCGAGCAGCGTCCCGCGCGCACGGGCGGGAGTCACGCCCTTATCTGCACACTTCTCTTGCATACTCCGTGCTCCGCAGGTCGGTCGCGCACGCACGCTCGAGGATGGACTCGCCGTCGTGCGTATGCCTTCCGGTCGTGTTGCACAAGAGGGTCGTGGTTCCCCGTTGGACGGTGAAAGACGAATGGAAAGTAGCCGGCATGGGAGCCCTGGCCGTGGCAATGCCGTCTGTGTAGGTGCCGACGAAGTAGTCTCGCATGCGACGCAAGAAGGATCCGAGCGCGACGGGTCCATCCGCAATCCGTTGAAGGCCGCCGACGCCATCGGAAAGAATCGCCTGCTCAGTCGCGGAGCATTCGGGCGACCGACAACTCCGTTCGGGACACAGCCCGGAATCTGCCTGCAGCCATGCCAAACGACGCGCACGCGACTTGGCTTCCATCTTGGCTTCGTACATGCCGTTCACGGCGACCACCCCACCCAGAAGCGCGATGAAGACCGGCAAGCTGACTATCGCTTCGGCAAAGGCGGCGCCGCTCTCGTCTCGGAGGATGGAAACGTGTTGGATGCTCATGGTTCTCCCTCATCAGTGCGCCGAGGTGGCGTTCAGCGCGAAGTCTCGAATCAGGTCACACAGCCCGACTGCACCGTCGATGGGCGCTCCCCGCGCACCGGCGCACGCACCGACGATCCCGTTGGGCACCCAGTCGCGCGAAACGCGAAACCGGCGAAGACGACCCCTCCATTTCTGCTTCCACAGCCACTCCACCTTGTCTTCGTCGCCGTCGAAGTAGTACTCGGACTGCGCGAGACTGATCCGACCGAGTGCGTGCCCAGCGCGAATCGCGTTTCGGCCGCGATGACCTCCTCCTTGGGCTAGACGCATTCCTTTCTCACCGTGAGCCCAGTGGGCTTCGTGCGGGCTGCGTCCGATGCCGTAGGCACGGTACTGAAACTCCTCGTGTCCCAGCCAAAGTACGGTGCCATCGTCTCGCGCGCGGATGACGCGTCGAGGTGGCTCGACTACCTCGTCGGAACAAGATCGGCGCTTACCCAGTCGCAGAGCCCTGCTCACGACGCCACCGAGGAACTTGAGCAGCCACCTGGGAACTTTGGAGCTCACGTTCGAGAGCCTCTTACCTAGTGCGTCCGCGACGCGATCGCATGGGACGCCGAGGGAATCCTCCTCGACGGGCAGCCCTCGGCCGCCCGCGGGAAGTGGAGGGCCGAAAAGGGGCATGACGAAGCCCGCGGCGAGCGGCGGGTCGTACGCGGCTTCGGAGACCATGGCATCGACCGCGCGGGCTTCGGCGAGAAGCGGATAGCCGCGTTGCACGGCGTGGTGCGCCACGTCGAGCGCGTCATGCGCCACTCGCACGAACTCTTCGACGGCGTCGCCGATCCTTTCTACGGCGCTTTCGGCTGGCGTGAAGACGCCGATGAGCGGAATCGCTTTGGGAGCGAATACCAGAGTCGCGGCCAGCGCGTGCAGTACCGCCAACACGATCTCGAGAAGGACTTCGACGCTCCGAATCACCAGCAACACGCCGACGGTCACCGCCATGACGATGTTGAGAAGGACGTGAAGATTCATGCCTTTGGCTGCGACCACCGAAGCCGCAAATGCCCCGGAGTCGGTGCCATCCTGCATGATTCGACGGTATAGGATCGAGTCGCCGGTACCGAGAACGTAGTAGAGGGCGCCAACTAGAAAGAGGGACATGAAGAGGGACATGAGCATCATCGATCCCGCATCGTCGGTTTGGAGGGTGGGACGGTTTTCAGCCATCACGAGCCTCTCGTGCGGTACGCGTACGGTGCGTCGTGAATCAGCGCGGTAGTTTCGTGGCTCAGCTCCCGAAAGCGCCCTCGGACGAGCAGCGAAAGCACCGGAAGAAAGGCTCGCTGATAATCTCCGCGCGAGGGGAGATCGCCGAAAGGATCGCAAAGAATGTTTCGCGCGATGGGAACGATGCACGCATAGGCGTACGTCACGCGCACGGTGATCTCCGGGCCTGTCGCCGTGTCTCCCTCGACGTCAGGAAACGTCACGGCGAGAGCGAAAGGCTGATATCGGGTCGCATACAAGAGGCCGCGCTCTTCTCCGAGTGCCCCTCGAATGCTCGGCTGCGCGTGAGACCCGATCGGCCGAGGCGCGAGAGAGAGGAGCGGAACGTGGGCCGCGAGCCGAATCGTGTTGAGCCGCGAGCGTCCCGCATTGATCAGGGCAACGCGGGATTGCCAAGGGGATGCTGGAACGCCGGACGTCTTCGGGACCACCTGGCCGAGAAGCCCAAGGAGATCATCGGATGTGAACGGCCGTCGCGCGACGGACATTTCGGGCTCGCCAGCGTACTCGCTCGGATCGTCGGGCAGGACGACCGCGGCGGAGCGGGCGGCAGCGTCCGCGGCATGCCGAACCATCAAGCTTGCGCGGGCGATGAGCGCGAGCTGAACGACGCAAAGGAAGAAAATCCAGAGGGGGATGAAAGCCACCAGGAATTCGACGAAGACCGAACCGTCACGGTGCCGGAACAGCTCACGGAGGCTTCTCATGGGGCGAAATACCCTCCTCCGAAAAGCGAGAGTCGCGGCGCGGCGAAGATGGCGGTCGCGATGAATATCGCGCCACCGAGACGAAGGCTGCGGGGCTCCACGACGACGCCTGCACGAATCCAGGGCACGAAGCTGCCAAGCAGCCGGACGCTCGCTCGAGCGAGCCGTCGAAAGAGAGTGCCTTCCCAAGCGAACGTGACCACGATCCACGGGAGCGCGACGAGAAATGCGACGAGCTGAATCTCGAGCCCGCCCAGCAGATCGAAGCTGGTCAACCCGCCGAGAGCGGCAAAGAGCTTCACGTCCCCTCCACCCATGGCCGACCGACGAAACAGGAAATAGGGGACCAACGCGCTCACACCGATGGCCGCAACACAACGTAAAAGCCCGGCAAAACCGAAGGCCGTTCCGTACGCGATGGGTGCGATCACGAGCGTTGGCAATGTGAGCCAATTCGGAATCTGACCCGTCCGCAGGTCGGATACGGCCGCGACTGCTGAAAGCGCAACCGCGAGACCCGACAGGGTGGAGAAGAGACCCATCGCAAAGCCCGCTACTGAACGACGTCGGCGATGTACCCTTCGGCCGCTTCGACCTCGCCGGTGAGTGTCTCGCCGAACTTCTGCCAAGCGGCGATGCCGACGACGGCGATGAGCCCCAGGACGATGATGTATTCGACGGTCGTCAAGCCTCGCCGGTCAGCGACCAGGCTGCTGAGACCTCTGGGATGATGGGAATCGGTTCGCATCGGTGCCTCCATGGTTAGGGAACGGGTAAGAGAATGAGCAGCCTCGCGAGGTAATACGCTTGCAGCAGGGGCACTCCGAGCCCGAGGATCGCAAGCCCTACGGCCAGTACGAAAGCCCCAAGCAGGATCGTGTACTCCGCGAATGCCATGCTCGTTTCTCGGACGCGCGCTGGCTCGGTTGCGTGGCGTTGGATCGATTGAGGAGGGGTCCGTCGGGATTCACCCCGTCCCCAGCAACCGGCCGCGCGGACCGCGCGGCCTGTCGCGAACGCAACTGAGCTACCGGATTCTCACCACCGTCGGGCGGTCTTCGGGAATCGGGAGGATCGCATTCCACCCCGGAGGCAACGCGGGCTGGGTGAACTGAAAGAGGTATCGGGCGTCCGAGGGCGACAGATTGATGCAACCGTGGCTCCGGCGGCGGCCGAAGTCGTCGTGCCAAAAGGCGGCGTGAAACCCATAGGCATCTTTGAAGAACTGCACCCAGGGCACGTCCTGAATCGAGTAGTTCTTGTCGAGATCGGTGCGCTCGAGGTCGTCCATGTCGGTGTAGTCGAGCTTCACCCAAATGCGAAACGTGCCGAGCGGCGTCTCGGACTGCTTCGTGTTGCGACCGGTCGACACCAGCGTCGCAAACATCGGCGCCTTGCCCTCGTAGGCCACCAGAACCTGCTGCGCGACGTCCACGTCGATCCAACGGTCGCTCGGACCGACGCCCTCGGGTGGCTCGGTCTGCTTCGCCAGCGCCAAGTCCGAGCGGCGCATCCACCCACCGCCGACGAGCTCGGCCCACGCGCCCTTGGTCCTCGCGACGTGCACCGCCGTGTGCCGGCCGAGACGCTTCTTCACGGGGCCCTGCGGGCGCGCGTACACCTTCGCCGGGCCGCGCGCAGCCCACGCCACGGCGAGCTTCTCGCCGGGCCCGAGCTTTTCGCCGGCAAACGAGCTTCCCTCGACGAAGCGCACCGAGCCCTTTTCGATCCACAAATGCCGGCGCGTGCGCACGAACGCCACGCCGTCGTAGACCTGCTCGCCGGTCACCACGATGCCGAAGCCCTTGCCGAGGGCCTCCTCGTAGTCGTTTCGGAAGTAGTCACTCGGATGCAGATACGCGCGGGTCGCCCCAAACCGAATGAACGCATAGCGTTGCGGAAGCCGCGCGCCTTCCACGGCCCATTGGTCGATCGCGGGCCCGGGTGGCTCGGCCGAAGGCTGGACGTGATCCTCGCAAATGAAGAGCGCGTCGCTCGTCTCGTACCAGACCCCGTTCCCGCAGCCCGGCCCAAACACCCGCTTCGAGAATCCGAGACGCGTGCCTACGCCGACGGTGCCTCGGCGGCGGGCGTCGCCGTCCGGGGCCATCATTACCGGGGCGCCATCGTTCACCACCTCGATCGACCGGGCCCACGACGGCGGGGGCACCGCCGGAGCGCCCGCGGTCTGTGCGCTCGCGCCGCGCGGAACCAAGACCAAACACGCGGCGATCGCCAGCCGTGCGTACCCACCCATGTCGTCACTATAGAGGAGGCCGCCGCCTCGTCGTCAACCTTCGGCGTCAATCCTCGTCGTCGGCATCGTCCGATTCGCTGGTGTCGCCGGTGTCGCCGCGGAGGCCGTACCGCTTGGCAAGCTCGCGCAGATGATAGCGCGTGAGCCCCGCGGCCCGGGCGCTTCGGCTGATGTTGTCGCCGTGCTTGTCGAGGAGCACCTTGAGGTATTGCGCCTCGAACGCGTCGACCACCCGCTGCTTGGCGTCTTTGAAGGGCGTGCCGCTCTCGACGAACTGCTCGGCGGTGCCGCCGGGAAGGAAGACCGGCGGTGTTTTTTGGGATGCGGGCAAAAGATCTTGCATGCCGAGCTCGGTGCCGTCCGCGAGCGACACCGCGCGCTCGATGGTGTTCTTGAGCTCGCGCACGTTGCCCGGCCACGGGTAGGCCTGAAGCTTGATCATCGCGTCGTCCGAAATCGTGTAGTGCGTGCCCTCGCCGCGGGGGCCTCTTTTGGCCGATTCCTCGAGAAACTGCCGCGCCAACGAGGGAATGTCCTCGGGCCGCTCGCGAAGCGGCGGCAAGTCCACCTGCACCACGCTGAGCCGGTAGTACAAGTCCTCGCGGAACTTGCCCTCGTTGACCATCTGGCGGAGGTCTCGATTGGTGGCGGCGATGACCCGCACGTCGACGGGAATCATCCGGGTGCCTCCCACCCGCTGGACCTCGTGTGTTTCGAGCACGCGAAGCAGCTTCGGCTGAAGGCTCAAGTCGAGCTCCCCGATCTCGTCCAAGAAGAGCGTGCCGCCATCGGCGACCTCGAAGCAACCGCGCTTGCGGTCGGCCGCGCCCGTGAACGAGCCGCGCTCGTGTCCGAACAAGATGCTCTCGATCAGGTTGGCTGGGATCGCGCTGCAATCCTGGACGACCAACGGGCGCCTGGCCCGCTTCGACGCGCGGTGGATGGCGCGCGCCACCAGCTCCTTGCCCGTCCCGGTCTCGCCGCGCACCAGCACGGTCAGGTCCGAGGCTGCGACCTTTTCGAGAACGGCGAAAATCTCGCGCATTCGCACGCCGTGGCCGATCAGGTCGTAGAACTCCTTGCGGTGGCTTAGGTCGATCTCGACCGACCCCGAGCCACGCTCGAACCGAATCGCGCTCTGCCCGATCCGAATCAGCGCGCCAGGCTCGAGCCAGGCCTCCCGAATGCGCACGCCTTCGAGCCAGGTTCCGCGGGTGGAGCCGAGGTCGCGCAGGAGAAAGCCTCCCTCGTTGGCGACGATTTCGCAGTGCGTCCCGCTCACGGTCTCGTCGGTGAGCGCGAGGTCGCAGATCACGCTCCGGCCGACCGTCACGCGCTCGCTGGCGATGTCGAGGCGTGTGCCGGCCTCAGGCCCTTCCTCGACGACCAAACGGCTCTTTCGTAGCTTGCGCTTGGTCGCGATGCGGTCGACGAAGACGGTCGTGAGCGCCGAGTCGTCGTTCACGCGCCGTCCTTTCGAAGGGCTTCGATGGCGGCGGCGTAGTCATCCTCGTTGAAGACGGCGCTCCCCGCGACGATCACGTCGGCGCCGGCCTCGATGACCCGTCGGGCGGTTCCGGGCTTCACGCCTCCGTCCACCTCGAGATCGATGTCGAGCCCGGCGTCGTCGATCAGGCTGCGAATTTCGGCGAGCTTGGCCTCGGCCGAGGGGATGAAGCTCTGGCCCCCAAACCCCGGGTTGACGCTCATCACCAACACCAGATCGACGTCTGGCAAGATGTAGCGAAGGAAATTGGGCGGGGTGTGTGGGTTCAACGAGACCCCAGCGCGCTTGCCGAGGGAGCGGATTTGCTGGAGGGTGCGGTGCAGGTGGGTGCTCGCCTCGACATGCACCGTGATCACGTCCGCGCCGGCCTCCGCGAAGGACTGAACATATTTCTCCGGCTCCACGATCATCAGATGGACGTCGACCACCCGATCGGTGGCCCGCCGGATCGCCTCGACCACGACGGGACCAATGGTGATGTTGGGCACGAATCGCCCGTCCATGACGTCTACGTGAATCCAATCCGCCCCGGCACGGTCGACCGCTTGGACTTCTTCCCGAAGGCGGCCAAAATCCGCTGAAAGCACGGAAGGGGCGATTCGCAGGGGTTTTGCAGAGCGGGACACGGGAGCAGTCAAGCGCCGCAGCGGCGGGCTGTCAATGGCATCCGTTCCTTGACCGGGCTAGTCCCCCCAAACGACAATGAAATGACGCCCGAGGGGAGGCGAGCGAGCAGTCCATGAGCGATCAGCGATACAACCTGATCGAGAAACTCGAAGCAGGGGGCATGGCCGAGGTTTTTCTCGGCGAAGCCGTGAGCGTACAGGGGTTCAAGAAACGCGTGGCGATCAAGCGCGTGTTGCCCCACCTCGCCTCGCACACGAACTTCATCGGGATGTTTCTCGACGAGGCGCGGCTCGGCGCCCGGCTTTCGCACGCCAACGTCGTCAGCGTCTTCGACATCGGCAAGTCGGACAACAGCTTCTTCATCGTCATGGAGTTCGTCGACGGGACGAACCTCAAGAAGATCATGGAGACGCTGCGGTCGAAGCGGCAACACTTTCCCCTCAAAGACGCGATCTTCATCGCGATGGAAGCCTGCCGCGGGCTGAGCTACGCGCACGAGCTGCTCGACGAGGACGGCAATCCGCTCGACCTGGTTCACCGGGACGTGTCGCCTCCGAACATTTTGATCAGCAGGCGAGGCGAGGTGAAGGTCACCGACTTCGGGCTCGCGAAGGCCCGGACGCAGCTCGAGCGAACGGACCCGGGCGTGGTCAAGGGCAAGTTCAGCTATCTGTCTCCCGAGGTCGCGAGCGGACATCCGGTCGACGAGCGGGCCGACATCTTCGCCCTCGGCGTGTGCCTGTGGGAGATGCTCGGAGGCCGCCGCCTGTTCCTCGGAGAAACCGACTACGAGACGGTGCAGGCCGTTTCGGCCGCACGCGTGCCGAGCCTGGTGGGGACGCACCCGGAGGTGGACGAGCAGTTCGAGGCAATCGTTCGACAGTCGTTGGCGAGAGATCCCGACGCACGCTTCCAGAGTGCCCGCGAGTTCGGGGACGCGCTCGCCAGCTACCTGTTTCATCACCAGATGAAGGTGACGCCGTACGACATCGCCAATCTGGTCCGGGCCGTTCTCGAGCGGCAGAAGTCGATCCCGCCGCAACCGATGATGATCGACACGATGATCCAGGAAGAGCTCGCGCGGTTCACGTCTCTCGAGAGCAATGCGCACGTCCCGATCGACCCGTCGGGCTCGTTCGCACTCAGCCCCGACAACGAGGGGTCCCGGCCGCTGGATGCCTCGGAGTTCGTCGATCCGAGCCATTGGTTCGAGGGCGACGAAGACGTGGCGACCGCGATCGAGCGCGTTCGCGACAGCGCGCCCGCGGGAGCCACCATGGGCTGGTTCGAGTCGAAGGACCCGCGAGGTCAGGCCCCCCGCCCGGCCGCGATCCCGATGGGCCCGTCGCTCAATCCGCCTCCATCGTCTGCACGCCGCGAAGGCCCCGTGATGACGTTCCGTCCGCCGGGGACCAAGCCGATCTCGATCCGGTCCGAGGCAGACCCGGCACCGGCCGCCGAGGCCGAGCCCCCACGCGCCGAAACGCCGGTCGAACCCGGTGGAGGAGGCTCCAAGGTCGCGCTGCTGGTCTTGGGCGTGATGGTCCTGGCCGCGGTCGGCGTCGCGACCGGATGGTTTCTCACGCAGTAGGGCGCTTCGCCTTCGATCGAACGCTCCGGCTCACCTCCCGCAGGCGCGCGTAGTCGTGCGGGGCGAGCCCGCCTTCTCCAAACCGCGCTGCGAGATACGCGTCGGTGACCTGCCGGACCTCGTCCGCGGCCGCAAATCCCGACTTCCGAAGGGCCGCGGCGTGCTCGCTCGGCGTGACGTCGGGCGGGCGTGCATGTCCGGCGCTCCGCAGGCTGCTTTCGAGAGAGAGATAGAGACGCACCGCGCGGTCGCGATCGGGATCGAGCTGGCGACCGGCCCGACTCTGACGTCGCTGCTTCCGCCTCCAGCGCACGAGCAAAACACCCGCCCCGAAGACGCTCATCACGCCGATGAACCAGCGCCAGTCCGGACGAAACGGAATCGGCCCGAGGTTTTGGTCGTCGCTCGGCCCGCCCCGGTCGCTCGATGCGCGGCCGAAGCCCCAGTCGCTTCGAAGCGAGCGATACCAGTCGAGCATGCCACGCAGGGCTTGGGCCTGGTCGCGGATGTTGTACTCGACGACGTATTCGGCCCAGCGGACGCGCATGGCGTCCATCATCTGGCGAAGCTTGACCAGAAGCCCGGAAGGCGACGCCACCTCGCGGGAGGCTGGCGTCGGATCGAAGGTGATCCAACGGTCTCCGACATGCACCTCGACCCAGCTGTGGGCGTTGCCGTTTCGCACCGCGTAGTAATCACCGTACGGGTTGTAGTCGGCGCCCAGGAACCCGGTGACGTTGCGGGCGGGCAGCCCGACGGCGCGCATCATGACCGCCATCGCGGTCGAGAAATATTCGCAGTGGCCCGCCTTGGCCTCGAACAAGAACACGTGGAGGGGGTCCTTGCCTTCGGTTTGTGGCTGCTCGAGCGAGTAACGGAAGTCTCCCTCTCGCAGGTATTGCTGGACCCGGCGCGCCTTGGCGACAGGATCGGAAATACCAGCGACGACGCGCGCGGCCAGCGCGACGATGCGCTCGTAGCCCTCCGGAAGCTCGAGATACCGCGCTCGCTCCTTTTCGGAGATGCGCTCTTTCAGACCCTGGCGATCGGGCGCCACGAACGCCCGGTAGGTGAGCGCCGAATCGAGGCGGCCGCGATAGCGGATGTCGAAGCCCGGCGCGTGGGTGACGGTCCGATAGCGGTTTCGCCCCGCACGGATGGCCGGCGGAACCTGCAACGCCACGGCGCCCTCGGGGATGAACAACACCGGCTCCTCCATCGGGTCCAAGATGATTTCGTATTCGTGGTCCTCGGGCTCGGGTGGGCGAACCAAGACGTACTGGTCTCCGAGGCGTCGCAGGTCGGAGCCGTTTGCTTGGGTGCGCGACCAGCGCCCTCCCCGATACCGGTCGAACGAGGTGCCTCGCAAGCGGATCCCGAGCGAGCGGGGAGGTGGCTCGGGCCGGTCTTTGAGCTTCACGCGCATGACGACGGTGGGGTCGTCCCGAATCGTGCCGAAGCCCCCGAGCTCGACGTCGTCCCCGAACCCGGCCACCGCCTGGCTGCGGGAGCCTAGGCTGGACAAGAAGCCGAAGCCCACGCGTGGAAAGGCAAAGAACATCGCCGCGGTCAGCACGAACAACGGCACCGCGAGCAACGTCGTCCCTCCGAAGAATGCCGGCGTCGTCAGCTCTCGGCTTTGCAGCTCGGCGCGAAGCATGCGGGTGCCGGCGCCGTAGCGGGTCTCGAGCTCCTTGCGAAGATGGGTGAGCGTGAGCATCCACGGCATCACGACCACGAAGCCGAAGAACACCACCGCGTAGTCCAATCCCGAAGAAAGCACCGTCCCGGCGATCAAGTGAAGGAACGCCAAGATCGCGATTTGCTGGTAGTCGGCCGCGCTCTTGCGGTGCGCCAAGCGCGAGATCTGCAGAAACGCCGCGTACTGCACGCCGACCGTCAGGGTGGCCTCGCCGGTCAGGGCTCGCGCGATCTGGACGAGCAAGAAAACCACGGCAGCGACGTTCCAGAAGCGGGAGTACCCGGGGCGATCGAGCAATGGCGGCTCGGCAAACCAGCTGACCACGAAGGCCACCACGACCAGCACCGAGTCGAAGGGGCTGAACGTCGTTCCGAGCATCAAGGCGGTCAGACCGAGACCCGCGAAGAGGTACGCGACGAGCTTGTGGGCGAACGCAAAGCTCATGCGGCCCGCCTCTTGCGTCCCTCCGGGTCGCCCTGCCCCCCTCGCGCCCGCACCGGCTTCACGAGCGCGAGAAATCGCCAGATCGGATCCGGTGCCGTGCCACCGACGACCAGCGGCGACGCGTCGTCACGGGTCTGGACCTGCACCGAAACGCCCTGCGCGAGGTAGCTCGCCGCCACGGTCGCGACTTCGGAGATCGAGCGCTCGAGCTGGTCGCGCCATTCGCCCTCGTCTTCGAGGCCATTGGGGACGACGTTGTCGACGGTGAGCGTCACCAGCGAGCTCGCGTCTTGCTCGTGCTCTCGAACCACCAGATCGCCGCGGCTCGCGGTGCGCTTCCAGTGAATGTCCCGCGCTTCGTCGCCTTCCCGATAGAAACGCACGCTTCCGGCGAATTCGCTGCCTCGGCCCGTTCGGTGCATCGGCGCCGCGTCGCCCGGAACCGGTTGCACGGGCGGAGCGGCGATGCGCTCGAGGAGCTTCGGGTACACCACCAGCTCGTCCGGCTGATAGATGGTGTAGCCCTTTTCGATCAATCCAAACGGATATCGGGTGCGCACGCGAATCACGCCGAGCTCGAGGACGCCCCGACGCTGAGGCACGAACCCGTAGTTCGCATCCTCGGCGCCCCCCGCGGCCACCCGTAGAAAGCGCGCCGGCGCCGTCTCTTCCCCGTCGACCTCGTCGAGCGCCTCGATCGAAATGCTCGCGAGCCATCGCTTCTCGTTGTGCGCATCGACCTCGATCAGCGATCGGCTGCCCACGAACATGCGCGGCGGGAGCCGGCGGCGAATTTGCAGCTTCCAAAGGGCCAGATCGCTCAACACTCCACTGACCAGCAGCAGGCTGAGCAAGAGGCCGAGGACGAGATACAACAAGTTGTTTGCGGTGTTCACCGCGGCAAAGCCGACGCCCCCCGTGACCAGCAAGAACGCGCGTCCTTCGCGGGTCAGCCGAAACTTTCGGGTGCGCCGCTTTCGTCGAAAGATCCGCATCGGCCCAGCCGGTCAGAGTGGAACGGAGACGACCGTGAGAAGCTCGCGGATCACACGCTGCGCGTCGTCGCGCGTCGAGGTGCCCGCCATCGCTCCGGCGACTTTCACGCGGTGTGCCAGCGCGGGGCCGGCCAGGGCTTTGACGTCGTCGGGCAAGACGTACGACCGCCCTTCGACCAGGGCCCGCGCGCGGGCCGCCCGCTCGAATCCGAGGGCGCCACGGGTGGACGCGCCGACCGACAGCAGCGGGGTGTTACGGGTCGCGAGGATGATGCGGTGCAGGTAATCGAGCACCGCATCGTCGACGCGTACGGAGTCGACCGCCTGTTGGACGTGGCGAAGCTCGCCGGCGCTCATGACGGCG